>JBCCAF010000021.1:0-64149 GCA_039814945.1 Pseudomonadota bacterium
GACATCGTGGGTGACGCAAATGGCGGTGACCTTGGTGCGCTTCCACACATCCATCAGCACCTCTTGCAGCTCCCACCGGGTGAGCGAGTCGAGCATGCCGAACGGCTCATCAAGCAGCAGCAGTTTTGGTGACAGGGCAAAGGCGCGGGCGATGCCAACACGCTGCTTCATGCCGTTGGAGAGATCAGCGGCCATCTTGGTCATGGCATCACCAAGGCCCACCCGAGAAAGGTAGTATTCACAGATGTCGCGGCGTTCGGCATCAGAGGCGTGCGGGTAGACCCGATCTACCCCCAGCGAGACGTTCTCATATGCGCTCATCCAGGGCATCAGCGATGGTGCCTGAAACACCACCGCACGGTCCGGGCCCGCCGCATCAATTTCGCGGCCATCAAGAACGATGCCGCCATCAGAGATTTCATTGAGACCTGCCACCATGGAAAGCACGGTGGATTTCCCGCAGCCGGAGTGACCGATGAGGGTGATGAACTCACCCTTGTCGAGGCGCGTTTCAAAGCCATCAACAACCGTCAGCGGACCCTTGGGTGTTGGGTAGACCTTCTTGAGATTGACGAACTCAAGATATTTCTTCTCGTTGATCGACTGCGCGGCTTTCTCATACGCTTTCGGGAGTTCCAGGCTTTTGCGCTTGGCTTGCAGATCAATCGGTACGACATCCGGCAAGTTGAGATCACCGGTAGTGTCCGCTCCGCGTTCAGCACCCACTTCAAGCAGATAGTTGGTCACATCAGCTCGAATACGGATCGCTTCCGGCATGGAGTTCATCTCCACGCGGTCTCTGGGTCGGGAAATATCCACCTTAAACTCGGGGCCAAAGGTTGCACCCGGACCAGGGTTGAGCGGGATAATCCGGTCAGCCAAAAGGACGGCTTCATCGACATCGTTGGTGATGAGAATGACGGTCTTCTGGTCGCCCTCCCATATCGCTTCGATCTCATCCTGAAGCTTGGCACGGGTCAGTGCATCGAGCGCCGATAGCGGTTCATCGAGCAGTAGCATATCCGGGCTCATGGCAAGCGCACGGGCCACCGCAACGCGCTGGCGCATACCACCGGAAAGCTCCGCCGGGCGACGGTCGGTCGCGTGGGAAAGACCCACCATGTCAATGGCGTCCGATACGCGGATTTTACGGGTGGTGACATCTTCGTTTTTGAAGAGCTCATCCACGGCCAGCGCGATGTTGCCTTCTACGGTCAGCCACGGCATCAGCGAGTAGTTTTGAAACACCACGCCACGATCAGCAGATGGCCCGGTGATCGGCGCGCCTTTCAACGTCACCGAGCCCTCATCAGGCTTCACCAAACCAGCAATAGTCGAGACCAGCGTTGTTTTGCCTGAGCCGGAGAAGCCAACAATCGCAACGAATTCGCGCTCGGCGACCGACAGATTGATGTCGGAGAGCACTTCGGTCGTCTCACCACCATTGCGGTAGCTTTTCGACACGCCCTTGAGTTCAAGATAGGCCATCTTTGTGATCCCCGTCCCTTAGCGCTGGCTGGAGAAGGTGAAGGCGGCCTGCAGGGCGTACATCACCCGGTCGAGCAGGAAGCCGATGATGCCGATGGTCAGCACCGCCACGATGATCTTGGCGAGGGAGGAGGAGGATCCGTTCTGGAACTCGTCCCAAACGAATTTTCCAAGGCCGGGGTTCTGTGACAGCATTTCCGCCGCGATCAGCACCATCCAACCCACACCCAGCGACAGACGCAGACCCGTGAAAATCAGCGGTAGCGAGGATGGCAGCACAACCTTGGTGATGGTTTTCCAGGTTGGAAGCTGAAGCACGCGACCAACATTCATCAGGTCTTTGTCGACCGATGCCACGCCCAACGCAGTGTTGATAAGGGTCGGCCACAGCGAACACAGAGTCACCGTGATCGCTGAGATCACCAATGACTTGGGAAACGGCTCCACCACGTTCACATAGGTCGCCGACACAACCATGGTCACGATTGGCAACCAGGCGAGCGGCGAAACGGGCTTAAAGATCTGGATCAACGGATTGATCGCGCCATTCACCGTGCGTGACAGACCCGATGCGATGCCCAGAGGCACGGCAATGACGGTGGCGAGGACAAAGCCAACGGCGACGGTCCACAGCGATGTAAAGATCTGATCGTAATAGGTTGCTTGGCCAGTGTATTCACGTTCGCGCACACGGTCGTCGCGTCCAGCGGCGATCAGTTCAGCGTTGCGCGCCTCCTGGCGCTCATAGAAGGCCGCGGCGCGCTCTTTCTGCGCCAGATAGCTTTCATGCAGGCCAACCGCTTCTTCCCAAACCTGAGCTGGACCGGGGATGGCGCCTAGAGACGTTTGCACCTGCGGTGCGAGAGTGGCCCAAGCGCCAATAAAAAGGCCAATACCGATGAGCGGTACAATGAGAAGCTGCCACAGCTCGCGCATCTGGTACTTTGGGCTATCGCCGGCGGCGATTTTTAAAAGCGGCACAAGCCAGCCAAGGCCAAGGATGTTCAAATAGCCGCCAGCCTTGTTGATGGCGGCGAAGCGGCGCTCTTTTTTGGCTTCGCGGATCGCTGCATCGTCTGTTGCAGCATCAAATTCAGAGGCGGTGGTCATCGGACACGTCCTTGAAAGCGGAGGAGTAGGTGGAAAAAGCCGCTATGGGCGAGGTGATCAAAACCACCCCGCCCGAGGTTCGGGCCTCAGTTGGTGATCACTTCGGTGCCGACCACACGCTCATCGCCACGCAGACCAATGGGTAGGGCTTCGAGGTAAGCGTTGGGTTGTGTGCCGTCATAGGTGATGCCATCGATGAACTCGTCGGTGGGCTCACGGTAGCCATCGGTATCCCAGGGGAAGTCGGCTTCGTTGACGTGGCCTTCTTCAACCAACAGGCGGGCAGCTTCCAGATAGATGTCCGGGCGGTACACACTGCGGGCAACTTCATCGTACCAGCTGTCGGGCTGCTGCTCGGCGATCTGGCCCCAGCGACGCATCTGCGTGAGGTACCAGACAGCGTCTGAGTAGTAGGGGTAGGTCGCGTAGTAGCGGAAGAACACGTTGAAGTCGGGGATCTCGCGCACATCGCCGCGCTCGAACTCGAATGTACCCGTCATGGAGGCGGCGATCACCTCTTCGTCCGCGCCGACATATTGCGGCATGGAGAGCATGCGCACAGCCTCTTCGCGGTTGGCATTGTCGTTCTCATCCAGCCACTGCGCTGCACGTATCAACGCCTTGGTGATGGCAAGCGTCGTGTTCGGATTTTCCTCAGCAAATTCCGCCGTGATCCCGAACACTTTCTCCGGGTTGTTCTTCCAGAGCTGGTAGTCGGTGATCACCGGAACGCCGATGCCCATAGCAACAGCTTGCTGGTTCCAAGGCTCTCCCACGGCGTAGCCATAAATGGTGCCAGCATCGAGCGTGGCTGGCATCTGCGGAGGAGGGGTCACAGACAAGAAGGCGTCGGCCTGGATCATGCCCGAAACGTCTTCAGGCGCGTAGTAACCAGGGTGCACACCGCCAGCAGCAAGCCAGTAGCGCAGCTCGTAGTTGTGGGTGGAGACAGGGAACACCATGCCCATGTCGAAGGTGCGGCCCTCGTCACGGAACTGTTCGATCACCGGCAACAATGCTTCAGCGGAAATTGGGTGCTGCGGGCGACCATCATCCATGGACGGAATGTGGGGACGCATCAGCTCCCACACCTCGTTGGAGACGGTGATGCCATTGCCGTTCAGATCCATCGAGAAAGGTGTGATGATGTGCGCTTCGGTGCCGTAACCAATGGTCGCAGCCAAAGGCTGACCGGCCAGCATGTGTGCGCCTTGAAGGCGACCGTCGATCACGCCGTCGAGCAGAACTTTCCAATTGGCTTGGGCCTCGAGGGTCACGAACAGGCCTTCGTCTTCGAAGTAGCCAAGTTCATACGCCACGGCGAGCGGTGCCATATCGGTGAGCTTGATAAAACCAAAAGTTAGATCTTCAATTTCCAGTTCGAGGAAATCGGCGTGGGCTGGAGACGACATTGCGACGGCACTTACACCGACCAGGCCAGCCACCATCAGGCCTCGGGCAACAGCGCGGACCGCGCTTGTGGCAGAAGAGAGGGGGGACATCTGAGCTTCCTTGTTTCGTTGAACCAGGCCGCAAGACAACGCAAAACGCGCCGCAAACCGTCTTCAAGCCAGCCCCATGAAGGGGATGGTGGAGAAGAGGTTGGCGACGTTGCCGATGGGTCTGGTTATGGACCGGAGGGTGTCAGCCCCGTTGCTGACAACGTAGACCCTGACAGGGCTGTGTTGCGCTGCACAGTCTAAATTGTAATCACATGCTGCACCGCACTGGCGCGTTTTTGAGCGTATGCAACGGATGACTTAAGGCCAATAGATATCGACATTGCGGCGATGTGCAGGGCATCAAGAGTGCAGGCTTGCCTCAAGACCTGCGAAGTATCCGTCGAGATCGTCAGGGTCGAAAAGGCGGTCATCAAACAGCCGAACCTTGGCTGCGGCACTGTCGATATTGCCCGGCATGATACGACTGTCCGCATGATCGCTGGTGATGTCGTCTGCCACCCCCCTGTCGTCAAACGCCCTCCGATAAAGGTCTGGCCGGTAAGCCTTTTTGGCGGCCCGTGCTAAGGGTTCGCTGTAGTCCACTTGACCCCACCGCACCATCTGCGCGTAAAACCACAACGCATGTGAGCGCCATGGGTAACTGGCGATTGCCGGGTCGAAGAGAAGGTGATTACGGACCGGCTCAGCCTCAGTTGCAATCACTCTTCCCGACAGCGATCCAAGGATGGTTTGGGGTCGCAAGTCCAAGTGCTTCGTGCCGCTTAAAATTTGGGCAAGCTCTTCTGCATTGCCCGGCAGCGCACACCATGCCGCTGAATCTATCAGCATCCGAACGAGCTTTGAAACAAGTTCGGGGTGGGTATGTGCCCACGTTTCGCGCACAGCCAGTACCTTTTCCGGCCCTTGAGGCCAAATATCGGCCTTGTAGGCGATGACATGGCTGCGGCCGGATTCGGCGCCAAGACCACTCCATGGAGCCCCAACGCAGAACCCATCGATGTGTCCCTCTTTTAAAGCGTCGACAATCATGGGTGGGGGTACGACTGTGAGGTTTATGTCCTCATCGGGATCGATCCGGGCTGAAGCAAGCCAGTAGCGCAGTTCGTAGGTGTGCGAGGAAAACGGGTAGACGGTCGCAAAGGTGAGTGCGTCTTGGCCTGCACCGCGGCGGCGGCGCAACACCTTTGCGACAGCGTTGGCTGCTGCTGCCGGATCGCGCGCTGATGTCCACCCGGTTGCTTGCATGGCTTCAAAAAGACCATTGGAAACGGAAATGGCGTTGCCGTTCATTGAAAGCCCGCACGGGGCGATCATCGGCGCTTTAGGGTTGCCGATATTAAGCTGTGAGGCGACGACCACAGGGGCGAGCATGTGGGCCGCATCGACATCGCCGACACTGAGCCGATCTCTCAACCCAGCCCAAGAGTTGGAGCGCTTAAGCTTCAGGTCGATGCCTTGCTCTTCGGCAAACCCCTTTGCCGATGCAACAATGAGAGGCGCAGCGTCTATCAAAGGTATGAAACCCGCTGACAGCTGATGGTTTGTCATGACGGATCATCCTTACTCTTGGCCGCGTCAGCCTTCGTCGCGCCACTGTTGGCCGCATCGCCATCGTCCAGCAGCGACATGGCCGTTACCAAAGCTTCGGCAATCTGGCCGATACGCTTGCTTTCCCGCATCGCGCTGCTGCGCAGACGCTGGTAAGCTTCAGCCTCGCTAAGTCCATGCAGCTTCATTAAAAGCGCCTTGGCGCGATCGACCGCTTTACGCTCTGCCAATGCGGCCTTGGTCGATGCGAGCTCTTCCTGCAGACGATTGAACGCGTTGAACCGCGCGATGGTCATATTGAGGATCGGCTGCATACGTTCTTTCTTCAGGCCATCGACAATGTACGCCGAGACGCCCGCCTCCACCGCGTCGCTGATGGATTGATCATCAGAGCTATCCACGAACATTGCGATGGGCCGCTGCACGAAGCGTGAGACCTCGAACATCTGCTCCAGTACGTCGCGGTTGGGGTTTTCCAGGTCGATGAAAACCACATCGGGATCAAGTTCTGCGATGCGTTTGAGCAGGTTGCGTGTGTCACCGATTATCATGACATCGATGTATCCCGCCTCGTTCAGGCCTTCCATGAGGATGGCCGACCGTATCGGGCTATCATCGATGATCAGGATGCGAAGGGTCTGCTTCATACTGCGCGCACACTATCAAGGCACCTTGGAGAAACGAGCCCAACATTTGGGCGGACCCTGGTTATTGCGGGCTGAATATTCAGCAGCTTGCCAATGCCAGGGGTCGAGTAGCACCTTGAAAGGCTCTGAGCTGCCTGCTTTTGGCCGAAACCGTCCGGCCACCTGATCGCCGCTTCGCAGCCAACTGCCGACATCGCTACTCCCAACAGGAAGCGTCAGCTTGGGGAACCATACGCGGTCGCTGACATTGGAAATCCAACATCAGCGCGATGGTGGCGCGACATCGCGGTCTGGATAGATGTCATTGTGGGTTGGCTGCGGGTGATTTGAACCTGCTAAGCTAAGCTACTGATTTAATTGAAGTACGATTCGGGGCAAGATCAGTGGTACATCTAATAGGCTGATTTATATAGGTTATTTTGGCTGAAATGGTTGCGGGGGCACGCAACCAACGATATCAGCAATTTCTGTTTCAGACCGCGGCTTGAGCCCAGCTGAACTGCTCATCGGAGGATGCCCAATCATAGGTTAGCTCGCGTCCTGGTGTGACGTGCTCCCCCTCATGCAAACTCACTTGGCGTGAGCCCACTGAGGCTCGTGTGTGGATGGATAAGATCGTAGTCAGTGCGCCAAACCCAAGATTATCTCTCGGGCATGGCCGAAAACTTCGGAAGCCGGCTTGCGATGCAAGCCATTTTGCGCGGTCTTTTCAGTGCCAATTCGGATGCACCGGCCCGCTGGCGCGTCGTTTCGTTACCGGCCGATCAACCCAAATCAGCTAGAAGTGTGTTGCTATGTAACACGGGGGACGATGATTTTGCCTATAGCGCTGCAATGAGTGAGAGTTACACCGCGACAGACATTTCTGTTGTGGTGTATCGCCGATTAAATCTGTCGGGCGATTTCATCGATACGAATAATTGCACAATCAACAAGCGGGAATGGCGCACTTGATGGTGCCAACACGGCGTTCAAGTCTGTCCCGCTTAGAAGGACCCCCTCACAGCCCAAGGACTTGAGCTCTGCGCCAGCGCGCACAACGGTATCTTTGATTGCAATCGTCGGTTCACCTCAGGTGGCCAATGGAATGTAGGCTTCATACACCGCTGGCAATGTACTCCCTTGGGGCGCAATAACCTCAATGGGCTGCAGTTTGCCGCACATGCCAGAGCGCATAATAGTGTCAGTTCCCAGTATCCCAACGCGCTGCATGTTCCGCTCAGCCAGCCATATTGCTGTGTTTGCGAAATCATCGATACAAAAATGGCCAGAAATGGAGGTAACAACAACGCACTCGGCCCCTGCCTTCGCTAGCCGTTCGGTCAGGCGGTGGTAGATGGCACACTGCTCATCTTTGCCGTCCTGCTCGAGGTTGTGCAGAAGCGTCAGGGTGTCGGCATGCACAATCGTAAGCTCAAAATCGCGTTCGAACTGTCGTGCCGATTGAATGAGTCCGCGATAGTAAAAGTCAGTTGCTGCCGGACTGAACCGCCTCGGGTTTGCCGGAGGCCGTTTGGTTTGAGTTACGCTGCCACGGCCGGTTCTTCGAGCATGGCGTAGTAGCGCTCCTTGGCTTCAGCCGGTGGGATGTTGCCGATAGGCTCCAGCAGCCGGCGATTGTTGAACCAGTCGACCCAGGTAAGGGTGGCGAGCTCGACGGCCTCGAAGGATCGCCACGGTCCGCGTCGATGGATCACCTCAGCCTTGTAGAGGCCGTTGATCGTCTCGGCCAGCGCGTTGTCATAACTGTCTCCAACACTGCCGACGGAAGGTTCGATGCCTGCTTCTGCCAAGCGCTCTGTGTAGCGGATGCTGACATATTGAGACCCCCTGTCCGAATGATGCACCAGGCCACCACGATGAATGGGCCGCCGCTCGTGCAGGGCCTGTTCGAGGGCATCGAGAACGAAGCTCGCATGCGCCGTCCGGCTCACCCTGCCAGCCGACGATGCGACGGGCATAGGCGTCGATGACAAATGCCACGTAGACGAAGCCCGACCAAGTGCTGACGTAGGTGAAGTCCGAAAGCCAGAGCATGTTCGGGGCTGGTGCGTGGAAGACACGGTTCACGCGATCGAGCGGGCACGGGGCGGCCTTGTCCTGCACCGTGGTGCGGATCGGCTTGCCACGCATAACACCGTGAAGGCCGAGATCGGCCATCAGCCGCTCGACGGTGCAACGCGCGACGCCGAAGCCCTCGCGCACCATCTGCCGCCAGACCTTCCTCTCGCCTTAGACCTCAAAGTTCTCGGCGAAAACACGCTCGATCTCCGGTTTGAGCTCCAGATCCCGCGTCGCCAGCGCCGACAGCTTCTTGGGATCGGCGCTCTTGGCTACATGATCGCGGTAGGTCGACAGGGCACTCGGCAGCACTCTGCAGATCGGCTCGACCCCATGCGCCTCGCGGTGATCGTCAATGAACGCGATCATCGTTTGAATGGGCGGTCGAGCTCCGCCTGGGCAAAATAAGCGCTCGCCTTGCGCAGGATCTCATTGGCTTGCCGAAGTTTCCGGTTCTCTCGTTCCAGGGCCTTCATTCGCTCGGACATGTCAGTCGTGACACCAGCCCGCTTACCACCATCAACTTAGCTCTTCTTGACCCACTCGTTCGGCGCTCGCGCCGCACAGCCGATCTTCTCAGAAACCGACATGATCGCTATCCAACGGCACTAATGCTGCCCGGGATTGTCCAAAACAATGCGAACGGCGCGCTGGCGGACTTCGGCGCAGTACTCGCTCGTCGTCTTGCTCATGATGCTCCATCTTACTCAGGGGTTAGAACCTGCGACAAGCCCAGGGCAGTTCAGTTTTGCTCTTCAGCGAATGTCCATTTCCAGTGGCGATACTTCGTGGCAAACACTCCATCTCTGTTCCAAGATCAAAAGTGTTGTGTTCATCTGCTAAGCTCCCGCCCCTAGCCACCATTCGCAGGTGATTGTGATGCTACTGCACGTGCCCGTGGAAGCCGACATTGGTGACGCAAACGTCTGCCATTCTAACTAACGGTCGTAGGTGGTTGAACGGATTGGTTGTGTTGTTGGCTTCACAAGCTCTTGGCGAGGTTAGCTGAGCATCTCACCGCTGAGATCCCGGACTTTTTCAAGCCTAGTGGTTACTTTGACTGGAAGAGCAACGTGCAAAACTCGACCCATTCTGCTCGGCCTAAACTGACTTCGCGCAAATGAGCCGTCGTGTTTTGGGGCGTAAGAAGTCGCTAGCGCGCGAATGCCGAACCTCGATCTTCAATGGCGCGGCGGGAGATGGTTTCCAACAGATCGAGCAAATCAAAACACGCAGCCTTTGCCGCATTCGGGTCGCCCTCAGCGATAGCTCGCAAGGTTGCGGCGTGGTGTTTTGCTGCTTTGGAAAAGCTCTCAGTGTCGGCAATAAATGAGTACCAAAAGCGGCGTGACAGCGAGTGTATCACCTCGATTTGCCGTTCAAGATACCGATTGTGCGCCGACTCGGCCTCCAGTGTATGGATCGCGCGATTGATAGCTAAATAGGCCTGCCGATCCTTGTGGTTGATGGCTGCCTCAAGCTTATCGGCTAGTTCTCGCATTTGCGCGCGTTGGTCATCCGTGGCTCGAACCGCGGCCAACGACACCATCAGCTCTTCCAGCGGTCGGCGCGCCTCCAACAACTCCAACTGACGGTTGATGTCGATGGGTGTAACCAAGATCCCGCGCCTTGGCAGAACCTCGACAAAGCCCTCGAACTTTAATCGTTGCAACGCCTCGCGTACCGGTGTGCGCCCGCACCCGGTTCTGCGTGTGAGATCTGATTCCGATATCAAGGCATAAGCGGGCAGGTCACCGACCACGATGAGGCTTTGAATTTTTGCGTATGCCTCATCTGAAGATGATTGAGCAGCCTCGCCTGTCACATCGGAAATCATAGCCATCCTGAACCTCTCTAGGCGGTAAGGCTTAGTGATTGACTCACTCATAATCAACAGATATGCATCTACTCAAGAACTGATATATCAGTCGTATATTACTGGGAGTAGCCATGCCAATCGCCACCGATGCGCGCTCGAATGCCGACTTGCATTGCGACGTTGCCATTGTAGGCGGCGGAGCGGCTGGTGTTGCAACAGCGGTGACAGCAGCCAAGCAGGGTATGCAAGTCGTGCTCGTTGAGCGCCACGGTTTTTGCGGGGGTGGCGCGGTAGCTGGTCATTCCGGCACGGTGTGTGGCTTGTATGAAGCCTCCGAGAATCCGAGTAACGGCCCTGTTCAAGCGGTGTTTGGTTTTACCGAAAAGTTTATAGTAGCGCTTAACGACCGCGGCGGCTTGGGCGATCCCGTTCGCTACGGCAAAACCTTCACACGCGTGCACGATCCCATCGTCTGGCGCGAAACGGCCGACGCGTTTCTGGCTGATCAGAACATCACAACCATCTACCATGCCGTGGCCACGAGGGTTTTGAGCGACGTTGGTGAGCGCATCGAGGGCGTGGAACTCTGGACCAAGCAGGGTCCGTTGCGGGTGCGCGCTAAGGTAACGGTGGACGCGTCGGGTGACGCTGACCTTATCGCGATGGCCGGACTGCCCAACACCATTGGCGACAATGGCCGTGTGCAAAACCCCACCATGATCTTTCGCCTGATGGGTGTGGATGTACCGGCATTTCTTGAAGCGTATGGCGAAGACACCATCATGCCGGTTGAGGTTTCTGAGCAGATCGTGGCGGCCAATGCGTCGGGCGCGTACACCTTGCCGCGGGCCAAGATTTGGCTGTTCCCGACGACCAGGCCCAACGAGCTCTTGTGCAATTGTACGCGTGTCATTGGTGCTGACGGGCGCGAGCTCAACCCACTTTTTTGGCGTGATTTTTCCGCGGCGGAAACTGAAGGTCGCAAGCAAGCACGCGAGTATGCCCGCTTTTTCGCTGACACCCTCACTGGCTGCGAGAACGCTTTTTTGAACGACATGGCCGTGCAGGTTGGTGTCCGTCAGACTCGGCAGATCGATGGGGTTCAGACGCTGCAAAATGCAGATATTTTGGCTGGGCAAAAATTTGGCGATGGCATCGCCCGTTCACCTTGGCCCATCGAGCTTCACTCTGGCGAACGACCAAAGGTCGAGTGGTTGCTGAACGATGTCTACGAAATCCCCTATGGCTGCTTCGTGCCGGAACGCGGAGAGGGCCTGCTTGCCGCCGGTCGGTGTCTGTCGGCTGAGCATGAGGCCGTCGCGTCAGCACGCGTAACCGCTCAGTGCTTCAGTTACGGTCAGGCGATCGGCCATGCTGCCTCCATCGCTGTGCATGACAATATCGCGCCACGAGCGATCAACGGGACCGATTTGCGCGACGTGCTCAACCGCGATGGCGCGAGGCTGAACGGATGAGCGAACAGATAATGATCGAAAATCGCGACGGCTACGCCGTCGTAACCATGAACAAGCCGCAGCGCCGCAACGCGCTGGGTACGCAAAGCATCACAGAACTTCAATCCGCGCTGAACGACCGAGCCGCGGACGAAGCATGCCGCGCTATCGTGCTCACTGGTGCTCCGCCAGCGTTTTGTGCTGGCAGTGACCTTAAAGAACTTGGCGGCCTAAGTGTTCCCGGCATGAGTGCACATGAAGAACTGACCGCACGGGTAGCCCGCCAGATGGCGTATCTGCCGGTGCCGATCATCGCTGCCGTAGAGGGCTATGCGCTGGGTGGTGGTTTCATTCTCGCAACCTCCTGCGATGTTGTGGTGACCGGCGCGAGCACCAAATGGGCGATGCCAGAAGTCAAGAACGGCTGGCTGCCGCCTTGGGGTTTGCAAACGTTGATCGCGCGAACCGGCTCCGTCAAAGCACGCCTCATCACCTGGGGCACCGAAGAGATCGATGGTAGTGAAGCGTTGCGTTTGGGCATAGCTGACAGCATCGCACCCGATGGGCAGGTGCTGGAAAAAGCGCGAGAAATGGCCGAAAGACTTGCTGCCCTCCCCGCCACATCGGTGCGTTCGACCAAACGGTTCTTTGAAGGTGCCGTTACAGGTGCATCGGAGCAAATGGATGCTGAGGCCTCGCGTCTCTTTGCTAGTGATTGCGAAGGTGAAGCGGCCAAGGCACTGCTCGCCAAATTCACGGTGCAAGCATGAGCAAAGTGGTTTCAGCACATCAAGCTATTGCCTCGATTACCTCGCAAAGCACTGTAGCCAGCGCCGGTGTAATTGGATGGGTGACGCCCGACAGTGTGCTCGGAGCGTTGGGTAAGCGGTTTCGTCAAACCCAAAGCCCAAGAGACCTAACGTTCTATTTTCCCTGTGGTACCGGCGATGCGATGGGCATCAAAGGTATGGACCATGTGGCCCAAGAGGGGTTGATGAAACGCATCGTCTCCGGGTCATATGTTAATCCAGTTGACCCAAAGACTGGCAAACGCCCAGAGCTTATGCGGCTGATCAAGGAAAATGCCATCGAGGCCTATTCTTGGCCTATTGGGGCCAGCATGCATTGGCTGCGTGAGGTTGCGCGCAAGAGCCCGGGCTACATCACCCGCGTTGGGCTGGGCACCTATGCTGATCCCCGCCATGGCGGTGGCAAGTTCACTGATAAAGCGCAAGACGACCTTATTCGCGTGATCTCCATCGATGACGAAGAGCTGCTTTACTATCCCACCTGGCCGATTGATGTGGCGATCTTGCGCGCATCCTCAGCCGACGAAAACGGCAACCTTTCTTGGGAAGATGAGCCGCTGCTCACCGCCAACGTTGCCCTCGCACTTGCCGCGAAAGCTTCCGGCGGCAAGGTCATCGCGCAGGTGCGCCGTATCGTTGGCAACGAGGATCGTACCGCCACGCAGGTCCGTCTCCCGGGCGTTTATGTCGATGAAGTCGTGGTTGATCCAGACATGATGATGACCACCGACGTGCTTTATGAACCAGCCTACTTCTCCGGTCACCGGTTGGACATCAACACGCTGGAAGCGCCGCCATTTTCAGCAGATCGCATCATTGCCAACCGCATCGCGCAGGAAGTGCGCAAAGATGAACTGGCTATTTTTGGGTTCGGTGCGGCCACAGATGTGCCTTTAGTGATGGCCGAGCAAGGCAAGTTCGATGATGGCGCGTTGACCGACTATCCAGGCACAACGGAGCACGGCGCCTATGGCGGCATCGTGATGCCCGGCTGGCAATTTTCTGCGAATTTGAACCCTGATGCGATCTTGGACGGCGTCACCCAATTTGACGCAATTGACGGTGGTCTTTGCCCCTTCACCGCGCTGTCCTTTGCCGAGTTTGACGCGCAAGGGGTGGTGAATGTCTCCAAATTTGGATCGGCCAACCCAGGCGCGGGCGGTTTCATCGACATTGCGCAGAACGCTAAGCGCCTGATTTTTGCTGGAACCTTCACCACCGCTGGTCTGCAATGCTCGTTGGACAACGGCACACTTTCCATCACCCGCGAGGGCAAGGTGAAAAAGTTCGTGGCTAAGGCTGCTTCCATCACCTACCGCGCCCAAGAAGGTGTTGAGAAACGCGATCAGGAAGCGCTGATCGTTACCGAGCGGGCAGTGTTCGCAGTGCATGCCGACGGTTTGGAACTGATCGAAATCGCACCGGGCATTGATAGGCAGACCCAGGTGCTTGACCTCATGGATTTTGCTCCCGTACGCATCGCCGATCCGCTGCCTTTGATGGATGCGACCCATTTCATTCCTCTTCAAACTCTAGATGCAATGCAGGCAACCGCATGAACGCCGGCGATATCCCTTCTTCGGTCATGGCCACGCTTCGCAAGGGCGCTGTACTGCCTGCCCATCCGCTGGTGCTGAACGCCGACCGGCAGTTGGACAGGGTGCGCCAGCGCGCTGTGACCCGCTATTATATGGATGCTGGCGCGGGTGGTGTGGCTGTTGGCGTGCACACCACGCAGTTTGCCATTCGCGAGGTTGGCCTCTACGCGCCGGTGTTAGAGTTGGCAGCCGAGACAGCCAAAGACTGGGGCAGTGAGGACAAAGTGCTTGTCGCCGGTGTGACGGGCAAGACGGCTCAAGCATTAGAAGAAGCTCGCACCGCACGCTCGCTTGGCTACCATGCCGTGTTGCTCAATCTGGCGCGCTTGAAGGGTGCATCCGAAGACGACATTCTGGAGCACTGCCGCACCATCGCCGATGAAATGCCACTGGTTGGCTTTGCGCTATTGCCAGGCGTTGGAGGCTTTCACCTCTCTTATGATTTCTGGCTTGCGTTTGCGCAGATTGACAACGTCATCGCCATCAAGATGGCACCGTTTGATCGTTATCGCACATTGGAGATCGTGCGTGCTGTGGAAGACGCTGGCGCATCAGATCGCGTGACGCTCTACACCGGCAATGATGATCACATTGTCCTTGATCTGCTTCAGCCCTTTGTTGTGCGATCCGATGATGGCGCGCATGAAAAGCGCGTGCGGATACGCGGTGGTCTGCTGGGCCATTGGAGCGTGTGGGTGAAGCCCGCAGTCGAACTGCTCACACGCGTGCACGCTGTGCGCGATGGGTCAGACATGCCCGAAGATTTATTGGCGCAGGACTCCATCGTTACCGATTGCAATCTGGCAATCTACGATGCGCTGAATGACCTTAAAGGCTGCGTCCCAGGTTGCCTGGAAGTGCTGCGCCGCCAAGGGCTGGTGGAGGGAACCTGGTGTCTCGATCCCAACGAAGTGATGAGCCCTGGCCAGGCCGAACAGATTGATCGCGTGATCCGCCAATACCCGGAAATGAATGACGACACATTCGTCGCCGCCAATCTCGACCGCTGGCTGGCATGATCAGCCTTCGCAAGGAATACCAATGACCGACATTCTCACCCCTGCCATCTTTCCCGAAGCGTTCCGCGATGTGGAGCATTTGGAAGATTTCATGTCGATCCCGACCCAGGGCGTGATCGATGATCTGAATGCGTTGGATGGCGACATTATTATTCTGGGCGTTGGCGGCAAGATCGGCGTGACCATGGCGCGCATGGCCAAGAAAGCCGCACCTGACAAACGTGTGATCGGCGTCTCGCGTTTCTCTGAAGAGGGCGTGCAAGAGCGCTTGAACGCCTGGGGCATTGAGACGATTGCCTGCGATCTCCTAGACCGTGAGGCGGTCAACGCGCTGCCCAAGGTGAAAAACGTCATCTACATGGCGGGTCTGAAATTCGATTTCCGTGGACGCGAAGATTTCCTCTGGGCGATGAACACGCTGGCCCCGCAGATCACTGCCGAGGCGTTTAAAGATTCCCGTATCGTCTCGTTCTCGACGATCCACGTCTATCCCTGGTCGAACCCACTGCATGGCGGCGTGACCGAGAACAATCTGCCGCTCGCTCGGCCTGGTGAATACGCCAATTCAGTTGTCGGACGTGAACGCACATTCCAGTATTTCTCGCGCCTTCACGATACGCCTGGGCGCATTATGCGCTTCGTCTACGCCATCGATCCGCGCTACGGCGTGATGCAAGAGGTGGCGGCCTGGGTGAAGGCCGGTCAGCCGGTTCCCGTGGACACAAGCCATGCCGACATCATGTGGCAGGGCGATGCCAACGCACAGTTCCTTCGCATGCTAGCGCACTGCGAAACACCGGCAAGCCCGATCAATGTTGGTGGCCCGGAGACAGTGTCCATCCGCTATCTGGCCCATCGGTTTGGCGAAATTCTTGGCGTTGAACCAACCTTCAAGGGCGAAGAGCAGAACACTTGCCTGATGGTGAACTGCGATAAGGCCAACGGCATCTTTGGCAATCCCGTCGTGCCTATGGAAACGATGATCCATTGGGTCGCCGACTGGGTGAAGAACGACAAGCCAATCCACGGCAAGCCATCAAAATTCCATGTCCGTTCAGGGGAGTTTTGATCGATGAGCGCCTGGAAAAACTACGGCTACGCTGTTGGCGCTCATGTGGCGTTCATCGCGCTTTGGCAGGTGGCGACCATGGTCACCGATCTGCCAAGTTACATTTTGCCGTCGCCCGTCGAGACGATCCGCGAGCTGTGGGAGCCTTCCTACAATTGGGGCACGCACATCTGGGCAACGACGCTTGAAATCTTCGGCGGGTACACGCTGGCGGTTGTGGTCGGCGTGACACTGGCGGTGCTGTTCGTTTGGGTGCCCGCGCTCAACTCCGGCGTCATGCCGCTTCTGGTGACCATCAACATGGTGCCCAAGGTTGCGATGGCCCCTTTGTTCATCGTGTGGCTGGGCTTCGGTATTGTGCCCAACATGATCATCGCTTTTACGATCTGCTTCTTCCCCATTGTGCTCACCACGCATCGCGGCCTGATCGAGGTGGAACCGGACCTCATCAATCTGGTGAAATCCATCAAGGCAAATCGCTGGCAGATTTTCACCAAAATCCTGTTGCCCGGTTCTTTGCCCTACCTGTTTTCAGGTATGAAAGTGGCAGCAGTTCTGGCTGTTGCTGGCGCAATTGTTGGTGAGTTCATCGCCTCTGAACGCGGCCTTGGCCACTTCCTGCTTGCCCAACAAAATGCGCTGAATACCTCAGCCATGATGATGGCCCTGGTCTTCATCACGCTCATTGGCGTTACGCTTTATGGGCTGGTGCTGCTGCTGGAATACATCTTCATCACACGCAAGGGGATCGCAACATGAGCGAGACCACCACGACCCCTTTTGTGCGTTTGGATGGTGTGCGCAAAACATACACCGTTGGCAAAGACGAGTTCCTCGCCGTCAGCGATGTGACGCTGAACGTGCGCGAAGGTGAACTTGTCTCCATCGTCGGACCATCAGGCTGCGGCAAATCAACGATCCTCTCGATCTTAGCCGAACTGCATGATGCCAGTGGCGGCACAGTCGAGATCGGCAACCCTGAGTCACCTTTCACCCCAGGCCGCGACATCGGCATGGTGTTTCAGAAGGCGCTGCTTCTGAAATGGCGAACCATTCAGGACAACGTGCTGTTGCCTGCCGAAATTCTTGGTCTACCGATGCGCGAAGCCCGAGAGCGCGCCCATGATCTACTGCAGATGGTTGGTATCGGCGATTTCGCCAAAGCTTACCCGCAACACCTCTCCGGCGGCATGCAACAACGCGCCTCTATCGCGCGCGCTCTGATTCACGATCCCAAACTCATCCTGATGGATGAACCGTTTGGCGCTTTAGACGCGCTCACCCGCGAGCGGATGAATTTGGAATTGCTGCGCATCTGGAAAGAGAGCCGCAAGACCATTCTGTTTGTCACTCACGGCATCCAAGAGGCGGTTTTCCTTGGATCACAAGTCGCGGTGATGACAGCCAGTCCGGCCCGTATGGCCGACCATATCGACATCGAACTGCCTGAACCTCGCACGCTCGATGTCAAAACGACCGAAAAATTCGGCGAATACACACGGCGCATCTACCACCTGCTTGGCATGCAATAACGCCTGCCTGGCTGCGCCTTTTCTCTAGGGAGAAACGCAATGAAAAAGACTCTGTTTTGCACAATGACAGCCGCTCTTCTTGGCTCAACTGGCCTTGCATCGGCGGAAGATCTTAGCCTGCAACTCAACTGGACGGCAGGCGGCGACCACGCCCCCATCTACTACGCCCTTCAAGAGGGCTGGTACGAAGACGCTGGCGTTGAGCTGGAAGTTCGTCAGGGCTCAGGCTCTGGCGCGGCAGCCACAGCCCTCGATGTTGGACAGACAGAAATGGCCATCATCGATACGCCCACAGCACTCCAGTTCTTAGCGCGCGGATCGGACTTTACCGGTGTTATGGTGGCCTACAATGACAACGCAGCTGGCCTCTATTGGAAGAAAAGTTCCGGCATTGAATCCATCGAAGACATTGCTGGCCACTCCATCGGTGCCCCAGCTTTTGATGCGACCCGTCAGATGTGGGTGCCGGCGGCGCGCGCGCTTGGCCTTGATCCTGAAAGCGTCAACTGGGTGAACCTTCAGCCCACCGGTAAGGTCGCCGCGCTTCAGTCAGGCGCTGTTGATGTCACCACGCACTTCTACTCGGTGCACTTCGTCTATGAAGACATTTTTGGCGATGATTTGGGGTTCGCGCTGCTGCGTGATCACGGCATGAACACCTATTCACTGGCCTACTATGTTGCTGACAGCGTGATCGAAGGCAAAGAGGAAGCGGTGCGCAACTTTGTACAGACCACGCAGCGCGCCTTCGCCTTTTGCCTCGAAACCCCTGGCCCGTGTTCAGAGGCACTGTCGTCAGCAGTCTCCATGCGCCAAAGCGATGCCGCCCGCCAGCTGGAATATGCAGCACGGGTGATGCCTGGCGTCGGCAATGATCTGCCGCTTGGTGCTTGGAACATGGATCGCGTGACGGCGGACTATGCGGTGGTGCAGGAGGCCTATGAGCTTGATGAGTTCGAGGCCACAACCAAGTTCACCAACGACTTCATCGATGAAGGGATTGCCTATCCGGACATGTAGGTCCTGGTCGCAATCCCATTCCAGTCCTCGGCGCCCTCCCACGCCGGGGACTTTTTCTTATGAGGCGATGATGAAACCCAAGCTGCGCGTTCTTGATGCCACGGTGAACACCCGCCCCGTCGGTCTTCGGCTGCCGTTTCGCTATGGCGTGGTGACACTACGCGAGGCGCAAGAAGCGCAGATTCGCGTGCGCGTGCAGTTAGATGATGGCCGGGAAAGTATCGGCCATGCTTCAGAACTGCTGGCACCCAAATGGTTCGATAAGTCGCCGGAGCTGTCCAACGACGACAATGTTCGGCAACTGCTGCGCTCCGTCGACCTGGCGAAAGCGGCTTATCTGGATGACACCGTGTATCGCAGCGCGTTCGATTTGCACGCCATGCATGACACAGCCCACCGCGAACGCTGCGCTGATCTAAATCTCAATGGCCTGGTTGCCGGCTTTGGCAATGCCATCCTCGATAAGGCTGTCATCGCCGCGCTTTGCAGTGCTTTGGACATATCGTTCTTTGAACTGGTCGGAACAAACGCAACTGGGCTCAACGCCTTAACGGCGCCCGATCTGAAAGGCTTTGACTTTGACGCTTTCTTGGACAGCCTGAGCCCAAAACCATCGATTGCGGCCAGACACACGGTTGGCTTGGTTGATGCGATTTTCGAAAGTGATGTTGATGCTGCAACGCGGGTCAATGATGGGCAGCCAGAAAGTTTAGAGGCGGCCATAGCTGCCTGGGGATTGAAAGCCTTCAAGATCAAGGTCGGTGGACATCTAGAGAGCGATCTTGAGCAATTGGCACGCATCGCAAGCCTGCTGGATCGTAGCGAGCAGTCGTATCTCTGCACGCTAGATGGCAACGAACAATACGCCAATGCGGATGACTTTGCAGCGTTCCATGAGGCCATGAAGGCTGATCGGCGTTTGGAGCGCCTGGTCCGGTCCATCCACATGATTGAACAGCCGATTGCGCGTGCCGAGGCTCTGTCTACACGGCTTGGCAAACTCGGCGAGGCGATACCCATCGAGATTGATGAGTCTGACAGCCATATTGACGCGTTCCTGGAAGCGCGCGCCATGGGCTACCGCGGCGTCTCGTCGAAATCCTGCAAAGGGGTCTATCGTGCCCTCATCAACCGTGCGCGCGTGGCAAATTGGAATAAGGAGGAGGGCGTAGAGCGCTACTTCATGTCGGCTGAGGACCTTTCCACTCAACCAGGATTGGCACTCCAGCAGGACCTTTCATTGGTCGCACTGCTCGGTTGTGATCACGTTGAGCGCAATGGTCATTTTTATGGCGATGGGCGTACCGGTTTACCGACCAGCTTGGCAGATACCCTCAGATCGTTGCGCTCTAACTTGTACGGTGACAATACCGACATGCTTTGCCTGAAAATAGAAAACGGAGAGATTGATCTGAGATCGCTTGGAACAGCTCAGGCCTATAACCAAACGCCGAACGCGCCTGTATCAGTTGGCGTGTCAGGTTAGGAGTTGGCTAAAAATCTGGTTTCTATTTATGGGAGCAGAGCGAGCTATGTTTCGCACTGTCGATCGAAAAAAGCTGGCTCTTGAATGTACGCTCGCCGATGGTGAATGTTCATCAAAAACAGGCTCCTATGTTGCCCAGTTCTATTGCAAGCTATGCAACCTGCGCGCCATATAGCCTTGCTTAGAAGCTCCAAAATGGAAAGCACCGTCCGCTATCTTCGAGCTGATCTTGAAAACGAACTCTGGAAATCAGGCAGCGTTGAGTTGCAGACACCACGAAACCCTGGCGAGCCGGTGGTAACTTCCGGCCCCTGGGCGCAGTTTATGAGCAGCAATGTTGCTGCCGGGCTACTCTGCCGTTTGCATCCCCATACGGCTCAGCGTGAAGCGCTCAAGCACAACAACAGCGAAGTAAAAAACAACGGAAACGATCACTGAGGCAGCAGCAACGGACCAGATCATTCCGTAATCAAGAAACCCGCGCGATTGATTGAGCAGATTTCCCAACCCTTTGCCCGTTGCGAGCCATTCGGCGATCATCACACCTAGCAAGGCCCGAGGCACGGTCAGACGCGTTGCTGCAAACAGATAGGGTAACGATGCTGGCAAGGTCACCATTTGCATTTCCTGCAATCCAGTGGCTCCATAGGCTTTCGGTAAGTCCTGAACGCTTTTTGGCACGAGCGCCAAACCCTGGGCCAGCGTTACAAAGGCCGGAAAGAAGGTGACAGAGATTGTCACCCACAGCGTTAGACTTGCCCCACGGCCAAGAATGAGAACGAGCAGCGGGGTCAACGCGACCAAAGGCATTGTCTGCGTAACCAACGCGACGGGCATGAAGGCGCGCACCAAATTGGGGAACAGACGCGATGAAATCGCAAGCAAGAACGCGAACAAGAGACCGGCTGCCATGCCTGCAAAAGTGATCGGAAGCGTTTCTGCAAAGGCTGCCAATAGCCTGGCTTGCGCGGACGCAGCGCTGGACGCGAAGAACAGGTAATCGATAACACCGAGCGGCGTTTTTGATATGAGGTCTGGAACGCCGCTGACCACGATAAAACCCCACCAAACCAGAAACGGCAGTGCAATCGCTCCACCAATGATGAGCCCGTTCTGCATTCGCCCTATTGGCTTTGCTGGCGTGGGCAAAGCGGTGTTGAGGGTTACCGCACGCGACGCGCCGACCAATTGCCTGGCAAGCAAAGCGAATGCCAAGTAGCTCAATGCGGCGATAAGCGTAGCGACCAAGCCGATGCCCCAAAGCCGATCGGGCTCAGCTCGCCCAAGCGAGCCGAGAAGGTAGTTCCCCAAACCCCAACGGCCGCCACCACCAAACTCCGCCAAAATGGCGCCCAGAACAGCATTGGGCGCGGCGATGCGAAATGCCGATAAGATCGACGGCATCGCCGCACGTATCTGAACCAATCGGAGCGACATCCACTTTCCGCCACCATAGGCCCGGACGACATCAACAGCTCGGCTGTCAGCTTGGCTGAGCCCAATGACGGTTGAGGTCATGGCCACGAAGTAGACGCCCAAAGCAGCAAGTGCGATGCGCGGCGCCATGCCATCAAGTGTCAGCACCAAGATCGGAGCAATCGCGATTGGCGGTAGTGCGAAGACCGCGATGTTAACACCACGAAACAGTCGCAACAGGGTCGGTGAGAGATAAAAAGCAACGCCAGCAACAATACCGACGAGGTTGCCGATGAGGAAGCCGAAACCTGATCCATAGAGCGTTGCAGCGACGTGTTTGGGATAGTCGCCGCGATCCTCCCAAAGACGGATAAGGATTTCACTGAAGCCCGGTAGAGCACCATCTGCGACAAGATCGAGGCGGCCGACAATTTCCCAAAGCATCACAATGATGGCCAGGCTACGAAGGCCTCGCAAAAGGCCCGAGGGGTCATCCCTCATGCTGGCCATCATGAAGGACTTTCGCGATCCTATTGTTCAAGGCATGAAACTCAGGCGCGGAGAAAAGGTCCGGTGTTCTCGGCCGGTCGAATGGGACGTCAACAATCTCGACGATCCTGCCCGGATTTGAATGCATAACAACAACGCGGTCCGCTAGAAAAACCGCCTCGTCAATGCCGTGTGTCACCAGCAGAGCCGTTGATTGTGTCTCGGTCCAGATCCTTTGCAACTCGACATTCATCTGTCGTCTGAGGATCTGATCAAGCGCACCAAAAGGCTCATCCAGAAAAAGCACACGAGGATTGGTCACCAGTGCCCGCGCTATGGCCACCCGCTGCCGCATGCCTCCTGACAATTCCCCTGGCAGCGAATTTTCGTAGCCCTTTAGCCCCACAAGGTTGATGAGGTCGAGCACCTGATCCTTTTCCTGCGCTAGCTTACGACGCAGAACCTCCAACGGCACTTCAACGTTCCGGCGAACTGTGCGCCAGGGCAGAAGAGCTGCATCCTGAAAGGCCGTTCCTGTTAGACCCGCTTTGGTTGCTTCCGCAGGTAAATATCCATCGATGATGACCTGACCATCATCAGGCTGTTCCAGCCCCAAAGCAATGCGCAGAGCTGTGGATTTGCCACAGCCTGAAGGCCCGATGAGCGCCGTGAAGGAACTGGCAGGACAGGACAAACTGACATCGCTTAACGCTTCGACTGTTCTACCCCGCCCCGCGAAGATCTTATTGATCCCAGTTAGAGAAATTCCGTCCGGTTGGGTCAATACACGTCTTCAAGCAGACTTGTGTCGAACATATCCCGCGTGCCCTCAATGCCAACCTCAGCCAGCGCAGTTAGGTTGGCCGTAATACCCTCTTCGGTCATTGCGAAGAAGCCGCTGCTGTTTTCCATCAATGCCCGCTGGGCGTTGTTGAAGAATATCTCGTTGGCGATGGTCCGGCCTGTTCCTTCAAACCAACTGTCAGCGAACCTTGGCGGCCATCCATCGGGATCGGTGTAGTTCGTCTCCCACCCACGGCGGCTAGCACGCAACCAACCAACCAGCTCTGAACGTTTTTCAGCAAGGGCTTCTTCAGTCACCACAACGGTATCATTGTAAATCGTGAAGCCAAAATCATAGAGCAGGAATGAGATCGCCTCCACACCCTGCTGCTCGATCGTGTAGGGAACATTGGTTGTGAAATCGAGCGAAGCGTCAATTTCACCTTGGATCAGAGGCGTGGGATCGTAGGCGTACGGGACGATGTTGACGGCATCACGATCAATGCCATTGATCGCCAACATCGCTTCAACTGAGATGACATTCACCGGCGGAACGGCCAGCGTTTTGCCAACCAGATCAGCTGGAGATGTGATCGGGTTTGATGCCAGTGATACGATACCGATCGGATTCTTCTGATACTGCGCACCGATGATCTTGAACGGCGCGCCCTGGTCGACGATTGCCTTGATTGTGGTATCCGGCGTGGTCAACGCTACGTCAGCGCGACCAGCAATGATTGTGCTTTCAGGAATGACATCTGGCCCGCCTGGCAGATATTCCAGATCCAGACCTTCCTCGGCATAGTAGCCGTTCTGCATGCCAATGTAATAGCCGATAAACTCGGCATCATTGATCCATGCCGCCTGCATGGTCAGCGGCGTGTTGGCAAACGCACGTCCAGGTAGGCAACCGGCGGCAACACCAGCTGCCGCAGCGCCTAGGAAATGGCGTCGATTGATGCGTAAGGTCATAAGTCAGTCTCCTTGATTGAATTGAACGCGGCAGATTTCAGGCGAGGCCTTGAATGCGCTGCAGTTCCTGCAGCGGCGGTGTTTCATCGATCTGTTTTTGATCAAGTAAGTCCCATTTCACGCCGTGAGGTCGCTTTGCCCGGCGCGCGACCGTATGGAGCTGCTCTGGCGTTGCGATCTGATCGACGAGAATATCGGTTTCAGACGGCTGCAATTGATCCTCGACCATCTGAACATCGTGGACACAGGCAATGACAGGGGTTCCCTCGTCGACCAACCCAAGGTCGGTAAACATGCCCCATTCCAGGTCGAAGAAGCCATGGCCCTTGCCGAAACGCACACCGTTGACGGAGACCGCCGATGCGCCAGTCACCATGAGATCGAAACGTCCACGACGCGCGATCTCCCCAAGACTGATTGGGCGGCCGAAATGCTCCATACCATCAAGCCAAGCCGCGTAAGCAGCAGCGCCTTGTGGCACCATCTCTGGCTCCATCAACAGGAAGCCGCGATAAATACCGTAAGTCGACATCACAAACGTCTTGCCATCTTCGATCATCCGACGCCGCAAATCGTACAAGCAGTTATCTGGGGTGATGAAAGCGAACTGAGAGCCTTTATAGGCATCCTCAGCAACAATCCTGTCAGTGGCCAGCTCTGACCCCTCGAAGTCAGGGATCACCTCGGCAAAGTTCAAGTGGAACCGTGTGTCCGGTCTGGCCACTCCATGCAGCTTCGTCCATATACGTTCCCGGATCAGTTTTGAGGTCGACATCAACACGGCCTGTTTCGTTTCATTGTTTCATATGATTGAAACTTGCGTTTCATTCGTCAAGCTGAAACTTTGAGCAAACCGCTTTTAGAAAGGCAGTGCAGTAGAATCGAATGGCATCGCGTCTCATCCTCCGCATCCACGAGAAGCAAGCTCGGCTGACGAGCAGCGAGCAGAAGATCGCCCATGTTCTCTTGGAAAATCAGAGTCTTATTGAGACACACACCGCGACGGAACTCGCAACATTAGCCCGCGTTTCAAAAGCAACGACCGCCCGTTTCTTCCGAAATCTTGGCTATGCAGACTTCGAAGAAGTTCGCCTGCAGGCACGTGAGGAACGCAATCGTACTGAGCCCTACGCGCAGACAACAACCGTTTCAGAACCATCGGCATTGGGCCGCTCCATTGGCGACCATATGGGTTTGGAACTGCGAAATTTGACCCGAACGTTTGAGGAGTTGCGCTCTGATCGACTGCCTGAAATTGCCGCCATGATATCGGCAGCGCCAAATGTATGGTTCTTAGGGTTTGGCGCTGAAGACGGCGTAGCGCGACTCGGACGCAGCCTGTTCTCCCAGTTACGTCACGGTGTTCATCACATGTCTGGGACCGGGCAGGATTGGCACAGCGATCTGGCAATGGCCGGACCGCGCGACGTGCTTGTACTGATCACTCTGGAACCGCGCCCGAAAATCCTGCGCTCGATTGTTTCTTTCGCGCGAACGTCACGCATCAAAATCATCACACTGACAGATCATGCTTATCAGCCGCAGGCAGCTCGGTTCTCTGACGTTGCCCTACCATGCCACGTATCTAATTACGGTTTGGTCCCCACCCACGCGACGATGTTGTCGATGCTGCGCCTGCTGGCTGTTAGCTTTGCGGGCGAAAACCCAAAACAGGTTAAACACCGCGCTGCGACCTTGGAGGCAATCAGTGAAGAACTCGGCGTGCTTGAGTAGGTTTCTCTCCGCGCGTTGCTAGGCCATAACGAACGCGCAAATTGCGGCTGAGTTATCAGATCACAAAACGCAAAGCATGAGCGTCGATCGGCTCCCGTCATTGCTCGCCAACGACCCAAAAAGGGCTCAAAGGTTGCGTTCGCGGCAATACGGTTACGCCACCCGTATGGCGATAAAGTTCAGCCCGTAACGGACCTTGGCCCACCTTTAAAAACTGCTGTTTGAACACAAATCCATACTTTGCCATGCCACGTGAGCAACCAAGTGCGTCCGCAAAGTTGTGCTTATAACCCGATTGCGGGCACAATTCAGATGGCCTGCTTAATAGGTGCCTCGAGGTTGTGCTCTTGCGGGCCCGCTATCCTGTCATCTTTCCACGCCTCGACAATCGCACCGCTATCCATCACCAACGCGCAATGGAGCGACAGCATCCGAAGTGCGGCATGTTCGAGTTCGACGTTAGATCCCCTTACAAGGTCTCTAGCAACAGCGACCCGATAGCCTAGGTTTGACGCTTCGAACGCCCCCAGAAGGACGCAGCAATCGGTCATCCCTCCGTTGATGACCAACCGCTTCACTCCCATGGATCGCAGCAGGAAATCCAGATCCGTTGGGTAGAATGGTGAGAGCCTACGCTTGGTCTGGACAATCAAATCCTCCTCCAAGACTTCGGTTGCAAACTGGGTCCAAAGGCTTCCCTCAATAGCGTGTTGATGGATTCCTGGAATCGGGTCCGCATAGAGTTGCACCAACGAACGCCAAGCCGCTGGAGCTTGGCCTCTCAGATCATCTTCACCAGTGGCCCGCAGGACGGATCGCACGTGAACAACAGGAACCCCCATCGCGCGGGCACATCGGTGAAAGGTGTCTACCGGTGCAATGATCTCGCGCCCGCGTGGTGATGGACACGGACACATTGGATCTTCGGAAAGGTGACCCAAATGCATGTCGATCGATAGGACCGCCGTGCTGCTCAGTTGCACCCATTGTGCAAAGGGGTCGGCGGGAATATCCCGCTCGACACCATCAACATAGGCACGCAGGCTCATGGCGTCGGACAGGCCAAGCGAAGCGCATTTCCATCGGGGTCGCGAAGCACTGCCATGTACCAGTCGTAGTAGGTCATGAACTGCTCCTTCACGAGTGTCGCTCCCCGAGCGATCGCCGCGCCGACTGCGGTATCAAGGTCCGCCTTGGTATCGAACTTAAACGTCAAAGCGGTTTGGTCTCCTTCGCCGCTCTTGCGTGGCTCAAGCCCCAACATCTCGTAGGCGGCCAGCGCGGAGAACCCGATCATAACATCATTCGACATGTAGCCACGGAAAACGTCGGAGCGTAGGCCCTCATTTTCCGTTAGATTGAAAACATCGCGATAGAATTCAGAAAGCACAATGAATTCCTCTGAGAACAGGCTCACCTGCATGATCGGATTCATTGCGCTGCAACTCCAAAGGTCTTTTCAAACTGCGCGCGCAGGTGCTCGCCAGCGGTCATGGGCGGATACTTGGGCGCCCCATCAGCCGGCAAGCAGCTAGATGCGCACTCCACCTTGTAGAAGTATTCCGGGTCACAGAACGTTGGGCAGGAATAACGTGTCTTATCGGAATGGTTGTTGAGCACGCGATGCATGGTCGCCTTGTAAAGGTCGTTGGTGATCACTGGAAACATTTCTCCCAGATTGATAACGTAGGTGCCTGGTATCGGCGGCGCAGCAATCCACTCACCATCAGCCGAGCGAACCTCAAGGCCCCCGATATCATCCTGCAGCAGCAGTGTGAGCAGTCCCCAATCCGTGTGGGCACCCGCGCCCAACTGGTTCGGCGCAGCATCCTTCGGCATGGGCGGATACTTTAGAATCCGGCAATAGTGTAGCGGCTCTTCCAAGCCCTTCGCGAAGTAGTTCTCGGGCAGTTCTAGCGATAGAGCAACAAGGCTCGCCAGCTTTCGTCCAAGTTTGAGCACCTCCTCAGCATAAGCTTCATAGCGCGGCTGAAACTCTGGAAAGGATGATGGCCATTGGTTGCGCCCCGTGCCGGGTACATTGAGCTTTGTGTAGCGATGGTTCTCATCCGCATCGACGCTCGACATAAACCCTTCTTTGAGGTCGGGGGGCGAGCCCTCATCAAGCGTCTGCGCGGCCATCTTCTCATATCCGCGCGTCGAGGCTTCCTTCACACTGTCGAGCGCCAGTTTTTCTTCAAGCGGAAGATCAAAAAACTGTGCAGCCAGTTTCAGCTGATTGTCCATGACCTCCGGAGAGACGCCATGGTTCTTTATGTAAAAGAAACCGGGATCAACGCAGGCTTTATGGATCTCCCAGACAACTGCTTTTTTGCCCTCAGGGTCGCCGGAAAACGCAGGACCAAGATCAATCAGCGGCACTTCTTTGGCTGGGCTTGGGGGTTCGTAAGTGATCATCGGTCAACACTCCATATGGTTCGGGGCTAGGTTCGATCTTCTCTGACGTAATGGGTGCCAAGCGCTTGCGGCTGAGCCCATCCAGAACGGCCACGTGCGGCGCTCCAGATCATGACGGCAAGCGTGGCCAAGTACGGTGTCATCTGAAGGAAGTAGCGTGGAACCTCCACGCCAGTGGCGGCAACGCGTGGGATCAGAGCTTCGATGCATCCAAAAAGCACCGCACCTAAGAGCGCCCGCCAAGGGTACCAGCGCGCAAAAATGACCAATGCGACGGCTATCCAGCCTCGGCCACCGACCACGCCGTCAACCCAAATGCGGGTGACGGCCACGGTCAGATAGCCGCCTGCGAGACCAAGCAAGGCGCCACCGATCAGAATGGCAGCATAACGGTAGGTCGTCGGGTCAAAGCCGGCCGCGTCAGCCGCGCCTGGATTCTCACCCACAGCGCGTAACGAAAGTCCAAAGCGCGTCTTCTCAAGTGTGAAGATCGTTCCCAGAACAAGGAGTGGGGTCAGGAAAACCAGAGCATCCTGACCCAGCACGATCGGCTCAAGCCCGGAGATCGACTGGTTCGTCCATCCATTCACTGTGGCGACAAAGCTTGTGAGGCCGTGGGCGCCAAAGACAAGGATCAGGCCGGCAATTACGTGGTTAATCCGCAGTCCGGCGACCATCAGCGCGAAGACGATTCCCAAACCGACCCCAGCGAGTGCAGAGCAAGCCAGCGCGAGAAATGGCCCCACGCCCGCCAGCATTGCGCCAACACCTGCCACCGCGCCAACCAGCATAAACCCCTCGGCCCCCAAATTCAGGACCCCGGCCTTCTCGGTCACAATGATGCCAAGCGCCGCAAGCGCAAAGGGAACTGCAAAGGCTGGGGTGCTCAAGAGCCAGTTGACGAGGAAATCCATTAGACCGCACCCCGCCAGTGTAAGCGGTAGGTCAGAAAGAACTCGGACGCCGCGACGCAAACGATAAAGAGCGCCTGGATAAGCTGGGTGAGCGCAAACGGGATCTGAAAGAAAATCTGTAGGCTCTGCCCAACCAAAACGAGGACAGCCATGAAGAAGGCGAAAAAAGCAACACCCAAGGGATGATTGCGCCCGAGAAACGCAATCAGAATCCCGGAAAAGAGATACCCTGTGAAAAAGTCCTGGGTCATCCGCCCTTCGATCCCCGCAGAGATCACAAAGCCGGTGAGACCGCCCACTGCACCGGACGCAAGGATAGCGCCAATTGAAAGAGCCGTGACGGGCACACCCATGGCAAAGGCCATTTGAGGATTGGATCGCAACACGTCGATCAGATAGCCAACACGGCTGACAGAGAAGATCCACCACAGGACCAGCGTGAGAACACCAACGATTGGCAGCGCCCAGGTTAGGTTCTGCCACCCAAGTGGGGATAGTTTCTCGGCATCCTCAAAAAGCTCCGTGTGCGGGAAGCGGCTGACCGGATCCTGCCACGCGCCGTAAAGCAGGTGTAAAAGGACATTAAAGGCGATGTAGTTGAGAAGGAGCGTCGTGATGACTTCGTTCACGCCTAGCCGTAGCTTCAACGCGCCAGGACCCGCGATCCAAAGCATCCCACCGGTTGCCGCCGCGAGCGCCATCAAAGGCAGCCGAACCATCTCCGGCCCCACATCATAAAGCGCAACGACCGAGGCGCAAATGGCGCCGAAGATCATCTGACCCTCAAGACCAATGTTCCAAAACCTAGCCCGGAACGCGATGGCGGTGGCAAGGCCCGCAATGGCGAAGGGTGCTGTCTGCGCCAGAACGGACGCGAACGCGCGCGGACTGGAGAAGACGACCGCGCCGATCTCCCTGGCAAGATCGGCTGGGGCAACTCCAAAGGTGGCTATGATAAGGACGGACAGCAGCGTAGCGAACACGAGACTGCCAATGTAAACGCTGACCCGCTCCCAGTCAGACACCTTTTGTCGACGCTCAAGAACCGGCACCAAGCGAGGGGGGCGTCGTCTTCCTGGAGGACCAGCGACAACTGGTGCTCGCGACAACTGGAAGGCTGCGTCAGGCATGGCCGACCATGGCGCGGCCTATGTCGGCCCGCTCTGCGGGCGTTTCAAACTCAGCGGCCACGCGCCCGTTGGCCAAGACCGCGATGCGGTCGGACAGAGCAAGAACCTCATCAAGATCCTCTGAGATTAGAACGACGGCAGCTCCACGATCCCGAGCGGCGCGCAGGCGGGTATGGACCGCGGCCCCGGCCCGCACATCAAGGCCGCGAGTCGGGCTATGGGCGACCACAAGAGTAGGCTTCCCCTGAAACTCCCGCGCTAATACTAGTTTCTGCGCGTTACCTCCGGATAACAGCGCTGCGCGCTGACCGAGAGATCGAACGCCCTGAATCTCGAAGTCCTCGATGGCCTTCTCTGTATCCTGACGCGCCTTTGCGCGGCGATAGCGCCACCAGCTTCCATACCGTCCGCCCAATGCACCACGAATGGCAAAGTTATCTGTAACGCTGACCTCGCCAGCCAAACCGTGCGCATAGCGATCGACAGGTATCGTAGCAACGCCGTGCTTGCGACGCGTTTCAGGTGTATCGGCGCTGGCGTCGCCTGCCCCAATGATTTCGATGCTTCCGGCTTCGGGTGATGCGAGGCCTGCAAGCACACTGGCCAACTCACTTTGGCCATTGCCGGCAACGCCAGCCACGCCGACCATCTCACCATCGTGCACAATCAACGTGGCACCCCGGAGGCTCTTGCGCCCAGCTTCATCAGAAAGCGTCACTTCTGCCATCCGCAGCCGCACACCACCCCGTGCTCGCCTGCGCTCTGGTACATCAACATCCAGCGAGCCGACAATGTCTGTGGTAAGCTGCTGCGCATCGGTTTGCGCGGGCACGGTCTCCACAATTTTTCGGCCAGCGCGGATGACGGTGATGCGCGTTGAATGCTTCAGGGCCTCGTGCAGCTTGTGTGTGACCAACACAATCGCTTTACCGGACTTGGCCAGATCCGCCGTCAGCTTCATCAAACCGAGCGCCTCCTTATCGGAGAGCACAGCGGTCGGTTCATCAAGAATGATGATACGCGCGCCGGCCACAAGGACCTTTAGGATCTCAACGCGCTGCTGTTCAGCGATGCTGAGGTCGCCAATCCGGCGTGCGAAGTCAATGTCGAAGCCTATCTGAGCCCCATGGGACCGCGCAGCGTCGATCAAGGCATCTTCAGACAGTTTTGGATTGAAGAGGCGCAGATTCTCCAACACCGAGAAACTTGGCACGAGCTTGTAGTGCTGGTGCACCATGCCGACGCCGTGCTCGGCTGCATCCCTCGCCCCGGAAAAGGTGACGGGGCTGCCGTCGATCTCGATGTGACCTCTATCAGGCGTGTAGAGGCCGGTCGCCACGTTCATCAGCGTCGACTTACCGGCCCCATTCTCACCCAAAAGGGCATGCACCTCTCCTGGTGCGACAGCAAAGGACACGTCATCAAGGGCGTGAAAGCCCCCGAAAACCTTGCTGACGCCCACCACAGAGAGCGCGGGGGGCATCACTCGCCCCCGACAACGCCAGGAACAAACCAGTCCATTCCCCACAAATCGCCATCGCCGAGCACTTCGCCGGCAAGCACACGCTCAGCCCCATCGCGATCACTCAAAGGTCCTTCAAACACATGTTTGCCGGCCAAGATCGCCTCACGCTCGGCCATAACCAAAGCTTCCAGTTCCTCTGAAACGGCAGGCCCACAACACGCGATGTCGACGGCGCCATCAGCAATCGACAGGAAAGCGCCAAATGGTGCTGGCTCGAAATCTCCAGCGGCAATCGCGGCGATTTCCGGTTCAAGAAAGCGATCCCACGTCCAGACTGAGGAGCATTGCGTGGCGGCGCTGAACTCCGACAGATCGCGATGGTGCCCCGTTCCAGAGATGCCTGCCTCGGCAGCCACGACCTGTACCGCTGGAGTGTCCACATGCTGGCCGATGACATCAATGCCTTGCTCGATCAGGGCTTCAGCGGCCGCACGTTCTTTTACTGGGTCGGCCCATGCTCCCGTGAAGACGACCGTCAGCTCAGCATCCGGGTTCACTTGCCGGGCGCCCAACAGGTAGGCGTTGACGGTCCAGTTCACCAGTCCAAACGGGTTGGCGGCAACAAACCCCAACTCGCCCGTCTCGCTGAGGCCACCTGCAATCATGCCGCAGAGATACTGTGTTTCGTAGGTGCGACCGTAAAAGCTTTTCAGGTTGTCGCCGTTGGTTGTGCCCGCTGGATTAAGGAAAACGACATCGGGGTACTCAGCCGCCAACGCTTCAAACGTGTCCGAGTAGCCAAACGCTGAACCCAAAATGATGTTTGCACCGCGCTGAATAAAAAGCTCGGCCGCTGGTCGAATAGAGGTCGCGCTTTCCGGTATCTCTTCGGCCTGGGGGATTTGTAATTCCAATGCACCCTCTAGCCGGGTGCGAGCTTCGTCGATTGCCTGCGACCAACCACCGTCGTTGGATGGGCCAAAGAGGATAACAGCGGGTCTTGGATCACCTTCAGCCGCGAACTGTGCTTGTCCTGAGCTTGTGTTTGCGACGGTGATCGCCAATGCACCCAAGGCCGCCATCGCTACACGTTTGCATGTTTTTTTCATGGTCACACTCCAGCTTTTGTACCGCGCCAGAACGGCGAGACACATGTCGTCAGCACGCCCGTCGCCATCGTAATTGCTTCCGCGTATTTCACGCGAAAGCGCACATGACGCAGCGTCTATCTAGGCTGGCACCAGGCTTCCGGGTGATCTACTATTTTTTTCCAATTGGTAAAAATTAGAGCAGGATCGCCGCATTTAGCGGCAAATGATCTAACAATCGTTCGCCTGAGCGAATGAAAATTACACTTTGCAGCGCTTTTATGTGGGTGAAGCGTTCTTGCGGAGTTGCTGCTGATATGTGTGCTGACGGGACGAATAGAGCCAATACAGCTTGCGGCAGTGTTGAGCGCTCGACACGGCGCCAGTTTAGAGAGCCGTACCCATACAAGCCGCACTCGGCCCAGTAGCTTGAAATGTTGGCAGGGTCATCGACAAAGACTGTCTCACTGCGAATGATTGAGCCGATTAGATGCAGTGGTGCTCTTCGATGATCAAGAACAAATCGGATGTCAGACTGGTCGCATAATCTTTATCCGAGTGCAGATCATCGCTTAGATGCTCATGCACAGGTACTTCATTTCCAGATACTCATCGATCCCGTATTTTGAGCCCTCACGACCGAGACCGGAGGACTTGATACCACCATAGGGTGCTTCTGCCGCCGAAATCAGCCCGGTGTTGATGCGCACCATACTGCACTCCAGGGCTTCAGCGACGCGCCATATGCGATTGTTCAACCAACCTGATAATCTCAAGTTTCTCGGATGCAGGATACCTCATTCGATATCCTCTCCATCCCCGATCATGCTTTTTTTGAGTAGGCGAAGCTCAAGTGCTTGCTCGGCAACGACTTCCTTGGGATCGTTTGCTTCGGACCGCAACGCCCTTACCTCCCCAGTGTTGGCTTCTCGTGTGGTGGCGCCTGACGACCGCTTCTTCCCTGCCTCCAGGAAATCCTTCGACCAGGCGTAGTAGGTCCCTTGCGAGATACGTTCCTGACGGCATGGCTCAACGAGGCTGTCCTCGCCGCGCAATCCGGCCAGCACAACACGGATCTTCTCTTCCGCAACATAGCGCTTGCGGGCCTTCCTCTAAAACTCCTTCACCGTGCGATCAGCGGCATCCTTGCGGCGTTCTGTGTTCTGTCTCATCGGTCACTCTCTATGGGTGATGATGAGCCAAATCACTCCGTTAGAAATTCAGCACGTGCCGTTCCCTTGGTGCTGATGCCGGACAATTAACCTGCCGGTTGCCGTGGCCCTGTACAACGCATCGCCATAAAATTGCGCGTTTACTGCAAAACGTTGGACAGACACGTATGGCCTTCGCGTCAGGTGCACGAGAGAGACAATGAAAGCCTACTGTCTAATAACCAGCGGCTTTGAAATACCGCGACACACAGCGCTGCACATGGTGCTCGACCAAGGCACTCGGGTCCGTTGAAATTTCACCGAACTCCAGCCCCGTGAACGCCTGTGAAATGATCGTTTCTGGAGTGGGTTTGGACTTGAGTACGCCGATGAGCGCGCCAAGCGCGCCGGCGACATTAGGGTCGCTCCAATAATAGCGGATACGGTCACTGTAGCTGAAGGTTCTTAAGGTCCGCAATTCCTCATCCGTTCCAGAATAATAGTCTTTCCAGTAGCCAGGATTGGCTGTCATTTGGCTCTCTAAGACACCAGGGACATCAGACATCGCATCGCCGCCGACCTGTTCTGCGATGGAGGCAAGTGCAAAGACAGCCTCGCGAAACCTAAACGTTAACTCAGGGCCAACTTTGAGGAAGAAGAAGTGACTGCGAACCAAATCGGTTAAGGCTTGCGTTTTCTGGTAGTCCGTTGAATGCGCTTCAAAGGTCAGATGGGGTTCGTCGAGGATCGCATTAGCAAGCGGCTGCGCTTTTTCTGGTATAAACGATTAAACTGAGGTGTGCCCGAAATCGACGCCTGGCTGCGTTACAACCGAGACAATGCGGTTCCATGCCTCATTCAAGCTGCGCGCGCTCCAAGCATCACGATGGGTTTGTATAGTATCCTGAAACCGCTCAACCGACGTCACATCCAGCGTATCTGGTTCTTCGGTCTCACCACCAGGGATTGGGACTTCGGTCCCAATGATGTAAACTAATTTACTGTTATCTGGTGCATGCGCCTCAGCGACCGCACAAAGATCAGCGGCACGTTCGGCAATCTGTGCAAAGGTCGGGTTTGATTCACCGCCACATGCCATGCTCGCATCAAGATGAATCTTGGTAAAACCCGCTTCGACATAAAGCCTCACGAGTTCGCGGGCTTTCGCCATAGCCTGATCGATCGGCTCAGACTTCCAGGGGTTTGGGCCCAAATGATCGCCGCCAACAATTAGCTGGTCCATTGGTACTCCTGCGTCGCTGGCCATATCACGCAACCAAGACATGAAGTCCTGTGGAGTCATGCCAGTGTAGCCGCCTTCCTGGTTGACCTGGTTGCACGTTGCTTCAATGACCGTCGGAAACCCGGTATTTGCCGCATAAGATAGAACAGCGCGAAGAACGTGCTCATTGGCGGTGCAAAAGCAAGGCATACCAATAGGTTCACCAGCGCGGTTGCGCGCGATCAGGTCTTGGATGAGGCTCATGCTGTTCGTTCTCTGGGTACCGACGACGCTAGGAGATTTGCGATCTCGGCCGGGCCGGAGTTGCCTTCCATTGGCCCGCGTCGGGTAACTGCAATTGCACCCGCCGCGTTGGCTTGTCGCCCAGCATCGTAGAGCGATGCTCCCTGAACGAGCAAAGCGATAAACGTGCCGCAAAAGCAATCGCCCGCCCCTGTGGGGTCCAATTCATCAACCCTATGGCCTTGGAAATGATAACGCTCATCCTGCCCAGCAATAGTCGCTCCGCGCGAACCTTGCTTTACCGCAACAACTTCTGCACCAGAGTTCAATAACTGGTCGACGGCATTTTCTTCGCTCAGATCAGGATACAGAAAACTCAGATCGCTGGTGCTCGGTATCAGGCAATAACTGCGAGCCATCACCTCAAAAATCGCGTCACGAGCAGCGTCGTCATTCATCAGCTCTGGTCTCGCATTTGGGTCGCACGTCACCCAGCCGCCAGCATCAATGACCGCATCAACAGCATCCAAAATTTTACGGCGCATTGAAGCGGCCCCTAAAGAGGAGGCAGACACATGAAGCACGGTATCCTTGAGGCTCGTTAACGCTAAGGGCACTTCAAAGTCATCGGCAGCAGTGCCCGCTAGGTGAAAGATAAAATCGCGCTCGCCATCATCGTAGTAGGATACAAAGGCAACGCCGGTGCTGCGGGTTCGCGATAGGGTGACACCATCAATTCCGACGCCATCGGCTTTGAGGCGCGCCAGCACACTCCGACCAAAGCCGTCTACCCCTAAGCCGCCAACCATTTCGGTGCGCGCACCCATTCTTGCTGCCTGATCGATAAAGATAGCCGGTGCGCCGCTAGGGTATGGACCTGAATATTCCGCAATTTGTTCCAGAGCGCAGTTGCGGCGATGTGATACGAACTCAACCAGGATCTCCCCGATGGTCGCAATGGCTCTGACTTCGGACATAGGTTGCTCCTGCCTTCATACATAAAATAGCCAATACTTTAACATGTGTCAAAAATGGATTACGCATTATATGACGCTGTGAGCTGCGATAAGGTTCATGGGCAAGGAGAGCTGCGGCTTGGCAAAAACAAAACAAAAAATTGCTACGATGGAAGAGTTGTCTAGGACCATTGGCATTTCCCGGCCAACGCTTTCGCGGTACTTTCAAGACCCATCAACCGTGCGTCCATCGACTTCACAAAAAATCGAAGAGCGCCTCGCTGATGTCGATTATGTCTATAACTTCATCGCCACGCGTCAGAACAGGAAATCCACTGACCTGATCGGTGTGATCATTCCGCATTACAAAGATATTTTTTTTACCAGTCTCCTGGAAGCTATTGAGAACGCGGCAAGGGACGCGGGCTATAAGGTTATTGCACAGAGCTCTAACGGTGATGCGATTGGCGAGGCTGAAGCTGTTGCGCGCCTGCGATCTATGAGCGCAGATGGCGCCATTATCGCGCCCCTAGGGCTGGAAAGTTCGACCGAAGCGTTCAAACTCGCAAGAGATGACTTTCCCATAGTTTTTGCTGACTCTCGCCCCGCAGAGGATGTGCCTGGCACTGATTTTGTAGGAACGAACAATTTGCAAAGCATTGCAAATATTGTCCAATTTCTATGTCGCACAGGTAAGCCGCCCTATTTTCTAAACATGCCACGCGTCAACTCAAATGCAATTGAGCGTAAAGAAGCCTATGAAAAAAAAATGTGCGCCCTTGGTATCGAGCCAAAGTTCATTGAAACGGATAATGCCAACGAATCTTGGCAATTTGAAGCTTATGCATTTGGCGTAATGGATGAACAATTCGGTCGCCAGAAGTACACATCGGAAACGATCCTTTGCGCAAACGACCGCGTTGCAATTGGGGCGATACGGGCCGCAAACAAACACGGCCTGATGGCACGCAATTCAGAGAAAAGTGGCGGTTTGCGCATCGCCGGGCACGATAACCATCCTTTGAGCCAATACATATTTCCCGCAGTGACAACTGCAAGGCAGGACATAGAAGGCATCGCTAATGATGCCATACGTTTGCTACTTGAGCGTGTTCGCGAAGAAAGAAGTGAGGCGCCAATCTCAATCTTAAAAGAAGCTGCACTGATAATTCGAGAATCCGCCTAAGCGCTCGACGGAGCGAGCGGGCACGCTGCAGTCACCTGCTCGTGCACATGTCAAAATGCCATACTTCTCCTATTCTTTGGCTATTCATTTACATGTGTAAATAATGCTCATATCTCAGCGCTGAAACGGAAGCGGCCACGAGCTTGGGGATCTGCTCGTTCAGCAAATGCCGGTGAGCCGATGGGCTACAGAAGACAATATCGCCGCGGCAATTGCCTTTTGCTAAGCAATGAAGCCGTTATGATCTTGGCCGTTCCTGCCGACTGATAGAGGCTTCACCGACCTCTGGTTAGGTCTTGAATGCGTCTACGATCCTGCCCGTGATATCGGTGGGCAAAGGCACTTCGCCATCTACGGAAATCACCGGCCCAAAGCCCATGGGCTGCGCCCGCTCAGCCAGAATGAATAGCTCATCGGCGTAGGACTGCGGAAGATGTCCGGTATGCCGTGTCTCGGCGCGCGCGCGGTAGCGCGCAGCAGCGGTTTGAGGGCTTACGCTGACCCAAACCTCGACGACCTGTTCAATGCGGGCACGGGTCAAATACATCTGCAAAATCTCGCGCGGTTGAAATCCGTGCCAGGCGTCGATGATGGGCAGGACCGTGTCCGGAAAAGCATTGATGGAGTCGAAAATCGCCTGATAACTGGCCCGGCCGAGCATCCGATTGTAATCCCGGTCGCCGGTGCCTATTTGGGCGAAAAGGGCCTCTTTCACAATATCCAAATGCAGCGGCAAAGGACATCGGCCCGCGATGCTCAGCTGTGGAATGAGGTGGGCAGCGACTGTGGATTTGCCGCTGGCAGGAACGCCATTGACCAAGACAATCTGCCTCAACTTGAAGTTACCAGTAGGCCAGCCAGCCCGGCCCCAATCACACCGGCATTGTCGCCCAGACGGGCCGCCACGACGGGTCGATTGAACCATGCGTTTTGCGGGCTATTGCGGTTGACAGCGCGAGCCATGTAGACACCCAAACCACCTCCAATAATCACCTTTGTTGGGTCGACAATTGCCATCAAGGTATGAAGTGCGCGTTTCATTGGGTCCGCCCAGAGTGTCAATATCGTCTCGGCCCGAGTATCGCCTTCGTCTGCCGCCGATAGCAAGTTTGCCGCGTCGGTGGTCGCAGGCAATCCTTCCTTTGCAATCAGCAGGGCCAACGCGGGGCCTGCGCTAAAGGTCTCGACACAGCCGGTCCGCCCACAATTGCAAAGCGGCCCATCCGACGCCACGACGATATGGCCAAATTGCCCGGCAAAACTTCCACCATAAAAGGGCTGTCCACCGCGCAAGAGAGCTCCGCCCACCCCCGTCCCAACGGTGACCATGGCGATCAGATCAACTGTGCCTTGCCCCTCAGCGATCAATGCCATGGCAGCATCGTTTTCGATCCGGCAAGGCAATTTGGCCTCTGTCCTGACCAAAGCAGACAGATCCAGACCAGCGATATCCAAATTGCCGGCAGAAAGGATTGCCCCAGTGTTTCCATCCACCCTGCCCGGAATGCCGATACCCACGGCGCAGGTGGTGTCATCGCGAACAGCAGCGATCAGGCGCAGAGCCTGAGACGCAAAACCAGTCCGGTCAGAAACGACGCGTTCTATGACACGTCCCAAAACACGACCGCCTGCGGATATCCGGGCCGCACGAATATTTGTGCCCCCAACATCCAGTCCAACGGCGGTATCAACCTTTGTCTTCATAACCATTGATGATGGTTTGTATCTCGCCCAGGCGAACGCTCGCGACGTTTTCAAGCCGGTCCGCAGACACTCTACGATCCAATGAAATGCAGTCTTTCCAAAGCGCGCGACCTGCAATGACTCCAGAGGCCCCGTTCTTCATCGCGGTGGCAACCTGCCCCACAAAGGTCTCATGATCCACGCCCGCCGACAGCACTGCCCAAGGCACGCCGTTGCACAACGCGGTGATTTGGGCGCAGGCCTCTGCCGTGCCCGGATAAGGCAATTTGAGAACTTTTGACCCTAACTCCAGTGCCATATGGGCGCAGCCGACGATCAAATCAGGGAACTTAGAAATGTACTCGCCATCCGTTTCGCCATCTACCTGGTAGGTCAAAATCTCGACCACAACCAGCAGGTCTTCAGCGGCAAAATCTGCCAGAATATCGCGGACGATGTGCACGTTGTACTCATTGGCAGCAGGCAAATCTGGACGCAAGTAAACCATGAGCTTGGCACCGGTCCCGCCTAGTTCCCGCACCCGCCGCGCCGTGACGCCGGGGGTCATGATAGATTTGCGATACCCGTTTTCATCAATATCCCAACCTGAATCATCCAGCCCCACAAGCAACCCCGTATCCCGTGCGAGCACCCCATCATCTACCACAGCAGGCACCGCACAGGTGGCATCAAGCAGAACGCAGGTCGCTTTATTGGCAAGATGGCGGGTAATATCGGCTTTGGTGTCACCCAGAATGTCGATCCCGATGGCTTTTTGCGCATCGGGCGTGTCGGCGAGAACTTTACGCATTCCGCCACGTTGGTCGCAAGCAACCACCATCATCAACCCATTGCTGCCACAGATTTGCTGATAGCCGCGTCTTTCAGCTGTCGTCATCGTCGCGCTCATCGAAGCAAGTCCTTTCCATTTTTGTTGGCAAGTGCCAACGCCATTTGGGTGTAACCGCTCGAAGTGAGTAATGGCAACAATTACTTGCAGAAATAAATTTCAAGTTCTGATTTGGGGCGATGGCACGCAACCCTAACCCGGTAACCCCAATTTTTTCCGGATCAATTGCGCCGTGCGGATGTCGGTCACAAGCGTATTGACCATGCCAGACTGCGCCGCGCCAATGGCTGCATCAACTTTGTCAGCCCCCACACATACCCCGATTGCCAGTGGCACACGCGCCAGTTGACTACGGCTCATTCCCAACTGAAACTGCTGGCCAGGCCATGTCATTGGCGCACCGTCCTTGTCGAAATACTGGCGCACAACATCGCCTGCGACACGCCCTGCATCACTTTGGGTAAAGCCCAAGGAGGTCTCAGCAGACGTGTCGGGAAAGTTACCCACACCGGTTACTGCAACGTCTACGCGGTCCCATAGCCGAATAACCTCAGCGGTCTGAGGATCCCGTAATAGCTGCGCGAATAACTCAGGGCCGGGCCGGGCTGGCGCGTAAAGCAGATGCGCTGTTCCGCCTATCTGCTCAGCTGCATTGCGGACGAATTCATTGATTTGAAAATGTGCTTGCGTCTGGTTCAGGCCGCCAGTGCTAGGAACCACGATTGCATTGGCAATGACAGGCAGGCCATGAGACACCACACTTTGAACCGCCCGCCCCCAACCAATCGAAATGACCGGATTGGGGGGCAAATCAGCCTCACGGATCAGAGCCCCAACAGCAATCGATAGCGCAGGTTGGCGTGCCGTTTCGATAGCGCGCAGCTGCCGCAAGCCCATAGCATTGGCCAATTGATCATCTGCATCTGAAACTTCCTCCAGAGGAGAAACTTCAAAGCGCACAATACCTTCATCGCGGGCCCGCGCCAAAAGGCGAGATACGCTGGCCGTTGACATCTCCATCCGGCGGGCGACCTCGATCTGCGGCAAGCCATCGATATAATGCAGGGTTGCTGCTGTGTGGATCAATGTGCGGGTCATCAAACCTGCAGCCTTCTGAGAACCCGCCATCCTTACGCTCCTGAAATTTATTTCTGGTATTTAATTCTTGCGCTAAGGGGGGCAGATGCGCAATCATTAATTTGCAGGAAGAACCTGTGCCGCTGTCTTTGCGAAAGCTGGGGCAGCGAGCCTTACGTTTGGTTCTGTGGAGGAACCGTTCCACGATAGGGAGAAACAAGAAATGCGAAACATTATTAAATCAACAGCCATGGCAGCTGTCCTTGGACTAGCCGGCTTGGCTGGCAGCGCTCAGGCCCAGGGCCACGAGGACCTTACCATTACATTGATACCCGGGCTGACCACCGATGCGTTCTATATCACGATGAATCGGGGCGCCCAGGCTGCAGCTGAAGCACTTGGGATCACAGTGGAATTTCAGGGAGCCGAAGAATTTGACCCCGTCCTGCAAACACCAGTTCTAGATGCCGTCATTGCACGTAGCCCAGACGCGATCCTGATTGCACCAACAGATACTATCCAGATGATCGAACCACTGCGCCGTGCGCATGAGGAAGGCATCACGGTGATTACCGTGGATACATTCATCGACGATGGTAACTACCAGACCGGCAGCGGTGATGGGGATTTCCCAATGGCCTACGTCGCGTCTGACAACGTAGGCGGTGGCCGGATGGCAGCCCGCTTCATGGCTGAAGCCATCGGTGGCGAAGGCATGGTCTATGTGTCAAACGTCCGCCCAGGGATTTCGACCACGGATCAACGCGAAGCCGGTTTCATGGCTGAAATGGCTGAAAATCACCCGAACATTACCGTTCTGGACACGCAGTATAACGAGAACGATGCATCCCTTGCCGCATCGCAGTTTAATGCCGTCTTGGCCCGCAACCCTGAGATCAGTGGTGTCTTCGGCGCCAACTTGTTCTCTGCCTTGGGTGCTGGCAACGGTGTAGAGGGCGCGGGAATGGAAGATGAAGTGACCGTTATTGCCTTCGACGCACCTCAAAGCATCGTGGACAACATCGGGTCCGGTCTTGTGGATGCAGCCATCGCGCAGCACCCCGCTGAGATTGGCTACTTTGGCGTCATGGCAGCTTATGCTGTGCTGACTGGCGAATCTGTTCCAACAACCATCGGAACAGGGTTCACTGTTATCAATGCTGAGAACGTGAATGATCCGGCCATCGCCCGATTCATCTACTCCGAGTGAGTTCGAGTTTTGGCAAATCAACAGATAGGGGCCTCATTTCTGAGGTCCCTCCTAAACGCCTGGTCTTGGCTATTTCTGGTCTTGATCCTCGGTTTTTTTGAAATTTACGCCCAAATCGAGACTGGAAACACGTTCCTGTTCCGGACTCACAACATGCAATCTATCGCGATCGCCGCCTCTCAGATTCTTCTGCTAGCGCTTGGCCTGACGTTGGTTATTGTAGCCGGGCATATCGATCTTTCCATTGGCTTCACAACCGGTCTATCCGCCGTTGTCATGGCGCTGGTGATCCGCTGGTTAGGGCCGGATATCGGTTGGCTCGCTGTCATTGCCGCAATGGTCGTCGGGATCCTTGCCGCCGTCGTTGTCGGGCTGATTAACGGTTGGCTGGTGGCCTATCTTAATGTCCCCAGTTTCATTGGCACTCTTGGCACCTATGGCGTCGCCCGAGGGGCGGCCTTGATTGTGGCTGGCGGGGCCACCGTATCAATACGCAGCGACGAAGCGCGTTTCATCGGTAACGGGGAAATCTTGGGGTTCCCGATCCCTGTGATCACCGCCATCTTGCTGGCGATCGTTTGCCACTATGTGCTGACCTATACGAAGTTTGGCGTGCATACATATGCGCTTGGCGCCAGCCGCGCATCGGTCGAGCGTGCTGGTGTGGACGTGAACAAACTCTTGATCAAATTGTTCATCATCTCTGCGGTCACGGCAGGGATAGGTGGATTGATTTACACCAGCAGGTTCTCAGCGGGTGCTGCCAACGCTGGTGAGCCCATCCTGCTCTACGCGGTGGCGGCTGTCTTCATTGGCGGGGCTTCTTTGACAGGCGGTCAAGGCACCGTGACCGGCACTGTTATTGGTGCAATCATTATCGCGGTAATCCAGTTTGGTCTCGTCTTTTCTGGACTACCGCCCTATTGGCAATTTGTCGCTGTAGGCCTTGTCATAATCGTTGCCGTTCTGGTGGACCAGTCCAAGAGCAAGTTGACCGGAGGCCGAACATGAGTGCTCTTCTAGAGGTCAAAGGACTGAAGAAACGCTTTGGCGGCAACGAGGCCGTGAGCGACGTGAATTTCGCGGTTAATTCGGGCGAGTGTGTTGTCCTGGCGGGGGATAATGGGGCGGGCAAATCCACGGTGATTAAGATGATTTCAGGTGTCCACGCCCCGACCGAAGGAGAGGTCTATTTTGACGGCAACCTGCTGACCGGAAAAACACCCCAAGGCGTGCGCAATGCGGGCATTGAAACGATCTATCAAGATCTTTCGCTAGCGGACAATCTGGACCCAGGACTGAACCTTTACCTGGGCCGCGAAAAGGTGAAGCACTTCCTCGGACTTCCTTTCCTTGACCGTGCCGCAATGCGCAAAGACGCCGCTGAGGTGATGAAAGGACTTGGAATCGAGGTTCCCGACCCGTCCGCTCCGGTTCGCGATCTTTCAGGCGGTCAGCGTCAGGCGATTGCGATCGCACGGGCAATCCATTGGCAAGCGAAACTGGTAATTATGGACGAACCGACCGCTGCGCTCGGTGTGCCTGAGCAGCGTGAAGTTATGGCCCTGATTCACAGGCTAAAAGAAAAGGGAGTCGGTATCATACTGATTTCGCACAATTTGCCAGACATCTTCGCCGCAGCTGACAGGATCATCGTCTTAGCGCGCGGTGTTGTCGGTGGCGAACGCAAACCATCCGAGACCAATGATGAGGAAATCGTGCGCCTTATGATGGGAGCGGCAAGCTGAACGCGCTAACAAACATGTTGAAGGCTGTCCGTCATCAGGGTTTTCTGGACAGATTGCAGCTTTGGGTAAGCGAGTGTCTGGCTCATCTGTTTTATGGTTTTAGGCGGCCTGATTGCGGTATTGCAAGCGGCGCTGGTTGATGGTGGTTTGCTTGATCCTTTCTCGTTGTTGCAGGATTTGGTCGCCTCGTCCGAAGTAGACGTCAGCGGGGGTCAGGTTGTTCAGGTTCTCGTGATATCGGCGATGATTGTAGTGGCTGATGAACGTGCCGATCTGGCCTATGAGGTCACCGGGCAGGAAGTAGTTTTCAAGAAGGATGCGGTTCTTCAGGGTCTGGTGCCATCGCTCGATCTTGCCCTGGGTCTGAGGGTGGTAGGGTGCGCCACGAACATGGTCCATGCCCTTGTCGTCCAGCCATTCAGCCAGTTCAGTAGCGATATAACTGGAGCCATTGTCCGACAGCAGCCTTGGCCGGTCCCGGATATTGAGCTGATCACAGCCTGACGCCTGCAAGGCGAGTTCCAGTGTATCAGTGACATCACTGGCCTTCATCGTCGTGCAGAGCTTCCAGGCAATGACGTATCGGCTGTAATCGTCGAGGATTGTCGACAGGTAGAACCATCCCCATCCGATGACCTTCAAATAGGTAAAGTCCGTTTGCCAGAGCTGGTTGGGTGCGGAGGTCTTGTCCTGGAACTCATCAGCCGCCTTGATCACCACGAAGGCAGGGCTGGTGATCAGGTCGTGAGCCTTGAGAAGCCTGTAAACGCTGGCCTCGGACACGAAGTAGCGCTTTGTGTCGGTGAACCGAACGGCCAGTTCCCGTGGCGAGAGCTCCGGCTCCTCCAACGCCAGATCGTGGCGAGAGCTCCGGCTCCTCCAACGCCAGATCGACGATTTGCTCCCTGACATGATCCGGTATCCGGTTCCAAACCCGTGCAGGCATGGGAGCCTTGTCCTCCAAAGCATCCACGCCGCCAGTCTGATATCGGTCATACCAGGCGTAGAAGGTTGACCGCGGAATGCCCAACCGATCCAGTGTCTGCTTGGCTGGGAGATGCGACTGCTCCACCAGCCGTATGATCTCCAACTTCTCGGATGTGGGATATCTCATTCTTCGTCTCCCCCATCCGTGAATATGCTTTTTTTGAGAAGTCGAAGCTCCAGCGCCTGCTCTGCCACCACCTCCTTCAGATCCCGCGCCTCCTTGCGAAGCCCTTTGACCTCATCGGTGTTCGCTTCGCGCATGGTATCCCCGGCCAACCGCTTTTTGCCCGCCTCCATGAACTCTTTCGACCAGGAGTAATATTGGCTCTGGGCAATCCCTTCTTGGCGGCACAACTCAGCAATGCTGTCATCGCCACGAAGGCCAGCAAGCACAATCCTGATCTTCTCTTCTTCGGAAAACCGACGCCGGGTCTGGCGCTTGATATCCTTCATGACCCGATCTGCATCATCGGCAACGCGTTCGTTCTTTCGTCTCATCATCTGCTCCAAGATTAGCAATGATGAGCCAAAATCACTCCCCTAAACAATCAGCACGATCTGTCCATTAGGCGCTGACGAGGAACAGGTCAGGCGTCGCCTCTCGTCATTTGCTTCGCAAACGACTGCCGGCCAATGGATAAGGAAGGCTTGATGCGCTACCGTGCCGGCAAAAAGGACTGTAATGTCTGTCCGCTGAAGCAGCGCTGTTGCCCGAAAGAACCGGCGCGGAAGATCCTACGTTCCATCCATGAAGGTGCCCGCCAAATGGCGCGCGACATCACCAAGACCGACGCCTATGTGACCGCCAGCTACGCCCGCAAGAAGGTCGAGATGCTGTTTGCACATCTTAAGCGAATTATGCGCCTCGACCGGCTGCGTCTTCGAGGACCAAACGGAGCCAAAGATGAGTTCATCCTAGCAGCAACCGTCCAAAACTTGCGCAAACTCGCAAAGCTCGTGCCTCAACCAGCGTGAAGACCCAGCTACCCGCGGTTCGCTGCACTCCCAGACCGTCAAAGTTGACGGCTTTTTCAACGGTATCCGGACAAAACTGCCATCTCCTTGCACGTCAGCCCCGTCAGGGGTAGATCGAGATGATCATCATCAATCGAGATAAAAGAAGGACCCACCATTAGCCCTCGACGCTCATACAGAGATATTTCATTTCGAGATATTCATCGATGCCATACTTAGAACCCTCGCGCCCAAGACCGGAGGACTTGATCCCGCCAAAGGGTGCTTCGGCCGCAGAAATAAGCCCAGTGTTGATGCCCACCATGCCGCACTCCAGCGTCTCAGCGACGCGCCATATGCGGCTCATATCGTTGGCATAAAAATAGCCACTCAAGCCAAACTGGGTATCATTGGCCATGACAACGGCCTCCGCTTCATCTTTGAACGGAATAAGCGGTGCCACTGGCCCGAACGTCTCTTCGGCCAAGATTTGCATGCCCGGGCGCACATTGGCGAGCACTGTGGGCTCGTAGAAGGTGCCTCCAAGTGGCGAGCGTTGCCCGCCGGTAAGAACCTGCGCCCCGTGTTCCAGCGCGTTGGCAACATGGGCTTCCACTTTGGCAAGGCCCGCCTCATCGATGATGGGGCCGATTGTCGTGCCGTCTTCAAAACCATTGCCAACTTTTAGCGCCTTGGTGGCCGCTGTCAGCTTTTCTGCAAAAGCCTCCATCACGCTTTTCTGCACATAAATGCGGTTGGCGCATACGCAGGTTTGGCCCGAGTTGCGGTATTTGGCGATCAGCGCGCCTTCCACGGCTTTGTCCAGATTGGCATCGTCGAACACCAAGAAGGGTGCATTGCCGCCAAGCTCCAACGACAGTTTTTTGATGTCGTGCGCGCATTGGCGCATCAAGATGCGCCCAATTTCGGTGGAGCCGGTAAACGTGAGCTTACGCACCTTGGAATTGGTACAAAGCTCCATCCCTAGCGCTGACGCATCGGTACCGGTGACAATGCTGAGCAACCCAGCGGGCAGACCTGCTCGCTCGCCAAGCACTGCCATGGCAAGCGCTGAGAGCGGCGTGTTTGCAGCTGGTCGGCCTACAAAAGCACATCCAGCGGCCAGCGCCGGCCCCACCTTGCGCGCGATCATAGCGTTGGGAAAATTCCACGGCGTAATCGAACCCACCACACCGATAGGCCGGCGCAGGACGAGGATGCGTTTATCGCGCTGATGGCCGGGAATGATGTCGCCATAGACGCGGCGTCCTTCCTGCGCAAACCACTCAATGAAACTGGCGCCATAGGCGATTTCACCCTTGGACTCAGCCAGCGGCTTGCCCATCTCAGCGGTCAGGATAGCGGCCAGATCATCACGGTTGGCCAACATAAGCTCCTGCCAACGCAGCAACACATCACAGCGCTCTTTGGCAGTCAGCGCTGCCCAACTCATTTGGGCAACCTCAGCAGCATCAATGGCGTGGCGCATGTGCTCAGGGCCAAGATCCGCCACCTCAGCCACCAATTCACCGGTCGCTGGATCAATGACTTTGCTGGTTTTGTCACCACGCAGCCATTCCCCAGCCACCAGTGCTCGGGTTTCAAGGAGGGTCGGATCGTTCAGATTCAAGGGCAACAGGGCCACTCCTTGCTTGGCTTCAGTGGGCTGCTTGGTAAATCGCCAGGGCGTCGTCATAGGTCAGCGGTCGAGGATTGTTCACCAGAAGCCGGGTTTGTTTCATCGCATCGTTTGCCAGCATCGGCAGCGCATCGGCAGCGATGTCCAGGTCACGCAGCCTCTGCGGCAGCCCACAATCCACCGATAGCTTTTCCATCCGATCAGCAAAGGCGGATGCCCGGCCTTGTATGCCAATGTCGGCAAGCTCAGGAAACGCAAACGGCGCTATGTGTGCATAGGGTGTGGGCGCAACCTCAAGGTTGAAGCGCAGCACGTGCGGCAGCACCAGCGCGTTCGATAACCCATGAGGGATGTGGTAGTGACCGCCAAGTGGATAGGCCAGCGCATGCACGGCTGCCACCGGTGAGTTGGCAAAGGCCTGCCCTGCAAGCATGGAGCCAAGCAGCATATCGGCACGCGCTTGGCTGTTGTTGCCGTCATTGACTGCGGTCAACAAAGCCCCGCCCATAAGGCGCAAGGCCTTGCATGCTAGGGTTCGTGAGACCGGATTGTTGTTGGCGCTAGCCGAAGCGTAGGCTTCAATGGCGTGCACCATGGCATCAACACCTGTGGCTGCCGTTTCATGCGGCGGCAAACCAAGGGTGAGGTCCGGATCAAGCAGCGCGATATCCGGCAAAATAACCGGTGAGACCACGCCCATCTTTTCCGATGTTCCGGTCGTCACAATGGAAATCGGCGTTACCTCAGAGCCGGTTCCCGATGTTGTCGGCACCAGTACCAAGGGCAGGCGCGGGCCCTTGGCATTGCCAACGCCGTAGGCGTCAGCCAAGTCTTCTGTGCCCGGCGCTAGAAGCGCAACAAGCTTGGCAACATCCAGAGACGAGCCGCCGCCCAAGCCAATAACGCCGCCAGCCTTGGCCTCCTGGGCCACGTTGGTGGCAGCCATGATCACAGCCTCCGGCGGATCAGCTTGTACCTCGGCAAACAGCGTCACCTCCATGCCACCATCGCGCAACACGCCAAGCGCGCGCTCAACGATGCCGGTGGCCATCATGCCGGGGTCGGTGACCAGCATGACCCGCAATCCGGTCAACGGCAGCGCCGCCTCTGCCAAATGGTCAAGCATACCGCTGCCAAAACGCACCGATGGTGTGGTGTTGAAGGTGAATGCGGACATCATTGAGGTACTCCCGTGTTTCCAAAGGCAAGCGCAATAAGAACAGCAAGCCCGAAGCCGATTGCGCCGGTGAGAACCAAAGCCCGCAAGCGTGCGCGTTCAACAAAGCGAACATCATCTTCATGTGGGGGCAGCGTTGGCGCGGGTGCGTGCGGTGGAACAGCCTGCGCCAGCGGGCTGGCCATCTCCATGCGGTAGGCGAGGAACCAGATAACGCCCAGGCCAAGAATCCAGAACAGCATAGCCCACGCCCACTGCGATGGAATGCCAGTTATCCAGACATCATCAGCGGCGCCAAAGGCAAAGTTCCCGAAGACCAGACCGGGGCCGACAGCCAGAAAAAACCAGGCAAGCACCGCAGACCAGGCCGTGGAGCGAAGCTTTTGCACGCCATCTGAAGGGGCAAGGAATTCACCCAGGAACCTGCGCGTATCGATAGCCTCGGGGCTTGCACTGCGCCTTTGCGTAAACAGCGAAACCAGGATGGTTACACTGAGATTGGCCAGCATGCCCCAGGCAGCTGAATGCACGGTCCAGGGCCAGCGCCCCCATGGCAAATCGAGGCCAAGAAAGCTCAAGATCGCCAACCCAGCAACGTCGGTCAGCAAGACACCGGCGATGCCAAAGCCCATCCCGGCCAAGACCGCGGACCGGGTGAACCAATGCACCCAGGTCATGCCCAGCAGCGGCACCCAAAGCTGGAAGGCCAGCGGCAAAGCCAAAGCGGCCAACGCCGACAGTGTCACCGGGGTCAAGGCTTGCATCAGAACGGAAACCAGAGCCAGGACAACCACCGCGATGCGCGCCAACGCCACCGTACCCTTGGTGGATAGACTGCGATGAAAGTTCGGTTTGTAAAGCGTGCGCACCAGCGCCTCGGCGGCCACGAAAAGCGAGAGGCCTGCAAGGACCATCACGGCACAGGATGCACCCACAAAAGCCCAGGCAGAAAACCACGGGGAGATGGCGCTCAGCAAAGGTCCAACTGTCAGATTGGGCGCGACCAATCCAGCTGCGCCGAGCGCGCCAGCGAATAGCACGACCAGCGCACCAAAAGCGCCAGCCAATACCCAGGTTTGACCGGCTGCAATGGCCCGCGCCGAACTGGTGGACAGCACCACTTTCAAGATGACGGGGCTTGCCTGCATGCCAAGCAGTGCAAAGGCCAGAGACAGGTTTGCGACCACGGTACCTTCATGCCCAGCTGCGGCTTCACGCCCCAGACCCGCGGTGAACTGAATAACGCCGCTGACAGCAAACAGGGCCGAGGTTGCCGGGTCACTGCCCAGCGCTTGCAAACCTTCGTTCAGTACACCGATCCCACCGATAGAAAGTATGGCGAACACAGTGATGCCCATCAGGGCGGCGATGCCGAGCACGCTTTGAATGGTGCCAAGATAGCCAATGGCGCGCATGCCGCCGATCACCACGTAGCCAACCAAAACAAAAGCGAAAATCAGAGACACGGCCTCAAGCGGCAATGCACCATCTGAAAGCCCAGCTGCAACGGAGCCAAGCGCGCGGATTTGCAGACCGGCGAAGCAGACTGCAAACAACACCGCCACTAGCGCGCTAACAATGGCAAGAAACTGCGAGCGGTAATACACCCGCAGCAGTTCGCTCAGAGACGACAGCCGCAGGCGCTGCCCAATGAGCCAAATGCGCTTGAAGAAAACGACCCCCGGCAGCGCAAGCAGCACACCTGCCTGCAAAAGGGCGGGCATCCCGAAACTGTTGCTTGCCAGAGTTTGCGGTACCACCAGAACCGCTAAACCGCCCAGCGATGCGCCCGCAATAAGGATAGCCGACATCCACCCGGGCAGGCTGTGCCTAGCTGAGAACCAGGTCTCATGGTTGCCATTGGCAAGCGCTGCCGCCCGCGCCCAGTAGAGCGTGAGCACGATGAACACCAGCGCGTATAGCGGCAACCATACCATCAGGAGTCGTTGCTCTGCATTTCACGGTGATGATGGAAATGGGAGAACGCACCGCGCAAGCCATGTCTGGCGACCAGATAGACCAGGAAGCCAACCGCGAGGGTGCCAAAAAGGGTGAGCCCGGCATAGTAGTCCGCCGGTGTCATACCCCCACCGATAGTGCTGGCGATGAAGACCAGCCCCAAAAATCCATACAGCCCGATGCCCAGAGTGGCTTCCCCCCGGCTCATGCCGGTCTTGAACACCGCATTGACAATGATGTGGGCAACCAGCGTTGCCACGATCACCGAAACACCAACCGCCGACAATGCCCACAGGTCACGAGCCATGCCTTCCAGAAATACTCCAAGCCCCAGGAAGCCAAGGCTTGCCCAGATCGTGAAGATCAAAATGGCGCGCTCCACCTTTGTCTGCGATTGCTCAAGCATGCTCTACGTCCTCATTGGGCAGCGGCGGCAGACGAAGGCTTGCTCGTCGCCAACCATCCATGCCGTTCCCGTCGATCAGCTTGATGGGTCGCTTGCGCCGCCGCCCTTGGCCTCTGCCCTAGTGGAGCGTTTGGCGGGCTTGGGTTCGGGCGCATCTGGCTCAGTGTAGACGATTTTTGAGAGGTCCTGCAGCGTGTGCGAGCGGTGAACGGTATCGCCCGACAGTCCAATTTCCCCCAACAAGGTATCCACGAACGGCGCTTGACTGCGATAGCGCAGCGCCGAAGACACCACCTGATCGGCAAGATTGCCATCGCCAGGTTTACCGGCCATGCCGGCTGCTTCGCTGCTGCCATCTGCGCCGTTGCCAGACAGTCCGGGCAGCCCCTCGACATGCATGATTTTGATCTCGTCGATGTTCTCCATCGGCTTGACGCTCTCGCGGATGATCGCTGGTAGATTTTCCACCAAGGACTTGTGCAGAGCAGAACGCCTTGAAGCATCCGAGCGTGCATTTTCGGCTGCGTTGAGTTTGTCCTTTCCTTCAGCTTCCACCCGCAACCGCTCCTCGAGTGCGGCAACAGCGATCCGGTCCGCATCAGCACGATCTTGAGCAGCGACCTTCTCTGCCTCAGCCAGAACGCGCACTTGCGTCGCTTCGGCTTCTGCGCTGCGCTGAGCTTCGATGAGGTGTATCTGCTTCTGCCGCTCAGCAATCTCCAGATCTCGCAGGGTTTGCACCTGTTCAGCTGCTTTGGCGGCCTTGGCACGGGCCGCTTCGGCCAAGGCAAGCGCTTCGCTGCGTTCCTTGGACTTCATCGACACGGCAATTTCGCGGGCTTGTTGTTCAACATCCAACGCTTCCTGGCGCTTGATTTCCAGTCGCTCAATTTCCTGTTCAGTTTCAATGCGCGCCTTGTCCACCACTTCACGTTCGCGGATTTTCACCGCTTCAATTTCACGCTCACGCGCGGCTGCTTCATTGGAGATTTCTGCTTTGCGGGTTGCCCGTTCAATGGCGACTTCGGCTTCATGGGCAAGACGGGCATATTCACTCTCACGCTGGATTTCCAGCGAGCGCTTTTCCGCTTCTAGATCCTTAGATCGTACAGCAACGGCGGTATCTTTTTCGATGTCGTTGCGTTTCTTTTTGCGGCTCTCGATCTGCTCGGTGAGGATCGTCAGACCCTCAGCATCGAAGGTATTGGAGGGGTCAAACAGCGCAATGTCGGTTTGGTCGAGCGAGGTAAGCGACACCGATTCCAGCTCCAACCCATCCAGCGCCAGACTTTCAGCCACTTCCTTTTTCACTTCGCGCACGAAGCTCAAACGGTTTTCGTGGATGTGTTCCAGAGTAACCTTCGCAGCAGCACCGCCCATTGCGTCGACAAAACGGCCCTGGATAAGGTCTTTAAGTTGTTCGGCATCCATCGTGCGGTTGCCCAAAGAGCGCGCGGCAATGGTGACGGCCTCTTCGCTGGGAATAACGCGAACGTAGAACTCAACGGTCAGTTCAACACGCATGCGGTCCTTGGTGATGAGCGACTTTTCGCGCGCCCGGGTGACTTCCAGGCGTAGCGTGTTCATCTTCACCTCGGTGATGTCATGAAGGATGGGCAACACAAACGCGCCACCGCCCATCACGACCTTTTCGCCACCAAATCCGGTGCGCACGAAGGAGATGTCTTTGGTCGAGCGGCGATAGAGCCAGTGCAACAGATAGGCGGCCACCGCAATGACGATGGCGGCCAGAATGATGACGGCAATAATGTCTGCACCGTTCATTGACTTGCTCCTTTGAAACCACAGGCTTTTTGGGTCAGCTGTGCGAGATTAGGCATAGGGTTTGTCCTCGTGAGAGGCGATTGCTGCGGTGGCTAGAATGGCGATGCCAAACGCCATTCGGTTGGCAATATCAGCGACGTTATAAGCCGTGCTGATCGCACCGTTGTCTGTGACGCCAATGAAAGATGTGAGGAAGTTGCCGAGCGGGTAGATAGCCCATCCAACAGTGACGATGAGCCGGAGCCAGAAGTAGCCCCGCCGTGTGGCATCGCTGCCTGCGCTCTGTACTGCATCGTCCATGCGGCCGAAGTAAAGCTCGCCGAGAATGTAAAGCCAGAATGCAAGGCCAATGAGGAAGGCCAGGGTGGCGTTCATGTAGCCTGCCTCGCCCAGATAGCGCACGAACACCATGAGAACCGAGACGACCAGGATGCGCCAGAAAACGCCCGGCCCAATTGGCTTGGCCCCTATTGGCGCGGCGGCAGCAGCAAAAAAGTACAGAGCCATCACCTGAAGAGGCTGGGACACGGCCCAACCTGAATAATGGTAGACGACTGGAACCACCCCGCCGGCGCCCAGAGCCGCGCGCCCTTCAAAGGCCGCTGCAACACCAACCAGTGCGGCCAGCGCGCATAGTGTCACCGGCACCTTCCAAGACCGTCCAACCCAGCTGGTCCCGATCAGAAGCAGGATGGCTGTTGCAGCAAGCCCAAAGAGTGCGACCGAGAAACTCGCTGCTGTCAAATTCGTGGTTTCGAACACCGTCATATCAGTGTGCCCTTTGATGAAGTGAGGTTGCGTTCATGGTCGGTCCCTTAGACCTGTGTTCGAATGTGAGGTGAGCGCGCGTACAGCGCGACCATCGGCAGGATGAGCAGGCCAAAGATGAATTGCTGCCACTGGAAGTTAAGGCCAAGGCCGACCAGAAAGCTGGACAGCACCTGCAGCACGAGCACGCCGATCACGGTGAAGCCGTAGCCACCCTGACCGCCCAGCAGCGATGTTCCGCCAACCACAACAGCGGCGAGCGTAAGAAAGAGGTACTGATCGCCAACGCCGATAAACCCGCCACCCGACCAGCCCAGTAGCAGCGCGCCAGTGAGCGCGGCAAAGAAGCCTGACAGTGCGTAGGCGCTCACCCAATAGCGGATTTCCGACACCATCACCCGGCTGGCCGAGGTGCGGTTGACGCCCAGCGCGTAAAGGTGCCGCCCGTAAACAGTGACGCGCATGCCGACGATCAGAATGATGGCCACCGCCACCCAGATTGCGATGGCTGGGGGAAAGCCCAAACCAAAGGTCGTGCCGTTCATGGACGACAGGTTGGAGAGCCAACCTGGAACTGTGCCGAACACGTTGCCGGAAAAAGCGGTGCCGATGGAGGTGATGATCTGCACACCGCCTGCGATGGCAAAGCCCGTCCCGAGTGTAACAATCAGCGCCTGGCCCTGCAGCTTGAAGCTGAGCAGACCGTTGATCACGCCCAGTGCCGCTCCAATGGCAAGCACGATGCACATGGCCAGCCAGGGCGGCACACCCAGTGAGATGAGGTAAAGCAGCCCGACATTAGCCCCGCCAATGACGAAGGGGATGGATAAATCAAGACCACCGAGCAGCGAAACCAGTGTCTGCCCAACGGAGGCAAGGCCCAGAAACGCTGCAAACAAGAGCATGGAGCGGATGTTGGTGCCCGAAGCAAAGCCATCAATGTTCATGGCGCCGATAGAGAAAAGGCCAACCAAAACCATGATGCCGATAAAGGCCGAGCGGTTCTGCTGAAACTGGCGGCTCAACACTCGTGTTAGCACCAGAATCACCAGCAGGATGATGAGCGAAATGACGTTCCAGACGCTGAAGAAGCCCGGGACCGTAAAGCTGAGAATGGCAAACAGAGCAAGGATCGCGGCAAGGCCAATCAGCGGCCAGCGATAGGTGGACCAAAGCTGACGGATAGGACCGGGCCCGTGGTCGTTCTCATGGTCGGTGGCTATGCCACGGAACTGCCCAAGAATGTACTGCCAGGCCCACAACCATAGCGTCAGCGTGGCGATGGCCGCCAGGATGATGATCTGAACGGAGGCGTCGTTGAGGAAGCCCATCACAACGCCAATGCCCGTCAGGATCAGTCCTGCAACAAGCCCAAGAATGCGTGCGCCAAGGCCGAGCGGGGTGTTATGCTCCTTCGGTGTGTCACGTCCAGCGCTGATGGGGGCATCCGTCAACGTGTCGCCTCCTGCAACGAAACCTCATGAGGAGCGTCTTCGGCGGCTGCCCCATGGATGGTTGTGAGGGCAGGCGGATTAGCATGTACGCTGCCCGCATTGGCCTGCGTCATGAACCAGGCAATCAGCAAAACCAGCCCTGCTGCCACCACACCAACACCCATGCCGATGTTGCGGCGCTGCCCGGCTTCGGCAATGGTAATGCGTAAGAACACGGCGATCACGATCAGCAAAATCGCTGAGAGAACCAACGGGCCGGCAAGATCGCGCAGAGCTTGCGTTTCGGCGTCAACCGCGCCCACCTCAAGCGGGCCATTGAGCGCTGCAGGCAATGCGAGCGGACCGGGCGGGGATATCGCAGCTGGGGCGGTCTCTTCGCTCAGCTGCTCGGTTGCAACCTGCTCTGTTGCAATCTGCGCGCCTACCTCAGGCAGACCTCTATAGTTGAAACCCGAATGGAGAATGACGCCGACCGATACGACAGAAAACACCACGAAGTAGAGCAAGGGTGAGAAATTGGGGATGCGGCGCTGGATGAACGGAACCAGCAGTGTCAGCAGAAGCGAAATGACCAGAATCGAACCGTAGGCGAGGTCGGTCACGAAGCTCTGCACGGCACCAAAGTTGAACGTGGAGAGGACGAATGTGATGAGATAGAGGTTCAGCGCACCCAGCGCGCTGCCAAATATCCCAGCCCGCCCTCCGGCCAGTGACGCACCGCCCAGCACCAGCGCTGTAACCGCGATCAAGGTGTAGGTGGTGCCCTGGGAGGGATCACCAGAAGAAATGAGTGCCGTGAAGCAGATTGCGGCAAGGCCCGCAAAAGCGCCAGAGATAAGGTGCGCACCAATGCGCACAGGCACGATTGGAACGCCCGATGTATAGGCGGCCCGCTCATCAGAGCCCATCAGGCGCAGATGGGTGTAAAAAGCCGTGGCGGTAAACAGCAGCCACAGCGCAATTGCTGCCAGCACGATGAACAGGATCGGCGAAAAGATCGTTATGCCGAAGCCCCATTCCTGCATGAACTCCGGCGCAAGCCCGCCTGGGCGTGGCAGGATGACAAGGTTGATGCCCGATAGCGCCAAAAATCCCGACAAGGAAACGATGATCGGCTGGACGCGCACATAGATGACGATCAGCGCAAAGATGAATTGATAAAGCGCGCCGGCAGCGATCGCGTACAGGAAGACGGTTATTGGCGAGCCAATGATGCCGAGCCCGTGCAACTGAATGAGCGTGACGTTGATGAACCCAATCAACGGGCCGATGGAGAGGTCCACGGTGACGCGCCCGGCGATTACCGAGGCCATGAGCGCAAACGTTGCCAGCATAAGTGGCGCGACCACGATGATTGCCGAGCCAATGCCAAAACTCGTCATCAGGCTAGGCGAGCGCAGGGATGCCAACATCAGCAGTGCGAAAAACAGCGTGATCGGCATCAACAGGAAGGGGTTGGAACGCCCCGCGCGAGCAGCCAACTTTTCTTCGCCAGCCGCTTGCGATGCAGCCATGTCTGTGGCCACACCCTCGATCACCGGATTGCCCGCTGCTCTCATGGGCGGGTCTCTGGCTTGGGCTGGCCATCATGACCGAACTCAACGATGCGGATTTGTTCTGGCAGGGGCTGAGCTGGCGAGAGTTCAGCTCGGGACGGCTTGGCTTGCGCTGGAGCGGGCTCACTCATCTCCGGCGATGAAGGCTGCACCTGGACTGGCGTAAAGTCAGCCGCTTTCTTTGGTTGCACTTGCGCTGGGACTACCACGGAGTGGCGTGGGCCATTGCCAACTGACGTCGGCGTGCGACCAAAGCTGCCAACCCCATCGTCGTGGCGTGCCAGTCCTGACCTATCGGTTTGACCAAACATGGCCGAGAGCACCACGTTTGGGTCAAGGCCGCGCCCCTCAAACGCATCAAAGGGCACGCCATTGCGGAAGACTAAAACGCGTGTTGCAAAGCCCAGAAACTCTTCAATCTCAGAGGACAGATATACCACCGAGCGGCCCTCGGCAGCGAAGGTGTGCAGATGTTTGTAGAGCTCGTTCTTCGCACCAACATCAATGCCGCGGGCCGGGTCGTTGAGCACGATCACATCCGGTCTCATCGCGAACCCACGCCCAATGAGTACTTTTTGTTGGTTGCCGCCCGAAAGCGACGTGATGCGATCCTCTTTGACACCAAACTTGATGAGAAGGTTGGCCGCCTCGCGGGCAAAAACGGTGCGCAGCGTATCGCGATCGATGATGCCGAGAACACCAGCCTGCTTTTTCTCGCTATAGAGCGGCATGACCAAGTTTTCAAAGATGGAAAGTGAAGCGAAGATGCCCTCGCGTTTGCGGTCACCTGAGACGTACACAACGCGATTATTGACCGCCTCAGCCAGCGTGCGCACCGCCGACCACTGGCCCTCACGGTCTTGAACGTTCATCTGACCTGCAAGGGGTGGCTTAACACCGCAAAGCGCGCGCACAAATGCATCCTGGCCCTGCCCATCAAGGCCCGTAATACCGACGATTTCGCCGCGCCGCACGCTGAAATCAAAGGGCTGCGTGTCAGGCCAAACCTGTAAGCCTTGTGCGCGCAGTGCTCTCTCCTCGCCCACCGGCTGCGCAGGCTCCTGGGCCATGTGCCCCGTTTCCGGGTCTTCGCCGGTCATCAGTGCGATCAGGTTTTCCTCAGTGATCTGGTTTTTCCCCAGAACGCCTACGTCGCGGCCATCACGAAGAACCGTCGCGCGATCGGAAATGCGCACCAGTTCGGCGATACGGTGGGTCACGATAAGCACCGTTGTGCCGCCATCGCGCAGGGCGCGCATCTTTGCGAACAGCCGCTCGGTGCTGTCAAAATCAAGCGCCGCAGAGCTTTCATCGAGAATAAGGATCTTTGGGTCCGACAAGAGCGCGCGGGCAATGGTGATCCATTGCTTGATGCTCAGCGGCAGCGTGCCAACAAGCGCATGAGGGTCCACTGTTTCGCCTGACAGCTCAGTCATAAGCTCGGCTGCCCGGTCTGCCTTCCAGCTTTGCGCCGAGGTCTTGCTGAACAGCCTGTCGGCGCCCATGAAAATGTTGTCCACCACGCTGGCCTCTTCGGCGACCAGCACTTCCTGGTACACGGTAGAAATGCCAAGAGCCCGACTTTCGGCTGGCGTAGAAGGTGTCTCGCCCAAAATGGAAACCGTCCCGCCGTCGATTTGCAGGATGCCGGAAACCACTTTTGCCAAAGTGCTCTTACCACAGCCATTGCCACCAACCACGGCGTGGATCTCGCCTGCACGCGCGGAAAAGCTCACGCCATCGAGTGCCCGCGTCGGCCCGAAATACTTTTTGACCTGACGCACCACGATCGTTTCACGACCGCGCTGCTGTGCTGGATCTATAGGGGACGCAGGAACTGCCATGGTGATGGAAATCAGACCTTTGTAACGGAAAGGTGTGCCGCCGCCTGATGCGGCGACGGCGCTTTTATGTGTAGGGGGAAAGACCGATCAGGGCGTGTAAGCGCGCGGATCAGCAGGATTGAGGAAGAACTGGTCTAAGTAGCTGGAGTCATATCCCCAGCCCTCAGCGCCAACGGCGACCCAATCCTGAGTATCGGTAGAGCAGTCTTCGTTGAGCAGTTCGACAATGTCGTCATGCGTGAGACGCAGAGGATCCACCAGGATCGACTGGACCTTGGGGCCCTGACCCTGAAGGGTGCGCATCATAACGTTCCAGATCAGCTGAATTTCGTCCGCTGGTGGCCACACCTGATAGGAAGCAGAGAGGTAGTCGGGGTTGTTGCGCCAGTAGCACAGCGCGCCCAACTGACCACCAATGGCAACAGGGATTTCACCGCGCCCAGACTGCTGGACCGCGCGCAGCACGCCACTCTCCGCAGCAGACTGCACCACGATGCCATCCAGCTGACCTGGATTGGTTGCAAGCCAGCGCTGCACTTCACCCTGTGCGACCTGATCGGTCCACATGCCGGCGACACTGCCGACAACTTCGATGTCGTCAGACGTTGCAAGACCGGCGAGAACGCCGCGGTTCTGGCTGTCAGATCCTGATGTGCCTGGAATGCCTTCCACAACCAGGACGTTACCTTCGCCGCCAAGCTGCTCAACCATCTCGCGACCAATATTGAAGCCGGCGACCTGATAGTTGACCGAGGCGTTGACCGCGTATTCTGATGTCAAATAGCCGGTCAGAGAAAACACCGGCACACCGCGATCAGCAGCAAAACGCACCGTGGCGTTAAGGGCGGTTGGGTTGGAACAGCACACGATGATCGCATCAACGTCCTGGTCAAGCAGCTGGCGCATCTGTTGGATCTGCACTGAGTCGTTGAGGTTCGACTGGGTGATAACAAGCTCTGACAGCAGGCCCAGCTCCTGCCATTCGGGGATGATGGTGTTTTGCAGCTCATCCATCACAGCGGCACGCCAGGTGTTGCCAGCGTAGGATGAAGCGTACCCGATTTTCCATGGTGGAGGGTTGTCGGCTGCAAAGTCGCGCCAGGCACTTGGGCCGATGGGCTGCATCGGATCAAGCATCTCAGGATTGTACAGGCGCTCGACCAGCGCTGGATCCAGCTCATCCAGCCCTTCGGCAAGGGCGGGTGTGGCGGCGGTCGCTGTGGCAAGTGCCATGGCCCCCAAAACCACGTTTCTGAAGTGTGTCATATGTCTTCCTCCTTGGTGGGTATTGTTTTTAGTTAGTCGTAGAATTCAGTTGGCGCCTTTCGGAACTCCTGCCAGTTGTCCGGGTCATGGCCAGTAACGACCATCGCCCCTGTATCGCGCGCTATAGCACGCAGCTTTGCCACCGAATTGGCGGCGTCAGCCGACGAATGAACAAGGCCTGGCAGGGCCTGGTTTTCCCAATGGTCAAGGGTGTAGGCAGCATCAATGGTGAGAAGCACGGGCCCCGTGTTTGGCAGCGTGACCAGAAAAGACATGTGGCCCGGTGAGTGACCGGGCGTGAAAATCATCCGCACCACGCCATCGCCGAACAGGTCATAGTTGTCAGTGTACTCGCCGCCGAGAAGCTTCCAGTTCAGTCCCGGCCGATCGAAGTCCGCACGGATATAGGCACCAGCAGAGAACCAATGGGGTGCGAAGGCGTACTCGTACTCCGCACGCTGAACAAAATGCGTGGCATTTGGAAAGCGACCAATCGCGCCGGTGTGATCAAGATGCAGGTGCGATTGCAGCACATAGCGCACATTGTGAGGGCTGACATCGACCATTGCGAGCTGGTCAACGCAGTTTTCAGAGAGTCCCATAACTGGATCATAAGCATCAATCACAGCGCCCCAATGGGCCCGCTTGTCGATCGCCACCTCAACGGCGTTGCCACCATCAATGACAACATTGCCCAGCGGGTGTTTGATCAGGAACCAGGGCACAGGAATCTCGAACAGAGTCTCCCCCTGATTCATCTTGATGTATTTGAGTGTGGTGCGCAGCGTTCCTGTCTGGAACATGTGCAGCTCGATACCGGACGATTTGCGCGTTGGCCGCGGCGCGCCGTGAGGCACTGACCCGCTGTACAAGGCTCCGCTTGGGGCAGCGCGCACCGAAGATCGGCTCGCGGATGAGGTTCGGCTTGCGCCGCTCTCTCTGACAGGCTGCCCTTTATCGTCAAATTCAACGATTTTCATCAGCGCAGCCCTCGCGTGGAATTCGGCATCATGCGCGCTCCTCAATCAGACGGAGCGCTTCGCGCAGGTAGACGGCAAACAGGGGATAGTTTTCTGACATCGGGAAGTGCCCGATATCCTCCATCTCGATATAGATCCCGCCGGGTATCTGGCGTGCTGTGTCTTCAGTGGCTTCGGGCGGGGTGAGGTAGTCGTACGTGCCCGTCATCATGATGACGGGACAGCGCTTTGTGTCGATATTCTGTAGCTGACCGCGCATGTCGTGATCGACTGAATAGAAGTGGAGATCGCCTTTAAAGACCTCCGCACCTTGCGTGTAGTAGTGCCAAGTTAGCCAGCGATCCATGTCGGGCGATTGCGGCGCCATGAGATCCCAAACGCCCGATGCACATACCTGCGCGGCATTCGCATGCGGGTGGCGCCACCAATCCAAGAAGAAGCCAGGTGCATGCTCTGCCGCCTCCACAGGGATAACGGCTTTAAAGCGATCCGGGTGGTGCAGCGCCAATTGCAGCGCGACATTCCCGCCAAAGGAGGAACCCATGAAAATGGGGGCATCCAGCTCCAGCGCGTCGCACAGCGCTGTGATGAAATTCATGTAGTGCTCGGCCGTGAGCAAATATTCTTCTTTCCACCACTCTTTGTTCAGCGGTGGGTCCGACTTGCCATGACGGGCAAGATCGTAGGCAATCACATCGTAGTTTGCGGTGACCTCGGGGTCTTCAAGCAAGTCACGCCACTGGTGATTGTGGCACCCTGCAGTGTGCTGACAGACGAGCGGCTGGCCCTGTCCATTGCGCAGGTAAAACACCTTGTATTCGCAGCCATCCACATCAATGGTGACATAGCGACCAACAACTGGGGAATGCTTAGCCATTCAAGGCTCCTTCGATGAAGGGTATTGCCACGCTTAGACCGGAACCCCGACCTTCCGCAAAAGCTCAAACTGGACGGTGAAGTTGCGCAGGTTCTGCATCATGATGAGGACATTGCCCTCAATCTTCAGGTCGCGCCGGAAACTAGCCGACCAAATGCCGTGATACATGGGTGCTGGGATCGGCCGAGCGAACTCTCGCCATGTTGCTGGGCTCGCGCGCAGTGCAAAATCAAATGCATCCAGCGGTTTTGGATCGGTGTTGATGCGGTAGACCTTGCCGTCAACCATCTCAACGATGACCCCAGCGGTCCCCATGTCCCACAGGTAGGTACAGGTAAAATAGCGTGCCATCGCCCCGATGGTCTGGTCACGGTCTGACGCTTCAGTGAAGCGCGCAGCCCAATCGGCAACGCTCATGACCATCTGTGTCCTCCCAGCAGAAGACGCCATTCTCTTTACGAGTTTGCAGCGCCTAATTTCCTGTATGCCAACAATTGTTCAGCATACGGAACTCTTTTTTGTTGTGTGAACGATAGAGGGAGTCTAAGAGGCTTGTCAACGTAAAGGTTGACAACCTTTCGCGCCCTGCAAAAGAGGCCAGCGAAACAAGCTGGCAGGTTGGGCGAAGAAGAGCATGGGGGGCTCATGATGGAACAGGTGAAGCAAAAACCGCTCGTTCCGGCGCTTGGTAAGGCGGCACGTATTCTGGACCTTGTGTCTCGCGAGGGGCGCTCTTCGTCTGTCTCCGACATTGCCAAAGAGCTGGACCTGCCAAAAAGCACCACCCACACACTGTGCAGCACCTTGCTGGAACTAGAACTGCTCATTCGCAAACCCGACCAAACCTATCGGCTGGGTCCCCATGTCATGCGCTGGGCCAATGCGTTCACGCAACAGTCTGACGTGGCAGCAGAATTTGCGACTATCTGGGATCAAGAAACACAGCTGCCCGGTGCGACCATAACCTTGTCCGTGCGCGATGGCAGCGAAGTGGTTTACATCGGGGCGCGCAACTCACCGCGTTCCCACCCTCTTGTTGAATTTCGAACTGGCATGCGCCTGCCAGCCGCCTTCACTGCCACCGGCAAGGCATTCCTGAGCAGCATGAGCGACTTTGAGGTGCGCAAGCTGTATAAAGATGGGCTGCCACCGCCACGAACGCCGCATAGTGTTCAAAACGTTGAGGGCTTGATTGCCGAACTGAGCAAGGTCCGCAAGCTAGGCTACTCGGTGGACGACCAGCAGGTTGCCGAAGGAGTTGTGTGCTTTGGAGCACCTGTTCTTAACTCGATCAATCGGCCTATTGCTGGTGTTGCAGTTAGCTTGAACGTTGATACTTTGGCCGAGGGTGAAGCCGATTTTGCAATCGAAAACGTTAAGCGCATTGCCCAACGTCTGTCGCACCGGATGGGCGCAGAACTGACCATTCCTTCTGGGAACTGAGGCGCGCATCACAAGCCGTTAGGGGGAGTTGCTGTACAGCGAAGATAGCGAATCGCCTCTGGGGAAGCGCCGTGCTGGCTCGCGATTTGTGAGCTTAGTGGTGTGATACGATCTGGATGACAAACGTCCACAAAGGGCTCCAAGCCGCCAATGCGACGCTGCGCGCTTCGGGTTAGGATCGGCTGCTCGAACGTCTCGAGTGAAGGGCGTGGAGGGAAAGGTTCGGAGGAACCGCTATGTCTGCTTCAAACTTGCCGATGGTCATCCCATCAAAGAAAGCATGGAACCATGGCCGGATAATTGGTCAGAAACGACCGCTGCTTCCCAAACACGTGTGGGCCATTCGTGTCCAACTTGAGCTAGCGGGAGCGACACGCGACCTTGCCCTGTTCAATATGGCGGTCGATAGCAAGCTCAGAGGCTGCGATCTCGTCCGCCTGAAGTTGGCTGACGTATATGCCGCCGGTACGGTCAAAGAGCGTGCATCGATCCTACAAAGCAAGACCAGCACCCCGGTCCGCTTTGAGATCACCGATAGAACACGCAAATCGCTGGCTGATTGGATCGCCCATCCACTTATGTCTGGCCACGAGTTTCTTTGACCAGGCCGATTTCATGACAGACCACACATCTCAACTCGGCAGTATGCACGAATGCTGAAGGGTTGGGTTCAATCAATCGGTCTAGATCCGAGCGCATATGGTACGCATTCCATGCGACGGACCAAGGTTGCCCAGATTTATCGGAAGACCGGCAACCTGCGAGCAGTCCAGCTACTTCTGGGCCAAACCAAGATGGACAGTACAGTTCGGTATCTTGGCGTCGATCTCGAGGACGCGCTGTCGATCTAAGAAGGCGTTGAGATTTGAGTTATGAACATTTACTGGGTCGGTGGAGACATCGGCCCAAAGCCGACCCACAGGCACCAATTTTGCTGAGCCTGCTTGTGGCGGCATTGCGGACATGACCAAATGACGGCAGCGCGGAGTCTTGTGTGTTGTTCAACACCGCTCCGATAGCGGCCTAAAGCTGTGCGCCAAGCGCCGTCCAAGCGGCCATCTCATCATCGGCAATTGTCATTGAAACATGCCACTGGTCGCTTTTTCTCAAGATGTAGACGTGCTCCCATTGCGCGATGGCCTGCCCGTCCTCGCCAAGCATACGATAGGCCATGCGCGCCAGCACGACGTTCGGAA
>JBCCAF010000038.1:0-2856 GCA_039814945.1 Pseudomonadota bacterium
ATGATCGCGAGTTGATCAGACAGGACTGAGTGAGCAATGCAAATCGGCCCGTTCAAGCACCTGCCATTCTTCAACTTGAACCATCTGGCGAATGTGGGTGGGTGTCGTGTGCAAGCGCTTTTGTCAATGATCCGCAAGGTTAGCGCAGCTTGAAACCCCAGCGGCATAGGCGACTTCGGTTATGGATCAGCGGGTGTTTCTCAACATCTACACGGCCGGACGCAATTTCGACCCCACCAGACAGGATTTGGACGAACGCCCAACCCGATCGCTGAAAAGCCTAAAAAAGTGCCATTCGTTCATGCCAAGCGACCGGGCCAGTCCTGATATGCTTGGGTTGGTTGTCGCGTGGGTGTCCAGGATGACAAGGCCTGCTGGAGGCGATGCGCGACGCGATGATGATCACGGAATCGGACATCCATGCCGCTGGCGGCGTTCTAGGCTGCGAAGTCGAAGTTATGGTGGGTGACAGCGAAGGTCTGTCTGAGCGTGCTACGGCCCTGATGGAGCGCCTGATTACACGAAACAGCGTTCTGGCCGTGGGTGGCGGTTATCATAGCTCGGTCGGCGAGGTTTCCAACGATGTGGCTGATGCGCGCGGTATTCAGGTTGTTTTCGCGGAGACGTGGGACGACACGATCACCGGTGACAAACAGAAGTACATCTTACGCATCGCGCCTTTGTCCTCTTGGGCGACGGGCGAGATTTGGCCGTTTGCATTGACGCTGCCGGATGTTGCCAAGGTCGCCATCCTGACAGAAGACACTGATTGCGGCATTCCAGCCGACCAAGAGACCGCAGCCGGATTTGGATCCGGTGGCGTTGACAGTGTGATCTTTTCTGTCGATATCGGTAGGCAGGACCACGCGTGCATCGTTGAGCGGATCAAGGCGGAGAGCCCCGACAGGATCATCATGGTGGTCACGGGCGAGGTCGCTTGCAACTTCACGCAGCAGGCTGCAGATGCCGATATCGGGCCGCTTGATCTGCCGTTTGTAACGGATCAAGAAGCTTTGGAATCCGGCTCTTACTGGACCAACTTGCCTGATGGCCAGTATGCATTTGAGCAGCGTATTGGTGTGCCTGAGACCCAGTTTACCGTAAAGGGCAATGCCTTCGCTGCGGCCTATGAGGAAGAAATCGGCAGGTCAGACGTCGAAAGCTATGCCATGGAAGCTTATGATTCCATGGCGATCTTGGCGCAAGCAATTAGTGAGGCTGTCAGTACCGATGGAGATGCCATCGTCGCTGCACTCAAAATCATCGAGCATGACGGCACACTTGGTAAGATCTACTTCCCTTATGGCACGCCAAAAGATCGCTCTGCGGATGGCAAGGGCGATGAGTGGTGGCGCCGGTGGCCTGATCCTGCGATCACGTTGATCCAGTAACTGAAAGAAGGTCAAACTTCGACCGATGCGGCGATCATCTATCGTGAAGCCAACAAGGCCGACGACATGGTCATCGTGACCGAGTGATCGTTTCCTTTCACTGATGCCTAAAGCCTTCGAAAAAAGGCCCTCGGATAGGGCTGGGGCAGGTCTGAAACGACCACATCTAAGGTGTACATTGGATGTGGTGTACGCTACGGGTTCAACCGGGGCACGCAAAGGGGACAAGCGCGGAAACACCGGCCATTTTCTGGGACGTCAACCTTTGGATGGTTGCCAGGGGCATTGTTGGTAACGCGGCCTTGCGCCGCCGCTATTTCGCCCGTGATCTTGTTAGATCAAACGCTTCCTTTGTTAGGGCCATGTCCGGTGCGGCACTGGGACCGATTGGTATGGGGCTGCTATCGGCCCGAACGCCGGAACTGACCGGGCGTGTGATCACCTTGTTTGGCGTATTGACCGATGTGCTGATCGCCGCAGCCTTTGCCTTTGCGGACCTAGGCAACAAATGCGTCGCGAACGGATCGTTGATGGCCAGCCAAACCACAAATGGGATCATCGTCGGGATCATCTATGGCTTCATGGCGCTGCGATTAACGCTGATCTATTCCATTCTTTGCGTGGTCAGCTTTGCCCACGGTGGATTCCATATGGTCGGCGGGATGCTTGCTTACTATATCCCGTCGTTTGGTTCCCGGGTTTGCACCCGTTGCTGGGCGTGCTTGAGGCCTGCTTTATCGTCTTTCTGATTGGTGCAGCGTTTGAGCGTGCGATGCTGACACCGATGTACAAATGTCAGGACAACCGCCCCGTTGAATACGGCATGCTTGCAACCTTCGGATTGGCGTTCACACTACAGTACTTTGTTCAGGCACTGCATGGTGCCAGCCCTGTCAAAGTCCGCTGCTTCATCGGTTGGCCACGTATTCGCTGGCCCGAAGATGCTAACCCGCTGATCATCAAAACCTCGCGCGGTAACCTGACATTGTTCGAGACCGTCTAGATGTCGGACTCGCGGGTCATTGCAGCGCTCACTTGTATCCTTGTGCTCTTGGCGTTTCTTTATTTTCTGCACTGGACCTCGACATGTAAAGCGCTGCGCGCTGTCAGCCAGGACCGTGACGCAGCCGCCATTGCGGGCATCGATCCCAACCGTATGAATATGCTGGCCTTTGCACTTTGAGAAATGATCGTCGCGCTGGCAGGCGCGCTGCTGGTGCAGGCATTTTCACCGCTCCCGGAAGTGGGTGCCATCCCTGCGATGCGTTCTTTCGTGATTGTTGAGCTTGGCGGGATCTGCTTGCGGCTTGAGGCGTTTTTCGGCGGCATCCTCGTGGGCTTGGTGGAGGCGGCGGGCACCGGCTGTGTGCCTGACGCGCAAAAGGCAGCCTCCTACATATCTGCCTACAGGATGATCGTTCTGACGCTGACCTTGCTGCTTCGAGCAACGGGGCTTTTCGGACGC
>JBCCAF010000051.1:0-1812 GCA_039814945.1 Pseudomonadota bacterium
CCCCTACGCCTCGCCGCCTTCAGCGCCTTGTATCAGCTCTTTAGTGACCGCCATGCGGCAGCTGTCGCTGAGGGATGGCATGCCCTGGCAGAGTACCCCGCCTTGATCGAAGACCTAATGCATTTGGGGCATATGGGTGAGGATCCGCTGACGAACCCTGAAACGGGCACGGTGTACACCCACGAAGAGCTGATTGCGCGCGCGGCGCGCCAGGCCTTGGTGCAGCAGCTGCTGGCGCGCGCCGAAATCACCCAAGACGAACTGAACTACATCCGTAAAACAGGAGATACAGGATATGAAATACCTACTTTTGACGACGGCGATGGTGCCGGTGATCTATCGGGCTCCGGCTGATACGCCGCCGGCCGCTACTCCGCCGGCTGAAACGCCGCCGCCCGCAACCCCGCCCGCTGAAACACCGCCCGCCGCGACCCCGCCTGCTGGGAGCGACAAGCCTTGGTACGACACCCGCGAATGGTCGGACCCCACCCTTAAGGAATTTGCCGTCAAGAATGGCTATCACAGCGGGACAGCTGATGAGGCGCTTGAAAAAGCGCTTAAGGGGGAAATGACGGCGGCCGCGAAACTGGGCAAGGATCCCAAAAGCCTGGTGGAACTGCCGGGCGAGGATGGGTCCATCATGGACTTTTTCAAGGACAACGGGGCCAAGATGGGTGTGCCCGACAGCATTGAAAAATATGAACTGTCGTTGCCGTCTGATCTGCCCGAGGGGTTGCCGATCGATCAGGCGTTGCTCGACGGGTTTACCAAAGCCTCATTTGAGGCTGGCCTGCCACCGGCCGTCGCGCAGGCGAGCGTGGACTTTTACGCTGCTCACGTCACCAATTGGATGTCCGAACAGCAAGGTAAAGTTGCCGAAAGCGAAAAAGCCCTGGAAACTGCGCTCAAGTCGAAATGGGGTGGGAACTGGGAAGAAAATCGCGATCTGGGTGTGCGTGCGTTTCAAACGCTTGCCGCCAAAATTGGCCTAGACGCGGACGCAACCAAGAACGTTGCCTCCAAACTCAATGAGGGCATGGGTGATGTGCACTTGGTTCAGTTTACCCATGGTTTGGCGGAGATAATCGGCGAAGACAGTCTGGCGAAACCGCGCAACAGCGATGCACCAGCGGCGAACGTCGCAACGGCCACACAGCGCAAGGCGCAAATTATGGCCAAAGGCGATGGCGATATGGCCAAAGCGCGTGGCAATCCAGCGCGTATCAAAGAACTTCAGAAAGAGCTTGAAGGATTGAACCGGATCATCGCCGCCGGATAATCCGTCCACGGACAGATATTGGGCAAACCCTCTACCGGCCTTGCTTGATGAGGGCCAAATCCCGCTGTATCTCGATTGCCTTTTCCCGCAAGCCTTCGGTTTGCGGGATTTCTTTTCGCAGATTGTACAGATGGGTGAGCAATATTTGGGTGTGCGCGATCGCGCCTTCGAGATCAGGATGAGACATCGCGCCAACCTATTGCCAATGCGCGCGCTGGTCTAGCGGGTTGCGCCCCTCACGAAAATCGCCCGCGAACCCTGGGGGGATTTCGCGGGCGATTGACTGATTTGCTGCGCCACAAGATCAACAAAGGTAGCCGAAGGGCACCTTATGAGCCTTCCATATAAAGCTTGACAAGCAAACTGGCAAGTGAAACTGATTCGGTAAATGCGGGTGGTCTCACTTTTTGGGGTCCGATGACAGCAAGGAAAGACTTGCCGCCGCAGAAGGGCGTACCTTCAGGTCGGGTCCGGCATCTGCCGGGGGGTCCTCCGAACAAATCAACGTCAATTTGTTCAGAGAGAGGAGCCCC
>JBCCAF010000047.1:0-2091 GCA_039814945.1 Pseudomonadota bacterium
CGGCTTCATCTTTGGGTCACTTGCCGAAAGCGGGCCAGACCTTGAAACATTCTTAGGTGCAGCAAAAATTGCGCTCGATGATTTCATGGACCGAGCACCGGAAGGCCGGCTTGAAATGGTGGATGAAGAACCGCTACGCCACCGCTTTCGCGGAAACTGGAAATTCCAGTTTGAAAACCTCAACGACTTCCTTCACCCTATCTCTGCCCATGCATCAGCGCTGCGCACTGCGCAAGTGGCCGCGCAGGAGGAAGGCCGTGCGTCAGACGGAAACTTGAGCATGCTGTCCGACCTCCTAAAGACGGTCGGTAAAATTAGCGGTCTGCACTCAACCATGACGGAGTATGGCCATAGCTTCATTCCCGGCTTTGCGAAAACATGCGGCGTCAACGCCTCAGTTGATAGCAAGCTGGAGGCGGCCCTTGCAGAACACCATGGGCCCGAACGCGCCAAGCAGATTGTCGACGTCGACAACTGGGTGTTGCTGATCTACCCAAGCTTGATCATCAAACCAGGCACCCAAAATCTGCGCATCATCCGTCCGCTTGCTCATGATGAAACAGAACTCACCATGCAGATCTTCAAAATGCCAGGCGCCCCCGACGAAGTGCTCTATGAGGCTTATGAATATCAGCGCAACTTAGGCTCGCCTGCGGCATCAATCCTCGCCGACGACCTGGTGATATACGAAATATTGCAGGCTGACTATGGCCGCGACTACACCATTTCCGCCGAACGCGGACTTGGTATGTCCAATGTCGATGATGCTGGCGAAAACTACGTTCCGGGTACCAGCGAAGAATATATTCGTCGCCAGTTTGATGTATGGAAACGCTATGTCACAGGCGCAGCCCTATGAGCCGGTACGAGAATGTTCGCAACTTCTTGTTTCATGAAGCGCATTTGCTAGATGAACGGCGCTTTGAAGAGTGGCTTGGCCTGTGGCATGATAGCTGTCTTTATTGGATGCCCTGCCGCAAAGAAGCAACGACGCTGCACCAGCATTCAGCCCTGATCGAAGACACGCATTCCGACCTTGTGATGCGAGTGAAACGGCTGGCGCATCCAGAAGCACATACAGAAGCCCCGACGCCCAATGCGGTACGCGTGGTCTCTAATGTGAGCATTCTGGATGACGACGGCGAGACGATTCATGCGAGAGCTAAGCTCGTCATGCATGAATTCCAGCGCCGCGCTTATACCCAACATGACGACTACCGGCTCTTCTGCGCGACCTTGCACTACAAGTTACAACCCCAAAATGGTGGCTATTTGATCAAGGAAAAGCGTGTTGACCTAGTTGATGGTGCAGGCGCACGAACGGTGATGGCAACGCCCTTGTAAACACCCACAACGCGTCGCTGGGCTTAGGGATATGGCGTCCTATGGCCGCCATCAAGCCGCATCACCGCACCGTTGAGATGCCCATTCTCGCAAATATGTAGGGCTAGCGCTGCAAAATCACTTGGTTCGCCGGGCCTATTCGGGAAGGGTGTTTGCTGACCGATCGCGTCGACATACTCTGCAGGTACATCCTTAAGCATGGGCGTGGCCATGGGCCCTGGGCTGATCGTATTCACCCGGATGCCTTGCCCGCCCAACTCCCGTGCAAGAGCCAAAGTCATGCTCACAATCCCGCCTTTTGCAGCAGAATAGGCGCTCGCGCCGGGGACCCCGTCAAAGGCTGCACCGGATGCTGTGAACACGATAACGCCGTTTTCCTCATTTGCACCTTCGCCTTGCACCTGATTGGCAAACAAGGTGGCCACGTTGAGAGCGCCTGTCAGGTTAACAGCAATGGCCCGGGAAATGTGGCTCGCCGCGCCATCCACATCCGCTCCAATGATAGGCCTCATGGCTGCGCTCCCAGCGCAATTTATTAGGATATCCAATCGGCCAACGGCCTCACCAAGCACTGCGAACGCGCGCTTTAGTGTACCGAAATCGGTAATGTCCGCATCGACTGCGACGCCCTGAACCTCCCGCGCGATGCGTTGGGCCTGCGCGATGTCAAAGTCCATGATTGCCAAATGGGCGCCTTTCGCGCGCATTGCGCGCGCTGTTGCCGCACCAAGGCCTGATGCCCCGCCA
>JBCCAF010000016.1:0-97767 GCA_039814945.1 Pseudomonadota bacterium
GCGGCAGGGTATGACGTCCGTGGTGCAGCGCTGTCCGGCATCGCCGCCGAGAACCTGGAAAGCGGATCGGGCATCGCCTCGCGCACCATCGCCAGTCTGGAGCATAGTTGGAAGGATGGCCGCGACACGCTCACCAGCCACGATGTTCTGGTGATCGATGAGGCCGGCATGGTCGGCACGCGGCAATTGGGGCGCGTGCTCTCCCATGCCGCCCATCGGGGCGCAAAGATCTTGCTGGTCGGCGATCCGCAGCAGTTGCAAGCCATCGAAGCCGGCGCGGCCTTCCGATCGCTCTATGAGCGTCATGGCGGGGCTGAAATCGGCACAGTGCGCCGCCAGCGCGATGATTGGCAGCGCGAGGCTACGCGCGGTCTGGCAACGGGTCGAACCAAGATGGCCATCGAAGCCTATGATGCCCAGAGCATGGTGCATGAGGCACAGACCCGCGAGCGGGCGCGTGCGGAGCTAATCGAGCGCTGGGATCGTGACCGACAGACATCACCAGATAGCAGCAGGATCATCCTCACCCACACCAATGCGGAGGTGCGGACGCTCAATGACGCCGCCCGTGAACGCATGCGGGCCGCCGGCGATTTGGGCGAGGAGGTGCGCCTCACGGTCGAGCGTGGCGCGCGCAGCTGCGCCAGCGGGGATCGGGTCATGTTCCTGCAGAACGAACGCAGCCTTGGCGTGAAGAACGGCACGCTCGGCACGATCGTTGAGGTCAGCGCGCAGAGCATGGGCGTGCGCCTGGACGGTGGGCACACCGACGACGGCCACACCGTTCGCTTTGATCTGAAGGATTATAACCGCATCGACCATGGCTACGCCGCAACCATCCACAAAGCCCAAGGCATGACGGTGGATCGCACTCATGTGTTGGCGACGCCCGGTCTTGATGCCCATGGCAGCTATGTCACCCTGTCGCGTCATCGTGACGGCATGGACCTGCACTACGGCAGAGACGACTTTGTCAATCAAAACCAACTTGTCCGCACCCTGTCACGCGACCGCGCCAAGGACATGGCGACCGACTATATGGCCACCGATTACGACCAGTTGAACCCAGCGCAAAGCTTTGCTGAGCGGCGCGGCATCTCGTTCCGCGACCGTGTCACCGAGGTCGTCCGCACCATCGTGCCGGAGCCTGTGCGTGAGCGCATCGGCGGCGTACTCAACTGTCTGAACTCTGACGGCACCATGGCGTCCGGTGCAAAGACCGAGCCGAAGCCGGAAAGGGAAGATGTGGGTGCCGCGAGTCTTACCGGGTCGGGTGGTATCACTCAGCCGGTGGGCGAGAGACGGGCCAGACCCGTTTCAGCCAATGATCCCGAGGGGGCCTTGCGGCGGGCGCGCACCAGGGCGCTCATCCGCCATGCTCGCGCCTGCGAGGCCGTTCTGGAGGCCAAGGGTCAGGGTCTAACGCCTCCTGACGATCAGCGACGCGAACTCGGTGCAGCTCGCCGCGCCTTTGAGGAGGTTCGACCCCATGGCTGGCAAGATGCGGAGGCTGCGTACAGCAAGGACAACAGTCTCGCCGGTGAAGCGGGCACCGGCAAGGTTCGCCGTGCCGTCCGCGCACTCTATCTGGAAACCGAACGGCGCATGGAACGTGACGACCTTGCTCTGCACGCCAAGCGCTTCGTCGCACGCTGGCAGGATCTCGATACCAGCAGCCAACGCCAGTATCGGGCTGGCGACATGTCGGGCTACCGATCCACGCGCGCCTCCATGGGCGCCATGGCCAAGAGCCTGGAACGCGATCCGCAGCTGGAATCCCTGCTCCCCAACCGCAAACGGGAGTTGGGCACCCAGATGGAAACCGGCCGCCGTCTCGGCCAGGAACTCGCCTTCTGTCACGGGCTCGACATGGGCCGGGGTCGCGGCCTCAGCCGCTGACACCCCGCCGATCTGCCGCCGTTCCTGCGCCAGGGGGCTACGACACTCAAACGACGCTTGCCACACGCCCCAGCGAGCGCCTGTCTGGATCAGGAACCCTCAGAAACCAGCAGTCAGAGCCAGCGCCGCCATGCCGACACCAGACCGTATCATCCGCCTCAGCACCGTCCTCGACAGAACCGGCCTGTCCCGATCCACCATCTACCGCAAAATCGCCGAGGGCACCTTCCCCGCCCAGCTGCGCATCAGCATAAACGGCGCCGGCTGGCGCGAATCCGACATCAATCGATGGGTCGCTGATCCTGTAAGATGGCGGCTGATCGAAGAAACCGTTGATGGCCAGTGACGTGCAGAGCCCACAAAAGAGAGACGCTGGATAGGCGATAGGGCGTCGTGTCCAGTTCTCCGATCGCAAAAAAGACCGCTCACCGGCTGTTCGCGTGCCGGCTTCGAGCATTGGTTTGGTTGCTATCGGACCTTCGGAAAATCCCGCAGCCGTGTGGAAACGGCTTCTGGGGATGGTCGAACGATGCCAGCAAACCCAATGACGTGCGATATTGATCACGACTGGATTGCTGCAATAAGTGGCTTCACCCCCATGATTGCGGTCATGCGCTTCAAACTGTAGGCGAGAACGCTCAGGCACATCTCTGTTGCGACGTACTTGAGGCCTTTCACCAGGAAGTGCGTAGCTCCCCTCCAGGCCTTGATGGTGCCGAACGAGTATTCCACTGTTCGTCCCCGGATGTTCATGCTGTTGGGCGCATCATTGAGATGCTGCAGTGTCGCTTCAATGACACCCTCATGCTCCCAGCGCCTTACCCAACGTTCCACGGCGGGTGTGCATTTGCTCTTGAAGTGGCAACCCCCGCACTTGGTTGTGCAATAGGTAGCAGCGTACGTCCGGCTTCGACATTGGTGAAGCGATAGGGGAGCACCTTACCGGCAGCTTACAGTTGAGGATACGCTGCGAAAGAGATCAGAAACAACAGAAGGATGCTGCCTGATTTCACGACGAGGGTGAGCCAAAACCCAAGGCGCGGGAAAGGATTCAGGTCTACAGTCGGTAAATCGGCGAATTCGGGTAGCGGTTCATCTCATTAGAGAAACGCCAATTTAACGGTACTGAAACTTGGGGTTAGACATCGTTCACGTCCGCAGCACGGCACGCCATTCTCACCGCCGCGATGGGACAAGGCGAGCAGGACAGCACAGTCCTTATGGGGGATTAATTGGGGGACGCCCCGCCAAACCAAGACGTAGGACATTGATAGATATATGCTATCTCAAAAGATATGGTGCGGTCGAGAAGACTCGTTCCAGTCTGAAATTGCATATATTTCAATAACTTAAATCGTCCGCACCTAACCGATGTAGGGCGTTTTGTATGACATTTGGTATGACATCGTGCGGCTAAGTATCTTACCTCTGCTGCGGCGCTCAGGATGAGGCTCAAAAACTATAGCTGATCACCCCTGCCCTGTGCGTCATGCATGAGATTGCTGAATGTCTTGAGCGACTTCGACTGCATCTCAAGCTGGCGATAGATGAGCGTGTCTCTCTCAACGAGCTCGGCGACCTCTTCAAGCTGCCCGAGGAGATGGAGCGCGGCCTGTGCGATACGATGTCTGGTCTGTGCTGGGACGTAGGGAATGCGCTTTCTAGGCCGCCTGTGACCGGCCATGGCTGCCACCTTCCCTCGCAATACACGCCGAAACTGCGCCAGCTATCGCTCTAGCATCGGTCCGCGAAAGGCTGGTTGATCTGCGCAATGCCGTCTCATCATCAAACGAAATGATAATTTCAAAGTCCGGAGCATCAATGACCACCGAACCCCGGTTTCCATCCGGCGTTTGCCACGTCTCATATGTGCGGATTTCGCTTTCCTTCATGATGAGAACATAAGCGGAACAAATGGGGGGTTGGTCAAGCCGCTAGATGTTGTGGCTGGAGCGATCGAGCCCGCACTAGAACAGATCGGTTTGCGCGACTTTGGACACAGACTCCTTGGGCGGGTCTTGCCGCTCGCCTCGAGCAACGATGCTCAGCGAGCCATCTGGCAACGGACGCTGAAGCGTCAGCGCGGTGGGCGTGTCAGCGCTGAGCCACGTTTCGATTTCCTGGGGAGACGTGAGGATGACCGGCATGGCCTTGGGGTGGATCGCACCCACCTCGGCGTTGGCATCAGTTGTTAGAAACGCAAACAGATCGTCTGTCGTTTCCCCGTCTTTGACCTTCCTCACAGAGGTCCATTGCGGGACGGTGACGCCAGCGAAGAACGCCAGCGGTCGGGTCTCATCAAGTGCAAACCAGACGGGTTTCTTGTCCGGTCCTGGCTCTGAAAAGCTGGTGAAGGGAACCACACAACGGTTTTCAACCCCCAGCCATTGCAGCCAGTGAGGCAGCTTGGTGTTGCGGACGTTGGTGATGCCCTTGTCGTAGTTCCTATCCTTCAAATAGTAGGCAGGTGTCGGCAGGCCCCAACGGCGGATGGAGAGGACGCGACCGCCCTCACCTTCGCTCACCACAGGGGCTTGCATGTCGGGGAAGATGCCAGGCAGTGACGGCAGGTTGCCCGTTTCGTCTTTCCAAAGACCCACCATCTCACGAATGGCGGCTTGACCCTTGGACATGGAATAGAGATTGCACATGCGCAGAGCATAGCCCGCGCACGGTGGCAGTGGTCAAGCTATGGGTGGATCGTCCAACGCACCACATGCACCGGCATCACCTTTTCCACACCCCACACGGTTAGCCATCGCTGCTGTTGCATCTCATAGGTGCCAGGCGGGAACGGAAGCGGACAACCCTCCAAGAAGTCAGACAGCTTGCCGTTGAAGACATTCGCGCCTGGTCGATCCTGATACGTGGCTGAGCCGAACGGACGGCAAATCTCATTGCCTGGCCGATCACCCAAGCGCAACACATCAGTGGCATACCGGCCCTGCAGGTTACCCCAAGGGTCGCGATAAAAAGACACGTCGGGATCCTCTCCGAACCGATGATCAGGAACCTCCATAGAAACGTCTCCCAAGACCAGCCAAGATGGCAGCAACCACACAGCAAGCGGCTTGTTCAGCTCGACCGACCCCACGATGATCGCCGTGATGAGCCAGGATGCGATGATCCACCGAAGGAACATCGGCAGCGTGTGATACCAAGCTTCGTGCGCGCGCGCTTTCGTCATCATCGTCTTGACCCCATGATTTTGTCGAGCAAATTGTTCCCGGCTTGCGTTGCAAAGATCGCCATCACCGCCAACAGCGCATAGAGCTGGAACGGAATTTCACGCACAAGGGCCAGGGCATCGGCGATCACCAGGGCGAAGAACGTGAGACCCGATGTTGCTGACATCAGACGCCGAACGATGCGCGTGAAGCCATTGGGCGGTGGCGGACCTGGAACGGTTGGCCCAGGCGCCATATGTGGCGCTTCGTTCATTCATTGCCCCCCTCGCAGGGCCGCATCGCGGCTTTCATAATACTCCACCAAGGCACCATGCCGGTCGCGACAGCGAACCAAAGACACGCGATCACGCCCCCAAAGCCCTGCCACCTCGCCTGCCAACAGATCTCCGTCAGCCAGGCTCACTGGTGATGGGCAAGGCTGAGCTAGGGCGACCGGAGGCGGATCGAGCGTCGGCGCCTGGCTAACGAATTGCGTTGAGGTCGCGCACGCGCTCAGCACCAAGGCAGAGGCGAGCAGAGGAATCGTCAGACGTGATCGCATTGGCCAAATCCAATAGCTGTTCGTTGAAGGTGTCGGCTTGCTCAGCCAGCTCGCGTTCACGCTCGCGCGCCTCGGCAAGGGCCGCATCGTTGGCCTCTTGCTGGCGCGCCAGCTCGGCCTCGTGTTCCTTAGCCACCTCGGCTCGGCAGTGGTCTTCACCTGCTTTGAAGAACTCATCCTCAACGCCAGGAACCACGATCACGGTGAACCACAGCCAGACAAGCCCGCCAGCCAAAGCACCGCCGGCAATGCCCCCTGCCCCAAGTTTGATAGAGTCACCCAGCCCGATCATGACGCTCCTCCATTGGGTCAAGCGACATGGGTAAGCCTGGGGACATAGCCGACGCCGAACACGATTGGCCCTCGAATGACGGCTGTGTTTGAGCCACTCGATAGTCGGCATGCCCGGCGCCCATATACGCACCCAACGACAGGGTGACTGCACCTGCCGCTGTTGGGATGACCACGGCGGCAAGGTCCGGCGTGAGAAACATGGCAAGCCAGGTCGTCACCATGCCCCACACCATGACCGCGACCGTGATCCTCTTGGAGAAGCGGCGGCGAGGCTTGGCCGGTTCCTGATCACGCCTCATTGGTCGAGATCCTGCCTTGCGCATCGCGATAGATCGGACCGATGGCAGGCAGTGGCACATCAGTCGGGAAGCGATACCCCTTCAAGCGGTTCTTCGCGATCCGGGTGATGTTCACCGTGTTGGATTGATTGCCGCCGAGGCAAAGAATGTGGCTGCGGGTCTCGCCATAGTAGAACCCGACATGCCCCTTCCAACTGCGCGGCGAGCCACGCCAGAACACCACCACGGCGCCAAGCGCCGGACCGTCCAGTTTGCGGCCAAACTTCAACCATTGCTGTGCGCCGAGCACGTTCGAGGGAAGCGGCGCATCGGGAAACACGGTCGATATGACATGCGCCACGAAAAGCCCGCACCAGGGCGTTTCGTCATCGGGATACCAGATGCCGAGATTTTCAGCCCATCCCATGATGGTGCTGGAGTTTCGTGGACCACGAATTTCATCGGTGCCGCGCAGCGCCATCGCCAGGCGAAGCCATTCTGGCTGGCTTGCCAGGGCAGTCGGAGCACTGCCACCCATCAGGGCACGGACAAGTGTCGGGTCGATCGTTCCGCCACCGGTTAAGCCTTCAAGCTGGCGAAAGTTCAAGATGGCTGACCTGGTTAGCGTCCCCATGATCCCGTCGACCGGCCCGGGGTCAATGCCCTCGCGGCGCAGGGCGATCTGCACGTCCTTGACGGTTTGATCAAACATGGGAGGTTCCTTTCAGCCTTCGCGGTCGGGCCGTGGCCTAGAGCCAAGCGCCCATGAAAAAACCCGCCTGAGAGGCGGGCTGAGTGTTGTGAAAACAAAGGTTCCGGCGATGGTCGGCGGTATCCACCACCATCGCCACCATCGGAAACTGTCGGCCTGGGCACGGGCCATGAGCGCGCTTGCGCGCAGCTTCGACCAGCCCTGTTTCAAGGCCCAATCATGCCAGAGGGACGCCCAGAGCCAGTCAGGATCGTGCGGATCGATCGGCCAGCGCATCCAGTTCGGCACGCTGACCTGAAACACGAAGCCTGCCGGGATCGTCTGACCGTACGCTGCGATTGGCTCGGTGGTGCCGTACCGCTTGCCTTGCGTCTGACTCCACATGATATGGGTCATTACACCGCTTATGAGCCGGTAGCAGCAATCGTTCCGCCCTCAACGATGGATCGCCAGAACGGCGTTGTGTGGCGTGAATCGTTGGTCAAGGTTGCATGAAGCGTCCACGTGATATTATCGGCAGAGTGATAGAGACCCATGCTTGTTGGTGATCGCAGCGAACTACCGGCGCGATAGTGCATCGACCTAATCATTCTGCCCTCGCCAAAATCCATCCAGAAATCAGCGACAGACGTGTCCAGACTGTAGAGATCCTCACCGTCAAAGGGATTGCCATCAACGCTTGCGGTTTCCACCGTAGATGATCCATCAGCAAGCCTCATCGCTATCTGCAATGGCGCGGGACCATCAGGCGGGTTGAGCCCTGCTCCAATGTCAGTCCCTGTCAAATCGGAACTTTCAAACACCCCAGCATCTGATGCACTCGTCGAATTCAGCTCCCAACGATTGTTCAATCCAGCATCGTTGGTCAATTTCCAATAGCGACCCTCGGGAGAGTTGGCAGCCCGGCCACCGCGCCCAACAAATCCCAACGCAAACATCAGTTGTCCACCCGTGTTGTTTTCCCGGCATTGTAGTCAGCGGAAAGGACCGCATCATGGGCCTCTTGCGTGATCAGGTTGGCTGTCACAAGGGCGCCTACACCAGCTATCGTATCGGGGTGATCAAGCGGAACGTCACCACCCATTGCCCTGTCATACCAGAGTTTGATCTGCGGACTTTGCTGCGAAGCAGCCGCAATCGCCAACTGTTCGCCTGGCGTAAACAGGTCCATGAACTCGCGGAAATCTCCAATGGTGCGCCGGGGAATAGCGGGGATGTCTTCAAGCACGTAGGTCGGCTTGCCGCTGATCATCTTGATCGCTTTGGTCAGTCGCTTACCGGAGGGAACGGTTGGTGTGCGCACCACTTTGAGCGCGTAGCCATCCATCTGCCACCCATCACCCGCTCCCATGACCAAACGGCCATCAGGAAGCGTGAAACGAACGCCAATGGCAACACGCTTGAAGCCAGAAACAAGCTTCCCGTCTTTCAGTAGAGCAAGCTGTGTCATTGGAGAGCCTTTATGAAAATGGTGGTTGCACCGAACCCCTTGTCGATCCACATGCGGAAACGATCACCATCAGTTGTGCTCAGGTCATCGCCATCCACCAAGACAGACGCTTCAAACGTCACCGCTCCGGCGGATGCTCCAATCAGCACGTCATAACGCATTGCGTAAGAACCTGCCGTTGCAGGTGGATCGAAGGTGAACGCCCCGTTGAACGTCACGTCCTGGATGTTGCCAAGTGTGGGATCTGGAACATGTGTGCCGCTGGAGATCACCAAAGCCGAGGGTGGGGTTGCCGTGTAACCGACTTCCAACGCCTTAGTGCTCTTCCCGTTGACCATGCTGTCGGCCAAGTCTTTGGACATGGTGCGCACATCGCCTTCGGAGATGTCACCGTTTGTATTGTCAGCGAGTGTTGTGTCGGCCTGCGTGTTGAGGGCTGCTGTTGTCTTGGCTGTCATGATCAGTCCTGGCTTACGGTGAGCGAGCCGGACGGAAACTGCACCGGGTCACCATCAGCGGTGACCTTGGCTGCGGTCAGCGCGCGACCATACAAATAGTTCCCGCCGGTCAAGGCATCGAAAAGAGCGGCATGCGTTACAGTTCCCCAATCGCCGCCCGATGGAATGAACTCCACGAGGGCATTGTTGGAGGCAACGCCATCTGACGCTCCATTGAACGTGGCCTGCTGTCGAACGTAACCATTCCCGGACACCTCAGTCCCGCCGCCGGCGTCGTTGGGCGGCGATGTGAACAAAGCCGCATAGACTGCAGATGGTGCCGGAAAAGGTGTTGTGCCCAACACATGGTCGAGCATCTTGTTTTCAAGATAGTTTGACGTGTCGCTCATGCGCGATCCTATCGATTGGATGAGTTGAAGCCGGTTGAGAAACCGCTGTTGAAGCCGCGATTGTCAGACGCATTGTTGCCGCCTGAAAATCCTGAGCCAAAGCCGGAAGAAAAGCCGCCGCCCGATGCCACTGTTGCTGTCAGGGAGCCCGCTCCAGAAAAAGCAACCTCGACGCGCTGGGCAACACGAGCATTTGCCTCTATTGAGGCTGATCCTTCAAAAGAGACTGACGATGGAGCCGACCAGGACACACCAGGCGCTGGTCGCGGCGCCCGTGTCGTTAGGCTAACGGTGAGCCCAAACATTAGGAAACGATGACCCGATCAGTGACGCGCCGCCAGTTGGTGCCATCGGTAAAGGCGGTGACAGCGCCGCCGGTCTCATCACTGACAAAAACCTGGACACCTTTGCCATAGGCGTCAGCGGATGGAAGAGTGGCAACAGTAAACTCGGGAGGCGTGTAAATGGGATTGATCGTGGTAGGGTTAGGCGTTTCGATTTCCTGCAGAGTAGAAACCAAAATGTCTTGGCTCGCGCCGATGCCCAGTTTGCCATTCCAGTTTGGTCCGCCTGCAAAAACGGCCTGATCTGTCTTCACAAACAATGATCCACGAGTGCTGTATCCAGGGCAGTGAACGCCCTCAATCGCACCTCGGAGCCCAGACACCAACCCGAAGCTAGCCGCATTGCTTGTCCCAGTTCCTGATCGCACCAAATTGCGATTTCCGTTGTATCCAACAGAGTAAAGCGACTGGCCAACTTTGACAAAAACAGACGCCGTTTGGTCTCCACCACCAATGAAAACCTCATCAACAGTGCCATTCCACGCATCCACTGTTTCGTATGGCACCACCCTAAGAGTTGTATCTCCGGTTCCCAACTGGCCTGAGCTGTTGGCCCCCCACATTTTTAATGTGCGCTCACCAATGGCTGTTTCGACAATTGCGGCAACAAAACCGTTGGTGTTGGTCGGATGCATCTGAACGTCGAGGCACGCGCCACCTAAACTGACAGTTTGCAAGCTGTAGTCCGGAGTGGTCTTTGTGTCTGTGGTTCCGTCCCCTCGCTCCCCGGATGAACCCAGGCCACCGATCTTTAAGGTTCCGTCGTTGACGCGATAGGCAATCGTTGCACCGTTGGAAGCCACCTGAACAACATTTGAGACGGCGGTTAATTTGGCAGGGGTTTGCCGCGAAACTGGCCCGCTGCCCAGCCCCATCGCGCCAAAGGCATCATATCCAGCCCCAAGAACATCACCGTTTGAACGCGAGACAAGAACAACACCGTTGTTGCTAGAACAAAAAGCCCAGACCTTATCGATGTTGGTGACGCCGCCTGCGGTATGCGATGAACCCCAGACAACCGGAGCGGTGGCAGCGGTCAAGGTGCCTACTCCCGCCTGACCAAGGTCATTGATACCAGTGAAATAGGCTTTGCCATTGGAGGCCAGGAACACCGCAAAGGTTGCTCCTCTTTCAGAGGCGGACGATTCCAAACCAAGCGCAACGTCAACAACCGTCAGGCCGTTGATGCGAAAAAACTCGATCTCATTGAATGAGGGTCTATTGACCGTATCACCCAACCCAAGCTGGCCTTCTTGATTGCGGCCCATCGACCAAAGGTGGCCATTTTCATCCAGCGCGTAGCACTGAGCCCCTCCAGACCAAATTTTGGAAAATACAGGAGCGCCGCCCTCTGTGCCCACAGCCATGAAGCGGTCAGCGCTGTTGCCAGATTCAATGCCGTTGGCGGATGCCGTTCCAATGCCTGCCGCCCGCACACGCCCATCTGCCATAAGAACATACGACGTTGCGTACCCAGACCACCGGTTTTCTGGTAGCGCACGCACCTTACTTGCATCGAATGCCGCCGATGCCGTGCGCCAACTTGCCCCACCTAGAAACCCATCCAACAAGGCCACCAAATTGCCAGTGGAAAGGCTTGCGCCAGAGCCGGTGTCGTTTCTCCCCAGAAGGGTGTTTGCATCTCCAGCGGAGATATGCGCAGCATCAAGGCCACCAGCACCAGTAATTGCCGCTAGCACCAGACCCTGGATGTCCTCAGCAGCCAAAACATCGCGTTTGTAAACCCTATCATCATTGGACCGAAGAACACCTGCGGCAACATCCTGCGCACTGATCGTGTCGGTGCTGTCATAGACAAACAGACCAAGACCAGTGCTCACCGGGCACAGCACAAATAGCGTCCCAGCCAAATCAGTGTTGGCCACATGGGCGGCGTTGTCGGCCAAAAACGTCTTCCGGGCATAATCCTTCAAGTCTCCCTTGGAGACTGGATTGCCGGTCTGGATGATCGTGTCGAGAGGGTGAGCAGTCATCAGGTAACGTCCATGATTTCAATGGCTACGCGGGTGAAGGTGCCCCCAAGCGCACGCACGCGATAAGTGTGGGGCAGCGTGTCACCAGGCCTATCTTCCACCGTTAATGAGGAGCGCATCACTTCGGCTCCGCCTTCTGACCATAGATTGCTGACCGGTGTTGTGAGGCCGTCACGGAAGACGGCAACTTGCCCCTCGTTTTGATTCCCCTGAATGTGGATACGGACCCCGCTGTCGGCTGAAAGCAGCGTGTGAGTGAACTCATCCACTATCGCGCCAGTGGCAGCCGGAGGGCTGCCAGTGAGGCCTGATGTCCGGTAGGACCGTGACGTGTACGGCGAGACAGCACTTGTATCAGCCCAGCCACCAGATTGATAAGCACGCTGCCGACCAAGCGCCTTGTTCCAGACTGTGAAGCCCTCATAGGGTGCAGAGTAATCCCAGCCGGTGCCGTTGCCGATGGCCACTTGCCCGGCTTTGGTATCCCAAGGCGAGGATGCGTCAGCAGGAACCACATAGGCCACACCATCGGTCGCGGTTGGCGGCGTTGTGGTGGTCTCATTCTCGACAGGGATGAGCCCGTTAAACTGGATGCCGGTTACTCTGAGCGCGCCGGACATGGCGGGCACCTGCTGCCACTGGCCGGAAGGGGCATAGCGCCACACCATGTCCGGCTCTTCCACAGCAAGGAATAAGCCCGCCCAGGGCGACAGAAACACCCAGGAACCGCCACCCAGGCCTGTCCAAATCGCAAGACTGTCCTGCTTGCTCGCCCAGTCCGTTCCAGACGGTGCGCCAATCAGCAGATAGGCATCGCCAAGCGAGAGACCTGTTGTTGGCTGAACCGTCACATCCGAACGCAGGATGCGAACATTCTGAAGGTCAACATCGGCTTTGAACCGCACATTGTCATTGGAAACATGGACCACGATTCCATCGGCAATAGACAGGGTGTCACTGTCATCACGGGCAAAGAGCCGCGCGCCAACAATGATGGCTTGAACGGTGCCAGCATCCCAGGCGCTGACCGCTGCCTGATCAGCAAAGATCGGCGCAAGCTGTGCCTGAGCGCGTGACTTGAAATCAGCGCCGTTGGTGGCCTCATAGTACATTGGCATCAAGCGGCCTCAACATTGATGGCTTCAACTTCGAACGGTTGATAAGCAGGGATCGCGTAAATCGACGGGTCGTACTCGGAGAGACGCAGGGCAGAGATGCTCAGATCGTCGGACGGCTCGATCTCCTCCACGATCCAAACCCCGTCATGGCGTTTCAGGATTGGTGACGTGAACGAGGTGCGCACCACCATCCCGGGCTCCACCTCCCATGCCTCGACAGTGTTGCCGTCAATCGGTATGCGGGCTGCGCGTCCGATCCGGGCATCTTTCAGAAAAGCATGGGCATGGCGCTGCGCCCGCCATGGTGAAATCTCAAAGGGCAGATCAAGCCCCTTCTCATAGACCTGCCCATCGGCGGCAATGGCCTCATCATCCTGGACCAGAGGTCCAAGCACCGCTTCATACTCACGATCCAGCGAAACGAAACGCGTCTGCACCTTGTTTACCAGGTCAGCGCGCGGCGTACCGCCAACCATCTCAAAGCCACCGGCAATGATGTTCTGAGAGATCGTCAGTTCCGGCTCTTCGGGCACGCCAACGCGCAATCCGATCTTGCCGCCGTTCAGCGTCAACCGACCGCGACAAGAGGTCAGCATTTGGCCAAGAACATCGGGCCAATTGGCGTCACGTTGCAGCGCGCCGTTGAGCGCATAGCGCGGCTCTTCACCATCCGGCGTCGGCAGTTTCTGGTCACAGTGATCGGCGGCGCGTGCGAAGGAGTCGAAGTCGATCTGATCGGCGGTGATTTGTCCGGCCCAATCCGACTGTAGAAGGTCGGCAATGTGAAGGGCGGGGTTTTCCGAGTACAGAACGGCATCGCGGCGCGGATCGAAGATCGGTTTGCCGCGAACGAACCAGAGCACCTGAAAATTGGAGCCGTAGAGTTCTTTCTGCTGGTCTTGGCTGGTGCCGTACTTGGCCTCAAGGACAGCGCTCGCCCATCCGGGCGTGGCAAAGCTCTCAAGGACGTTCGGATAACGACCAAGCAAAAGCGGACTGACCGTCTCGCTGGCTTCTCCCAACCGTACATGACCCTTCAGGAAGACTGTCGAGCCGGTGTTGTAGGGCGAACCCTGGGCTTCATAGGTGTCAGCATCGAAGGTGACCTGATTGTCGAGAATTTGGGCATAGTCGATGCCATCAATCGCGTGACCAGCCAGGATCAGGCCCATAGTCAGATAAGGCGGGTCCACTTCCTGGAAGTTGACAGCGCCGCCAACAATGGCACGCCCCCTCACCTCAACTTGGGCTGGCAAAGCTTGGCGAGTGGTCAGCTTGGTTGAGCCGGTGCTCACAACAGACGAACTGACCGTGGCGCGATCTGCGTCGGATGCGAACAGACCACCTACCACCTGTTGCACGCCTGTCAGGGCTACGGCGGTCACCACGGCGCTAACAGCAGAACCAATGGCTGTTGCTGCCGCACTACTCAGCCCAGCAGAAATGAGAGCTGATGCAATTGTCGGCGTGATGATCGGGTCTGCCTTGGCCGATGCAGGCGCAACCAGCATCGTGGTGGCGAGCAGCAGAACCTTCAATTGCTTGCGCATCGTGCCCCCATAATCGACGTGTTGGGCAGCCATGCGGTCCCGGTGTCGGTGCGGGCGAGCCACCAATCGGGATCGACTTTCACCGCAACTGTCTTAAGACCGCGCACAATGCCAAAGGCCCCAAGCGACGCATCCTCTGCGGTTACACGGGCGTAGCCGAGCCGCTTCATGTGCTTGGCATAACAGCGGGCAAACCCGCCCTCGCGCTCCATGATCCCAAGCGCACCTTCGGCATTGATCCAAAGAAACGGTGCCGCCACATCGCTGTCTGTGATCTCTGTGGCAATGGCTGAGGCAAACACCCAGCATTCGTGCGCTTCTGCTGGGCCATCAATGGCAGACGCGTGTCTGTGAGCGACATCTGCGGCATGATCAGCAAGCGCACAGGCCATCAGCTTGCCCTCCACGTGTCGTCTTTGTTTTCCATAAGGTGCAGGAGGTCCGCGCCGGTCGCCGATGGATAGGCAGCCTTCAGCGCTTCAGGCGAATAGTATTGCGGGTTGGCGCGCTCGATCATGTGCATGCCACCCTGTGCGGTAATCGAAACAACATAGTTGCCATCATCGGTGATGCTGCTGGTTTGTGTGTCCATGATGTAGGTGCCGAGCAGCTGTGTACCGACGACCTGATGTTGATCATTGAGCGCGCCGCGCCAATCCTTGATGGCTCGACCCCTCACCGCATCGGAAAGCTGCTCATAGGCCTCTGGCGTTACGATAAGCTGCGCCGTGATGGACGTGATTTGGGGCGTTGAGGTCGAGCGCAGCCCAGAGATCGCGCCGATATACCCCGGCCCCAGCCAGGTTTTGCCGTCATATTCAAGCTGGCCGATGCCGTTCCACGCATGGAACAAGCCCGAAGGGTGATCGACCTCGACCAGGCGCACCGGGCGAACAGCCCGTTGGCGGAGCGCCTGTTTCAGCGCCGCACTGATCTTGGGCATCAGACAGGCAGGCCCTTCGCCGCCAGAACAGCTTCAGGAACCTCAGTGAGCGTGAATCCTGTGTTGCCAATCGACGTTGTCCCGCCAGGCGTGTTTTCAAGGGCTTTATCCCCTTGGATTGTAAACACGCTGGACACGTAGACGAAATTCGCGCGCTCACCAGCCGTCACACCCATGCGCAGCGCCGGCGCGATCTCAACCAACGCCCGCCCTTGAGGATCGGAGCGCGCGCTTTTGACAGCCGCGTACATCAGGCCCCGACCACTGGAGACGTGCAGGCCAATCCGATCGTTTTTGTTCACCGCGATCAGCTGATCCGGCACAAGGCCTGACAGCAGCACATGCGTCGCACCCATGGCCGCCGACGAAGCAATTGAGGCACTTGAACTTGCGTCCGTCCAGCCGGTCTCGTCATCAAAGTTCGTCCCGTCAGACCAGGCCTCATCAACCGCATTCCCGCGCTTATTGCCAAAATGAATGCCGGCAGCCACGCCCTTGGGATACAAGCGCCGTGGATCATGAACCCGAAAGAATTTCGACTCGCCACGCAAGCTCAGAAAAAAGGCCTCAATCTCTTCCCACTGATCATCGTTCATGCGCGCAAGGCTGACATCAATAACCCAACGGCTGTCGATTGGGCTGGTTGGATGGCTGTAACCGGTCAGAGGGCTCGCGGCGCGCAAACTGATGTCCCGCAAACGCGCCCTCACCATGCCGGCCGCAAAAGTCTTGGTCGGCCACGGCAAAACAACGGGCGCTTCGATCACAGTTTAATCGTCCCATTCTTGGCCATGCCAGCGATCGTGTGCGGCATCGCATTGAGTTGCTGCTGCAACCGGAAGATCATGGCCTCCAGACGAGCAACGGCCTCGGGGGCGGCCCCCCGTGCATCGATGTGAAAGTGCGATGAGTTGGCCATGGACCTACCAGGACGCGTGTGATCAATGATGCTTTCATTGGGGTGATTGATCGCCAAAAACCCGCCGCGCCCATCAATCCCGCCGGACCGGCTGCCGAAACCGGTGAACCCGCCGCCCTCATAACTTCGCAGCGGCAGTGGGCTCCCAATGGGTGATCCGCCAAGGCCGCTAAGCACGCTGCCAAGCACATTGGCAAGAGGTGCCGTTATGCCCTGACGAATGGCCATGCGTGCCATATCAGCCAGGATTGAGTTTACCAGATCGGAAAACTCGACCTTTCCTGTCGTCACAAAGCCGACAAGCGCATCCTCAGCTGAACTGAATGCGCCAGTCAGCATCTGCTCGACCTGAGACGCCGCATCGGTCGCCTCGGCATGGATAGCTTCAAGCGCGCGTATGGCGCCCGACTGCGCATCCGTCGCAGCGGCCAAACGGGACAACCGCTCTTTTTCAAGCTGGTCATCCAACTCGCGGCGGAGGTCCAACTCGATCCGCAAAGCCTCTTCCTGCGTCAGAAGGTTGGCCTCGGCCAACATCTTCACCTCGGAAAGCTTGGCCTGATAAATATCGATCGCCGTCGCCAGGGTTCGGCGATAGGTTTCCGCCAGACGTTCAAGGCGATCCGCCTCGCGATCAGTACCGCTGCGACCAGAATTGCCGGGCGGTAGCGGCGGCAGATCACCGTCGCTATCTGGGGTGATCGTGATTTCTGTCGGGCGGGGTGCCAAATCGTCCGACAACCGCTGACGCTCCGCCCTCATGTCAGCAAGCTCACGGCGGATTTGTGCCAATGATGTTTCGCGGGTTGTCCCGCGCAGTGTCGCATCCTGAATGTTGCGCGGGGCGCCCATTAGCCCACCGACCAAACGCGCTTCATTCGCTTCGGCTAGGGCGATGCGCTGGTCTAACGAGGACAAGCGCCCCTCAAGTCCACCTCCGCTGGCACCCATGGCCTCGACGGCATCGTTGATCAGCCCAAGGAAACGCCCCGCCCCATCTACCAGGGCCGTCATGAGAGGCATTAGGTTCGCCAGACCCTCTTGCATCTGGACTTTTAGAATATTGGCCGCCTCATCGTATTTGCGGCGCAGTTCTTCAGCTTCCTCGCCAACCTCTTCAGATAGAACCTGCCCGGTGTCGCGCGCGGCCTGGCGCATAGCATCCAGGCTGTGGACACCCTCATCGAGCAATCGCGTGAATTGTTCACCAGCAGTCCCGCCAAACAGTTCATCGAGCACGCGAATTTGCGCAGCACGGTCGAGATCGCCGATACGGCCAAGCACCTCATCGAAGAACCCATCGACATCTTGTAGCGCTGCCTGAACAGATGCGCGATCAAAACCAAGCCGTTCAAACGCCTCTTTGGCGGCTCCGCCATCGGTTTGCACAAATTCATCGGCCCGCAATTGCAGTTCGCGCATGCCGTCGGCGAGGGCTTCGACTTGAATGCCAGTACGGTTGGCGATTACCGCCAGTTCCTGAAAGCTTTCAAAACTCTGGCCAGCCCGCTCAGCCTCACGTCGAAGGTCAGAAATCTGTCGGGCGGCGTTCAGCGTCGCAGCGGCCAGAGACACGGCGATGCCGACTGCGGCCGCCGCTCCTAGACCGAAGGGCCCGAGCGACGACAAGACACGCCCTGCCCCGCCCGCCGATCCCGCCATCCCCTCAAGACGGTCGCGTACGTTGCGCGTGGCGTCATCGAGCACCGACAGGCCCTGCGAAGCGTCCGGCGCGGCGCGTTCGATCGCGCGCAACGCGCGCTCGCCGTCATTGCCGATGTTTTTGAGGGCCTGGCGAACGGTTTCACCATCCTCCAGCGACAATCGCAGACTTACCTGTCCGGCGTTACGGCGACTTGCCATATCGTTGAATCCTCTAGTGCCACGTGGCTGGTTGGGCGGCGCTGCGCGATTGGCGATCCGCAACGCCTTGAACGATACCGTCTTCGGCTGCTTGCATGAGGCGGCGCACAACGGCGTGATCTTGATGAGCGCAAACCCGCTGGATCATATCAGACCAATCAAGGCCCTGAACGGCACCGTTCATGGTGATTTTCCAAGCACCTGGACGGCAAGCCGCTTCAGCAACAGTCAGTCCGATTGCCGTGGCTGGGTGGGCATCCCAAGCCGAGCATCGAGTCGGCTGTGTTGTCGCGCATTCCGCACCCACCTCAGCGCAGCCTGCACAATACTCCCCGCCGCCGCTGGCCCACCAGCGACAGCGGGCCGCTACTTTTTTGCCTCATCCTCCACGGCATGGAGCGGGGCCTCAATTGCCGTCATGATTGGTCGGCGCCTCACCGGATCCTGCAAAAGTGCCGCGATAGCGGCCCGGTTGGGTGCGATGGGAGATCCGGATGCATCGCCGATGCCATCCCAGGCCGAAATAACCTGCTCGGCTAACAGCACGTCAATGACAAACCGGGTCCAAGCTGCACGGATGGGCGCTTGGTTGAGATCGGGTCCGTCACTGCTAACGCCAAACTGCAGGATTTCCGTAAGCGCCGCACCATCCAAGGCAGCTTTCATCAGGCGGGCCGCTTCTCCTTCAGCGGCCAACACATCGACGCTTGTTGCGGGCCGAACAGTGACCGAAACACCTTTCGCCAAGGTGACAGTTGTTTGCGCGCTTGGTGCTCCGAGCGTAAGCATCAATAGCTCTCGATCTGGTTTTTCAGGACAACGCTCAACATGGGATCGTCCGCCGTTTGCGCTGCACGGAACGGCATGGTCACTTCCATGCCACCCGGGCCGGAGATCGGCGCGAAAGGCTGCCGGCCAAGGCGGCAGGCCGGCATGCTGAAGGCGATCGATTGCGTCGCCGACAGCTCAAAAGTGATGACGATGGGCACCTCATTTTCCGCCACCACTTCGTCATAGAGAGCCGTGTCGGTGAAGCGGACGACGAACTGACCTTCGCAACTGGCCGGATTGTCAAGGATCGCTGCACTGACAGCCCGATCACCGGTTATCGCCTCCAATGGCGAAGCGCCGCTGTTGAACGTCAACTGCCCAGACATGACATGAGCAGGCGTCGCCCCATTGACGGACAACGTACCAAGCGTACCGGGGATTTGCAGAAGGCCGAGAGGCGTTCCCTCGGCTCCAAGCGCGGCGGCTTCTGGACTATCGATGCGACCGAGCCAGCTCGTATTCACACGGCGGTAGCCACCGGAGCGTGAAAAATCGAAACCGAGCGTTGAGAGAACGCAGCCCTTGTGAACCATCACCGCATCCGATTTTTTCGGCACCTGGATGGCGGCTGACGGGAGTGATGTAGCGCCTGAATTGAAGGTGTGGGTTTTATCCGCACCTGCACCGACGGTCGTTGGCGCCCCAAAGGCATAGCGCATGACCTCGCCGAGATTGTTCAGGCACATAGGAAACACGACATCGCCACCATGGGAAATCAATCCCGGCGCAGCCTTGGTGCTGTCGCGCGTATTGTGTTCGTCGGCACCGATGACCGGATCATCCTCCAGCGGCTCTGACGAGCCCAGGTTTTCTGTGTAGAACGGCAATGGCGTGTAATCGCCGGATGCCGGTGCCGTTCCGTAAACGGCCTCGTCTTTCAGCAACAGGGATCCGGCCTGCTTGCCGCGCGGCAAAGCAAGTGTGGTCATGGCAATGGTCCTTGTAAGTAGGCGCGGCTAAAAGGCGCGCGGGCTTTGAAATGTCATCGTCACGGTTAGCTCGGCGATGCGAAACACCAGGCCGGTCGTCGGGTTTGACAGCGCGGATTCTTGTTCCAACACCGTCACCTCCACATCGACCTCATCGCTCACACCGAGTGTCGGATCGGCTTTGATCGCATCATCGATCGCTATCAGAGCATCATCGAAAACACTGTCACGCACCGACTCGTCTGCGGCCTCAAAAGCCAGCAACAGGATCGCATTGTGCTCGATCTCATTGAGCCCATCCGCGATCGATGTCCCAAGCAGGCGATCGGTTACCTGTGCATCGCCATCGTTGAGCGTCGCGAACGCATAGATATCGCGAAAACTTGTGAGCTCGGCGGGTAGCACCTGGTTGCGCACCACCGTCGGGCAATGGTCTGCCGCTGACAGGGTTGCGGCCAGGGTTGTCAACAATTCGCTGGTCTTGGTTGGCACGGCTATCGACCCTCCCGCAAAGAAAGCACCAAGGCTTGGGACACAAGACGCGGCATTGCGTTGGCCGCCAGATCATCGCGAATGGAACGCCCCTTCAAGCGTTTGGGCAAGCGCGCCATCGGCACAAGCGTGAACATGTGCACCGTATCGGCCACATCGCCACGACGGGCCCGACCTTGGGAGAAACGGCGAAAGCCGGTGCGTCCGCGTTTGGTGGTCCGTCGCACCGCCTCAACCACGGCCAGAAACACACCCGGCTTGCTCGATGGCACATAATCGAAATCAGAAAAGCGCTCTTCAACCATGCCCGGCGACATCAACTTTCCGCCACGCCCTTGGCGCGGCACATTGTCGGTTGGAATCCACAGATAGCGCGAACCGTTGACGGGCTGGATTGTTGCGCCCTCTTCGTGCGCAGCGATGATGGCTGGCGCCTTCGAATAGAGCAGCCCGCTGGCGTTGAGAGATGCGCCACGGTTCGGGAAGGTTTCGCCACGCCAGGTTTTGGACAGACGTTCACCGCCGTCAAACCCCGCCTGGCGCACATCAGAGCGCAACCGTGTCTTGCCCAGATTGACCGTGGCACGCATGCCGTCTGTCGCACCGCGCTCAATCCGTTCCACGCGGTCCTGTGCGCTTGTGCTGACACGGCCAGACACAGCCGCCTTGAGCGCAAGGCCCATATCAGGTTTCCACCAGGCGCGTGTTGCATCGCCACACAAGCATATTGGGTCCGCTGTAGGTCGGATCGCCCTCAACTCTCCAAGCATCATCGCCGATTTGAAAAACGCCACCCTGTGTAGGGGTCAGCACACTGGCCAAGACCTCAAGAGCCCGACCTTTGTTGCTGAACACTGGCATGTTCGACGTTTGGATCGATCCTGCGCCAGCCTGCACAATCACCCGGCAAGGTACGTCATCGCCGGCAGGTGGCAAATAGACAGCCGCGCGCGAGATATTTGGATCATCAAACACCGCGCGCGCCGCCAGTTCGTAAGCGTTGCTCACAGCCTCGCCCTAATCTTTGGCCGCTTCGCCAGCTGCACTACCATCCGATGATGTATCGTCCGCGCCGGACAAAAGGTCCGGCGTTTCAGACCCATCACCTTCATCTGATGTCATGGCGTCAAGCACAGCTTCAACTGCTTTTGGAAGGGCAGCCTCCATGGCGTCGGATACCAATGCGGCAAGCTCATCGCCGGAAACCACGATGGCGCCTGACGGAAGGGAGCCTGAGCTGGCAGAAGACGCCCGGCCCGTTGCGCCACGTACAGACGGCAGTGTTATCGGATCGCTCTCAACGGGCTCACCCTCCCAAACACCAAGCTTTGCCAAGAGCCGTTCGGCTTCAGGCTTGGGAAGCGGTACGGGCATGCCGGGCGCGTAACGCTTCCCGTCATGCTCCACTGTGCCTGCCAGACAGACACCCTTCGCCTTGCCAGCCATTACCGTACCTCAACATACATTGTAGCGTCGATATCGGACGGAACTGCAAGAGGGGCGGCCTGCGTCATCAGGAACTCAACCGAAGGGTCTTCCTGCTCCCACATCTTGGGGAAACGCGACATCGACTGCAGAGCTTTGCGGTCCTGGATCGCACCGTAGGCCATGATGCCTTCAAAGGCATTGGGTGCCACCAGAATGACGCCATGTTCGTCGAGATAGACAGCATTGTTGCCATCTTCATCGTCATAGCTGCCATTGTAGAGATGGAAATCAAACTGTCCGATTGACCCGAGATAGACCATGGGATTGTCATCCGCGCCGACATTCTGCGGGCCCAATTCCATCTGACCGGTGGCTTGGCGGCGATTATCAAGGATGTCCCGGATATCCGCATCGCCAGTCAGGATTTCGGCAGCCGACGCTCCCATCACAACCTGCGTGACAGTGCCACCTGATTTCTGCGCTACAAGTGTGGCCCAGCCCGACAATGTGTTGCGGATGTCGACGCCGGTTTCGCCCCAGCGCGAACCACCGGACAATGTTACCGTCAGCGCTGCATCGCGCGCATAATCAACAGTATAAGCATCGGCGGCGTCACCGGACACCACAACAGAACCGGAGGTCAAAACCTCAAAGCACTGCGCTTCCTCGCGCCGCGTAATTTCATCATCCTGATCGGCAAGGGTCTGGACAACGGTTTCGTTGTAGCGTTGTTCCGGGGTCAACGGTGCCCCGAACTCTTCACCGTGCGCGCGAACCAGAGCTGCATCCGGCTTGATTGCCGCCTTAGGCTTCAGGTATGGCGCGGTGAAGGTTTGCACCTGGCGCCCTCGTAACTCACGGACAGTGCCGGGAACGTGCGGCGCAACATAAGGCGCCATCTTGCGACGGCGCTTGAGCTTGTCAAAGGCAATCTCCTCTGTCGTGGAGAAGTGGCGACGGGTGAAGAACCGGTCGCGCAGGGCGGCAGTTGGCCGATCCATTGCGCCAAGCGCTTGGATCAAATGCCGTGTGGTAAAAAGGTTCGGTGCCATGTTTAGGAGTCCTTTCTCTAAGACAGGCGTTTAGCTCGGCGTGACAGCACGCAGAGACTGCCCGCGTGTGCGCATCGCTTTGTTGAGGGTGGCGGCGGTTTGGCCTGCGCCAAAGATCAGCTTGGACGCGTCAAACTCACCTGTCAGATAGACCGTGGCCTCAACATCCGCGCTGGCGGCATTGGCATCGGTTGCCAGAATAGCAGCGGGCGTTTCCGCACCGTTGCTTTGGCCGGCGGCCAGCTCGTGCTTGTCGTTGGCGGTCACGATGCCAAGCACCGCTCCACGTTCCAGGTCAGCGCCTGTGATCGTCACCACTTCGGTGAGGATCGGATGATCTCCGACGATCATATCGCCGGGTGCGTAAGTCTCGGTGGTCATGGGAGGTTCTCCAGTTAGCGGCGCGCAGAGGCCTTACGGCTGGTCGCGATGGCCACCAGCGGGTTGTCGTTGGCGCCGGATTTGCCAGTGCCGGTGGTAATGGTCGGATCCTGACCACTCATCTTGCCGGCAAGCTGCCCGGCCTTGGTCTTGGGAGCTTTGGCCAGCAGGTTTTTCGCCGCCTTCACGGTCATGCCAGGCGTCTGGGCAAGCTCGACCGCATAGTCAGCGCGTCCCTTAGCTTCCGGCAGTGTGATGATGGCTCCAGCCGTTGCAGCATCGGCGTCATCAGCTTCAGCATCGGCTTCATCGTCATCATCGGTTGCATCTGGCTCGTCGCCGTCTGCATCTGCCTCATCATCGCCCGCTGCCTCCGGCTCATCTCCGTCGGTATCGGGCTCGTCATTGGCCTCAAGCAGGGCTTGCATGGCGGTGTTTTTCTCTTCCGCTGTGCCTTCGCCCTGCATGATTGCGGCCATCTGTGCACGCAATGTCATGTCAGCATCCTTTTGCTGTTTGGGTTTTGGGTTTGATGGCGCGCGCCCGTCTTGCGACGTGGCCCCGGCACCGGCGGGATCTCTTTCGGTGAGGTTGCCGGATGCGCCCGACAGACTGGCAACCAAGGCGGCAAACGCTTCCGGTTCAGTCGCCACATCATCAGCCATGCCTGCTGTGACAGCCCGTGGCCCCATCTGCACGCCAGCTTGCCAATCGATCACTGCCGATTGGTCCATCCCTCGCCGATCGGCCACATGGCTTGTGAAGCGATCGCCAAGGTCATTGATCATCGTCTGCAAATCATTGCGCGCACGATCAGAAAGCGGCTGCCAAAAATTACCGTCTGTTTTCTTCTCGCCATGCTGGATGGATGTGAGGGTGATGCCCCAGTCTTCCAGCATCTTGGACATGTCTGCGTGCAACATCACCACGCCGACCGAGCCGCAGATCGCATCGCTATCAACGGTCAAAGTGTCAGCAGCAACGCCCAGCCCATACGCCGCAGAGGCAATGAGTGCAGGGGCATGTGCGTGTAGTGGTTTTCCAGCTTCGTCAGCCAGGGAGCGCAGGCGCTGCGCGCATTCCAGCATGCCAGATGCATGACCACCGGGGCTGTCGATGGACACAAACACCCCATCGACATCAGGATCATCGAAAGCAATGGAAACGCGCTGGGCAATGCGATCATAGCCTTCGCCCCACCAACAGCCAGTGCGTTCAAGCGGCCCGCTTATGGTCGTGTAAGCAACACGATCGGCAATAAAAAACCCGCCTTCGTGGCGGGCTGGGTTGGTTAGAAAATGAGGCGCTTCGGCTTTGAGTTCCGGCGGCGGTTCCGCTGACGCTGAAAGGCGCAGCGCCTGACCAAGGCGGCTTAACACGCTGTCAGTGCGCCGGGCCTCGCTTGCACGGGCAACAGTGGCCAGGTGGCCTGCCATTGTACTGGCGGCACCCTCCCACAAGAAAAGCGGCGTGCCGGTCCATCCGGCAAGCGGGTTGTGCGTCATCGACGTTGGTCCTGTACTCTGTCGGTTGGGGCTTGCACGGCCAACATGGAGCCCAGATCGGCAGCGCTTAGATCGCGGTCGGCCATCATCTCTTTTTCTTGCTCCAGCATGTCCAACAGCTCTTCCAGATCATAGCCCTGCATCGCTGCTTCAATGGTGCGTGTGGATGTGAGGTTGTTCACCCGCAACTCGGCGCCTTGTGCTTCTTTCACTGGATCGATAAATCCTCGGCCTGGGCCGATCCACTCGCAGCGCATCCACGCAGCAGGGGCATCCCAAAAGCCTGGTAGTCCGTCTGGCACATGGATGTACCGGTCCAGCGCCTCTTCAAGGAACGCCATGTAAATCCAGTTGGCACACTGTGATACAAAGCCCTTGCGGCGGCGATCCACGCTGCGCCACACCTCGTTGAGCGCCGCGCGAGCCGATGAATAATTGGTGTTGGAAAAGTCCATCGACAACTGCTCATAGGACAGGTCCAACGTGGATGCGATCGACTGCAAAAACGAAGTCATGAAGTTGGTGAAGCCGCCATGCTCGCGGCTGGCGTCGGGGATTTCGATTTCATCACCTGGCGCTAGCACCGGCAGGCGCACCCCGTTGAACTTCACCTTCTCATAGGTCTGTTCGCGCAGCTTGTGATCATCAACGTCCATCAACATGGAAGCTGCATCTTCGGGGGAGTGACCTGTCTTGATGAAAGCGGCAAACATGGCGTTCACCACAGCCGAGGCCACTTCAGCATCGGCGTAGCGAGTGAGCATCTTCAGACGGTTGATGACAGGTGCTAGATCCGGGACACCGCGTGTCTGATCCACGCGATCGGCTTCAAAGCCATGGATGATGCGCGGACGGCCCCATGGGGTTAAGCGCGCCTCGCGCGTCCATGACCATTGATCACCGCGCGCCACACCAAAGATGTCGCCGGGGTGGGCATTTTGGATATGATACGCCACGGGCAGGCCGTCCGCATCACGCTCCACACCTGCAGTCAGCTCTGGGGTGTCCATGCTGTAGTTTGGGTTGGAAAGCCGGTCAGGGTCGATAAGCTGCAGAGCCGTTGCGTATCGTGCACCGCTGTTCGGCTTCCACCGCACGGCCATCAGATACTCGCCGCGATAGCTTTCCTTTTCAGCCAGGCGCATCATCTCGCCAACGCTATGACGCCCGGTGACGTCACATCGCTTCAAGGGATCGTTGGCAAAGGTACGCCACTCGCGCTCAATGGCCTTGTTGAGCGCTTTGGCGTCATCGCGTTCAAGACCAAGCGCCGCGTAATCCACACGGGCCTGCAAGCGAAGTCCGGACCCAACCACCATATCGGTGCGCCGCGAACGTCCAGCCACAGCCACAGGATCATTGCGCAGCAGATCGGTAACCCGCGCCACAACCGTATTGCGCTCAAGGTTCCAGTCAGCGTCGGCACTCGCAAGGCTTGGCCGCCAGCCTGCCATATCTTGGTCGGTGGTACTGGCCGCACGAAACGCACTCTGCGAGTAGGAAGCCATGAGCGCATTGCGGCGAATGTCTGTGATCCGTTGGCCCGAAACAGGTTGGCCTGAAGCATCAAGCACCTGCGACGTGGCAGCAAGAGACGTCATCAAAAGAGAGCCCCAACGGCGCGGCGACGCGGCTTGCCTGCCACATCGCGTTCAAGGCTGCTGACATACGACTCAAGTTTTTCGAGGTCGGCCTCATTGTAGCGCATGGTTCCCGCCTCGGTGCGTACCTCCACGACGGCTGACCCGGTGAGCAGCTTGTGGAGTGCCGCTTTTGCCTCGGCGAGATAGGTGGCCGTGCCGGTCATCCTAGTTTAGTCCTTCGTTAAGCTTGCGAATGCGCTCAAGCATCTGTGCGTTGGCGGATACGCGTTTGGGCGCATCGTCAAGTGCTTCGGGCGCCATGCCCAACCAGGCGCGTTCCAGCGCGGGAAAATCATCGCTTGGGAGTTTGGACCGGTCGATGAAAACGCTTTTCCAGTGTTCTGGCGTGAAGCGGAAAATCCCCAACAGATGCGCCATCGCACGCGCATAAACCGCGATGTCCAGCGCCTCGTTTGGCTGACCTTCTTTTTTCACCCAGAGCTGACTGGCCTGGCGCGTTGAACGATTCACACGCGTGACAAGCGTTTCCGATGTCATTTGCTCGAAGTAAGCCTGATCAAGGTCCATAGGGTAGCGAACCGTGCCGGGTTGGCTTTCCTCATGTAGCGTTCGCGCCATGGCACCCAGCACATCGGTTTTGAGATTGTAGGCGCCCACCGGATGCAGCATAGTGGCGCCCACTGGCTTGCCAGCGGCGTTGCGAAAAGGGCGTTTGACCGGTGTTCCGGTTGGCGGCATCAGCGGGTCGCCTCGGCCATCCACCGCGTTCACATCGGAACGTCCAGCGGTGTAGCGATAGACGCGGTGCGACAGGTAGCCTGAATCCACTGCGGTGAGGTCAATACCTGTTTCGTGCGTGTCGTTTTCGTATGAGCGCGAAAGGATGATATCAAGCGCTTGCCATGTTTTGGCATCTTGCGGGTCGCCCTCGATCTGGCCGAAATCGATGAGCGCTCCATCCACCATGCCAGCCTGCGAACCTGGGCCCCAAGCATAAACGCCAAACTCCAACCGATTGCCCTGCACATCCACGCCAGCCGTGGCAGTGTAGAGGCCTTTGGGCAGCTCGCCTCGATTGTGTGGGCCACGGGCAGCATGCAGTGCCGGCGCAGCAAGGCCCTCGCCTGTTTCCTCATACGGCAGGCCCAGCGTGAGGTTGTAAAACCCCTGCATCTTGAGCGTGTCGCCTTTGGCGGCCTGATAGTCGAGCACGATGGAGTCCCATGTTTCCAGCCGCGAATGCAGCGCATCAACATGGAAACTGGGGTGCAGGCCCTTTTCGGCGTTCTCGATGAACCATCGTCCTTCACCGCCATTGGCGGCGGCGGATTCCAAGAGCATGTCGGCTTTGTCGGTTTCTTCAATGACGCAGCCAGACACGCAAATCATGCGTGTGTTTGGGTTCTGCCCTTCGTCATATTCTAGCCGATCGAAGGTCAGCTTTTGTTCGGTGTCGCAGTGTGGGCACTTGAGCGACATGTAGCGTTGATCGCCCGCCATGAACTCCGCATCGCTACGCGAAGCGCCTTTCAATGTTGGCGTACCCAACACAAGCCGTTTCCATGTACCCGATGCCAGAAACGACTTTTGCCGCGCGCGGATGAGCTGCATTGGGTCGCCCTGCTTATCCAGGTCTTGGGGGTACTGATCCACATCATCGGCCACGATGTATTTGTAGGTTCCACCAGATAGATCAGAAGCACTGTTGCCGCCGCAAATCTTCAACATGAAACCGCCAAAGCGCTTGATGGTGTTGGTGGATGCCTTGCGGCTGTTCTGTTTCTCTTCGCGCACCTTAGAGCGCAGCGCAGGCGTGGCGGTGAAAGCGGGGGTCAGCTTGGTCTCGGCGAACTCACGGCCTTTTGGCATTGTGGCCTGCACGCACAGCATGTTGTTTGGCTCAAGGTCGATCATCGCGCCAAGCCAGGCGATGGCTGCTGTGGTGAGGCCTGTCTGCGAGCTTTTCCGTATCGCGACGTAGCTTGTTGAGTGCAAGGCTTTGAGCACATTGCGCGCATAAGGAGTAGCATCCCAATTGATCGCGTGCCCCGCCAGCTCGCCATCAGGCAACACAAAACCCGCCTGCTCAGCCCATGTCGCTGCGTCGACTTTTTCGGGAACGGTGAAGCCAACACACAGAGCCGCAAACACAATGGCAGCGCCACGCAATTGCGTGGAGCCAGCCGCCTTGTCGAAGGCACTGGCTATGCTCGCGAATGTACTTGAAATCAAACTGTCAATTTTGGTGCGCATCGCTGGCGATGTGTTGGGGTCGGATTTTACCTGGATCGCAAAACTCTCGACGGCCCGACGCACGTCACTGGCAGCCGTCTCATGGGCGTCGCGAACCTCATCGGTTGGGATGAGCCGCCGTTCTTTTTCTTCAACCTGCATCTCCAGCAGGCGTGCTTGGTATTCAGCTCGCCGAGTATCAGCGTCGCGACGGCCAGAGTTTGGCGCTGCCGTTTCGTCGTCATCAGGCTCATCTTGTTCTGGGCCGTGGAGGGTCGATGGCGAACCGCGCACCTGGTCCAGCTCAACCAGATCGATCAATCGCCTACGGCCCGACTTATCAGTTGGGTCGATCCAAACCCGCAACTTGCCCTTCCGCACATACTTATCCACCGCCTGCCGTTTGATTCCGCGCTCTTCAGCAGCGGCAGCAACGGTCATGGCTGTGTTAGGAATGGGTGACTGATTGTCGGGCATAGTGTGTCAACCGGTTCGCTCATCGCGGCAACCGCTGCAACCTTTCAAAATCGTGGAAAACTTCTGATCAAACACGCTACGCACCACCATACATTTTGAGCCCCAGGAAGGACCCGCTTGGCCGTTCCTCCGCTTCTTCGCAGGGATGTTTCACGTTGGTCGCCCAGTGAAACGCTTGGTGTTTCACGAGCTTGCTAACCCCTGAATGCAAAAACCCCCGGCCTTTCGGTCCGAGGGTTTGCTTAAGCGTGGCAAGTGCGGATGCGCTACATGGTTCTGACCTTGGTTTGCTTTGATGATCGTCTGCCACTGGCAGATACAAAAATGCCCCGGCGATTGACCGAGGCTGTGCATTTTTGGGTCACTGCGCAGCACTTGATCCACATATCGCGGCGGCGCCTCTTGGCTGTGCCGGTGGATCACGTGCTGTACGCGGCTCGGCGTCTTGCTCACCATCTCAGGTGAACCATGCGTGCACATGGTGGCTGCCGTTCGGATCTACAGTGCGGGGATTAGTCGTCCAGCTTCCCCAAGTTGTCAAGGGGGATCGAAGCGGTAGCACCAAAACCAAAGGCCAGCAAACCATGTGCCAGTGATCCTTTGATCTTGTTAACGTTCAGCTTTTCGCCTGCCAGCGGACCGGACAAAATCTCAACCAAATCACCCTCGGCGAACTCCCGCCCGGTAACCATGTGCCCATTTTGCTTGGGTGGAAGGGTGGTTGGATGCGCGCGCATGAACGCCACGATCTCTGCGAATCCCGCCTGCATAGGCTTGCCTTTGATGCCAACGACACCGGCTATGCTGTTCCAACCGAGTACCCGCAGCCAATTGGGCTGCTGTGGAAAACCAACAAAGAGATAGCCGACGGTCAACGGCTTCCACACTGGGCGCTTGGCTTTGGTGTAGCGATTGAGCAAATGCATCTTTGCTTCGCGCGGGTAGAACACAGCGCAGCCATGCATTTCCAGCAGAATGGTTGCCGTTGTTTCAGCGTTCGGCGCGGTACGCAGGATGAACCACGACAAGGGTGCGAGACGCGGATCATCCAAGCCACGTTTCAAGCGCCCCAAGCGGGTGATCTGATTGGCCCGCTCAGCAGGTGGCGTTTTGCGGTAGCCAAGCTCTACCGGCGCGGCGGGATCAGGCGGCGGACCTTGTTGCTCACCAAGCTCCGCCCTGTCCAGACGATGCGGTTTTCGCCCCGAGCGGGATGGCTTTGGCCCCACTGTTGGGCCAACGGCAGCAGTCTTGGTTATGATGACGTCATGGGACAGATGGGCAACGGCATTCATCAGGCGGTCCTTCGGCAAAAGGGTGGTTAGGTCCAGGCGGTCTCGTCATCGTTGGGTGGATGAACTTTTGAGCCGCCACGCTCCGTCGCAGGCGACGACCGCTCTGGCGGGGCGACGTTCAAGTCCAAACCCCACGCCTTCGCCAGGTCAGGCGGCGGCACGTACATCCAAAACTCATCCCGGAAGCGCGGCATCTGGTGGGGCATCTTGGCGGCAGCAAAGCGCGCGTCCATCCAATCCAAAAACGCCCGTCCGGCCTCGCTGCTCGCTTGCGCTTTGGTGAACCGCTCGGCAGCGCTTACCAGCTCACCATCACGCTCTTTGCCAAAGGCCAGCGACATGTTGGACGCGCCTTCACAGAGCTGCTTGAACACGTAGCGCTTGCGGGCAAAGGCGCCGGTGCGCAGCATCTCGATCATCGCTGCCGACCACAACGCGCCAAAGGCTGGCACGTGCGGTGGCAGATACGGCGCCGATGGGTCCGGCTCGCCCTCGGCATCCTCCCATTTGCGCTGCTTGAGATAGTTCACCGCCGCGTGAAGCTTGGTGCGCCCGGCAACCCGCAACGCCTCGCGATAGGGCACGATCCCGTCAATGGCGGCCTCCCGGTCGGTGGCGGTGAGCTTGTCATACTCGGCTTGCGCCTTGCCCATATCGTCAACGGCCCGGTTGGGCCATTTGCGCTTGAAGCTGGCAAACGGTGGGCCTTCCCCCAGCGCACCAGATGTGGTGCCACCAGATGTGGACCCTGCTGATTGATCCCCTTCCAAGCCTTCAGGCGTCCGCGCGTCCGCGCGCTCTCTTTCAGGTTCCATTGGTGGTTCAATTGGGGGTTCATCCTTAGATAGACCGGCATCTCCTGCAGGGGGGTCCTGCATCTCCTGCAGGGGGTCCTGCACCTCCTGCCGATGGTCACCATCGGCACCTCTTGCAGGTGGTGCCTTACCGTCACACTGTGGCTGACCTGCACCCACAACATCTTGTGCTATGGGCTTGGCGCCGAGTTTCAAAAAGTATCGGTTCGCGCCCATGGCGCCATTGCTTCGTCGCGTGCGCTCGGTTTGAAGCAGGCCAAGGTCTTCCAGACGCCGCAAGGCAGCTCTCACCGATCGATCAGAGAGTTCGGTCACTTCAACGATCAGATGCACGGAGGGGAAGCAGGATCCGGCGTCATCGGCCCAATCGGCCAGCGCAAGAAGAACGAGTTTGGCCGATTGACTGCCCACGCGGGTTTTCTTCGCCCAATCAAGCGCACCACCGCTCATCGGCCACCTGCCAGCCAAAAGGCTTCAACGATCCACAGCGTAATGCCGGTCAACGCATAGGCGATAAGCAGGTCGCCCAACCGATCCCGAAAGCCCGCCCAAAACACCGCGCGATCCTTTGCTCGCCGCAACCGCGCGGCTTTGAGGGCCTGCTTGGCTTTGACGTGGTTCAAGCCGGAGCGCTCAACGCCACGCATGGTACGCGCCCATTGCAAGAGCAGGCGCACCTCATGTGCGGACAGGTTCAATCGCGCCGCGTTGCCGTTTCGGGCAATAGGCGATAGGGACTGAATCAATCGGTCGGTCACTCCTTCAATCAACGTGTCCTTGGAGGTAGACGCCATCACACACCCAAAACAGACAAGCCCACGCCAAACAGCGAGGATGCGATCAGCAACAGCGCCACCAGCGGCATCCAGACAATCGGCTTGGATAAGGCAGATCGCAGTTTCATGAGCGCGCCCCCAGACGTTTTGCCGATCCGCTCTGTGCCATTGGCACAACCGCTTGATCGGTCTGCGGCATCGCATTGTGGATCACGCCATCGAGCAGGCGCCCGGCAGCTTTCTTGCCCGTGCGCTTGAAGAGGCAGTGCCCCTCAAAATCGTCGTCTACCCAATCCTCGCACCAGCCGTCTTCACAATCGATATCCGGCAACAGATTGGCGTCCATCCAGGAGCCATCTTGAAAGCTGATATCGGGCGGACTGCCAAACTCGCCAGGCAACCACGCACCCCATTGCTTGAAGAAAAACGGCACCTTGGCAGCGGCGCATTGGTCGCGCAGGTTTCTGGCCCAATCCGGGTGCATGGGCCGCGCGCCTGGGCCGCTCTCACCGCCGCAGATCACCCAATCAAGGCCGGGCTTGCATCGATCATCATGATGATGGTGCCGCTGACGTGGATCATTGGCATGGTAGATGCCATGTATCGTCTCGCCAGCCTTGCCAGAGTGGCGATGGGTTCCACCACAGCCACGCTGACCGCCGATCCAAAGCGTTCCGCCGATATTCCGTTGCAAATCCACCGGCCCGAGCAACGGTTCGGCGCTGATGAAGCGGATGGCGGCGGGCGTTTGGAGCAGATGCGGGATCCGCGCCTCAGCGGTCGGCTGATCCTCCACCGACGTGCCCAGCCAGACATTGGGCAGGGGTTCGCGCGGCCATTTCGGGCGACCGATTAAACTGCCATTCTCACCCCAAAACCGGTCCTGATCAAACAAGTCATCCAGCGCGATGTCGTCGATAGCCCGATCAATTTGGTCCCATCGATCATCGCCGCGCTTTTGCGCCGGAATGCGGGCGTCTTCACCGCCCACCTTGATCGTGCGTGCTGGTGCTGGTTGCCATGTCTCGGCGAAATAGTCCCGCATCCGTTCCGGGCGTTTGGTGAGCACTTGAAAGGTGTGCTGCGGGCAGAGCGCCATGACGGCAAACACCTGGTCGATCACCTCATCGGGCAAGTCCTCATGGAAGAGGTCACTGGTAGAATTGACGAAGATGGTGCGCGGCGCCTTCCAGTGCAGCGGCTGCAACAACACATGGTCCGGTGCGGCCATCACTTTGCCGGTCCAGCGCGAATCTTTCTTGCCATCAGGCCGGGTGGCCCAAAACGCCAGCCCCCGCCCCCATTGGCCATCACCAGAGAACCGCGCCGCCAGCGTTTCGGCGTAGCAGTTCCGACACCCTTCGGACACGCGCGAGCAGCCCCGCACCGGGTTCCATGTGGCACCGATGGTGCCCGCCCTTTGCGTCCATTCGATCGATGTTTTACCAGACATCTATTCCGCAGCCTCCATGAAGTGGGAAAAGTCTGCACCCATGGCCTCAACGGCGCGCATCCGCTCAAAAACGAACGCTCCGCAGTTGACGGCCCAAGAGTTGCCGAGTGCCTTATAGCGCGGGCCATCAAAGGCCATGTGTAGCCCGGCCTTGATCGCCTCATCCTGTCCGGTGCGTTCGAAGAAGGCGCGCATCTCTTCTGTTTCCGCATCGCGGTTGCGCTTGGCCATGGGAATTGCGGTCCACCCGTCCTTGAAACCTTGCAGCCGCTCGCACTCCAACGGCGTCAGGCGGCGCACGGCATAGGGCGTCGCGATACAGGGCTGCCCTTGTCCGGGCTTTCCGCCACCTGTTGTTAACTGTGGCGCGACATTGCCATCGCCTCCCTGCAAACGCACTTCAGCGCGGCTATTTTCAGCAAACGCCACCGCCTGCGCCTGGGCCCGCGCCTCCAGCGTGTAGGCGGCACCATCGACACGAACGCCCGCGCCATCTGGACCAGCATCCGGGTTTTCGGCGACAGCGCGTTCCTGGATGGCAATGGCTGGTGGCACACCCGCGTTCGCATGGCTTCCATCATGGCCACCGGCGCGCAGGGTTGGCGACAAATCGATTTCTGCATCCGCGCCGTAGTCTTTGGACGAGAAGGCGAGCAGTGTCTCGCGCTCAAAGTCGAGCCGCTGTGTTGAACGGGCATTAAGTCCTGCGGCTACATCAACGGCGGATCTTGTGTTGTTGCCACCAAACGCGACCAACTGACCAGCACAGGCATCCTGGGTTGTTTGGCCGGGATAAGCGTTGCCGCCAGAATTATTGATCGCACCGCACACATCCACCGCTATCACAGGGTCTTGACCGCGTGTGTCGCCCGCGCGCTCTACGCCCCGGCCACTGCTGACAAGGCTTGGCGCAACATTGGCGGCAACGCCTTGCCTCGCGTCTCGGCGCGGCGGAGGATCCCCGCGCAAGCCTTCGGGCTCAAAAAGTACCGCTGCGGCACGGGCCCAGTCACCAAGACATCCGACAACGAACACACGGCGCCGTCGCTGTGGGACAGCAAAGGGGAAGTTGGGTGTTCGCACATATTGAGCGTCCAGCACGCGGTAGGCCCACCCATACCCGCATTGCCCCAACCCGCCGAGGAAGGCGCCAAAGTCCCGTCCTTCGTTCGATGACAGGACGCCAGGGACGTTTTCCCAGACGATCCATCGAGGCCGGTAGCGGCGAGCAATGGCAAGGAAGGTGAGCATGAGGTTTCCGCGTGGGTCAGCAAGGCCCTTGCGAAGGCCGGCCACCGAGAAGCTTTGGCAGGGCGTGCCTCCGACGAGAACATCGAGAGTTGCATCGGGCCACTCCTGGTATTGGGTCATGTCGCCGAGATTGACGGCATCCGGAAACCGGTGCGCAAGAACGGCGGACGGGAACGGTGCGACCTCTGACTGAAACCGCCAGTCGATCCACGGCGCTGCCACCTCCGGCGCGCCAATGCCGCTGCACACCGTCATGCCTGTGAGGGTTGGGGCGCTCATGCCACCCCCACGTTCTTTTCCGGGTCTTGCTCCGGACCAAGGTCCGACCGCTCGACCGATGGACTTTCAAACAAAGGCCCGGCATCAGCGCTTTCATCTCTGCGCTTCGCAATCTCGCGTTTGCGCTCGTCTGGCCCCGCCAAACACAACGCCATGCGTGCTTTGATGTCGGCGACGTATTCGTCCTCACGCTCAATAAGGATCGCGTTGAAACCCTCACAGAAAGCCGCTTCGCCCGTCGTTCCGGTTCCGGCAAACGGGTCGAGCACAGTTCCGCGCTGACCAGCCGGTCCTTTCGGCGTGACTAACCGGACCAGATACCGCATCAGGTCGACAGGTTTGACCGTGGGGTGCTTGGAGCCGATGCGATCATCAGCATCGGCCTTGGCGGAATAGAAAAACCGGGCAGCAGACCCAGAGTCGCCATGGCTTATCATCGGCGTTCCGGCTTCCCGGCTTTCCGCGCCATAGGCTGCACCGGCGTTGCCATTGGCCTGGGCTGAACTGGCTCGCTTGACCGCTCCCGTGCCGCTTTTGAGATCAGAGGGAAACGCCGCCAAAACCTCATCCGACCCGTCATGGATCAAGTTGGCGGGCCACCGGCCTAGCCGTTCGGGCGTGACCATGTCGGACCGTTCAAATGTCCCGATCCGCGCGTCACCAGCTTTTTGCGATGGCAACGCTTCGGTCCCAACGCGACACCCATCAATGTTGAGCGCGCCAGCGCCATGCGCTATGAGGTTCAGCGCACCATTCTTCTCGGCAAAGGGCTTCTGGCCCATGTAGATTGGCTCGCAGGCCGGTTTCAGCGCCTGACCACCGTAGTGATGCCCTGCCCACGCCGCCGCTTCATCGCTGCCTGGCATATACTCACCGGGCTGATACGCCCGGTCGTCCAGCTTTTCCCACGACCCGTCTTTGTGCTGATCGGCACCAGGGCGAATGCGTTTCACAGGATCGCCGGAAGGCACAACGTCACCTTGCTGGCCAAGCGTCTTGTCGATGGCGCGCGCGGCGTTGTGTGCTTTTGGAAAGCCAGAGCCAAAGACCCACAAGATCATAGGATGCGTGATGAAGCCCGCTTCCTCTATCGCCACTTGCATGTGGCCAAAGCCACGCGTTGAGGCAAAGGCAAGAATATAGCCGCCGGGCTTCAAAACCCGGAAGCACTCGCGCCATACATCGGGCCGAAAGGCGATGTCACCGCCGTCCCAGTTCTTGCCCATGAACCCAGCCGACGCGCGCGCATAGGCGCCAGTGGCGCTAGCGCCCTTGCCGCTCTTGGCCGATTTCTGCCCAGGCTTGGCAAACCGCTTCTGAATGGAGGTCAGGTGATAGGGTGGATCGGTCGCCACCGCGTGCACGCTGGCGTCCGGTAAAGCCTTCATAGCTTCCAAAACATCGCCGTGATGCAGCGTCACGCGCCCATCGAGTAGAGAAATTGACGACGCGCTCATGCGTCACCGCCCTTGGCGGCTTCAACGGCGCGCCACACCTTGGCTTTGTTGACGTCAGTCAGTCGATAGCCCCACCCCCAAATTGTGGAGATGACGATTCCTTGTGCGCGCAAAAGCTTACGAGCGCGGCATATTTGCACCTTCACCAACTCAGCCTCATCCCGATCCTTTTTGCGGGAACCAAGTTGCGGTAAGGCCAAGCAAAGTGCCTCTAGGCTGCATTGTTCACGCGCCATGAGCGCCGCAAAAATCGCTGTCTGTTGAGGATTGAGGCCAAAAACCTGCTTGAACACAACGGAATCCGCTTCCGACCCAAGCAACGCCGCTTCAAGCTGCGCTTCACGCTCCAGCGCCTCTTCCAAGTTCACCCGAAGACGGCGGTTTTCGTCCTGCAGGGCATCAACGCGCGCATGGGGCCCCATCACCCACCCCGCCGAAAAAGAACGTCCGCCGACCGCGACGCCGCAATGGATGGCACGTGATCAGCGGACAGTTTTGCGGCCCGGATCGTCTGGGCCGTCTGGGAGGGAGGGAGCGAAACGGTAGGATCAACGAACGTGTGCTTGATGTAATCGCCAGGGCGACGCGCTTTGACGGTTGTGGCAGGCACGCGGTCAGCAGCCAGTCGTTCGCTCCATGCGGCGTAGCGCGGCTGCCTCGAACCAGGCTGAGCTTTGGCTCCCAGGGCCTGCGCTTGCGGTGATGATCGATAGGCCGCCAGTTTGGCAGCGCGGCGCTGGCGCATGGGCAGGAAGTAATCCTCGCCACAGTCGCGCGAGATGCGCATGACCTGCACCAACAAATCGAACGACCAGTTGAGCCGCTGCGCGATGATGTGGACCTTCACATCCTCATCCCACCAATCGGCGGCCTGCTCGATCTCTTCGCGCAACACCAAATAGAGAGAGGTTTTGGGGCGCACACTTGGGCGGGACGCGGCCAGATGGTCACTCATACCCGCACCTCCTGCTTGGCAGGCTCGGCGTCAAACAACTCGTCTTCCATGTAGTGCCAAGCGTCTTGGCCCAGCCACTTGCAGAGTCGTAAAGTCGGTCCAACGCCGATCACATGGCCCTTCAACAACCGTGTGATAGTGGCTGGAGCGACGCCAGACGCCCGCGCGATGTCGGCCTGCGACAGGCTCATGTCGCGCCGCAGACGCGCCCGTACATCATTGGAAAGCTGTGAGAAAGCGAAGCCACCAAGCGTCATGCGCCCACCCTTTCTTGCAAACGTTCGCGCTGCGCATCCCGGCTGCTGGTTTGGGCGCAGCGGTCTTGCCGCTCCAGCACCGGGCCGAGATGTTTTCGAGAGAAGGAATCGCGGTGAAAGCCGCACGCGGCGAGCACTGCTATGATCGTGCCAGGGGCAACGATCAAACCACGCTCCAGCATGTCGAGCTGGCCGACCGTCAAACCACACCGCGCCGCGCGCTCGCCCAAGCTTTCGCCACGCAAAATCCGGTTCGCCGCCGCCATGCGGGCAAGCGTCGGCAGGTGCACGGCATCATCAGCCTTGGAGGACCAGGGGTAGCTACGCGAGGAGCGGTCGGACCTTGGTCCGGAGCGACGCGGCGAAGAAACGACACTCATGGCGCATCATCCAATGCACTCAGCCGCTTTTGAGCTTCGCGAATGTCGCGCTCGGCTTCCATGCGGGCAATGCGCTTAAAATACGCGTCCCAATCAGGCTCATCCATCCACCAAGGGATGTTGGTTTCCGACGCAAGAAGCCGCGCATTTTCGAAATCCAAGCGACAGATCCAGCCCCAATCCACTCCACCTAGATCGTGATCGCGAACCGCCAAGCAAAATGGTTTTTCGAGCGACGCATAGTCGAGCTTGATGTAGACACTCGCCATCACACACCGGCCTCATAGCCAAGGGTCACCAGGTGCTCCCGCCCCTTCTCGGTGATGTGGTAGCCAGCGCCGATGAAGACGCCATCTTCGCTCATGAGCCCGCGCCTATAGGCGGCAAGGCCCTGATCACGCAGACTGGCCACGGCACCACGCAGCACCTCTTTGTGCAGGCCCAAGCGGCTGCGCAGGCCAACAAGGGTGAGGCACCAAGGATCAGGCCACCAGGGTTCGGCAACGTCCCAGAGTTCCAGCAAAACGGCGGTTTCGATATCGCTGCTTGCCACAAGTGCACGTTCGGCCCGTGTGGCCTCAGGGCTAGCGTGTGTGGCTGGAAAGAACGGCCCGGCAAGCGCCCTCACCTGATCGGCAGCACGTTCGTTCTCTTCGCGCGCATGCAAAATGGCGCGCACCTCGCCCGGGTCCATCCGTATCGCCAGGCCGATCTGCTCGGCATCCATGGCGCCATGGTGCGCCAGCAGCCAAACCGCCTCATCAGCCAGAGGTGGTGTGAACACGCGGTCGGTCATGCCCCACCTTGCGAGCCGTGTGGCTCGTGATCGGGGTCCAGCGCATCCGACCAGCCGTCGATAATCTCTGCGCCGCGCACCAGCTTGGTGCCCGTCCAAAGCGGCACCGAGGCAAGATGAAACAGCGCCCAACTCGCCAACCGCAGCGCAAAGCGCCCCAAACCACTAAAAACCGCCCGCGCCATCCGCACACCCTTGCTCATCCGCGCGCCTCTTTCCTGTCGGCTCGCTTTGCTTCCAGCGCGTCAATCTCTTGGTTCAGTTTGGCGATCTGTGCCTGGCGGCGGGCCTTCGCATCTGCGGTCGCCGCGTCATCCAGCCAAAAGGGCACCGGACCGCCCCAGACGGCAACAAGCGCGTCAGGACCGTAGGCAGATGCCAACTGAAACATGTGGCTAGCACTGATGCCGTTCTCGCCATGCAGCCATTTGCTCACCGTCTTGGCGGGTACGCGGCGCTTGGTCTTTGCTGCGACAGCATCGGCGGTCTTGACGGGATGATGGGATCGGAGAAACCGACACAGCCCATCCATGTTCACTTTTGGGGTGATGTTGTCCCGAAGTCGGGAAACAGTATTACCGGACATGCGAGTCCCTTCCATGCAGGATGTACCTGCTTGGAGAGATCGACCGCTTGGTCGGTCTTGAGGGCCTGAGCCAAAGGCAACAGTTTGCGGCAACAAACTAGCCATGGGCGCCATCCCCCTCACCCACGGCGGCAACCGAGGGTGTGGATTGATTGACCGGAACCATCTCTGGTGCCGGAAAGATATCAGAATTGAATTCGTGGAGTGCCACACCCGTGGCCTCCGAAAGACGCTTACACAGCTTCCAATGGGGCGCGTACTTGCGCAGCTCGATTTGATTGATGGTCCAACGCGACACGCCCAATTGTGTGGCGGCTTCGTCTTGCGTGAAGCCCTTGTCTTTGCGCCATGTTTTGAGCGGATGCTGAGTCATGGCAACATGAGTTGGCATATTGCAAACTTTTCAGCAAGCAAAAAGTTTACAATTTGCACCACTACTTAATTTTTGAATGTTGGTAATTTGCCGACATGGATAGAATAGGCCCCAAAAATCCGCCGCAGCATTTCCTTAAGGAATGGCGAAAACATCTGGGTTTGACCCAAGAGAAGGTCGCCGAGCGACTGGACACGACGAAAGGCCAGATCAGTCTTTACGAGCGCAACAAGCGCAAGATGACGCTTGAAATGGCAGCAGCCTTTGCTTTTGCCATGAACCCTGATCTCGATTCCTTAGCCATTTTTCGCCATCCAGACGAACCGAGCGCAGATGAAAAGCTGCGCAATGCAACGCCGGAACAGCGGCGGGCCGCGTTGACCGTGATTGACAGCATTATGAGCATGGGCACGGGAACAGACGGGTAGCTATGGGCATTCTTGAAATACTTCGAGACGCCCAAGCTCAACGCTCACGCCCTGCTGCGCCACCCAATGTTGTTGAGCACGCTCCTGCTGCCGACGATCATGACACCATAGCTGGTGGTGCCGCGATTGAGCCGCAGGACTGCACAATCGACTATGTCGATTCCAGGGGCGAAGCGAGCTGTCGGACCATCACCGTTTCAGCAGTCGAGCACAACAATGCTGGCAACATCGTGTTGAAAGCACACTGTCATGTGCGTGATGCTCCACGCGCGTTCCGATTGGATCGCGTCAGCAGCGTGACAGACATGGATGGCGAAGTGTTCGAGGATCCGGCAGCCTACTTTGCCAACATCTTTGATCTTGATGAAGCGCCAGCATGTGTGCCGCCGCCGCGCGGCCAAAGACTTCCCAGCGACAGCAAGGGGCGGCGCAACCGCCTGCGCAACCGAGCCTTGCTCTATTCCCGCATCCTTGTTGGCATCGCGCGCAGCGATGGCAAATATGAGCGGAGGCAGGAAGAGCCCATTGCCCAGTTCATTGAGCAGCACATTGCCGACCAGCCGCTGGATGGTGACGACAAGCAATGGCTACGCGCCTACCTTAGGCGCATGAACCCAAGCTTTGACCATATCGAAGATGCGCTTGATCAAATGGCCCCCTATTTTCGGATTGTTCGGCAAACCAAAGACCCTGATGGAGAATTGGCCGCCTTTGCCAACGCCATTCGTGCACTCATCATGTTTGATGGCCATGCTGATGAACGCGAGATGGAAATACTGCGCGATCTGGTTGAGATGATGGAATGAAACACGCCAAATCCAATAGCTGCTCTAATCACGGCGCGCCGCGCGCTATGCAATAGTCCTGCCTTGACGCGGCAATGCTTCGCGACAAATCTATGCCCAGCAGAAAAGTGAGGGTGTGATGGGTTTTATACTTGGTTTTATTCATTGGTGCGTGGCGCTTGGGCTTATGGTGTTTCTGCTACCCTTCGCCACGTTAGTCGCGATTTTCCTACTACTGGCAGCGCTCATCCCAGCCATTGTGGCGCGTAACAAAGGCAAAAGCTTTGCCCTCTGGTATGCCTATGGCATCAACCTTTGGATTGTCGCGGTCATCCACGCGCTGGTCATTCCCGGCAAGCCCCAAACAGTGATCATCGAGCACCGCAACGCGCCAGAAACTGCCACTCATCCAACAGCGCAAATCGATGATCAGGCCGTGCTGGCCGCCCTCAATCTGACAACAGATCAGCCCGCCAATCCTGCTGCGCTTCAACCTGGCCAATCCATGGAGTGGCGCGGGGTGCCTGTACGCAACGAAACCGGTGCACTACAAGTGAAAGCGGGCGGACAATGGCGCGTTGTCGCCGATCAAACCGCGCTCGACTCGGCGCTCGACAGCGCAGGTGCAGCGCCAAAAACATAACAGTGCCACAATAAGAGTTGGTAATTTGCAAACTTTTTTCTTGCGTTGAAGTTTACAATATGCCAACTCTTTGCCCCATCACTCAGATGGAGGCAGCGATGCACACCCCCGTTTCAAGTTCCGACGCCAACCACATTCCCCCTGGCTCTGGCGCGAGCGCCAACCGCGATCTTTCCCGGCACATTCCCCCTTGCTCTGGCGCATCCGCGGTCGGACCCCGGTCCGGAGCCGCCGACACGCTCAACCGCGCACCCCTCATTTCATCCTTCGACCCGGACTATGACGCGGCGTATGGCGCCGTGGCGCAGTCCGACACTGTCGATGATGCGCTGGCCTTGATGCAAGCGCCGCCAAACGGCGGGTCGGTCAGCAAGCAGATCATGCGCGAAATGGCCATCGATCCGGCCATGGCCATGGCCAACATCGCTCTTCAGCGCCGCGAGGAAACGCACGAATCCGGCATCGCCATCGTGTTCCCGGTGCTCAAGGCGCTCGGCTTCCCTGAGGATGATCTGCGCCCGCATCTGGCCAAGGCGCAGAAGCTCTTCGCCAAGGGCGTGGCCGAAAGCCAGAAGGTCTTGGATGAAATCTCAGGCCGACCGGTCGGACCACGGTCCGGAGGGAGGCCGCACGACAAGGCGGCCATTCAACCCGAGCCCACCCTTCCCAAGGTGGGGGCGTTCTCATGAGCACGCGTCCAAACGTAAAGCTTGGCGACAAGGCCAAGGATGCCGTCACTGGGTTCAAAGGCATCATCGTGGCCATCTCGGAGCATATTTCCGGGTGCCGAACGGTGGGTCTGCAGCCCAAGACTGGCAAAGATGGCACAATTCCCGAGTGTCAATGGTTCGACGTTGAGCGTGTGAAGGTGCTCAAGCCCGCCGCAGTGAAGGTGACATGTGCACCGACCGGCGGCCCAATTCGCGCCAGCGAACACCCACCGGTGAGGTAAGGCCATGACCCACTCTCACCTCGCCCACGCGCTCTTTGTGCTGCCTGCCCTGCTCATCCTCGCCAAGGCGGTGTTGGGATGAGCACATGGGCAAAACTGTTCCCAAAGGGATCAACCGCCAGTCAGCGCCGCGCCAATTGGGCGGAATTCGGGGACGCCGACCCAGTCACGGCGGCTTGGTGGGAAGACTGCGAATGGGTGGACTGCAAACATTTCGACGGCGGATGGTGCTTGTTGCAGAACCTACCGTCCGGGTTCAATCCAATCCTTTCGCCAAACACGGGTCTTAGCGGCATGGCCTGCATGGGCCTCGGCTACGAGCCTGCGAGGGCCGCATGACCCCCATCCTCGCCGCTGTTGGCCCCGACCACACGATCGATCTGGCTGCCCCGGACTTTTCGCACATTCCCTGGCGCGTGCTGATCGAAAGTCTGTGCGTCTTGCCCCGGTTCAACGGTGCTTTCGGCGCCGAACCAACGATTGGCGGACACAGCCTGCACGTCACGGATATGGTGAACGAGGAGTTGAAGCTCGCAGCTTTGCTCCACGATTTCACAGAAGCCGCGATGGGCGATGTCATCCGGCCCACGCGCACAGTGGTGGATCAGGCATGGCGCACCAACATTGATACCTATGCCGACGACAGCCCGATCATCGCGCTGGAACACCGCCTGCAGGTGCCTTTGTTCGCCAAAGCGGGCCTTGTATGGCCGCTGGAACCGGACGCCATGGTGAGGCTGCTCGATGCCGATGATGCTGTGGGCCAGCATGAGCTGCAACTTGGCAAAAATCGCCGCCTTCACATCTTGCCCAACGATCACCGCAACCCCTCGCCCGATCAGCTGGAGCGCGCCCTGCGCATGCTGCTGGACAAACACGGCGTGCCCTATGGAGTGGAAGTGTGATGGCGGATCTAGGCCTCAAAGAACTGCGCCTTTTTGTCGAAGTGCCGGGCGATCACCCAGAAGGTGAACCGCTTGGGCTTCGGATCGAGCGCAACGATAGATCACCGAACGTGTGGGCAGCGCCGCACAATGGCGTCGTTTATGCTAAGCAGGACATAGCCCGCAGCGCTTATGAAATGAGCACGCCAGAGTATCGCAGTCGGCAACGGGCTCGCGTTGAGGCATCCCAACTGCTGAAAGCCAATCCGGTTGACGCCGATACGTATTTCGGATGGGTGACTCTGAACGGCGATGGGGATGACTACTTTTCTGACCCTCAAGAACTACTTGAGTGGTGCCATGACGTGCAGGAGATGGAGAAACCAGCCTATTGCTGGGGCACGACGGAGCAGCCATTTCGCTTTGATCTGATTGGCCACATCAACGATCACATCTGCGACAATCATCATGAAGATGCCAATGACGATCTGATGGATGTGGAAGAGCTTTCTGAGTTCTGGGACCAATGGCAAGCCAAGCAAACCGTGGTTTCCTACTTCATCGACTACAAAATCGTCGTCGTCCTGGATCGCGCCCTTTTCGCAATCGCCATCAAAGATGCGCACGCTTTTCTTGAGGCTTCAGCATGAGCGAAGACGTTCACGATTTCGGGCCCCCACCCAAGCCGAAGAAATCTCGCACCAAGCCCACAACTACCAAAGGCAAAACGACGACGGCCACCCAAAAGGCGGAGAGCAGCAACGGCATCGCCGCTGGCCAACTGCGCTCACTCGTTGAGCGCATCGAGCGGCTTGAGGAAGAAAAGAAGGCCATCGCCGACGACATCAAGGATGTGTACGGCGAGGCGAAATCCAACGGCTTCGACGCCAAGGTGCTGCGCCAGGTGGTGAAGATCCGCAAACAGGATCAGGCCGAGCGCCAAGAGCAAGAAGCGCTGCTTGACCTCTATCTCGGTGCGCTTGGCCACGGCGATGCCGAAGCCCCGCTGCTTGATCCAGCGCGCGTTGAAGCTAGCGAGGGCAACAGCGATGACTGATGCAGTAACGGTGACTGATGAGATGGTGACAGTAGCAGCCGACATCATTTCCAGCTCTAAGCTAGGCGAGCCTTTTGAGGATACAGCCAGACTGGCGCTCAATGCCGCCCTCTCTACCCAGCCCTCACAGCGCGAGCAACACCCGACTGTTACAACCGGTGATACATCTAACCCCTTCGTCGAAATGTCCGACCCAAAGGCAGACGAAGCAACACACGCCTACATTGGTGATGACGTTGACGCCATGCGCTGGGGCCAAATCGGTGATGAACTGGCGAAGAACCAGGAATATCGTGAGCGCATTGCAGAGTTGAAGTCCGCCTATGCCGAACTGCACGGAGATTGGGAAAACGCTATCAATAGGTGTCGTCAAGCCAGCGAAGATCGCGACCAAGCCCTAGCCCGTGAAAAACAGTTGCGAGAGGCCCTGACACCAAGCGCAGATACCAAGGCCGCGTACATGGGCGAGTTTCGCATGGGCGTTCGCTTGCGTGATCCTAACAGCGGCGAAGAAGACCACAGGTCCGTTGATGTGCCATGGACAACGATCAAAGAGATCATGGCCGCCATCCGCGACTACGCCGAGCAGAAGGCTTAGGTGCATGCCTGACAAACCCATCCTCTTTTCCGGGCCCATGGTGCAAGCGCTGCTTGACGGCCTGAAGACCCAAACGCGGCGTGTACTTAAAAAGCCCATTCCACCCACCGATGCAGATCGCGTTTTTGCGTGGCATCCGCCTATCGGAGCCACGGGAAATTGGGCAGAAGGCGGCCTTTGGGCTGATCAGCACATGCGCGGCGACCCTGGAGGTCCCGATCATGTTGGCGGGTACAAGCGCTATTGCGGACCACTGCCACATACGCCCGGCGATCGGCTTTGGGTGCGTGAGGCACACGCACTTTTGCCCCGCACCGCCTACCGAATGAGCATAGGCACCGGCACGATTGAACAGCGCGAGCACCCAACAGACAACTACTCCGCAGCCGTTTTTCGCCAAGGTTTTGACCGTTCAGGTAGGCTGCAGTGGCGCCCTTCGATCCACATGCCCCGCTGGGCAAGCCGCCTCACGCTGATCGTCACCGATGTGCGCGTACAGCGCCTGCAAGACATCAGCGAATGGGATGCGATTGCCGAGGGCCTTAAGTGGTATGAGGACGAAACCAAACCTGAACGTGACAGTGGGTGGATCTTAGAACCGAACAAGCGGGAGCCCGGAAAAGTCGGTGTCGTTAGTGCCGATGCACGCGTTGGATTCGAGTACCTTTGGGACAGCATCAACGCCAAGCGCGGCTTTGGCTGGGAAGAGAACCCATGGGTGACAGCAACCACCTTCACCGTCCACCAGTGCAACATCGATGCGATGGAGCCACGCGCCCATGCCTGAGCCATCCCTCGCCCAGCTCTTACGCGCACGCGGCGGCATGGCGCGGGTGGTGCATCACTACGGCGAGAAGTATTGGCCGCTGTTTGATATGTTGGTTCGAGAATGCAAGGCGCGCGAGATGCGAGAAAAGCGTTTGGCCGAGGCCATGCAAGCCATCTCATCGGTCCACGATGCTGGGCACGAGGTCACTGGGGAACGGCAGCGCAATCTTTAGCAGTTCATCGCGCCGGAAAGCCAAGGTTCCGCCCTCGCCATAATCCGGCCGCTGCACTGCGTGGCCCATCAAACGGGCACGAAGATCCCGGTCGATGTCACCCTGTAGCGTTCGATCATCAAACGCGTGACGGATCGAGTAGACCCGGTGATTGGACGAGGGAAGAAGCCCACGGGTTTTCATGTGCTTCATCAATGTGTTGGAGAGCGTTGTTTCCTTGTCATGGTAACGCGGAAAACCCTGCGGAGCTGCCTGCAAAGCGGCCAACGAAACGCCGACAAGCGGGATGGCGCGCGCAGATCCATCGGTCTTAATGGCCCGGTCGTCGCGCGGCTCCACGACAACATGCGGCACGGCTTCATCAAGTCTTATCTGATCCGGCAAAAGGTTCGCGATCTCCGATGGTCGGCAGCCGGTTTCGACCAGCGCAAGGAAAATCAGCGCCGCATCGCAATTGAGCCCATTCCATGCCGCCGGCACCAACAGTTTGTCGCGAATCCAATCAGTAGAGAACGGCAGCACTCTTTTGCGTTCGGTCTTCGGATTGCGGAAAGACAAGCCATCAAACGGGTTCTGGCGCGTGTCGCCAAGACGACCGAAATGCCAACGATGCAGAAGGCGCAAATTGCCAAGGTCGCGGTTGGCGCTGTTTCCGGAAAGCTTTTTGGTGCCCTGCGCCCCTGAAACCCGACCGGACCACCAATCTGATATTGCGACGGCATCGGCCCGGTCGATGTCCACCATCGCCTTGTCCCCAAGGTTTCGGACAAAGTTCGCGACCGCACGGCGCTTGACCTTCTCCCACGACTTGGCCTGATTGGCGCTCTTACCCTTGGTCTCTATCGGTCCCTGGATCGTGATGTAGTCGCCGAGCGCTTCGGTGATGGTGGTTTTGGGCACATCGACGCCCCCAAGGAGTGCATCGATCGCCGGAGCTACTCCAGGCTCGCCGATTGTCAGCCGAGCCTCCAGAGCCTCTAGACGCGCGACCACCTCAGCGGACGGACCGCCTGCCAGCTCCTCAATGGTTTTGTAGGAGAAACCGAGCGCCAGAGCCGCCCTACGGGCGCGCTCATAGGCAGCAGCACTTTGTGTTGTTGTCATTGTCTGGCCTGTCGCGCCCAACGTCTCCCAAAGAGCCTCATCCGCTTCTGCCACCGCATCGCGCCGGCGTATGGCGACGTCGTGCGACGCGGTGCCGAGGGCAACTTCGATGGTTTTGCGGGGATCAAGGTGCGCGAAGCGTTTCGGCACGCGGCGACAATAATGCCAGCGGCCATTGCGAAGCTTCAAATAGTGATTGTCATCGCCCATTGGAACCCAATGTAGGGGGTTTTGTAGGATGTTGTGTATGACAAAACCGGGCTTGAATGTAAACAAGGCGCCATTCGACGCCCTGTTTATTGTTTAATATCAATACGTTAGATAAATTCTAGTTGGTGCGGTCGAGAAGACTCGAACTTCCACCCGTGTTACCGGACAGCGACCTCAACGCTGCGCGTCTACCAATTCCGCCACGACCGCAAATTGTTCTGAAATTTCATCCAGAGCGGCGCTGATACCAAAGGCCGCTCATAGTCTCAAGGGTTGGTTTGATGGAAAGCAAGATTTTTTACGCACGCGGCAAAAGTGCGTACGTCATCAACGCCTAGGGTCCAGGCTCTAAAGCTCAGATTTGCCGATCTGTGTGATCGCCACCGCAATAGCATCGCCACTGACCACAACCTCAGCCTCAGCGATCTGCATGTTGTTGGCCAAAACTTTCACATGCTCGTTGGGCAGCGTTTCCAGTTCGATGACAGCACCACGACCCATTCGCAGCAACTGGTGCACCGGCATAACGGTGGCGCCAAGCTCAACGGCAATGTCGACGGAGATGCTTTCAATGGGGTTTTGCATCAGGCACTGAAACTCATTAGGAGGATTGTTCGCATCTCACCATTGGGCTCTGATGGTTAACGTATCTTTAAAGCCGCGCATCGTTTCCGCTCTGCCCAAGATGTTGCTTTAGGAAAACAGGGAGCTCCAACCCATTCTACGCGAAGAAACATTGCTCACAGATCGTTTGTTTGCAGCGGGCCCGCCGATTGAGTGGCGAGTTGAGCCGGGTCTTATCGCCTATGATTCTGCGGTTGAAGCGATGGAACAGCGTGTGGCGGCGATCCGTGCTGGCGATGCGCCTGAGCTTATTTGGCTGGTTGAGCACCCTGCCCTTTATACCGCTGGCACAAGTGCTGATCCGGTTGACTTGGTGGCGCCGGACCGTTTCCCCGTGATCAAAACCGGTCGCGGCGGCCAATACACCTATCATGGGCCTGGGCAGCGTGTGGCCTATGTGATGCTGGACCTTAGTCGGCGCGGAAAAGATGTCCGTGCATTTGTCGCCGGGCTAGAGGCGTGGATCATCGCTACGCTTGATCAGTTCAATGTGCGCGGCGAACGGCGCGAAGATCGTGTTGGGGTTTGGGTTCAACGCCCTGAAAAAGCCTCACCGGTTCCGGGAACACTTGCCGAAGATAAGATTGCCGCCATCGGCATACGCGTGCGGCAATGGGTGAGCTTCCATGGTATCAGCATCAATGTGGAGCCAGATTTGGAGCATTTTTCGGGCATCGTGCCCTGCGGTGTGAGTGAGCATGGCGTCACCAGCCTGGTCGACCTCGGTTTACCAGTGACAATGGAAGATTTGGATATCGCGCTGAAGGCCGAAGCCGAGCGGCTTTTTGGCCCGTTCATATCGGCTAATCAGTCAGACGTTCCCAAGGGCGCGTTCTTCGGGGAAAGGTGGGCCAGATAGTGAGATCGCCTTCAGAAGCGCGCAAGAGGGCAATTGCCCCGTGGTCACGCAGCATTCTCTCATCGACAATTTGAGGGGCAGCGCAATGGTTTGGGACAGGTAATGACGTGATCATGACGTCTGCTAGACGACAGTCCTCTTCAAGGGCAGCGGCGTCCAAAACGTGAGAGACTGTCTTTCCATCCGGTAGATGCAGCACGCATCCAAGGGGATCGCATGTCCAATCGCTGGAAGGTTGCGTGCTCTGTGGCTCAAGCGCCAAGCGCTGCTGCCACATCTCAACGGAGAATCCACTGCCGCGCGTTATCGAGCGATCCAAAAAAGCGATGCCGTCTTCTTGTGAGGTCACATATGCGACCGTTGCCGCATCGCGCTCAATAATGAGCGTGGGTACGGGATGAAAAACGCCCCAGAGTGGGATTGTTACCAAAGCGGCCAAGGACAAAAGGCGCGCACGCCCAACAAACAGGGCCGCAAGGCAACCCACGAGTGTGAGCAGCAAAAGCGCTTGTGGCGTGATGGCCGCGATGGCAACGCGCGAGCCGTCCAAGGAGGCCACCCACCTTGCAATCACCATCACCAGATCAATGCCAAAACCCATCACCATCAAGGCGGGCGCTTCCAACGCAAACGGCGTGAGAAACAGTGCCATCAGCCCGGCGGGCATGATGATCAAGGACACCAGCGGCAAGGCAAGCACATTGCCGAGCAGGCCGAGCGGCGCTCCAACCGAGAAATGATAGGCCGCAAAGGGCGCTGTTGCGAGTCCAGCCACCAGCGATGTCAGGGCAATGCCGGACAACAAACCGACTGGGCGCAATACAGGTGCCAAGTGGCTGGCCTGAAAAGCGTTACGCACCTGCCAAACCCACTGCGACGTGGTGAATGCACCATAGAAAGCGACCAATGCCAGTGTGGCGGCAAATGACATTTGAAAGCTTGGTCCAAGAATACTTTCGGGGTGGATCAGCAAGACGATGAGCGCCGCGAAAGCAACGCCGCGGATTGTTAGCGCTCGCCGGCTTACCATCATTGCCACAAGCACGATGACAATCATGATGAAAGCGCGTTGCGTGGCCGTGCTCGCCCCTGAAAGCATCAAGTAGCCGCTGGCAATCACAAGTCCGGCGAGAGCCGCCCAACGCAGAGTGCTCTGCGCTGCGGAAACCGACGGGTGAAGCGCAAGCAACAGATTGATCACGGCAATGGCGGAAAGCGTCATCATCGCCATGTGCATGCCGGAGATCGCGAGCAGATGGGCCAAGCCAGCGCGCCGCAACGCCTCGTAGCTTTCCTCTGACAGGCCATCACGCTTGCCGACGAGCAAAGTCGCTACCAAGGCGCCGGTATCGCCTGGCAAAGTTTGCGCAAACCGCTGAGCAAGTTCGAGCCTTAGGCGTTCAATGCCATGAAACAGACGCTGCGGCGCAAACCCTTCTTGCGCGGGCGTCTCGATCCGCGTTGGGCGGCCATAGCTGAAACCCGTTGCGCCGATGCCATCGAAATAGAGTTCACGGCGCATATTGCGCGCGCCGGGCATCACGGGCTCGGGTGGTCGGCCCAAACGCGCCAACACATCGATCTCATCACCGGGTGCGATGGTTCCATTATCGGCAATAACAGTGATGCGAATGCGATCTGGCGTCCTGTCTGCTGCCAAATCCTCAACGGTAAGACTGTCTAGCGTCAACCTGGCACGTGATGCGGTGCGTTGCTCTACGCGCACAACCCGGCCGGTGACACGCTCGACCGTTTCATCCAGAATCTGTGGAGCATCGGCCAGACGCGCAGTCTGAGCACCGAGAACCACACCAAGAATGATAAACAAGGCAACCAATGCCCCATATAGCCCAGGGCCAAAACGGGCACGCCACGCCAGAACGCTCAAGGTTAGCGCGGCCGGATAAAGCGCCCAAAGTGCTGGCTCATAGGGCAAAGCGAAGTAACCGATAAGTCCGGCACCCAAACTGAGGATGAGCCAGGCAGGGCCATTCCCCGTAGCCAAAGAGTCTTCGACCGCCTGGGAAAATGCCATTGATGCTTTAGAAAACAACGACTGCGAGTGATCTGTCAGATCGTCATAGCCAATACCGCGGCGACGAAATGGTCTCTTGCCACCAGATACAAGCCTTTCAAGCGCGATGGTTGAAAGGAAGCGTGGTTTCTCGCGAACATCGGTCGAGTTTTCAGCCATGGCCGACACACCACAGGGCTGGTGCCGCAACACCAATACTTGTGTGCCATGCCAGACATGGTAAGTGCGAGCACGCCATTTGCTTGGTCACCCCCCTTGCCGTAGCTGCGCCATCGCGTGGCCCGGCACGATCATCCTTTCATAAGAGAGCCCTGCCCGATATGAGCCAATCCGGTCACTCCAATGCGCCCTCGCCTGTCGTCACGCGTTTTGCACCTTCGCCCACCGGGTTTCTTCATATCGGTGGCGCGCGAACTGCTCTGTTCAACTGGCTCTATGCCAAGTCAGTCGGCGGGGTGATGCGGCTTCGCATTGAGGACACCGACCGCTCACGCTCCACGAGCGAGGCCATTGACGCCATCCTGGACAGTCTGTCCTGGCTGGGTTTGGACCATGACGGTGATACGGTTTTTCAGTCGCAACGCGCTGAGCGCCACGCCGAGGTTGCGCATCAGCTTCTTGCAGACGGCAAGGCTTACAAATGCTTCGCCACACCCGACGAACTGACCCAAATGCGCGAGGATGCACGCGCTGCCGGCAAGCCTCCTCGCTATGATGGTCGCTGGCGTGACAGGCCAGCGTCCGATGCGCCGGATGGTGTGCCTTTTGCAGTTCGGATAAAAGCACCGCAGGACGGCTTAACAGTCGTGGACGATCAGGTTCAGGGCGCCGTGAAAACGCCGAACAAAGACCTTGATGATTTCATCATTTTGCGGTCCGACGGAACACCAACCTACATGTTGGCCGTGGTCGTGGATGATCATGATATGGGCGTAACCCACGCTATTCGTGGGGATGATCACCTTACCAACGCGGCCCGGCAAAGCGTGATTTACGACGCGCTGGGGTGGGATCGCCCAGTGTTCGCTCACATTCCTCTCATTCACGGGCCAGATGGGGCAAAGCTCTCCAAACGTCATGGCGCGGTGGGCGCTGAAGCTTATCGCGCTGACGGGTTCTTGCCGCAAACCATGCGCAATTATCTGGCGCGTCTTGGCTGGGCACACGGCGATGATGAGATTTTTTCCACCGAGCAAGCCATCGAATGGTTTGGCTTTGACGGTATGGGCAAATCGGCGGCCCGCTTTGATGTCAAAAAGCTGACTGCGCTCAATGCACATTATATGCGCGATTTGGACGCTACCGCATTTCAATCAGCGTTTGAGACCAGCCTTCCGCACCTACCCAACAAAGATAAGCTTCCCAGGCCGCTTGAAGGCGAAGCCAAGCAACGTTTCCAAGTTGCTCTACCCGGCCTGCGCGAACGCGCGCGCACTTTGGTTGAACTTGTCGACAGCGCAGTGTTCTTGTTCGCAGAGCGTCCACTCACGATAGAAGAAAAGGCGGCAGCCCTGCTGAGCGAGGAGGCGCGCGGATACCTTTCCAAGCTTCATGGGATCTACAGCGCGCTAGATGGTTGGCAAGCAGAAGCCTTGGAAGATGCGACAAAGGCCTATGCCGAAGAAGCTGACATCAAGCTTGGTGCGATTGCCCAACCGCTACGTGCCGCGCTGACCGGCTCAAAAACCAGCCCTGGCATCTATGATGTTCTCATTGCACTCGGGAGTGAGGAGTCACTTGCGCGAATTGGCGACCAAACATCGCCTTAGATTTTTCTCAAAGCTCTGAAATTACGGCGAAATTTTTGTAGACGGCGTTATAGGGTTCCCTGTCTATGCGTCCTTTGGTGGCTTGTAGATGGCGGGTTAATTCGCTACCCACTCCTCACAGCCTGACCAATGGGTGCGTTGTGGGATAGCCGTCTGTTTTTCTTTCAATGCGAAAGGACGGATGGATCGGCCTCGCCCAACCAACACCCCGGTTTGTTAGAAAGAGGAGAGCGTCTCATATGGGCGATACCACTGGCAAAAACACAGCGACACTGAGCTTGGATGGCAAGCAGCACGAATTTAACGTGCGCTCGGGTACCATAGGCCCGGATGTCATCGATATTTCAAAGCTTTATGCCTCAACGGGCGCGTTCACCTATGACCCTGGCTTCACATCCACTGGGTCATGCGAGTCTGAAATTACCTACATTGATGGCGACAAGGGTGTGCTTTTGCACCGTGGTTACCCCATCGATCAGCTGGCTGAGCACGGTGATTTTCTTGAGACCTGCTACCTGCTTCTCTACGGCGAGTTGCCCACGGGAGCGCAGAAGGCCGATTTCGATAACCGCGTGACCCGCCATACCATGCTGCATGAACAGATGGCGCGCTTTTTCACCGGTTTCCGCCGCGATGCGCACCCGATGGCGATTGTTTGTGGCGTAGTAGGTGCGCTGTCAGCATTTTATCACGACTCCACCGATATTTCTGATCCGCACCAGCGGATGGTTGCCAGCTTGCGGATGATCGCAAAACTGCCAACAATCGCAGCGATGGCGCTGAAATACTCCATCGGTCAGCCATTTGTGTACCCGCGCAACGATCTGGATTACGCAGCAAACTTCCTGCACATGTGTTTTGCGGTGCCGTGTGAAGAGTACAAGATCAATCCTGTGCTTGCCCGCGCGATGGATCGGATTTTCATCCTGCATGCCGACCATGAGCAAAATGCATCCACTTCGACGGTGCGTTTGGCTGGCTCGTCTGGTGCGAACCCATTTGCCTGTATCGCTGCTGGTATTGCCTGCCTTTGGGGTCCTGCCCATGGCGGCGCAAACGAAGCGGCGCTGAACATGTTGGCTGAAATTGGCTCGGTTGAAAACATTCCAGCCTATGTGGCGCGTGCCAAGGACAAGGATGATCCATTCCGCCTGATGGGCTTTGGCCACCGCGTTTACAAGAACTACGATCCGCGGGCGAAAATCATGCAGAAAACCTGCCATGAGGTGCTTGGCGAGCTCGGCATCACCGATGATCCAATGCTCGAAGTGGCAATGGAATTGGAGAACATCGCGCTGACGGATGAGTATTTTGTTGAAAAGAAACTCTATCCAAACATCGATTTCTATTCCGGTATCACGCTGAAAGCGCTTGGCTTTGCACCGAACATGTTCACGGTGCTCTTCGCGCTTGCCCGCACAGTCGGCTGGATCGCTCAGTGGAAAGAAATGGTGGAAGATCCACAGCAGCGTATCGGTCGCCCGCGTCAGCTTTATACGGGTCACGCGTCACGCGATTATGTGCCGATGTCACGGCGCAAATAGTTCGCAAAACGCAGATAATAAAAACCGGCCCTTTTGGGCCGGTTTTTTTATGCCTTGAAAAGAAAACTGTCGACGATGCGGCGCGCACGTTGGGCCGGCGTCCCTTTGTCAGGCCCCGCCATCACACCATCAAGTTCTTCAAAAGATTCCACCTGCGCGCGCCGTTCTGGGGTGTCCGTGGCCAAGGCGACCAAGGCGCGGGCCAGAGCCTCTGGCCTGGCAGTCTCATCAACATACTCGCGCACCACTGGGCGTCCGAGCACGAGATTGGGCAAGATAATGGTCCAGACTTTCACCAGGCGGCGGGCAAGATGCGCGAGGAAGTCCAGTTTGTAGACGACCACCATTGGAATGCCGGCCAAAGCCAGTTCCAGCGTGGCCGTACCGGAGGCAACGATCGCGGCGTGAGCTTTGCGCATGGCCCCGCGTTTTTCCGCTTGCTCGCTCACCACATAGATTTCAAGCGGCCAGTCTTTGACCGTTTCAGCCAAACTTGCCGCGTGCTTTGGAACTGACGGTAGTATGTAGGTTGGCTGCATCGCGTCGCCATCGGTCATCAATTGGTTGGTTCGGATCAGTGTTTCGCGCAGGATCGGCATGTGGCGAGTTATCTCACCACTGCGGCTACCGGGCATGACCAACACGGTTGGCGCTTCTGTGCCCGGCTGAGGGCGTTCGCCGGGGCCTTGGGGGCGTAGGCTGTCCAATTCGTCGATGAGCGGATGACCGACATAGGTTGCTGGCGGCCCACCCAGATCATGATGCGCTTCTACCTCAAATGGCAGCAGCACCAACAAATGATCCATGTACGCCCGCATGGCCTTTGCCCGTCCAGGCCGCCATGCCCAGACCGAAGGCGAAACCCAACCAACAATGGGGATGTCCGGTGCGACTTTACGCACACGTTTGGCAACACGGTGGGTGAAGTCGGGGCTGTCAATCAAGACCACAAGATCAGGCTTGGACGCGACAATCGCGTCGCTGGTCTGTGTGATACGTCGTAAAATCAGCGGTAGTCGCGCAATGACAGGGGCTAGGCCCATCACGGCGATGTCTTCAATATCAAAAAGGCTTGTTAGGTCCTGTTCGGCCAGGCCTTCACTTCCCAAGCCCTCAAAGGCCACAGCATCACCGTGCATCGTCTTCAGCTCTGCGGCAAGCGATGCCCCAAGGCGATCTCCCGACGCCTCTCCGACCACGAAGAACACCCGTTTAGGACTTTGGGACGTGGCGCTCATGCCGACTTGTCCTCACGACCTTGCGGCACGAACGCTGATCGCGGCTCAGCCAACAGCGATATTTTATGCGACTTGCATCGCGCGAGTGTTTCCTTGCGCTGAGAGAGCAAAACGCGCCCGGCCTCCAAGACGATAGCTGAGAGGCCCGCATCTGCCGCATTCTCAACCGTGCGCGGCCCAATGGTTGGCATATCGAGGCGAAGGTCTTGTTGCGGACGCATGCATTTGGCCAAGACGCCAGCGCGGTTTGGCCCGGAAAAGCGCTTGGATTGACGCATGACGGCTACGCGCCCAAGCAGCCCATCGGTGCCTTCAGCGCCCTCCATAGCAACGATTCTGCCTCCAATGGCCACAGCGCCCTGCCCCATGTCGAGGTGTCCGGCCGTCCAAGCCGCCTGCGTTGCTTTGGAAGCGTCCTGGCGCACCGCCTCGTTCGGTTTGGGTCCAGCCAAAAGACCTTCCGTGGCCAACAAAGAGGGTGCGACGTCGTGGGCGCCAATGAGGTCGTAGCCAAGATCAGCAAACAGCTTGGCCAATTTGTCGAGGACCGACGAGTCACCACCTGCCAAAAGCGTGGTGAGCAATTGTGGCAACAGCTGAACGGCACCCCAATCGAGTTTTAGATCTTTGTAGTCTGGTCTGCGGGAAATGCTGCCGATGATAACAAGCTTTTGCGTGCCATGATCTTTTAGCTGCTGCTGAAGCGCACCGAACTGTCCCCATCCAACATTTGTTTGGCGCACATGGCTATCCAAGTTGGAAAGGTCTGCTTCCTCAGCAATGCCGATGACCAACACTGAGTGACCGGCAGCTTGTGCCGCGTGAGCAACCTCAACCGGAAGATGTCCACCACCGGCGATAATCGCGAGATTGGTGTTTGTCGCGTCCGCCATAGGCGGGGCTAGTCGCCCGAATGGGGCAGGCAAAGCGCCCGGTCAGAGCGTGAACGAATAAAGTCGATCACCCGTTTCACGCTGGGGCTGTCTGGGAACATCTGTGCGACATCGTCAACACGCTCAGCCAGTGTCCCTTCATCGGAGAACAGAAGCCGGTAAGCCTGACGGATCGTGTGGACTTCGTCCCGGTTGAATCCACGCCTGCGTAGCCCAACAATGTTGAGCCCGTTTAACGCTGCCCGGTTACCAATGACCATGCCGTATGGGATCACGTCGTTCTCAACGCCAGTCAGGCCACCAACAAACGCGTGCTCCCCAATACGCACAAACTGATGGGCAGCCGAGCCGCCAGACACAATGACATGGCTTTCCACGGTGCAGTGGCCAGCCATCATGACATTGTTACCCAAAATCACCTGATTGCCGATGTTACAATCATGCGCCACGTGCGCTGAGGCCATGAGCAAGCATTGCTCGCCGACCTTGGTGATCATGCCACCATGCTCAGTGCCCGGTTGAACCGTCACATATTCGCGCATCGTCGTGTTGGCGCCGATCTCAAGCGTTGACGGCTCACCGTGATATTTCAGGTCCTGCGGTCTATGACCAATGGATGCAAACGGGAAGATATGACAACCAGCGCCAATGGTCGTGCGCCCAGCAACCACCACATGGCTTTCAAGCTTGGTATGGTCGCCAAGTGTGACATTGCCGCCGACATGACAGAACGGACCGATAGACACCCCCTCGCCAAGTTCTGCGCCCTCTTCAACAAGCGCTGAGGGATGGATGGTGGTGCTCAATCGGTTGCCTCCGGATGGACGATCATCGCGCTGATTTCAGCTTCAGCAACCTTGGTGCCGTCCACTTTGGCGATGGCGGAAAATTTCCAAATGTTCGCGCGCTGACGAACCTTGGTGACCTCATAGTGAAGCACATCACCAGGAGTGACAGGCTTGCGGAACTTCGCATTGTCGATGGTCATGAAATAGACGAGAGGCTGGACAGTATGCTTGGGGCCCGCCGCGATGCACAGCGCGCCGGCCGTTTGTGCAATCCCCTCAATGATCAGAACGCCAGGCATAATTGGATGGCCTGGAAAGTGGCCTTGGAAATGCGGCTCGTTCATGGTGACGTTTTTGATGCCAACACCATAGTTGTCGCCATCCATGTCGATGATTTTATCAACCAGAAGGAACGGGTAGCGGTGTGGCAAATACTCAAGCAGCTGTTGAATATCAGCAATGCCCAGGGATGTAGGAGTGTCTGTCATGTCCGTTATAGATCTTTGGGTCTGCCTAGGAAACTAAGCCCTTACAGCATGTTCGCCGAAGAGGTTCAAATGGCTGGGGGTTAAAAGCCGGGGATCAGTCTGCGATCTTAGCTGGATCACCCCTTATTCTTTGCTGAAGCGCCGCCCTGTTCACCCAGCCGCTTGATGGCAGCAAGCTCGCGAAAAACAGTGCGCGCGGGTTTGGCAGGCGTTCCTGCCCAGCGCGCTCCCGCAGGAACATTGTCCTTCACATTGGAAGCCGCAGCAATCTGGGCGCCCATTCCGATACGGATGTGTCCGGCCACACCAGACTGCCCGCCGATAGCGACGAAGTCTTCCAATACCGATGAGCCGGCGATGCCCACATGTCCAACCAGAATGCAGTGACGACCGACTTCAACATTGTGCCCAATTTGGACCAAATTATCGATTTTCGTGCCTTCACCGATGATGGTGTCTCGGGTCGTTCCGCGGTCGATACAGCTACCCGCCCCGATCTCTACGTCATCCTGAATGATCACACGCCCAAGCTGTGGGACTTTGAGGTGACCCATTGGGCTCATAGCAAAGCCAAAGCCATCCTGACCGACATTAATGCCGCTGTGCAGGATGACCCGATCACCAACGAGAGCATGCTGGAGAACAGCTTGAGCTCCGATATAGCTATCCCGGCCCACCTGGACATGATGCGCAACGATGGCGCCTGCGCAGACAGTTGTTCCAGAACCAACAGAGGCGTGGGCACCAATAACCGCACCTGGTTCAATGGTGACATTGTTTTCAAGTTGCGCCGTCGGATCGATATGTGCGGCGGACGAAACGCCTTGACCAAGTACGGAGCCTTGCAGTTTCACGCCAGCGGGCACCATCAAAGCAGCCGCGCGGGCAAAATCTCTATAGGGCTCTTTGGAGATCAACCCAACAACGTCAGGTTTCAACTTGTCCCGAAAGCGAGACGCTAGGATGACACAGCTGGCCTGGGTTGTTTCCAGATTGTCGGCATATTTTGCGTTATCGAGAAAAGACAGGGTTGTTGGCTCAGCTTGTTCGATGGGCGCAACACCAGTGAGGTCTTGGTTCTGCGTATCGGAATTCCCACCCACCAAGTCGAGACCAAGAGCCTCAGCAAGGCCGTGCGGCGTTTGCGGGACGAGTGGAGGAAAGAAGGCTGAGCTTACCATGGCGATTACACAGAGGCAGTTGGACTTACTGGCTGTCTCTTAGCCTGGATCACATCTGGTTGGCTATCACGCATCTTCAGCAGCATCGCGGAAAGTTCACTGACATAACAAGGCCGTAGCTTGAAAAAGCCACGGCCTCATCTAGGTCTGTTAGAGCAGCGGCGTTAGCTGCGTACTAAACTAGAACCGAGCGCCTGCGCTGAAGCGGAAAGCTTCCTCTTCGTCGTACGTCTCGGAAGCCAGCACATAAGCATAATCAGCGCGCAGCGGACCGAACGGTGAATTCCAGATCAAGCTGGCACCAACCGACGCACGGATCGAGTTGTCATCATTGAGCAAAAGACCGTTTGTTGCCACCAAATTATTCACACTACCCACAGGATCAAATAGCGTGCCTGCATCCGCGAATACGGCGCCACGAATACCAATTGCTTCGGTAACATATGGCAGGGCGAAGTTTAGTTCCCCTGAAATACCGGCGTATGTTGTGCCGCCCAGCGCATCCAGGGTCGTGGCATCACGAGGGCCTAAACTATCGAAACCGCGAACCAGATCAGCACCTTTGAAAAACCCGTCGACGATTAGCAAGTCGTCATCATTCCACGACCAGACATTGCCGGCCTGGACACGAACTGATGCGACCAAATCCAAATCGGTCGATAATGTGCGGAATGCACGAGCATCGAATGTTGTTTGAACGTACTCAGCGTCACCGCCCAAACCGGCAACGGTCTGGCGCAAGCGTGCAAAGTAGCCATCACGAGGCGTCGTACGGTTATCGATGGTATCATAAACCAGCGTCCATGTCAGACTAGAGGTGACGCGCTCATTTGAGAAAGCCTGGGCGTTTGGCGTAGAACCAATAGGCGCGCCCACCAACTGTTCGATGGCGCGTGATGCCGTCGTGTTAGCGTCCAAATCGTATTCAGAAACATCCAACCCATAGCTTAGGCCGAAGTTCAGATCATTTGTTATCGGAGCAACAATGCGCAACGCACCACCGGTCGCGATCGTCGTATAGGCGCTATCGTCTGAATCACCTGACTCGCGGCGGTAAAGGTCGAAACCGGCGGCCAAGCGACGTCCAAGAAAGAAAGGCTCGGTGAATGAGAAGTCGAAGGTTCGATTTTCATCCAAACCGCCGCCGACGGCCGCTCGGACATATTGTCCGCGGCCAAGGAAGTTGCGTTCCGTCACAGAAAGCTCAAGCGTCACGCCCGACGTCGTCGAATACCCAACACCGAAGGAAAAATCACCAGTCGATTGCTCAACAACCGCAACATTGAGAACAATGCGGTCTGATGCCGAGCCTTGTGAGGTTGTGATGCGTACTTGTTCAAAGAAACCAAGCGCTTCAAGCCGACGTTGCGCTCGATCAACCAACACTCGGTTGAACGCATCACCTTCGGCGAAATCAAATTCGCGGCGGATCACATAGTCACGTGTCCTTGTATTGCCGGAGATGTCGATCCGCTCGACGTATGCGCGCACGCCCTCATCAACGAAGTAGGTGAGGTCGATGGTGTTATCGGCAGCATTGCGGTCACCGCGCGGACGGACTTGCACAAAGGCATAGCCGTAGCTCGATACCTCGATTGTCAGCGCTTCAATGGAGCGATCAACCGCCGTCGCATCGTATGTGTCGCCAGGACGCGTTTCGAGGACCGAATAGAGATCTTCTGGATCCAGCTCGCGCAGTGTGGAATCGATCTCGATATTGCCGAACTGATAGCGCGGACCTTCATCCACCGTGAAAGTGATGAAAAAGACGTTCTGCTCACGATCAAGTTCTGCAACCGCTGAGACAACGCGGAAGTCAGCGTAGCCTTCGCTGAGATAGAATCTGCGCAGGCGTTCGCGATCCGCGTCCAAACGATCAGGATCATAGACGTCGGCGGAGGACAGGAAAGAAAGCAGGCCTGATTGCTCGGTCGTGATGGTGTCGCGAAGCTTGCCGTCGCTGAAAGCCTGGTTGCCAATGAACGTGATACGCGAAACACCTGAACGCTCATCTTCTTCAATTTCATAAACCAGATCGACGCGGTTATCGCCAACTTCGATCAGTTTTGGCTCAACACGCGCGGCAAACCGCCCATTGCGGCGGTAAGCTTCCAGAATGCGTTGTGTGTCCGACTGAACGGCTGATTCTGTCAGCACACGGCGTGGCTCAAGTTGCACAACAGTGCTGAGCGCCGAGTCGTCAATACGACGATTGCCCTCAAAGACGACCTGACGGACCACTGGGTTCTCGACAACTTGAACGGCCAGCACATTGCCGCGACGCTCAAGTGACACATCGGAAAACAGACCGGTTGCGAAAAGTGACTGCAAGGACTCATTGAGATCACGGGCACCGAAATTACGGCCTGGCACCACGGTGACGTAGGAAATGATGGTCGAGGATTCGATCCGGCGGTTGCCTTCCACTTGGATGGAAGAGACTGTGGCGGCTTGGGCAGCAATTGGCGCGAGCGACACGGTGCCATTTCCTGCTGAAATCGATAGCGGAAGCGCCGCCATCATCACCGCAAACACAAATGAAATACCCAAACGGTTCATAGTCAATACAATCCTTTACCCCTTGCGAGGCACATCAATCCCGCCGAGTCACTTCGGCATCGCATACCGTCTTCTATCGAGGCTGACGTCAGACGCAAGCCATCGAAGCCTTTGGCAAGGCAAATTATGGACCTTTGCGGCACTTAGTTGCACGCAAGCAACGGTCACTTAACCTTTCATAAGCGCACATCACCGCATCAAGTTGACGATATCGTTCCAAGTGGCGAACACCATGAGGAACATGACCATCGCCAAACCGATGCGAAAGCCGATCTCCTGGCTTCGTTCGCTCAATGGTTTTCCACGGACTGCTTCCGCAGCATAAAACGCCAGATGTCCGCCATCGAGCATAGGAATGGGGAACAGGTTCACCATGCCGATGGACACAGAGATCACAGCCGTCAGTTGCAGCAGCGCAAGGAAACCCAGCGTTGCGACATCGCCGGAAATTTTTGCAACCCGGACCGGCCCTGAAAGTTGATCCGGTGATTCCTGGCCAACCAAAATGCGCCCGATATAGGTAAGCGACTGGGTGATCACGAGGCCTGTTTGCTCCACGGCGCGGCCAGTGGCTTCCAGCGGCCCATACTCGATAATCGTCACATCGTCGGCGTCAGCCTCATGCACGACACCGATGATGCCAACACGCTGCATGTTGCCAAACCCATCATCAATCTCCCGCCGGTCGGGCACGATGGTAAGATCAAGAAGGGTCCCGGCACGATCAAGTGTGAAAGCCAAAGGGCGTTCGGCAGAAAAGGAAACTATGCGCTGAACTTCAGCAAACGTTTCAATCGGCTCGCCATCAATGGCAACCACAACGTCTCCACCCTCGACACCCGCAGCCTGCGCAGCAGACCCTTCTTGAACCGTATCGATGCGAGGCGCGGTAACGCGTTCGCCCAGCGTGACGAAAACGCCAGCAAAAATGACAATGGCAAGGATGAAGTTGGCAAGTGGTCCAGCAAACACGACAGCAGCGCGTTGCCATAAAGGTTTGAGATGGAAGGCTTCTTGCTGCTCTTCGGCGCTCATTTTTGCCAGCTCAGCATTGTCCGGCACACTTGCAGCGTTTTCATCGCCTGCGAACTTCACATATCCACCAAGTGGGATTGCTGAGAGCATCCATCGTGTGCCGTGCTTGTCCGTTGCGCCAAGCAGTTCCGGGCCAAAGCCAACGGAGAATGTGCGCACACCAACGCCACACCAACGCGCAACGGCAAAATGACCGAGTTCGTGGAAGAAAACCACGACCGTCAGCACAAACAAGAAAGGCACAATCGTTCCCAAAAGAAACGATCCGCTGCCTGCGATTAATTCCATTCCCAAAATCCCTTTTTCCCAAGCCTGCCTTAGCTTGGAGCGCCTACCCGGTGCAATTGATCATCAACGATAGCGTTAGCAAGATGTTGTCCTTGCTGATCGGCGGCCAACACATCATCCAGCGAGGCAAAGGAAGTCGTTGAGGACGTGCCCAATGCTTTGTCCATGGTTGTTGCCACGATGGCGGCGATTTCATGGAACGCGCACTTGCCTTCAACAAAAGCCTTTACCGCAACCTCATTGGCAGCATTGAACAGCGCCGGTGCTGATGCACCCTCCCGCATGGCATCGAAAGCCAGACCAAGCATCGGGAAGCGCTGAAGATCAGGCGGCTCAAACGCCAGCGTGCTCAAAGTGGCCAAATCCAATCGTTCGACTTGCGGCGCATGATAACGGTCTGGCCATGCCAAAGCCGCAGCGATTGGCGTGCGCATATCCGGCATACCTAGCTGGGCCAACACGGAACCATCAGCGTAATGGACCATGCCGTGGACAATAGATTGGGGATGAACAACCACCTTTATCGCATCCGGGTTCATAGCAAAAAGATGATGCGCTTCAATCACCTCCAGTCCTTTGTTGGCTAGCGTTGCCGAGTCGATGGTAACCTTTTGCCCCATCGTCCAGTTCGGGTGGTTCAGCGCATCGGATAAAGTGGCGGTGCGTATCTGCTGCGCACTCCATGTGCGAAAAGGACCGCCGGATGCGGTAACGGTAATCGCCTCGATCTGCCCGTTGTTGTTTTCCTCAAAAACTTGGAAGAGCGCGTTGTGCTCGGAATCAAGCGGTAAGATGCGCACGCCTTTGTTAGCTGCCAGCTTCATCATCACCGGCCCAGCACACACAAGCGCTTCCTTGTTGGCCAGTGCTACAGTGTTGCCAGCTTCAATGGCGGCCATTGCCGGTTCGATGCCAGGTGAGCCAACCATAGCGCAGACGACGAGATCGGCAGTCTCTGCAGCGCTGGCAATCACCGCACGTCGACCGGCCGCAACGTCGATACCAGTGCCCGCCAAAAGATCTTTGAGCTTTTGATGGTGCCGCTCATCGGCAACCAAAGCACGCTCGGCGGATAGCGCCTTGGCCCGTGCGGCCAGCTTTTCAACATTGGAGTGGCCAACAAGTGTTGTGACGCGAAAACGATCACGATTGGCAAGCACAATGTCAGCTGTGCTGTCGCCGATTGAGCCGGTAGCGCCGAGAATGGCGATGGAACGCGCTTGATTGCCCTCTGACATGATTAGCCGTTCCCCAACGTTAAAAGGCCCTCAGCGACGGTGCCCTGCCCTTTTAGGGACAGTCCGATCAAAAACGCTGCGGCACTCGCAAAAACCAATCCGTCGACCCGGTCCATGAAACCACCATGCCCTGGCAAGAGCGTACCGGAATCTTTGGCGCCAAAACGCCGTTTGAGCCCGGATTCAAAAAGATCACCGGCCTGCGACGCCACACTCAAAGCCAGTGCCATTAAGGCAATGTAGGCAATTGATACGAGCGTGAGCGCATGGGTTGAGGCGCGCGCGGAGACATGAACGTCCGCCCAAGCAATGTAACCAACGCAGACCAGGATCGCTGCCAAAGCGCCGGAAATAGCACCCGACCACGTCTTGTTCGGTGACACAGATGGCATGAGTTTGGGCCCGCCGATGGTGCGTCCACCGAAATAGGCGGCGATATCGGTCGCCCAAACCGCTGCGAAAACAAATAGAATGGCCGACAAACCTACACTATCGTGGCCGCGCAGGCTTACCAGGCTCACAACCAACCAGGATGCGTAGGCAACGCCGGTCAATGACCAGCGTTTTGGGCTTTCTAAAAGCGCTGCGCCCAAGGCCACAAAAAGTGACCCAATGCCAACGGCCATGGCGGCCACTGGCCCAAAGAAATAGGCGATAGACGCTGCAGCGCCGACAACCAACATGCCCAACACAAGCCGACGCTGCGAGTTGGGGCCCGTCAGGCGCTCCCATTCAATGAGCACAAAAAAGCTGAGAACAGAAAAAGCGACCACCAAAATAAGACCGCCTGTCCAGGTGGTCACCAAGGCAACAACCATCAACACGATCCCAGACAGCACACGCTTGGCCAGCTCAGAGAGCGGACGGTTAGTGGAAGCCTGATCGGAAGTTGGTGGTATTGGCGCGGTCATGCGCCATGGCATAGGGCCTCTGGCCTCGTTTGACCAGATCGCCAAAAGCGGCGGTTTGCCACTTATCCTATGGCTGCGTTGGCGGTTGTGACGCGACCACCAAAACGACGATCTCGGCAGCGGAACGCTTCCAACGCGTCATCAAGTGCAGCCGCATTGAAGTCCGGCCAAAGTGTGTCCATGAACACAAACTCAGCGTAGGCAGCCTGCCATAGCAAAAAATTCGAAAGGCGCATCTCGCCGCTGGTACGAATGATGAGATCGGGGTCAGGCATACCGGAGGTGTCCAGTGCGCCTGCGAAAAGTTCTGGCGTGATGGAATTGGCGTCGAGCACGCCTTTGGCGGCCTGATCTGCAAGCTTGCGGGCAGCGCGCACAATTTCATCGCGCCCGCCATAGTTGAAGGCAATGTTGAGATAAAGATTGCGGCCATCACGGGTTACAGCTTCGGCGTGCTCAAGAAGCTCGCGGATATCTGGCGCCAGATCATCACGCTCACCGATAACACGAACTTTAACGCCGTTGGCTTTCAACTCACCGAGGTCGCGCTTGATAAAAAGGCGCAAGAGCATCAACAAGTCGCGCACCTCAGCTTGTGGGCGCTTCCAATTCTCGGAGGAAAACGCGAACAATGTCAGGCATTTAATACCACGCTCACCCACATCCCGCACAGCTTGACGCAAAGCCTCAACACCTTTGCGGTGACCTTCAACGCGCGGCAGCCGTCGCCCTTCAGCCCAACGCCCATTGCCATCCATGATGATGCCAATGTGGGTGGGCACGCGACCGAAGCCCTCGGTAGACGTCGAGACGCCTAAGGGCTCATCCTCAATATCGCGAAGGCGCGCAGCGGCTGACGGTGGGTTCATGGTGTTCTATCAAGCATTGATCAAACGCGTGGCGTCTAAACCTGCATGATCTCCGTTTCTTTGGATGCGAGCATCGTATCGATTTCGCCAACAAAACGATCTGTCAGTTTCTGCACCTGATCGGATTGGCCGCGTACATCATCCTCCGAAAGTCCATCAGCTTTCTTAATGGTGTCCAATCCATCGCGTCGCACATGGCGAACAGCGATACGGGCCTGCTCGGCATATTTTTGAGCAACCTTGGTCAATTCGGTGCGACGTTCTTCGTTGAGCTCGGGAATGGGAAGGCGAATGTTGGTGCCATCCACCACCGGATTGAGGCCTAGGTTCGACTGCCGTATGGCTTTTTCCACCGCAATTAAGGTGCCTTTGTCCCAGACGTTAATGGAGATCATGCGCGGCTCGGGCACGCTGACGGTTGCCACCTGCGTCATGGGCATCATGCTGCCATAGGCTTCCACCATGATCGGTTCGACCAAGCTGGATGACGCTCGCCCTGTGCGCAGTCCGCCAAACTCTGTTTTGAGGCTTCCTAACGCGCCCTGCATGCGCCGCTCAACGTCGCCAAGATCGATATCATCACTCATCGTTTTCACCCTACACGCATGGTTTAAAATCAAACGACCAAGAGTACGCTAGGCCGTTGGGAAAGCTCTACAGAACTTGCCGGTTCAGGTTCCACCCATCATGGCGTGATCCGTGAACCAACATCTTCACCCGCCACAACCGCCCCAAGCGCGCCAGGCTGGTGAATGGAGAACACAACAATGGGCAGCGCATTATCACGCGCAAGCGCAAGGGCCGCAGTATCCATCACCTGCAAGCCTTTCGCCAACGCCTCATCCAGGCTGATTTTGGTGTAGCGTATGGCGCTGGGGTCTTTCTTGGGATCAGCGCTGTAAACGCCGTCGACCTGCGTTGCTTTCAACACCGCATCAGCACCAATTTCAGCTGCGCGCAGCGTGGCGCCGGTATCCGTGGTAAAAAACGGGCTGCCGGTTCCGCCAGCCAAAACCACGACTTCGCCAGCACTTAAAGATGCGAGCACAGCGCGCTGGGAAAAAGTCTCACACATGGTTGGCGCGGGAAACCCTGAAAAAAGGTTCGATGACGCGCCTGCCTCGCGGATAGCCTCGCGCATCGCAATGCCGTTTATCAGTGTGCCCAGCATGCCCATATGGTCGCCAGCAACGCGGTCACCACCCTCAGCGGCCATACGCGCGCCGCGAATGATGTTGCCACCGCCGACGACGATGGCGATCTGCGTGCCTTTGTTGGCACAATCAGCAATCTCACCTGCGATGCGCTTCATCGTTGCCGCATCGTGACCGAACCCTTGTGGGCCAGCCAGCGCTTCGCCAGACAATTTCAGCAAATAACGGGGTGAAGAATCAGCCACTGTTGACCCTTTGATTGAATGGGCACCGGATACAGCAAGGGTGCCGCGCTGTCACGCGGCACCCTCTGGTTTTTCGCAAGGTTATCGTATCGAGGCCTAGGCCATGAAGCCTAGCTTTGAGCGACTGCAGCCACTTCGGCAGCGAAGTCTTCTTCTTCCTTCTCGATGCCATCACCAAGCTTGAAGAGCGCGAACGCCGTCATGGTGATTGGCGCACCAACATCGCCTTCAGCATCTTTGATAGCCTGCGCCACGGTCACATCTGGGTTCATGACGAAGGACTGGTTTAGCAGAACGCTTTCTTCGAAGAACTTGCGAATGCGGCCTTCCACCATCTTTTCGATGATGTTCTCAGGCTTGCCCGACTCGCGGGCCTGCTCGGAGAACACATGACGCTCACGCTCCACCACAGCCGGATCCATGTCGTCGACAGACAAAGACAATGGCGTGGTCGCAGCCACATGCATGGCGACCTGACGGCCAACACCAGCCAGGGCTTCGGCATTGCCGGATGATTCCAGCGCAACCAGAACACCAATCTTGCCAAGGCCAGGCGCAACAGACGAGTGCACGTAGCTGGCAACAACACCTTCGTTGACGGCAAGTTTTGCAACGCGGCGCAGGTTCATGTTCTCGCCGATTGTCGCAACAGCATCTTTGATGCTGGCATCAACGGTTTTGTCCGAACCATCCAATGTTGCAGCCTGCACTGCATCGAGGGAGCCGTCAGTACCAAGCGCGGTTTTAGCAACGCCCATCACCAAACCCTGGAACTGCTCGTTGCGAGCAACGAAGTCGGTTTCCGAGTTCAGCTCGATCATGGCAGCTTGCTTGCCATCGGCAACCAGGCCAACAAGGCCTTCAGCAGCAACACGGCTGGCTTTCTTGGCGGCGCGCGCAAGGCCTTTGGTGCGCAGGTAATCGACGGCAGCTTCCATGTCGCCATCGGTTTCCACCAACGCTGCCTTACAATCCATCATGCCTGCGCCAGTGGTTTCGCGCAGTTCTTTCACGGCGGCTGCGGTGATTGCGGCCATTGCTCTCATCTCCTATCAAGTGTGTCGTGCCGTGTCAGATATCGCCCATTTGGGCCAACGTATCTGGACGGCTTTCCTGTGCGAGAGGTCTTGCCCGATCAAGTATGACACGGCTGTGTCAAACCTAATGGCGATGCACCATCTCGCAGTGGGGGTTTAAGTGTTTACGGGTGAGCAGCATGTATGGGTACGCTGCTCACATCCTTCAAGTTAAGCCCAACGGGCCGCTGCCATGCACTGGGCGCAGATTAAGCGCTTGGCTTTTCTTCAGCGGGCGCTTCGGCTGTGGCTTCAGCAGCAGCTTCCTCAACAACCGGTGCTGCCTCTTCGGCGGCAGGTTCGGCAGGTGCTTCTTCGGCAGGTGCTTCAGCAGCAGCTTCTTCAAGCGCAGGTTCAACCGGCGTTTCTTCAGTTGCACCCAGATCGATGCCCATGCCGGTTTTGTTGCGACCAATGCCATCAAGCGCAGCACGCGAGATAAGATCGCAGAACAGTGCGACCGAACGACCAGCATCATCATTGCCCGGGATCGGGAAAGTAATGCCATCAGGGTTACAGTTGGTATCAACCACAGCAACCACTGGAATGCCCAAGCGGTTGGCTTCTTTGATGGCAATCGACTCTTTGTTGGTGTCGATCACGAACATCATCGAAGGCAGGCCCGGCATGTTCTTGATACCGCCAAGCGCACGCTCAAGCTTGTCGCGTTCACGGGTGCGCAGCAGACGCTCTTTCTTGGTGAGGCCAGACTCTGGGTTCGCCAAAACCTCTTCTAAGTGCTTCAAGCGCTTGATCGAATTGGAGATCGTGTTCCAGTTGGTCAGCATGCCGCCGAGCCAGCGGGAGTTCACATAATACTGGGCGCAATTGCGAGCGGCTTCAGCGATAGGCTCAGAGGCCTGACGCTTGGTGCCAACAAACAGAATGCGGCCGCCATCAGCCAAAACGTCTGACACAGACTGCAGTGCGCGCTGCAGCATTGGTGCTGTTTGGCCAAGATCGAGAATGTGGACGCCGTTGCGCTCACCGAAAATATAGGTTCCCATACGTGGGTTCCAGCGGTGGGTTTGGTGTCCAAAATGGGCGCCAGCTTCCAGAAGCTGACGCATGGTGAAGGCAGGAAGTGCCATGCGGAATGTCCTCTTTTCCGGTTTAACCTAGCGCACCGTAGGGCCGTCACTCAGGTCGAAACCTGAAGCCCACCGGATGGTCGATAAACTGCCATCGACCGGTCGGTGCGTGTGGAATAGAGGGGCGCTTAGCCGGTTTTGCAGTGCAACGCAAGCGCAAGTGGCCGGTTCACTTACTTTCAAGGACGCTTTGCTTTTGATCGACGGGAGAGGCGGTGAGTTGCCACCCATGTCAACCGCCAAACGCTTTAGATCAGTTTGGCATCTTCCACACCATAAAGGGCGCGTACGGCACCGGCCACCTGGGGCGAAATGTTGTACTGTCCAGGCAGTGCCACTTCGACTTCCTGGTTGGCTTCAAGATCGATGACAATAACGCTCACCTCGCCGCTGGAACCTGGCTTGATACAGCTTAAAAGCGACGCAACCGTTTGTGGCTCACGCATAAAGATTTGAAGACGCTGTTTGCTGGTCTTGGCTTTTTCATCAAGCGGTTCAATGGCCGTGATGCGTAGGCGCAGTTCGCCGTCATTCATGCGGCCAGCCACACTGAGCAGCAGTGAACGACCCGCTTTTACATGCGTGCGTACGTCTTCAATCTGCTCTTCATACGCAGCCACCTCGTAAAGCCCGGAATGATCGGTGAGCTTGATGATCGCCATTGCCCGACCATCACGGGTGCGGCGCTCATAACTGTCGGACACCACACCGGCGAGCCGTGTGGCATGCATCGGCCCCTTGCGCTCGCGCCCATTGGGGTTGGTGGCTGGCATATCCTCTTCATCGGCCTGCTTCGTGCTGACATCCGCCAAAAACTGCCCGTAGGTTTGAATGCGCAGGCGCTCAAGGACCTGTTCATAATCATCCAGCGGGTGCGCTGAGAAAAAGAAGCCGAGCGCGTTCAACTCGTTTTGCAGACGCTCTGCCAACGGCCATTCATTGCCTCCAACCACAAGGTCGGTCTGGTCAGCGGGCGCATCGCCAAACAGACCGCCCTGCCCTGAAGCACGATCATCATGACGACTTGCTGCCTCTGCCATCAAGCGGTCCGCCGACCGCGAAAGTCCCGCACGTGAACCATGCAAACTGTCGAACACACCGGCGGCGATCATGTTTTCCAATGAGCGCTTGTTAATGATGCGCGGATTGATGCGCGCCACCACATCATCAAGCGAGGCAAAGGTGCCATGGGCCTCACGAATGTCGGCGATGTGGTCTGCAACGCCCTCGCCGACGCCTTTGATCGCGCAAAGCGCATAGTCAATGGCACCGTCTCGCACCGAGAAGCGTGCAAGCCCGTGATTGATAGACGGTGGATTAACTGAGATTCCACGCTTGATGGCGTCCTGGCGGAAATCGGCGAGCTTTTCAGTGTTGGTCAGATCATACGTCATCGACGCCGCCAGGAACTCCACCGGATAATTGGCCTTCAAATAGGCCGTTTGGTAGGAAACCAGCGCATAAGCGGCGGCGTGAGACTTGTTGAAGCCATAGTCAGCAAACTTTGCCACCTTTTCAAAGATGTCGCTGACGACACGCGCATCCAGGCCGTTTTCTTCCGCGCCATCCAGGAAGCGCGTCTTTTGCTTGTCCATCTCAGAGCGAATTTTCTTACCCATCGCGCGGCGCAGCATGTCCGCTTCGGCTAGCGAAAAGCCGGAGAGCACGCGGGCGATTTCCATCACCTGTTCTTGGTAGACAATGATACCGTGAGTTTCTTTAAGCACCGGTTCAAGCAACGGATGCATATAGTCCGGCTCTTCGTGCCCATGTTTAATGGCCGCAAAGCGCGGAATGTTGCTCATCGGGCCAGGCCGAAAGAGCGCCACCAACGCGATGATGTCCTCAAATCTATCCGGTTTGATCGAGAGCAGCGTGCGCCGCATGCCAGCCGATTCCACCTGGAACACCCCAACTGTGTCCGCTTTGGCGTAAAGCTCATACGCACCAGGGTCATCAAGCGGGATGGTTTCCAGATCGATCTCGATACCGCGCCCTTCGAGCAGACGCAGTGTTTCCTGGATGATGGAGAGCGTCTTCAGCCCTAGGAAATCAAATTTCACCAGCCCGGCTGGCTCTACCCATTTCATGGAGTACTGCGTCACCGGCATCGGCGTGCCGGGCTCTCGGTAGATTGGCACCAACTGATCCAGCGGGCGGTCTCCAATCACCACGCCAGCGGCGTGGGTGGAAGCGTGGCGGAACAGGCCTTCCAAGCGCTGCGCCAAATCCAATAGCTTGGCGACAATAGGCTCCTCTTGAGCAGCCGCGCGCAGCGTGTCGACCTCTTTGAGAGCGCGATCAAGCGTGTACGGATCGGCAGGGTTGGCCGGTACCATTTTGCAGAGGCGGTCCACCTGGCCATACGGCATTTCCAGCACGCGCCCGACATCGCGCAGGACAGCGCGAGCCTGCAGCGTTCCAAAGGTGATGATCTGCGCGACGCGATCATGACCATAACGGTCTTGAACATAGGTGATCACTTCATCGCGCCGGTCCTGGCAGAAATCGATGTCAAAGTCGGGCATCGAAACGCGCTCAGGATTCAAGAAGCGCTCAAACAGCAGCCCGAAGCGCAACGGATCAAGATCAGTGATGGTCAGCGCCCACGCCACAACCGAGCCGGCACCGGAACCACGGCCCGGCCCGACCGGTATTTCATGTTGCTTGGCCCACTGAATGAAGTCGGCAACGATGAGGAAGTAGCCAGGAAACTGCATACGCTCGATGATCGAGAGCTCAAATTCCAGACGCTTGTCGTAGTCTTCGCGCGTGGTGTCCGGCGCCAAACCATTGGCTTCCAAACGCTCATCAAGCCCGGCCTTCGCCATACGCACCAGCGCTTGCGTCTCCGTCTCTTCACCATCCGCATCGTTGCCAGTGGTGAAGTGCGGCAAAAGCGGTGGAGATTCTTTGGGTCGGAAGGAGACGCGCCGAGCGATTTCCAACGTGTTGGCAATGGCTTCTGGACAATCGGCGAACCGACGGCGCATCTCATCCTGGCTTGCGAACGCGTGCTCTGGTGTCAGGCGACGGCGATCATCATCAGCGACCAGCCTGCTCTCAGCGATGGCAAGCAGCGCATCGTGCGCTTCATAGTCCGTTTTGGCAGAAAAGAAGTTTTCGTTGGTGGCAACCAGAGGCAGCTTGCGCGCATAGGCCAACGCAATGAACCCAGGTTCTGTTGCTTTCTCCTGCTCGGTTCCATGGCGTTGAAGCTCAATGTAAAGCCGATCCTGGAAAACACTTTGCAGCTGATCCAGGCGCCGCTCAGCTAGTACCTTGTCGTCTTGCCAAAGTGCCTCGCCAATTGGGCCGTGGGCACCACCAGACAAACAGATGAGGCCCAGATGTGCAGCGCTCAACTGATTGATCGTGAGCGAAGGTCCAGCGCCCGCACCATCTTCATAGGCCAATGACGCCAGCGAGAGCAGGTTGCCAAAGCCCTCTTCATTCATCGCAATGAGAATGAGAGGCGGCACAGTATGGGCTGCGCTGCCTTTCGCATTAGGTTTGCCAGCGATCTTGCCACCGCCGCTTTCGTCCTCGCCATTGAAAACAACCGGAATTTGCAGACCAATGATCGGCTGCATGCCTGCCTTGGCAGCTTTTTCTGAGAACTCCAGCGCGCCAAACAGATTGTTGGTGTCGGTGATCGCCACCGCGGGTTGACCGTCGGCCTTAGCCAACTCGATCAGTTTGGGAACCTGCAACGCCCCCTCAAGCAGCGAGTAGGCTGAATGCGAGCGCAAATGAATGAAGGGCTGGTCAGCCAGTTCCGAGCTCATCAGGTCAAGCCTCTTGCATCTTGGGTCAAGAGCTTAAGCTAAGCCTCAAACGAGCGAGGCAAAAGAGCGATGCGCGCACTTCGATGCTTATACACAGCTCAACATGTGCGCCCAGTTTCGGCCCGGCGGCGCAGCACTACCCAATCAAACCAACAGACATCACCAAAAGAGCGATAACAACGAGTGCGCAGCTATCTTTGAGAACCAACATGTCCAACTCCCTACATAAGAACATGTAGAGAACATAGTTCTATTTTTGTTCTCACGTCAAGCGTGGCGCCGAATCAAACTCTCGGCTGATCTAAGCAGCTGATTCTATAGGTTCTTTGCCGACAACCTTGCCATCTTCCAGCGTGATGATGCGATCTGCGCGGGAGGCAAGTTCCATGTTGTGGGTTGCGATCAGCGCCGAAACACCTGCTGCGCGTACCAAAGCCAGGAGCACCTGGAAAACGTGATCTGCCGTGCCGGGGTCCAAATTGCCGGTTGGCTCATCGGCTAACAGAAGGCTTGGCGCATTGGCCATGGCGCGGGCGATAGCCACGCGCTGTTGTTCACCACCGGAAAGCTCTGCCGGTCTGTGCGTTCCCCGTGGACCGATATGCAGATAATCGAGCAACTCCATGGCGCGGTCGCGGGCTGTCGCACGATCAAGCCCAGAGATCAGCTGCGGCATCATCACATTTTCCATCGCATCAAACTCAGGCAGAAGATGATGGAACTGGTAGACGAAGCCGATTTCCTCGCCGCGCAAACTTGAAAGGTCTTTGTCGTCAAGGCCGGTGGTGTCGCGGCCATTGATCAACACTGTTCCGCTGTCAGGGCGGTCCAACAGGCCGCAGATATGCAACAGTGTTGACTTGCCTGCGCCAGACGGAGCGATCATGGCCACCAGCTCGCCTGGATGAACCGCAAAATCGGTGTTTTTCAGAATATCCAGACGGGCTTCGCCAGTTTGGAAGCCGCGCCAGACATTGTGCAATTGCAGTCGGGGGGCGTCACTCATAGCGCAGCGCCTCAACTGGATCGAGTTTGGCTGCGCGCCAGGCTGGATAAAGCGTTGCCAGTAACGATAGTACAAGCGCGATAACCAGAATTGCTGTGGTCTCCATCGGATCCATGTCGGCGGGCAAACGCGAAAGATAGTAAAGCTCTGGCGAAAACAGCTCGGTGCGCGTCAGCGTGGAGATAAGCTGGCGGATGTTTTCCGCATTCAGGCAAATGATCGTGCCAAGAACGAAACCACAGGCCGTGCCGACCAGTCCAATGCTGGCGCCGGTCATCACAAACACTCGCATGATAGCCCCGCGCGAGGCGCCCATGGTGCGCAGGATTGCAATGTCGCGGCCCTTGTCCTTCACCAGCATGATCATGCCAGAGACGACGTTCAGCGCGGCAACCAGCACGATCATCGTGAGAATCAGGAACATCACGTTGCGTTCCACCTCAAGTGCGGCAAAGAAGGTGAGATTGCGCTGGCGCCAATCCACGCTGAACAACGAACGCTCGGCCGCGTTCTCAATAGTGGCGCGCATCTCTCCTATTTGGTCAGGGTCTTCGACATAAACATCCACACCGGACACGGTGTTGCCCATGTTGAAATAGGCCTGTGCCTCGGTTAACGGCATGAAAACGAAAACCAAATCGTATTCGGACATTCCGATTTCGAAGATCGCCTGAACCTCGTACGCCTTGATCCGAGGGGTCACGCCAAACGGTGTCACCGAGCCGCGCGGCGTGACGATGGTAACGCTATCGCCAACGGCCACACCCAATTGAGATGCCAAGCGCGAGCCGATTATGATCGTCTCGGCAGGCTCACCCTCGGGCGGGTCAAACCCATCAATCGTTCCGCCGCGTAGAGATTGCGCCAGAGCGGGCAGTGAGAGCAGGTCATCCTGACTCATACCGCGCACAACCACGCCATTGCTGGCATTGGAGCCTGATGCCAGAGCCTGGCCTTCGACAAAGGGAACGGCGATTTCGACACCATCGACGCCCGTCACGCGCATTTGCACATCGCGGTAGTCATCAAAGGGTCTATCGACCGCCTGCAAAACCAGATGGCCGTTGATGCCAAGAATTTTGTCCAGCAACTCGGCCCGGAAGCCGTTCATCACGGCCATCACGACAATCAGTGTTGCCACGCCCAGCATGATGCCGAGGAACGAGAAACCAGCGATAACGGAGATAAACGTCTCTTTGCGGCGCGCGCGCAAATAGCGCAATGCGATCATCCGCTCGAACCGCGAAAACGGGCCGTTCTTACGCGCGCGCTCCATGGTCACTTCGCTGGTTGCTGCACTCTGGTCAGTCACGCTCACCACATCATCACTCCTCTGCGCGAGGTGTGACACGATTCGCCACCTATCGGCGAGCACACCAGCCACATCTCTCACCTTGCGTTAGCCCCGCAAACCAAGGCCAAAGTGAGGAGAGAGCGCGGATGCGAACGATCAGGAGCCTGTAAGTGCGTTTACGGCAGCTTTCGGGCTCATCAGTGTCCGCTCGCCGGTTTTGCGATCTTTGACTTCCACTTCACCGTTTTTCAGCCCTTTTGGACCGACGATGATCTGCTTGGGCAGGCCAATCAAATCCATCTGAGCGAACTTGGCACCGCCGCGCGCATCTGTGTCATCGTAGAGCACATCGACGCCCTGCGCCTGCAATTGGGACTCAAGCTGTGCACAGGCAGCATCGCAGGCCTCGTCGCCAGCGCGCATGTTAATAATGCCGACATCGAACGGTGCAACGGATGCTGGCCAGATGATGCCATCGTCATCATGGGACGCTTCGATGATGGCAGGAACCAAGCGGCTTGGGCCGATGCCGTAAGATCCCATTTCAACCGGCACATCTTTGCCATCAGGACCGGTGACCACGGCCCCCATTGGCTCAGAATATTTGGTACCGAAATAGAAAATGTGGCCCACCTCAATACCGCGGGCTGACACGCGTCGCTCTTCGGGCACTGCTGCCTCGAAAGCTCCCTGATCGTGCATTTCGTCCGTTGCCGCATAGGGTTTTGTGAACGGCGCCACCAGATCGGCCAAGTCGCCGGTGAAATTGGTGTCTTCGCTTGGGATCGGCAGATCGAGCATCGCCTTGTCACAGAACACTTCGCTCTCGCCGGTTTCCGCTAAGATGATAAACTCATGGCTTAGATCGCCGCCGATTGGGCCAGTGTCCGCTTTCATGGGCACGCTGGTCAGGCCCATGCGCGAGAAGGTGCGTAGATAGGCGACAAACATGCGATAGTACGCGCGCCGCGCTTCCTCAGCATCCAGATCGAAGGAATAAGCATCCTTCATTAGAAACTCACGTGAACGCATGGTTCCAAAACGTGGGCGCACCTCGTCGCGGACCTTCCACTGGATGTGGTAAAGGTTGAGCGGTAAATCTTTGTAAGACCGAACGCCTGATTTGAAGATCGCCGTGATCATCTCTTCATTGGTCGGACCATAAAGCATCGGACGATCATGCCGATCGGTGATGCGCAGCATTTCCTGCCCATAGGCGTCATACCGCCCCGATTCCTTCCAAAGCTCGGCAGGCTGAAGGGTCGGCATCAACACTTCAATGGCGCCGGAACGGTCCTGCTCTTCACGGATGATGTTGCAGATCTTGTCGAGAACCCGCTTCCCTAGCGGCAGCCATGAATAGATGCCGGCGGCCTCCTGGCGGATCATGCCAGCACGCAGCATCAGCCGGTGGGAGACGATTTCCGCCTCACGGGGTGTTTCTTTGAGCGTCGGCAGGAAGTAGCGCGACAAGCGCATGGCAGGCCTCATAGTCAGAAGATTGTTGTGTTGCCTGCGCATCTGCATGAAAGCCTGCGATAAAGGCAAGGCCCAGACACGCGATGTATGATGGATTGGTCCAACAGCGTGGCTCTTTTGTTAGCAGGGGTGGTTCTGTCGAATGGTCAGGCTTGCTCCACCGCCCTGCGTTTGGACCGAGAGACCCCGTCGACGCAACCGCAGACGCGTTTCCTCATCCCAACCGTAAACCTCTTGGATACCAACCGAGGCACCAACATCTGCCGGAAGGCCAAGATGCACTGTTCGCGCATCAGCATGGGGAATCACCACCGGCGAACTTTGTTGCGTACAGCCAGACAGATGATGGCGGTTGCTCAGCGATTCTGCTGCCAGATCACTCGCCGCGAAAACTCCCACAAGGGTCGATAACGCGACCATGCACGCTGATTTTTGTATCGTCTTGACCATGCAATGAGCATAGCACGGCGTAATCCACTGTGCGCGCGGGGGTTTGCAACGCGGTAAACACGCGTAAAGTGGTATGAATGGAAGACCTCTAAACACGCTGACTCTGGGTCATCTATGTACTATTACGCAGGGTTCTTGGGGCTTACGGGCACGCTGATTGGCTCATGACATTTGTTGTGCGGTGCAGCACATTTTTTACGTGACACCCAACGGGAAAAACGCCTACAAAGTGGCCATAAGCGGTGCCAAACCGCACAAATAAATGCCAGTGGCTCAAGTCTCGGGGGGAGACGCGGGGTTAATTGGATTACTACAGGCAGGATCGAAAGATCCTGCCTTTTTATTTGCAATCAATCTCTTAGAGCAATTTTTGAAAGCTGTTTCGAAGCTGCGTCCGTGCGTTTGGCAAGCAAAGCACTCGGGATAGGCAAAGCTTCGTATTCTACATTAGATTTTCATTATAAGCTATTGATTCCATTCACCTGGAAGCGGCACGTCCATGATCGACAGACCGGAATAGACCATCACCCAATAGATCACGGCGAAAACGAGGCTCGCCACAATCGTGTTGCGCACAATGATACGAACGATGGATGTTTTTTCTGGAGCGCTGGCTGGTGCCCCAGGCACAACCTCACCTGCTTCAGCTTGCGTGCGCACGCCAAATGGTAAGACGGCAAATAGCGTCACCCACCAGACCACAAAATAGATCGCAACAGCGCTGCCCAAAGCCATGCGCTAAACCTCTTCTAGCTCAATCAATGTGCCGTTGAAATCTTTGGGGTGCAAAAAAAGCACCGGTTTGCCGTGCGCGCCAGTTTTCGGTTCACCCGATCCAAGCACCCTCGCCCCATCGGCCTTCAGCTTGTCGCGGGCCACCATGATGTCATCGACTTCAAAGCACATATGGTGGATGCCACCCGATGGGTTGCGGTCCAGAAACGCCTGGATGGGCGAGCCTTCGCCGAGCGGCTCCAACAACTCCACCTTCGTGTTCGGCAGTTCCACGAACACCACTGTTACGCCATGATTAGGCTCGGCCTGCGGATCGGACACACTGGCACCAAGCTGATCACGGTAAAGCGATGTGGCCGCAGCCAAATCCGGCACCGCGATGGCAACATGGTTGAGACGGCCAATCATCAGGTAGCGTCCTTATCAATCAACAACGCATGTACGTGTACCACAGGACGCTTGCCCCAGGCTTCGCGCACTTTGCCGCGCACCGATTTGCGTAAGGATTCCGAGACACTGTCCACATCGCGGCGGCGGGCCATTGGAAGCGCCCGCAAAGCCTGGCTTGTGGCGGTCAAGACAAAGCTATCGGCGTCTTCATCATCCAACTGATCGGGCAGACCATCGACAATCACCTCGATGTCACTGACCAATTTGCCCGCACCAGACAGCCCCATGGCGATGGTGATGACGCCAACCTCGGACAAGGTGCGCCGCTCATAAACGCCGCTATCGCCCGGCAAGGTCAGCAGATTGCCATCCTTGACGTAGAAGCTGGATTCGATGCCATCGATGATATCTGCGCCATCAGCGCGAATTTCTAAAATGTCCCCATCATTGACGATGGTCGCACCATAACCATGCTCTTTGGCAAGCTTGGCGTGGGCATTCATGTGGCGCGCTTCACCGTGTACCGGAACAATGGTGGTGGGCTTGAGCGCTGAATAAAGGTGCACCAACTCACCACGTCGTGGGTGGCCAGATACATGGATCGGCGCATCGGCATCGGTGATGATCTTGATGCCCGTGGCAGCCAGCTTGTTCATGATGCGCAACACGCCGCGCTCATTGCCGGGAATGATGCGCGAGGAAAACACAACCGTATCGCCGCGCGTCAGCGAAAGATGCGGGTGGTCGTGCTCAGCCGTGCGCGAAAGGGCTGCGCGCTCTTCACCCTGCGACCCGGTGAGCAGCACCAGCGCTTTGGTGCGGGCGATGCGGTCAAACCCACGCATATCTTCAATCGGTGGCAGATCGGTGAGAATACCGAGATCCACACCCACGCCAATCACACGTTGAAGTGCCCTGCCCGCCAAGACGACTGTGCGGCCAGCGTCGCGCGCTCCGTCGAGGATCGACTTGATGCGTGCCATATTGGAGGAGAACAGCGTCACGCAAACACGCTGTTCGGCCTCGTTGATCACTTTGGCCAGCGCCTTACCGACCTCAGCCTCGGTTGGGCTTTCGCCATCGCGCATAGCATTGGTGCTATCGCCCATCACCGCATCGATGGGGCCAGCGTCTGCGAAAGCTTTAAAATCGGCCAAGGATGTGGGCTCACCGATGATGGGTTCTGCGTCCAGCTTCCAATCACCGGTATGGACCACCCGGCGGTCTCCAGCCTCGATCAGCAGCGAATGGCTTTCAGGAATGGAATGAGAGACGGGCACAGCGGTGATGGTGAAATCACCGACCGTGAAAGGTGCGCGCGCTTCAAAGCGTTCAAATGGGATCGCTTTGGCCACTTGGTCAGACGGGTTCTTCGCCTCTAACAGAGCTTGCGCAAAATTGCTGATATAGACCGGCGCCTGCAAATGCGGCCACAGGGTCAGCAGCGCACCGATATGATCTTCGTGCGCATGGGTGATGATGATGCCGTCTAGCTTGTCACGGCGCTTTTCGATGTAGCTGATATCCGGCGTGATGAGATCAATGCCTGGAAGGTCTGGCCCGGCAAACGACACTCCACAATCGACCATGATGAAGCGGCGACCCCGCCCAGAGCCATAGCCATAAAGCGCCAAATTCATGCCGATTTCGCCCACGCCGCCCAGCGGCATGAATGTGAAAGTTGGAGCTTTGCTCATGGTGGCTCTTCTTTTGCGGTCCAGCGCCTTGAACGCGGAACCTATTGCGACTTGATGACGATATCGCCGGTGCGGATGGTGCGCATGGCGCCAGAGTCCAGCCGTACCATCAAGGCACCATCGGATGCCAGATGGTCGAAGGTTCCCTGTAGGTTTTCTGTGCCCGTGCGCACGGTAATAGGCGCGCCCATACCGGTGGCGCGCTGCGTCCAGGCTGGAATGATGGATTGCGGCGCGTTTTGCAATTGCGCCAAGCTGTCGCTCAGCGTCTCACGCAGGGTAGCGAAAACGTCTCCTGGCGCGGCGGTTGCGCCCTGTTCAACAAGATACGTAACAGCGCGACCTTCAATGTCCGGGGCGTGTTCGATGTTGAGGCCAATGCCAATCGCGATAAGGGGCATTTGGCCGGTTGGCGTTTTTTGCTCGATCAGAATGCCGGAGGTTTTGGCGCCATCGATCAACACGTCGTTGGGCCATTTCAGGCCGATGGCGCTTTGGCGTTCTGCTGGCAGGTGCATGGCGATGGCGTGGTAGACTGCCAGCGACACCGCAAAGGGCAAGAGCTGAAGTGCTTGCGGAGGCGGTGTAACATAGGTCGAGTAGAGATTGCCCGGCGCTGACACCCAGAGGCGATCCATACGCCCCCGGCCCTGTGTCTGCTCATCTGCTGTCAACCAGAACGGCACCGCCTCGCCTTGGCCAACCATGGTCCAAGCTTCAGTGAGCGTGGAGCCGACGCTTGCCAGGTGGAAATGCGGTGTATTCGGCAAGACTGGCTAAAACAAGCTCGCCGCAGCGCGGTCGGCCCATGTCGTAAGTGGGCCCGCGACGAAGACAAAGAAGATCACGAACAGGCCCGATGCCCAGGTAACCGTGCGCAGTTCAATCGCCGCCGACACAAAGCCCTCAACAGGCTCATCAAAATACATGATCTTGATGATGCGCAGATAGTAGACGGCACCGACAACGCTGGCGAGCACGCCGATGATGGCGAGTGCATAAAGCTCTGCCTCAATCGCGGCCAAGAACACGAAATATTTTGCAAAGAAGCCTGCCAGCGGGGGGATACCCGCCAACGAGAACAAAAGCATTGCCAGGAAGAACGCCTGCAATGGGTTGGTCTTTGAGAGACCAGCAAGCTCGTCAATCTCTTCCACCATGCCCCCTGCCCGGCGCATGGAAAGGATGATGGCAAACGCGCCAAGGGTCATGGCGGCGTAGATCGCCATATAAATCACCACGCCCTGCACGCCAGCCTGCGTTCCCGCTGCCAGCCCAACAAGCGCGAAGCCCATATGGCCGATGGAGGAATAGGCCATCAGGCGCTTGATGTTGCGCTGGCCGATTGCCGCGAATGCACCGAGCACCATGGAGGCAATGGCAACAAAGGTGAGCACCTGTTGCCACTCACGGGTTGCGGGTTCGAAGGCATCAACCGCGATGCGCACAAGCAGTGCCATGGCGGCAATTTTTGGCGCAGCGGCGAAGAAGGCCGTGATTGGTGTGGGCGAACCCTCATAGACGTCCGGCGTCCACATATGGAACGGCACGGCGGAAATCTTGAAGACGAGTCCGGCCAAGATGAACACAAGACCAAAGATGATGCCGGTGGAAACGCCGCCTGCCTGAAGTGCCGCGGCGATGGGACCGAACTCGGTGTGGCCTGTGAAACCGTAAACCAGCGATGCACCGTAGAGCAGCATGCCGGATGACAACGCGCCCAGCACAAAGTATTTCAGGCCCGCTTCAGAAGCACGGGTGGAATCCCGGTTGATGGCGGCGGTCACGTAGAGCGCCAGCGACATCAGTTCCAGGCCGAGATAGAGCGCGATCAGCGTGGTGGCCGAAACCATCATACCCATGCCGAGCGTGGCAAGAACAATAAGCACCGGCAGTTCGAAACGACCATAACCCTCACGCTGGACAAAATCGACGCCCAATGAGAGCGCGATAGCAGCGGCGGCAAAGATCAGGATCTTCATCGTGCGGGCGAACTCGTCCATCACGAACGCGCCGTTCATGGTCATGCCAGCAGGCGCCAGAATGGTCAGCACCAGGGCAACCACGAGCAGGCCGATGGCCAAGCCCGTAATGAGGTTGGTGCTGTCAGCTTTGCGGAAGACGCCGAGCATCAGCATCACCATAGCGCCGATGGCCAGAACAATCTCTGGCAGCGCGGGCATCAGGTCTGGAAGGGCTGGCTGAAGCATGAGTGTCTCGAAAGCTTACTGAGTTGCGGCCATGTTGAGCGCATCTGCGGCTTGCAGAGCTTGCTCAACGCCGGTGACCATGTTGGCAACCGATGCGGCTGTGACATCGTTGATCGGTGATGGATAGACGCCGAAGAAAATGGTGAGAAGAACGAGCGGAACAAGCACGATGAGTTCGCGCGCGTTCACATCGGTGATTGTTTTCAGGTTCTCTTTTTCAAGTGGGCCGAAAATCACCTGGCGATACAGCCAAAGCGCGTAACAGGCCGACAAAATCACGCCTGTTGTCGCCAGCAACGCAACCCAAGTGTTGGCCTGGAAGGCCCCCATCAATGTAAGGAACTCGCCCACGAAACCGGACGTGCCAGGTAGCCCGACATTGGCCATGGTGAAAATCATGAAGATGGCGGCGTAAAGCGGCATACGATGGACAAGACCGCCATAGGCTTTGATCTCACGTGTGTGCATGCGGTCGTAAACAACCCCAACGCATAGGAAGAGCGCGCCTGACACAATGCCGTGCGATATCATCTGGAAAAGTGCGCCCTGGATACCCTGCTCATTCAGCGCAAAGATGCCCATGGTCACGAAGCCCATATGGGCCACGGATGAATAGGCGATCAGCTTCTTGATGTCCTCCTGCACCATCGCGACCAGCGAGGTGTAGATGATGGCAACAACGGACATGGCGAAGACAAGCGGCGCGAACAGTTCGCTGGCCTCTGGGAACATTGGCAGTGAGAAGCGCAGGAAGCCATAGCCGCCCATTTTCAACAGAATGCCTGCCAAGATCACCGAGCCTGCGGTCGGCGCTTCCACATGGGCATCAGGCAACCAAGTGTGGAAGGGCCACATGGGCATCTTCACCGCGAAGGACGCGAAGAAGGCGAGCCACAACCAGAATTCCATGCTGGCGGGGAAATCATGGGCCAACAGCAGTTCGATATCCGTGGTGCCAGCGCTCCAGTACATCGCCATGATGGCGAGCAGCATCAGCACTGAACCGAGCAGCGTGTAGAGGAAGAATTTGAAGCTGGCATAGATGCGTCGCTTGCCACCCCAAACACCGATGATGATGAACATCGGGATCAGGCCGCCTTCGAAGAAGATGTAGAAGACGACGATATCGAGCGCACAGAACACGCCGATCATCAGCGTTTCGAGCACCAGAAACGCAATCATGTACTCTTTGAGGCGCGTCTTGATCGCCGCGCTTGCCAGAATACAGGCCGGCATCAAGAAGGTGGTCAGGATGACGAACAGCATCGAAATGCCGTCCACACCCATCTTGTAGGTCACCAGGCCGCCGAGCCACTCGCTCTCTTCGACAATCTGGAAGCCAGGATTGGCGTTATCGAACCCGCCCCAGATGAACAGCGAGACGATGAACGTCACGATGGTGGTGAAGAGTGCAATGTTGCGAATGTTGCGCTGAGCAATGTCATCATCGCCGCGGATCAACAGGATCAGCGCGACACCGACAAGCGGCAGGAACGTGACGATGGAAAGGATAGGCCAATCGATCATGGTTTAGACGCCCGCCGCGAAGACAAAATAGGTGATGAGCGCCGCCACACCGATCAGCATGGCAAAGGCGTAGTGATAAACGAAGCCAGTTTGCAACTTCACCACACGGTTGGTGACATCTACCACGCGGGCAGCAATGCCATCAGGCCCCATGCGATCAATGATCTTACCATCGCCGCCTTTCCAGAACAGGCGACCAAGCCACTGCGCTGGGCGCACAAAAATCATGTCGTAAAGCTCGTCAAAGTACCATTTGTTGAGCAAGAACCGATAGAGAATGTCGTGGCGCTCTGCCAACTGAGCAGGCATGTGCGGTGAACGGATGTACATCCAGTAGGCAAGCAAGAAGCCCAAGATCATCATCACCAGTGGCGAGCGGATCACCCACTGCGGCACCTCATGCAGCGCGTGCAGAATGTCATTGGTTTCTGCCATAAAGATCGCTTCACGGAAGAAGTGGTGGAAACCATCCTCGTACACAAATGAGTGCTCAAACACGATGCCAGCCAGCAATGCACCCACAGCCAGCAGCGCCAGCGGAATGGTCATCACTTTCGGGCTCTCGTGCACATGGCTTTCCACGTCAGCCGACATGCGCGACTTGCCGTGGAAGGTGAGGAAGATAAGGCGCCAAGAGTAGAAGCTGGTGAGCATAGCCGCGATCACCGTCATCCAAAACGCGTAGCGGGCAACGCCATCACCTCCGGCAAAGGCCGCTTCAATCACCGCATCTTTTGAGAAATAACCGGCGGTATAAGGGAAGCCTGTCAGCGCAATCGTACCGATGATCATCATCGCATAGGTGAATGGGATGTGCTTCCAGAGCCCTCCCATACGCCGCATGTCTTGCTCGTTCGACACAGCGTGAATCACCGAGCCTGCGCCAAGGAAGAGCAGCGCTTTAAAGAAAGCGTGAGTGAACAGGTGGAAGATGCCGACCGAATAGGCGCCAACCCCAAGCGCCACAAACATGTAACCGAGCTGCGAGCAGGTTGAGTAGGCGATCACGCGCTTGATGTCGTTCTGCACCAAGCCAACCGTGGCTGCAAAGATGGCCGTGGTGCCGCCGATGAAGGTGACGAAGGCCAGTGCAGCTGGCGCGTATTCAAAGATCGGCGACATGCGCGCGACCAAAAATACACCGGCGGTGACCATGGTTGCAGCGTGGATGAGTGCGGAAACAGGTGTTGGGCCTTCCATCGCGTCCGGCAGCCAGGTGTGCAGCAGGAACTGCGCGGACTTACCCATCGCGCCCATGAAGAGCAGGAGACAGATGGTGGTCAGCGCATGCACTTCCATACCCAGGAAGTTGAAAGTGGTGTCAGCGTACTCTGACGCTTCGTTGAAGATCACGTCAAACTCAGCCGAGCCGAAGAGTACGAAGATGCCAAAAATGCCGAGCAGATAGCCGAAGTCACCCACACGGTTGACGATGAAGGCCTTCATGGCTGCGGAGTTGGCCGATGCTTTCTTGTACCAGAAACCGATCAGCAGATAGGAGGCAACGCCGACGCCCTCCCAACCAAAGAACATCTGTAACAAATTGTCAGCCGTCACCAGCATCAGCATGGCGAAGGTGAAGAGCGACAGATACGCGAAGAAGCGGGCGCGGTGCTCGTCATGGCTCATATAGCCAATGGAGTAGAGGTGAACGAGCGCGGAGACCGAGTTCACCACCACCAGCATCACAGCCGTCAGCGTATCCAGGCGAAACGCCCAATCAACGGTGAAATCGCCGGAGGAAATCCAGTGCAGCACCTGCACGCGCTCATAGGCATGGCCGTTGCCGCTGGTGCCCATAAGCGACATGAGGCCGGAATGTTCCACCGCCTCGGCAACTTCGCCGTGACCAAAACCGGTCTGGATGAAGACGATCCATGAAAGCACCGCACCGATACCGACAAAGCTCGTGGTGATGATTTCAACCGGGCGATCACCAAGAAGCTTGCCAAAAAGGCCTGCGATCAAAAAGCCAATCAGTGGCAGAAAGACGATGGCGGACAACATGGCCAGATCAGCCTTTCATCATGTTGATGTCTTCCACCGCGATGGACCCGCGGTTGCGGAAGAAGACAACGAGAATGGCAAGACCGATGGCAGCCTCGGCAGCGGCCACGGTGAGAATGAAGAGCGCGAAAATCTGTCCCGCCAGATCGTTCAGATAGAACGAGAACGCGACCAGGTTGAGGTTCACGGCAAGCAGTATCAATTCCACCGACATCAAAATGATGATGACGTTCTTGCGGTTGATGAAGATCCCGAACACGCCCAGCGTGAACAGGATCGCCCCGACCGTGAGATAGTGGCCAAGTCCGATGGACATGTGCGAATCTAACCCCCTGATCGCCGTGGAAGAACCCGCGGCGGCAAACTCTTAAAGACCTTGGCCCGATTTCACCTTGACCACTTCGATGGCGGTTTCAGGTGTGCGTGCGTTTTGAACATTGATATCCTGCCGCTTAACGCCTTCGCGGTGGCGCAGCGTGAGCACAATGGCCCCGACCATCGCGACCAGAAGCACCATGCCAGCGGCTTGGAAGAAGTAGACATAATCGGTGTAAAGCACGAGGCCGATGGCCTCGATGTTGGAAATCTCGTCCAGCGGCGGCATTGGCACGCCGGTATCAAGTGCGACCTCGGCATCCAGCACTGTGGCGCCCAGAACCAAAATCAGCTCTAGAACCAGGATGACTGCTATCAAAGCGCCAACAGGCAGGTACTGCAAAAACCCCTGCCGCAGCTCAGCAAAATCCACATCCAACATCATGATGACGAAGAGGAAGAGCACCGCGACAGCGCCCACATAGACGACCACTAGCAGCAGTGCCAAAAACTCCGCCCCAACCAGAATAAACAGGCCAGCGGAATTGAAGAACGCAAGGATGAGAAAAAACACCGAGTGAACTGGTTGGCGCGCGGCAATCACCAGGAAAGCTGATGCAACTGTGATGGCGGCAAATAGATAGAAAAAGAAGCTGGTAAGAACCATCTAAACGCCTGTTTTGCCGCCCAATAAAGCGGACATACCTTCTCATCATATCATCGCCGCGAGTGGGCGATGCCATTACATCGATCAGCGCATAGAACGCTGCATTCAAATCAGTGTCGCCAACCCAAAAGCCGCTCGACTTGGTGGCGTGTTAGCCAAAGCCAGACGGGCCGTCTAGCCCAACTTTGTAAGGTTTGGACCGACCCTTTCAGCCCTAGCGGTAGTCAGCATCCATCTCCAGCGATTTGGCGATGTCACGTTCCCAGCGCTCGCCGTTCTCCAGAAGTTTTTCTTTGTTGTAATAAAGCTCTTCACGCGTCTCCGTGGCGAACTCGAAATTCGGCCCCTCGACAATCGCATCCACAGGGCAAGCCTCCTGGCAAAGACCGCAATAGATGCATTTGACCATATCGATGTCGTAGCGGGTTGTGCGCCGCGTGCCATCATTGCGGCGCGGGCCAGCTTCAATGGTGATGGCCTGTGCTGGGCAGATCGCCTCACAGAGCTTGCAGGCAATGCAACGCTCTTCGCCATTGGGGTAACGACGCAAGGCGTGCTCGCCGCGAAAGCGTGGTGACACATAGCCCTTTTCATAGGGGTAGTTCAGCGTCGGCTTGGGCTTAAAAAAGTAGCGCATCGACAGAGCGAAAGCCCCAACAAACTCCTTCAAGAGGAGTGATTTAGCGGCTTGATCAAGCTGCATGTGAAATCTCCCAAAGGTGCTTAGGGCGCAAGGCCAGTGAACTGAAGGAAGCCAGCCACGATCACGACCATGGCGAGCGAGAGTGGCAGGAAGACTTTCCAACCAAGGCGCATCAGCTGGTCATAGCGGTAACGCGGCACGAAGGCCTTCACCATGGCGAACATGAAGAACACGCCGAACGCTTTGAGTGCGAACCAAACGATGCCTGGGACCCAGGAAAGCGGTGGAATATCGATGATCGGCAGCCAGCCGCCCAGGAACAAAATTGTCGTCAGCGCGCACATCATGGCGATGGCGACATATTCGCCCAGCATGAACATCATGTAAGGAGTGGAGCCGTATTCCACCATGAACCCGGCAACGAGCTCTGATTCGGCCTCGGGAAGATCAAAAGGTGGGCGGTTCGTCTCAGCGAGCGCTGAAATGAAAAAGATGATGAACACTGGGAAAAGCGGCAGCCAATGCCAGTCCAGGAACGATGGCGGCAAGCCGATGCTGGTGCCAATGCCGGTGTTTTGCGCGAGCACAATTTCCGACAGGTTCAGCGATCCAACAACCAGAAGCACCGTGATGATCACGAAGCCGATGGACACCTCGTAAGAGACCATCTGTGCCGCAGAGCGCAACGCTCCCAGGAACGGGTATTTCGAGTTTGAGGCCCAACCGGCCATGATGACGCCGTAGACGCCGAGCGAAGAGATCGCAAGAATGTAGAGGATGCCAACATTGATGTCGGAGATCACCCAGCCCTCAGCGACCGGGATCACTGCCCAGGCAAGCAACGCCAGCGACACCGTGACGAGCGGCGCCAGCAAAAACACTGTTTTATCAGCGCCCGAAGGAATTAGCGGCTCTTTCAGGACAAATTTCAGCAGATCAGCAAAGGACTGAAGTAGGCCCCATGGGCCCACCACATTGGGTCCGCGACGCAGCTGCACAGCCGCCCAAATCTTGCGGTCGGCGTAAAGGATGTAGGCGATAACGATCAGCAAGATGACGAGAAGCAGCAAGCTTTGCGCCATCATGACGATAAGCGGCCAAGCGTAAGTGGACCAGAAGCTTTCCATCTGCCTTACTCCGCCGCCACGGCCATATCAGGCCGGTTCAATGTCGCCGAGCACTCGGCCATCACTTTGGAGGCGCGGGCGATCGGGTTGGTGAGATAAAAATCATCAAAGGCACGGGCAAACTTAGCTTTGCCGGCGCTCTTGGGTGCTTTCTTCGCCAGATCGGCCAGCGCGGATGCGTCGGCCTCAGTGATCTGCTCGAGTTGCGCCAAGTGCGGGTGCTCGGCATAAAGCGCGGCGCGCAACTGCTCCAGCGTGTTGTAAGGCAGGGTTTTGCCCAACTTATCAGACAGCGCGCGAAGGATCGCCCAGTCTTCTTTGGCGTCTCCAGGTGGGAACGCGCCGCGCTGGGTTTGCTGTGGACGGCCTTCGGTGTTCACATAGGTCGCTGATTTCTCAGTGTAGGCAGCGCCAGGCAGAATGACGTCCGCGCGATGCGCGCCGCGATCACCATGGGTGCCGATATAGACCGTGAACGCACCATCAGCGATCTCGAGCTCATCAGCGCCTAGGTTGAAGAGCAGATCGATTTCACCACCAGCAATTGCGCCAGCATCCTTACCGCCGTCAGTCGGCACAAAGCCTATATCCAAACCGCCGACCCGGCCAGCCGCCGTGTGCAACACGTTGAAACCGTTCCAGCCATCCTTGATGACACCGATTTTCTTGGCGACTTGAACCGCCAGCGCCAGCACATCAGCGCCATTCGGACCCGACAAGGCGCCCTGCCCGATGATCATCATCGGTTTTTCTGCTTTAGCAGGTGCGTGATCAGCGAGCTTGGCAAGCACTTCAACGCTATCGCCCAGATGGGTGTAATCGTAGGTCAAATCAGCCGCTTCACCGATGAGGCCAATCATGGTTGGTGCGGCGCGCCAGCGCTTGCGGATGCGGGCGTTGAGGATCGGGGCCTCAACGCGTGGATTGGTACCGATCAGCAAGATCGCGTCTGCGTCCTCAATGCCATCGATTGTGGCGTTAAACAGATAGCTTGCGCGACCGTCGGCAGGGTCCAATGCTGTGCCGTCCGTACGACAGTCCATATTGGCCGAGCCAAGGGCTGCCATCAGACCTTTGAGCGCGAACATCTCTTCCACGCCAGCAAGGTCACCAGCCAACGCGCCGATTTTCTCAGGCTTTGTCTTGGATGCTTTTTCGGCGATGACCGAAAACGCTTCGCCCCAACTTGCCGGGCGCAGTTTGCCACGCTCACGGATATACGGGCGATCCAAACGCTGCGAGCGCAGACCATCCCAGATGAAACGCGTTTTATCGGAAATCCACTCTTCATTGATGGACTCGTTGAGGCGCGGCATGATCCGCATCACTTCGCGGCCCTTGACGTCTACACGAATGTTGGAGCCAACGGCATCCATCACATCGACGCTCTCAACCTTGGTCAGCTCCCAAGGACGCGCCTTAAACGCATAGGGTTTAGAGGTCAGCGCGCCAACGGGGCAAAGATCAATCACATTGCCCTGAAGCTCTGAGGCCATCGCCGCTTCAAGATAGGTGGTGATTTCCATATCTTCGCCACGACCGGTCGCGCCAAGATCGGAGACGCCAGCAACTTCAGTGGTGAAGCGAACACACCGCGTGCAGTGGATGCAGCGCGTCATGATCGTTTTCACCAGCGGGCCTATATCTTTGTCTTCGACAGCACGCTTGTTTTCTTCAAAGCGGTTCTTGTCGACACCGTAGGCCATCGCCTGGTCTTGCAGGTCGCATTCGCCACCTTGGTCGCAAATCGGACAATCCAGCGGGTGGTTGATGAGTAGGAACTCCATCACCCCTTCGCGGGCCTTTTTTACCTTGGGTGAGCGTGTGGAAACCTCCGGCAGCTGCCCTTCAGGCCCTGGACGGCAGTCACGCACACCCCACGCGCATGAGGCGATGGGCTTTGGTGCGCCTTTCAGCTCAACTAGACACATGCGGCAGTTACCGGCGACCGACAGCCGCTCGTGGTAGCAAAAACGCGGCACTTCGGCGCCAGCTTCCTCGCACGCCTGCAGCAGCGTGTAGTGCGCAGGCACTTCAACTTCGGTTCCGTCAACGATGATTTGGCGCGTATCGCTCATCTATATGTCCGTTTTGCTCCTAGTAGGCTCAGGTTAGCCGCACTGCTGGGTTTGCCAGAGTTTAACGTGGGCCAAGTGGTCCCAGCCAAAGGCTGTGTCGGTGTTGCCCTGTTCGTTCAAGTGGTCAAGGCGCTCTTTGGCCTCATCCAAGGTTGGCTGATGGCCTGGCTCAACCCACCACATGACAAAGTGGGCCATGCGCATGTGCGAAAACCATTCATCTTTACGACGGTAGATCGCCCGGTGAACCGTGTTCCACACATAGTTCTCAAGCGCATGCGCATCTTCCCAGACGCTCATGTTCACAATCACATCTTCACTTGACCAAGGATGATCTAGGCGGATGGCATTGCCGTCCTCATCCTTCAAGCGCCACACAAAGCCGGGTGAGCGATCAGCAACCGCATTCACCTTGTCGATGGCGCGCAGGAAGGGCTGAGCCGCGTCGCTTTGCGGATCAATCTTCCATTCAGCAATGTTGAGCTCAGCCAGGTGCATGATGGTTACACAGCTTCCTTGGCAAAGGTTTTGGCCTGAGCGATCCAGCCGTCACGGGCGATGCGACCTTTGAAGCGTAGATAGGTATCCACCCAATCGCTCTCTTTTTTCGTCCAGCCAGCAACTTGGTCAAAATGGTAGATGCCCAAATCGTTGAGCACGCTTTCCAGTTTCGGACCAACGCCGGAAATGCGCTTCAAATCATCAGCTTTACCGCCCTTAGGCGCATCAAGGCCTGATGGACGATCATCAACCTTAGGCGCTGCTTTTGCAGCGGCAGTCACAGCCGGTGTAGCCTTAGGGGCTACGGCTTTGCGCGTTGCAGGTTTCGCTGCCGCTTTCACAGTCGGTTTGGCCACGGCTTTTGCAACTGGTTTTGACGCCACTTTGGGCGATGTTTTGGCCATCACGGGTTTAACGACAGCGGCTTTGGCTTGTGTCGGTTTGGGAGCAGCCTTTGATGATGCTTTCTTAGCTGGAGCGGCAGCAACACCGCCTGCCAATGCCTGAAAAGCAGCGGCGCTCGCCTGAGGCGCGCTCATCCAAAAACCTGCCCACGTGGCGGCAGCCGTGTTGGCGGCAACCACGCCCATCATAGCCGGTGCCATCACCGGGGTTGCCATTGAGGTCAACCACATGGGCATGTCGCCATCGGTTACGCTCGGGACAGCGTCCTGCATGGCTGTCCAACCGGTCACAACCGTCTCCGGACCCTTGGTCCACATGTTCATCCAGGTATCAATCATCTGTTTGTCCTTCTCATCGCTTTGGCCAAGTCACCGCCCCTCACGGCGATCATTGGCCTATTCCGCAGCAACGAGCGTTTCCCCTGGTTTAGAATTGTAAGAATAGCTATCGATCCGCTCTTCGATCTCATGCCGGAAGTGGCGGATCAGCCCCTGCACCGGCCATGCCGCTGCATCACCAAGTGCACAAATGGTGTGGCCCTCAACCTGGTAGGTCACGTCGAGAAGCATATCGATTTCACGCTTGTGCGCTTCGCCTTTGGCCATGCGCTCCAGCACGCGCCACATCCAGCCTGTGCCCTCACGGCACGGCGTGCACTGGCCGCAGCTCTCATGCTTGTAGAAGTAGCTGATGCGAGCGATGGCGCGGACGATGTCGGTTGACTTGTCCATGACGATCACAGCGGCTGTGCCGAGGCCAGATTTCAGCTCGCGTAGCGCGTCGAAGTCCATCGGCGTGTTGATGATCTCTTCGGCTGGTACACAGGGCACAGAAGACCCACCGGGGATCACGGCCAATAGATTGTCCCAGCCGCCGCGAATGCCACCGCAATGCTTGTCGATGAGTTCTTTAAACGGGATCGACATCGCTTCTTCGAACGTTGCCGGTTGGTTCACATGGCCCGACACACAGAAGAGTTTGGTGCCGGTGTTGTTGGGCCGTCCGAAGCCTGCAAACCAAGCACCGCCACGGCGCAGGATCGTCGGTGCAACGGCAACCGACTCCACATTGTTCACGGTCGTCGGGCAGCCATAAAGGCCGACATTGGCCGGGAACGGCGGCTTCAGGCGAGGCTGGCCTTTTTTACCTTCCAGAGACTCCAACAACGCCGTCTCTTCACCACAAATATAGGCTCCCGCCCCGTGGTGAACGTAGATGTCGTAATCCCAGCCATTCTTGTTGTTTTTGCCGATCAGCTTGGCGTCGTACGCCTGGTCGATGGCAGCCTGCAAACGCTCACGCTCACGGATATATTCGCCGCGTATGTAGATGTAGCAGGCATGCGCATTCATGGCGAAACCGGCAATCAGGCAGCCTTCGATCAGCGTGTGCGGATCGTGGCGCATGATCTCGCGGTCTTTACAGGTACCAGGCTCGGACTCATCGGCATTGATAACGAGATAGGACGGGCGACCATCGCTCTCTTTGGGCATGAACGACCATTTGAGCCCTGTCGGGAAACCTGCACCGCCACGGCCACGCAGACCGGAGGCTTTCATCTCGTCGATGATCCAGTCGCGGCCCTTTTCAATGATGCCCTTGGTGCCATCCCAGTGGCCGCGTTTCATCGCGCCTTCCAGGCCCCAATCGTGGAAGCCGTAGATGTTCGTGAAGATGCGGTCTTTGTCTTCGAGCATGGCGGTCATGCTTTTGTCTCCTCAGCAAGCCCTTTGGCTTGTGGAATCCATTCCTCGCGCTGGATGCGCCCCTTGAAGGACAGGTGATCGTTCACCCAGTTCACTTCTTCGTCGGTCCAGGCGGCAATCTGATCAAAGTGGAAGACACCAAGGCCGTGTAGCTTGTCTTCCAGCACGTTGCCGATGCCCTTGATGAGTTTGAGGTCATCAGCGCCGGACGCGCGCGCCTTTTTCAGCATTTTCGGCTTTTTGGCTGGACCGTCATCACTGGTTTGCGGTGCCGCAGTGGCTGCCTTGGGAGCGGCAGCGGATGTCGCTTTCTTGGCAGGCGCTTTCGCTGGGGCCTTTTTGGCAGCAGGCTTTTTGGCGGTGGTCTTATTGGCGGAAGTCTTGGTTTTCGCCTTAGCGCCTTCGCCGCCGTTCAGCGCAAACCCAGCCACAGAATCAATTGTTTCTGTCGCACCGTTGATGATGTGCGGCGTCGGCACACCGCCCTCTGGCCCACCGTCCAAATCAATCAGCGTCGTCAATCCACCTTCAGATACCGAAAAATGGCGGCCATTTTGCGGCCCCGGGGTGACGGGTTTGCCCGCAGCGATATCGTCGATCAGCTGTTCCAACTTCTCCGGCGTCAGATCTTCGTACGTGTCCTTGAAAATCTGAAGCATAGGTGCGTTCACGCAAGCGCCCAGGCATTCCATCTCTTCCCAGGAAAAGTTGCCATCTTCAGACAGCTCAAATTGGTTTTCAGCAATCTTGCGGCGGCACACGTCTTTCAGATCATTGGCACCGCGCAGCATGCACGGCGTCGTGCCACACACCTGAACATGGGCTTTTTTGCCCACCGGCTGCAGCTGAAACATGGTGTAGAAGGTCGCGACTTCCAGGACGCGGATATACGGCATATCGAGCATGTCTGCGACCGCACGGATCGCAGGCTCAGGCAGCCAACCAGCATGCTGTTCCTGGGCGCGCCAAAGCAGCGGAATAACCGCCGAAGCCTGGCGACCTTCAGGGTATTTGCCGATCTGCTCTTTGGCCCAATTTTCGTTGTCGGGCGTAAAAGCAAAGCTATCGGGTTGTTCTTCGTGTAGGCGGCGAACAGCCATGAAGTCAGTCTTTCCTTCAAGGCGCTTGAGCAGCGCCCATATGCATTCGAAAGCGGCCTAGCGGTCCACTTCCCCAAAAACGATGTCGAGCGAGCCAAGAATGGCCGATACGTCAGCCAGTTGATGCCCGCGGCAGATGAAATCCATCGCCTGCAAGTGTGCAAAGCCTGGCGCACGGATTTTGCAGCGATAGGGTTTGTTGGACCCGTCGGAAACGAGGTAGACGCCGAACTCACCTTTGGGCGCTTCAACGGCGGCATAAATGTCGCCTTCGGGCACGTGATAGCCTTCGGTGTAGAGCTTGAAGTGATGGATCAGCGCTTCCATCGAACGCTTCATCTCACCGCGCTTGGGCGGCACCACTTTGTTGTCGGTGTTGGCGACAGGACCCTTGCCCTCGGGCGCATTCAGCTTGGCGATGGCCTGCTTCATGATCGAGGTCGATTGGCGCATCTCTTCCATGCGGATCAGATAGCGATCATAGCAATCACCGTTCTTACCGATGGGGATATCGAAATCGAATTCCTCATAGCACTCATAGGGTTGGCTCTTGCGCAGATCCCAGGCAGCGCCCGAGCCGCGCACCATCACGCCAGAGAAGCCCCAAGCCCAGCACTCATCCAGCGTAACCACACCGATATCGACGTTGCGCTGCTTGAAAATGCGGTTGTCGGTCAGCAACTCGCTGATGTCTTCAACTGTTTGCAAAAACGGATCGCACCACGCTTCAATATCGTCGATCAGCTCTTGCGGCAGATCTTGGTGCACCCCCCCGGGGCGGAAATAGGCTGCGTGCAAACGCGCGCCACAGGCACGCTCGTAAAACACCATCAGCTTTTCACGCTCTTCAAAGCCCCAAACAGGTGGGGTCAGCGCGCCAACGTCGAGCGCCTGCGTGGTGATATTGAGGATGTGCGAAAGAATGCGGCCAATCTCGCAGTACAGCACGCGGATCAATTGGCCGCGACGTGGCACCTCAATGCCCATCATACGCTCAACGGCCAGAGCAAACGCATGCTCTTGGTTCATCGGCGCTACATAATCCAAGCGATCAAAATACGGGATCGCTTGAAGATAGGTCTTGTGCTCGATCAGCTTTTCGGTACCGCGATGCAGCAAGCCTATATGCGGATCGACGCGATCGACGATCTCGCCGTCAAGCTCCAGCACCAGGCGCAGCACGCCGTGGGCTGCCGGGTGCTGAGGACCGAAATTGATATTGAACTGGCGGACCTGCTTTTCGCCGGCCGTGCCCGATGGCATCACGTTCATGTCAGCCAGCCTTCTCTTCTGAGGCTTTCTCGTCGCCTGGAATCACATAGTCTGTGCCTTCCCAAGGTGAGAGGAAGTCAAAATCGCGGAATTCCTGGTTGAGACGCACCGGCTCATAAAGCACGCGCTTCTGCTCATCATCGTAGCGCACTTCAACAAACCCAGTCAGCGGGAAATCCTTGCGCAGCGGGTGACCATCGAAGCCATAATCGGTCAACAGACGGCGCAAATCCGGGTGGCCGGAAAAGAGGATGCCGTAAAGATCGTAGGCCTCGCGCTCAAACCATTCAGCACCGGGAAACAACTCCGTGATGGAAGGCACGGGCGTGCGCTCGTCAGTCTCCACAATCACCCGGGCGCGTGCGTTCTGCGTGGGTGACAGGAAGTGATAGACCACATCAAAGCGGCGCTCGCGCGACGGATAATCCACACCGCATACGTCGATGATGTTGACGAATGCGAGCTTAGGGTCATCACGCAGCGTGCGGATTGCGGAGAAAACGTCGTTGATCCCCACGCGCACCGTCACATGGCCGTGGGTGATCTCAACATCACCAGCATCCATATCCAGACTAGCAGCCAGGGTCTCGGCCAGTTCGCCAAGCGCTTCGTCCTGTGGGTTTGTCACGTCTGCCATAAGGGTCTCGTGTTAGCGCTCAATGGTGCCAGTGCGGCGCAGCTTCTTCTGCAACAGCAATACGCCGTAAAGCAGCGCTTCTGCCGTCGGAGGGCAGCCCGGCACATAGATATCGACCGGCACCACGCGGTCGCAGCCACGCACCACCGAATAGGAATAGTGATAATAGCCACCGCCGTTGGCGCATGACCCCATAGAGATCACGTAGCGAGGCTCCGGCATCTGGTCATAAACTTTGCGCAGTGCTGGCGCCATTTTGTTGGTCAGCGTACCGGCAACGATCATCACGTCCGACTGACGAGGGCTACCACGTGGAGCAAAACCAAAGCGTTCAGCATCATAGCGCGGCATCGCCATCTGCATCATTTCAACAGCGCAGCAAGCCAGGCCAAACGTCATCCACATCAGCGAGCCTTGGCGCGCCCACTGGATGAGGTTGTCGGTGGATGTGACCAGAAAGCCTTTGTCGGCCAGCTCATCGTTCACACCGGTGTAAAACGGATCATCCCAGCCAACTGGCTTACCGGTGTCGTCGGTTGCGCCGACAGGTTTTGGCGCAATCAAGGTACCAGCTTGCTCCGATCCTGCGGAACGACCACTCGCTGGTGCAGCACGTGCCACCTGTGGGCCCAAGGGCAAACCTTTTTGGTCGATCAATCCCACTCCAGTGCCCCTTTCTTCCACTCGTAAACAAAGCCAATGGTCAGCACGCTGAGAAACACCATCATCGACCAGAAGCCGAACAATCCAACATCACCGAAGGCAGCAGCCCATGGGAATAGGAACGCGATTTCCAGATCGAAAATAATGAAGAGGATCGCGACCAAATAAAACCTGATGTCGAACTTCATGCGCGCATCATCAAAGGCGTTGAAGCCGCATTCGTAAGCGGAGAGCTTTTCAGGGTCAGGATTCTTATAGGCAACAACAAATGGCGCCACCAAAAGCGCAAGTCCTATGACCAAGCATAGGCCAAAGAACACCAAAATGGGCAGATATTCCGCGAGCAACGCTTCCACAGCGCGCCTCCATTCTTGTCAGAGTCCCGATCTCAACCCTGTGCTTAGCGAACTCCTGCGGGAGGTCAATCCCGCCTTTGGGAAAACACACGGCCTATTGACGCAGCCAAGCAAAAGAGCGTGCGTCTGGCGGTGAAACCGTTATCTAAAAAACTTAGAAACTGGGAGAGCTGCGGCGCACTTAGAGGGAAGGCATTTGAGCTATAAGATGGCCGCCCTCGGCATATGCAAGGCAAACGCCTGACGCTCGTTTTGCGCTTTGCAAAAGAAAAGCACTATGGCGCGGCTGACGGGACTCGAACCCGCGACCTCCGGCGTGACAGGCCGGCACTCTAACCAACTGAGCTACAGCCGCGCAAAACGCTATAAATGCGTTAGAGATGCGCCGGGATACGGCAGCACCTGGGGCAAGTCAAGCGCCTTAAGTGCTCGATTCTAAGAAGCTTTGCCTCCTGTGGATTGGCACCGCTTCATTCCTTCTCTTCAGCATCTCCGTCAGCGGCCTCATTGCGGGCGCGCACGCGGCGCAAACCGTAGAAAACCAACAGACCAACCGGCAGAACAAAAAATGCCTGAACCACGTCTTTTGACAGGCCCCAGGCTTCCAGCGGGGCGCCTTTCAC
>JBCCAF010000009.1:0-133965 GCA_039814945.1 Pseudomonadota bacterium
CCATCCATCTGCGCCGCACCGGTGATCATGTTCTTCACATAGTCAGCGTGGCCTGGGCAGTCGACGTGGGCGTAGTGACGGTTGTCCGTCTCATACTCAACGTGCGCCGTGGAGATGGTGATACCGCGGGCACGCTCTTCAGGCGCGCCGTCAATCTCATCATACGCCTTGAAGTCACCAAAGTACTTCGTGATCGCCGCCGTCAACGTCGTCTTGCCATGGTCAACGTGACCAATCGTGCCAACATTTACATGCGGCTTGTTACGCTCAAACTTCTCTTTCGCCATTTTCGGCTCTCCGTAATCTCGACTGACGTCGGGTTAATCTGATGTCCAACCAACCGCTTAAGCGTATTTGGACTTAACTTCTTCCGCGATCGCTTGCGGAACTTGCTCATAATGATCGAACTGCATGGTGTACTGCGCACGACCCTGCGTGGAGGAACGAAGCGAAGACACATAGCCAAACATGTTGGCCAGCGGCACGAAGGCGTTGATCACCGTGGCAACACCACGCGTCTCAGTGCCCTGGATTTGACCGCGACGTGAGTTCAGGTCACCCATGACCGACCCTGCATACTCATCAGGGGTCACAACTTCGACCTTCATCACTGGCTCAAGTAGTTTAGGACCAGCTTTCTGAATAGCTTCACGGAATGCTGCACGACCTGCGATCTCAAAGGCGAGAACCGAGGAGTCAACGTCGTGATAGGCGCCATCCGTCAGAGTTGCCGCAATGTCGAGCATCGGGAAACCAGCAATCGGGCCAGATGACATGACAGAGCCAATGCCCTTATCGACACCTGGAATGTATTCTTTGGGCACGTTGCCGCCAACGACCGTGTCGCTGAACGTGTAGCCCGAGTTAGGTTCACCGGGCTCAATAGTGATTTTAACGCGTGCGAACTGGCCCGAACCGCCCGACTGCTTCTTATGGGTGTAATCCACATCAGCCGCTTTGGTGATTGTTTCGCGGTAAGCCACCTGTGGCTGACAGATGTTAGCTTCAACCTTAAACTCACGCTTCATGCGATCGACCAGAATGTCGAGGTGAAGCTCACCCATACCTGCAATGATCGTCTGACCAGACTCGTGGTCAACTTTCACGCGGAACGAAGGATCCTCAGCCGCAAGACGGTTAAGAGCAATCGACATCTTTTCCTGATCGGCTTTGGTTTTCGGCTCAATAGCGATCTCGATGACCGGCTCAGGGAATTCCATACGCTCAAGAATGACGGCGCTCTGCGGATCACACAGCGTATCGCCTGTTGTGGTTTCTTTCAGGCCGGCAATGGCAACAATGTCGCCAGCATATGCAACTTTGATGTCTTCACGACTGTTGGAGTGCATCGCCATCATGCGGCCAACGCGCTCTTTCTTTTCCTTGACGGAGTTGAGAAGGGTCGAACCCTGCTCAAGCACGCCAGAGTAAAGGCGGCAGAAGGTCAACGTACCCACAAACGGATCGTTCATGATCTTGAAGGCTAGGATCGAAAGCGGCTCATCATCGGACGCCTTGCGCTCGATCTCGCCATCGGTCTTCACGTCGATGCCTTTGATGGCAGGAATGTCGATCGGGCTAGGCAGGAAGTCCACAACAGCATCCAACAGTGGCTGAACGCCTTTGTTTTTAAAGGCAGAGCCACAAAACACTGGGAAGAACTGCACATCGCAGGTACCCTTGCGAATCAAACGACGAATGGTGGCATTGTCCGGCATATTGCCTTCCAAATACGCTTCCATCACATCGTCTTCCATCTCGACGACGGATTCGATGAGCTTTTCGCGGAACTCTTCAGCGCGATCTTGAAGATCAGCGGGAATATCCACGACATCCCACTCAGCACCAAGGTTCTCAGACTTCCAAACCAGCGCCTTCATCTCAACGAGATCAACAACACCAGCGAACTCGTTTTCAGCACCAATTGGCAGCTGCATAACCACAGGCGTGCCACCCAGACGCTCTTCGATCATTTCCACCGAGCGGTAGAAGTCGGCACCAATCTTGTCCATCTTGTTGACGAAGATCATGCGCGGCACGTGATATTTGTCGGCCTGGCGCCAAACCGTTTCGGTCTGCGGTTCTACACCAGCATTGGCATCCAAAAGCGCAATTGCCCCATCAAGCACGCGCAGCGAACGCTCAACTTCAATGGTGAAGTCCACGTGACCCGGTGTGTCGATGATGTTGAAACGACGCTTCTTGCCGTCGCGGCCTTCCCAAAACGTGGTGGTCGCAGCGGACGTGATCGTGATGCCACGCTCCTGCTCCTGCTCCATCCAGTCCATGGTGGCAGCACCATCATGCACTTCACCGATTTTATGCGACTTACCTGTGTAATACAGGATGCGCTCGGTCGTGGTCGTCTTGCCAGCATCGATGTGAGCCATGATGCCGAAGTTGCGATAGTCCTCGATGACGTATTCGCGTGCCATGGGGGGATGCTCCTTAGCGAGCCAACAGGCTCTAAGTTACCAGCGATAGTGCGAGAATGCGCGGTTGGCGTCTGCCATCCGGTGCGTATCTTCGCGCTTCTTCACAGCAGTGCCACGGTTGCTGGAAGCATCCAGCATTTCGCCCGACAGGCGATCAACCATGGTGTTTTCGTTACGGCCGCGTGCAGCCGTAATCAGCCAGCGAATGGCCAGCGCCTGACGACGCTCGGTGCGCACTTCAACAGGCACCTGATAGGTCGCACCACCAACACGGCGTGAGCGAACCTCAACCGATGGCGACACATTGCCAAGCGCCTGATGGAACACTTCCAATGGATTCTGGCCGGTGCGCGTTTCAATGGTGTCAAAGGCACCATAGACAATGCGTTCAGCGGCGGATTTCTTACCATCAATCATGATGGCGTTCATGAATTTCGAGACAACCAGATCACCGAACTTGGGATCAGGGTTGACGACGCGCTTTTCGGCTGCGTGACGACGTGACATCGCTTCTTACCCTTACTTAGGACGCTTAGCGCCGTATTTGGAACGACGCTGCTTACGGTCTTTAACGCCCTGGGTATCCAGAACACCGCGCAGAATGTGATAACGCACGCCCGGCAAATCCTTCACGCGACCGCCGCGAAGCATCACAACAGAGTGCTCCTGCAGGTTATGGCCGACGCCTGGGATGTAGCCGATGACTTCAAAGCCATTCACAAGGCGCACTTTGGCAACCTTACGAAGGGCCGAGTTCGGTTTCTTCGGGGTGGTTGTGTAGACACGGGTGCAAACGCCGCGCTTCTGCGGGTTCTGCTCCAGCGCCGGAACTTTGTTACGCTTGACCGGAGCCTGGCGCGGCTTGCGGATCAGCTGATTAATAGTTGGCATCTAAGCCTCTTCCTCTTTGGTCGAACGCGCCGGTCATTCAAACCGACCGCTTTTCGCCTATTCAATTGCGCCCAAGCCAAACCGCCTTAGGACGCGTACCTTAACGACAACAAACAAAGCGCCCTTTGGGGAAACCCCCGGGCGCTTTGCAATCAGAGGACCAAGAGCGAACTCCGGATCGTGACATGCTTCAATTTGCAGCCAGTCAAAGCAGCGTTTGGTACCAAGCCCGCTTGTGAAAAGGCACAAGCTAATCGGCTTTGCGAACCACGGCCTGCCGCAAAAGTGAGCCGGAGATACGATGGGACTGGCCTATGGTCAAGCCCCTACACCGGACTTTCCGGGAAATTTGGGCCCGAAACATCAGGTTCACCATTCCCAGGGCCCACCAGGGTGCGCGCCCTGCCCCGTCCTTTGCAAACTATGCGCTCGGAGGGAAGTCTGCGCAACATTCGTTCGCGCACCAGTCGAGTATCGCTGAGCATAAAAAGAACCGCTGGAATCATGCCTGATTCCAGCGGCTCCGATTCTTTTGCAGTACCGAAGCCTATTCGGCCGCAGGTGTCTGCTCGGAAAGGTCTTCCAGAACCGCTTCCACATCCACAACTGGCTCGGCTTCGCGTGCGTCCAGAATGAGATCGTCGCGTTTCTGTGCAACTTGCTTGATCTTGCCCATCATCCGGCCGGTACCGGCTGGGATCAAACGACCCACGATGATGTTTTCCTTCAGGCCTTCCAGCGTATCGACCTTACCATTGACCGCAGCCTCTGTGAGGACACGTGTGGTCTCCTGGAAGGACGCCGCAGAGAAGAACGATCGGGTCTGCAAGGAAGCCTTGGTGATGCCCAGCAGAACCGGCGTACCGGATGCTGGCTTCTTACCATCGGCAACAAGCTGCTCATTAAGCTCATCAAGCTCAATGCGATCCACCTGCTCGCCAGACAAGAACTCACTGTCGCCCGCGTCGGTGATGTCCACCTTCTGCAGCATCTGACGCACGATCACCTCAATATGCTTATCGTTGATAAGCACGCCCTGCAGGCGATAGACCTCTTGGATTTCATTGACGAGATAAGCTGCCAACTCTTCCACGCCCTTCACCGCAAGAATATCGTGCGGTGCAGGCAGGCCATCAATCAGGAAGTCACCTTTCTGAACCTCATCCCCATCCTGAAGCTGCATGTGCTTGGATTTCGGGATCAGATATTCAGCTGGCTCCATACCTTCTTCCTGCGGTTGGATCGAAATCCGGCGCTTGTTTTTGTAATCACGGCCAAAACGGACCACGCCATCGATATCGGCCATGATAGCCGCATCTTTTGGACGACGCGCTTCGAAGAGTTCAGCAACGCGCGGCAGACCACCAGTGATGTCACGTGTTTTCGCACTTTCAAGCGCGATACGTGCCAACACATCACCAGCCTTAGCCTTGTGACCTGGCGATACCGAGAGAACGGCATCAGCAGGCAAGAGAGCACGAGCATCGCCACCGCGCGCGGTTTTGAGGATCTCGCCCTTCTTGTCCTTGATTACCATAGCTGGGCGCAGGTCAGCACCCCGCGGGCTGGTGCGCCAGTCAATGATCATACGCTTGGCAATACCGGTGACTTCGTCAACCTGCTCGGACATGGAGACGCCATCGACCAGATCTTCAAACTCAACGGTGCCATCCACATCGGCAAGGATCGGACGGGTGTAGGGATCCCACTCTGCCATACGCTGACCGCGACGGACGATGTCGCCCTCCTCAATCAACAAACGCGAACCGTAGGTCACGCGATGCACCGCCGCTTCATTGCCCTGATCGTCGGTGACGACGATGAACATGTTGCGACCGGTGGCAATCAGATCACCATCGGTGTTGCGTGAGATGGAACGGTTACGCAGGCTAATTGTGCCCTCATTGTTGGACTCGATGAAGGAGCTATCAACCACCTGCGCCGTACCACCGATATGGAAGGTACGCATGGTTAGCTGCGTGCCCGGCTCACCAATGGACTGCGCAGCGATAACGCCGACAGCCTCACCCATGTTCACCGGCGTACCACGGGCCAGGTCGCGGCCATAACAAGTGCCGCAAACGCCGTGACGGGTCTCACACGTGAGCACGGAGCGGATTTTCACCCCTTGCGCACCACATGCTTCAATGGCTTCAACCATTTTCTCGTCAATAAGCGTGCCTTTCGGGCAAACCACTTCCAGTGTCTCGGGGTTGATCACATCATCGGCAGCGGTACGGCCCAGCACGCGCTGGCCAAGGGATGCAACCACCTGGCCAGCATCAACGATGGCCTGAACGCGGATACCTTTATCGGTGCCGCAATCCACCTGGCTGATGATGGAATCCTGCGCAACGTCCACCAGACGACGCGTCAGATAGCCAGAGTTGGCCGTCTTCAGCGCCGTATCAGCAAGGCCCTTACGTGCACCGTGGGTGGAGTTGAAGTACTCCATCACGGTCAGACCTTCCTTGAAGTTCGACGTAATCGGCGTTTCGATGATCGAGCCATCTGGCTTGGCCATCAGGCCACGCATACCGGCGAGCTGTTTCATCTGAGCAGGTGAACCACGCGCACCGGAGTGCGCCATCATGTAAACCGAGTTAATCGGCTTTTGACGGTTGGTTTCCTTGTCGATTTCAACAGCGGAAATCCGGCCCATCATTTCATCAGCCACTTTGTCGGAACACTTGGCCCAAGCATCAACCACCTTGTTGTACTTCTCGCCTTGGGTGATCAGACCGTCATTGTACTGCTGCTCGAACTCCTCAACCATGGTCCGGGTCTCATCGACGAGGCCCTTCTTGGTATCGGGGATAACCATGTCGTCCTTACCGAACGAGATACCAGCTTTACAGGCCTGCCGGAAACCAAAGCCCATCACTTGGTCAGCAAAGATAACCGTCTCTTTCTGACCGCATGCGCGATAGACGGCGTCGATCATCCGGCTGATTTCCTTCTTGGTCATCAGGCGGTTGGCGGCGTCAAATGGTACCTTAGCATTCTTCGGCAGCAGATCAGCCAGCAGATAACGACCTGCCGACGTATCGTGGATTTCCGAGACATCATTGCCATCAGCATCAACGGTTTTGAAGCGACCTTTGATTTTGGTGTGTAGCGTGATGACGTTGGCATCAAGCGCAGCTTGCACCTCACCAGTAGAACCGAAAATCATGCCTTCGCCGGGCTCATTGTCGGCTTCGATGGTCAGGTAATAGAGACCGAGAACCATATCCTGCGACGGCACGATGATTGGCTGACCATTGGCCGGATGCAGAATGTTGTTCGTCGACATCATCAAGACACGCGCTTCCAGCTGCGCTTCGAGCGACAGCGGAACGTGCACAGCCATTTGGTCGCCATCAAAGTCGGCGTTAAACGCGGTACACACCAGCGGGTGAAGCTGAATGGCCTTGCCTTCAATGAGCACAGGCTCGAACGCCTGGATGCCCAAACGGTGAAGCGTTGGCGCACGGTTGAGCATAACCGGATGCTCGCGGATCACCTCATCGAGGATATCCCAAACTTCCGGACGTTCTTTCTCCACCAGCTTTTTGGCTTGCTTGACGGTGTTGGAATAGCCCTTGGCGTCAAGACGCGAATAGATGAACGGCTTGAACAGCTCCAGCGCCATCTTCTTCGGCAGGCCACACTGGTGCAGCTTCAGTTCTGGACCCGTCACAATCACCGAACGACCGGAGTAATCGACGCGCTTGCCGAGCAAGTTTTGACGGAACCGTCCCTGCTTGCCTTTGAGCATATCAGCAAGCGATTTCAGCGGACGCTTATTGGCACCGGTGATCACCCGGCCACGACGACCATTGTCAAACAGCGCATCCACCGCTTCTTGAAGCATACGCTTCTCGTTGCGGATAATGATGTCCGGCGCACGCAGCTCAATAAGCCGCTTCAAACGGTTGTTACGGTTGATCACACGACGATAAAGATCATTGAGATCAGACGTCGCAAAACGACCGCCATCCAGCGGCACCAACGGACGCAGATCAGGAGGAATGACCGGCACAACGGTCATAATCATCCACTCAGGCTTGTTGCCCGAGTTCAAGAACGCGTCGATCAGCTTGATGCGCTTGGCCAGTTTCTTCGGCTTAAGTTCGCCGGTGGCTTCCACCATCTCCACACGAAGCTGCTCACGCAGCACCGGCAGATCAAGATCGCCGAGCAGCTTGCGGATCGCCTCAGCACCGATCATCGCGGTGAAGCTATCTGCGCCATACTCATCCTGCGCCTGAAGATACTCTTCTTCCGACATCAGCTGATAAGGAGCCAGCGGCGTTAAGCCCTGCTCGGTGACGACATAATTTTCGAAGTAAAGCACCCGCTCGACGTCTTTGAGCGCCATGTCCAGCAGCGTTGCGATACGAGACGGAAGCGACTTCAGGAACCAGATGTGAGCAACCGGCGCGGCCAGCTCAATGTGGCCCATACGCTCGCGGCGCACCTTGGTCAGCGTGACTTCAACGCCACACTTTTCGCAGATAATACCTTTGTACTTCATGCGCTTGTATTTGCCGCACAAGCACTCACAGTCCTTGATCGGGCCAAAAATACGCGCACAGAACAGACCGTCCCGCTCTGGCTTGAACGTACGGTAGTTGATGGTTTCAGGCTTTTTGATCTCGCCATACGACCAAGAGAGAATTTTCTCCGGGCTCGCCAATGAAATGCGGATCTGGTCAAAACTTGGCATCGTTGACTGTAGGTCACGGCCAAAGACGTTTTGGATTTCCTGGTTCAAAGCGTGTCTCCTAAAGGGTCTAGACCCTGGGTCTGCTTCTGCCTCGCGCCACTGGCAGCCTGCAACACCCTGATGTGTATCTCTTCACGCGCTCCAAGGGACAAGGCGAAGAGCGCCCTGCCCCTTGGTATCTGTGTGTTATTCAGCAGCGTCCTGCGTTGGAATTTCAACGTCGATGATGCCCTCATCATCTTCGTCTTCCTCGCTTTGGGCCAACTCAACATTGAGGCCAAGCGAACGCATCTCTTTGACAAGCACATTGAAGCTTTCTGGAATGCCAGCTTCAAACGCGTCCTCGCCACGCACGATCGCCTCATACACCTTCGTACGACCGGCAACGTCATCGGACTTCACGGTGAGCATCTCCTGAAGCGTGTAGGCTGCGCCATACGCCTCAAGTGCCCACACTTCCATCTCGCCGAAGCGCTGACCACCAAACTGCGCCTTACCACCCAGCGGCTGCTGGGTAACAAGCGAGTATGGCCCGATGGAACGAGCGTGGATTTTGTCATCCACCAAGTGGTGAAGCTTGAGCACATATTTGTACCCAACGGTTACCTTACGATCGAACTGATCACCGGTGCGACCATCAAACAGCGTGACCTGACCAGAGCGATCGAGACCTGCTTTTTCCAGCATCTCGGCCACATCAGGCTCGCGCGCACCATCAAAGACCGGCGTACCAATCGGCACACCCTTTGAAAGCTGCTTGCCAAGACCAACGATCTCGCCTTCCGACAGCTTGTCCACTTCAACAGCATCACCGTAAATCGTGGTGATCCGCTCTTGGAGTTGCGCCACATTGGCTTCCTTACGATAGGAATCCACCGCCTTCTGGATCGACTTACCAAGGCCAGAACAAGCCCAACCCATATGGGTTTCAAGGATTTGCCCAACGTTCATACGTGACGGCACACCAAGCGGGTTCAGCACCACATCGACAGGCGTTCCATCTTCAAGGAACGGCATATCTTCCTGTGGCACGATCTTCGAGACCACACCTTTGTTGCCGTGACGACCAGCCATCTTATCGCCTGGCTGGATCTTACGCTTCACCGCAACAAAGACTTTGACCATCTTCATCACGCCTGGGGGAAGCTCATCGCCGCGCTGCAGCTTCTCGACCTTATCCATGAACCGCTGTTCCAGCTGGTTCTTGGATTCATCATACTGCGCACGCAAGGCTTCGATTTCACCCATCAGCGTGTCGTCATCAAGAGCAAACGTCCACCACTGTGAACGCGGATACTCGTTAAGCACATCGGTGGTGATCGCGTCACCTTTCTTGTAGCCCTTCGGCCCGGCGATGCCCTTTTTGCCCGACAACATGTCAGCCAAACGACCATAAACGTTGCGATCCAGGATCGCCTGCTCATCGTCGCGGTCTTTACCCAGACGTTCGATTTCCTCGCGCTCGATAGCAATCGCACGCTCGTCTTTGTCGATGCCATGACGATTGAAGACACGAACCTCGACAATGGTCCCCTTCACGCCTGGTGGCACACGCAACGAGGTGTCACGAACGTCAGATGCTTTCTCACCGAAGATGGCACGCAGAAGCTTCTCTTCCGGTGTCATCGGGCTCTCACCCTTCGGCGTGATCTTACCGACCAGAATGTCGCCAGCTTCCACTTCCGCCCCGATATAGACCATGCCGGCCTCATCGAGGTTTTTCAGCGCTTCTTCCGAAACGTTGGGAATATCGCGGGTGATTTCTTCGGGGCCCAACTTGGTGTCGCGCGCCATCACCTCAAACTCTTCAAGGTGGATAGATGTGAACACATCATCTTTCACGATGCGCTCGGACATGAGGATGGAATCCTCAAAGTTGTAGCCATTCCATGGCATGAACGCGACAAGCACGTTCTTACCAAGCGCCAGTTCACCCATTTCCGTGGATGGACCATCAGCGATGATTTCGCCCTTCTTCACCTCATCACCAATCGTCACGAGCGGACGCTGGTTGATACAGGTGTTCTGGTTGGAACGCTGGAACTTCATCAAGCGATAAATATCAACGCCCGGACGACCTGGATCGAGGTCTTCGGTGGCGCGAATAACGATACGCGTCGCATCAACCTGTTCTACGATGCCGGTGCGACGTGCACCGATGGCAGCACCAGAATCCTGCGCTACGATCCGCTCCATACCGGTACCGACCAGCGGCGCTTCAGCACGCACCAACGGCACGGCCTGACGTTGCATGTTCGAGCCCATGAGAGCACGGTTAGCATCGTCGTTCTCAAGGAACGGGATCAGCGAGGCGGCAACCGAAACAAGCTGTTTCGGCGAAACGTCCATGAGGTCCACACGCTCGCGCGGCGTCAACATCACATCGCTTTGGTGACGACACACGACCAGCTCGTTGATCAAGGCGCCATTCTCGTCCAGCTCGGAGTTGGCCTGCGCAATGTAGTGCTTGGCCTCTTCCATCGCCGACAGAAAAACGATCTCATCGGAAACTTTACCGTCGCTCGCCTTGCGATAGGGCGTTTCGATGAAGCCATATTTGTTGACGCGCGCATGGGTCGCCAGCGAGTTGATGAGGCCGATGTTCGGGCCTTCAGGTGTCTCAATCGGGCAGATACGGCCATAGTGCGTCGGGTGCACATCGCGCACCTCAAAGCCCGCACGCTCGCGGGTCAGGCCACCTGGGCCAAGCGCAGAAAGGCGACGCTTATGGGTGATTTCCGACAGAGGGTTTGTCTGATCCATAAACTGCGACAGCTGTGAGGAACCAAAGAACTCACGAACAGCCGCCGACGCTGGTTTGGCGTTGATCAGATCCTGCGGCATCACCGTGCCGATTTCGACAGATGACATACGCTCTTTGATGGCACGCTCCATGCGCAGCAGACCAACGCGGTACTGGTTTTCCATCAGCTCGCCGACAGAACGCACACGGCGGTTGCCGAGATTGTCGATGTCGTCGATCTCGCCTTTGCCATCACGCAGACCAAGCAGGGTGCGCAGCACTTCCAGAATGTCTTCTTTGCGCAGCGTACGAACCGTGTCCTCAGCGTCCAAATCAAGACGCATGTTCATCTTTACGCGGCCAACGGCAGAAAGATCGTATCGCTCAGCATCGAAGAACAGAGACTGGAACATTGCTTCAGCCGCTTCAATGGTTGGCGGCTCGCCTGGGCGCATCACGCGATAGATGTCGAAGAGCGCTTCAGCGCGGCTCTCATTCTTATCGGCCATCAGCGTGTTGCGGATGTAGCCGCCGGTGTTCACATGGTCGATATCGAGCAAAGTGAGCGACTTGAAACCAAGCTCAAGCAGCTGTTCCATCAGCTCTTCGGTGATTTCCTCGCCTGCCTCGGCGTAGATTTCACCTGTTTCCATGTTCACAACATCTTCAGCCAGATACTGGCTGATCATGTCTTCGGCTTCCACGCGCAGGTTTTTCAGGCCCTCATCGGCCACACGTTTGGCCTGACGCGGCGTAATTTTCTTGCCAGCCTCAACAGCCACTTCGCCAGTGGCATCATTGATCAGGTCACGGGTGACCTTCATGCCTTCCATTTTTTCGGCGCTGTAAGGCGTCTTCCAACCGGTCTTCGTCTTCGTATGAACCGAAGACGTATAATAGGTGTTCAGAATTTCCTCGGTATCCAGGCCCAACGCATAGAGGAGCGAAGACACCGGAATTTTCCGTCGACGGTCGATACGCGCATGCACGATATCTTTGGCATCGAACTCAATGTCGAGCCAGGAACCGCGATAAGGGATGATGCGTGCAGCAAACAACAGCTTGCCCGACGAGTGGCTTTTGCCCTTGTCGTGATCAAAGAACACACCTGGTGAACGGTGCATCTGAGAGACGATCACACGCTCCGTGCCATTGACGATGAACGTGCCGTTCGTCGTCATCAACGGCATGTCGCCCATGTAGACGTCTTGCTCTTTGATGTCCTTAACCGACTTAGCACCCGTTTCTTCATCCACATCGAATACGATGAGCTGAAGATTCACTTTGAGCGGCGCAGAGAATGTCATCCCACGCTGGCGGCACTCGTCAACATCATATTTGGGCGGCTCAAACTCGTAGCGCACGAACTGCAGCATTGCAGTGCCGGCGAAATCCGAAATCGGAAACACCGATTTGAACACCGACTGCAAGCCTTCATCATCGGCGCGCCCACCTTCCGGCTCATCGACCATCAGGAATTGCTCGTAAGAGGCCATCTGCACTTCGATGAGATTGGGCATATCGGCAACTTCGCGAATGTTGCCGAACATGCGCCGGGGGCGCGAGCGAACCGAAAAGCTCGTCACCGGTACTGTGTTCATCTTGCGCGAAAGATCAGAAGTCGTTGAAGTATTTGCCACGTCGATAGTCGCCATGTCCGCTCCTTGTATGGACCCAAAACCAGTTCGACCACAGGGGGTGTGTCGTCTGGCATCAGATCACCTGGAAAGCGCTGTGCACGGGTGCAATAAGCCAGCGTTTGCCAGGTCATCCGATCATTCAAAGGTGCGCCTCAAATTAGCAAACAGCCTTAGAGACGCGAAAAAGATGGCACCGAAACTCTCAAAAACCCGAGACCGGTCCATCTTCAAAAAGTACAATCCAAACCCCTTGACTACGCGGGGTTGGCTGATGTGGCTGCCTACAAAAGGCAGCCACATCAAGCAAAGCTTACGCCTTACTTCAGGTCGACAGAAGCACCAGCTTCTTCGAGCTTCTTTTTAAGCTCTTCTGCTTCAGCTTTAGCAACGCCTTCTTTAACAGGCTTCGGTGCGCCTTCAACCAAGTCTTTGGCTTCTTTCAGGCCAAGACCAGTGATGGCACGCACTTCTTTGATGACGTTGATTTTCTTGTCGCCAGCAGACGTCAGGACGACATCAAACTCATCCTTTTCTTCAGCAGCTTCAGCACCACCACCTGCAGCGCCGCCAGCAGCAGCAACAGCAACGGGAGCAGCAGCAGAAACGCCCCATTTTTCTTCCAGCATTTTTGAAAGCTCAGCAGCTTCCAAAACAGTAAGGTTGGACAGATCGTCCACGAGTTGTTCAAGATTTGCCATTAGTTTCAGTTCCTTAAGAGGTCTGTTCGATCAGTTTATGAAAGCCGCTTACGCCGCTTCGCCCTTGTCAGCATAGGCTTGGACCACACGTGCCAACCCACCAGCCGGTGCATTGACAACCTGCGCGATACGCGTCGCTGGGGTTTGAACCATCCCAACAATCTTCGCACGCAGCTCATCAAGCGACGGCATTGTCGCCAGCGCTTTGACGCCATCGGCGTCAAGGTGTGTTGTGCCCATTGCACCGCCGATAAGAACGAGTTGTTCGTTCTCTTTGGCAAATGCGCTGGCCACTTTGGGCGCCGAAACCGGATCGTCCGAATAGGCAATCAAAGTCTGCCCTTCAAACAAATCGGCAATGTGCGCCGCGTCCGTGCCGTCAAGAGCCAGCTTTGCAAGGCGGTTTTTGGCGACCTTCACGCTGCCACCGGCTTCACGCATTTTGGCGCGAAGATCGGTCATTTTGGCAACAGAAAGACCACCATAATGGGCAACGACCACAACACCGGCCGAGGAAAACACCCCGTTCAGCGTGGAGACCATTTCGCGCTTTTCCGCTCTATCCACTGTCTCTCTCCAGTTGGCCAATCCTTCCTCCGGGGAGGAGATCAAGGCCGGTTTCATTTGGTGCGCACCAAAGATGCCGGAACACACCGTTCAAAAACCTGCCCCGACCGCCCGCAGGATGGCCGATAACGGATCGAACTGACCGGTGAGAGCAACATGCGCTCTCAAAACTCAGCTCTTCGCGTCTCATGCTGGCCTGGAAGCTTCCAGATTAAGCTTTTCACCTCTTACAAGGATCCAAGCGCCCGCAATCTCGGACAGGTAAGCCGCCAGTTTCAAAGGACCGTGGTCCACGAGCCTGGCGACTCTACCGGGACTGGGCAATCTGCTCAGTCCGCGATTCTTTATTCAGCTTGTGCGCTTAGGAAGCGCTCAAACTAGAAACATCAATCTTCACGCCGCGACCCATGGTCGAGGACACAGAAGCTCGCTGCATGAACGTGCCTTTGGCACCTGATGGCTTAGCTTTGGCAACAGCATCGGCGAACGCTTTCACGTTCTCAGCCAACTGCTCGGCCGTGAAAGAGGCTTTGCCAACGCCAGCATGCAAGATGCCAGCTTTCTCAACGCGAAACTGCACTTCACCGCCTTTGGCATTGGCCACAGCGGTTGCGACATCCATCGTCACCGTGCCAACGCGCGGGTTTGGCATCAGACCACGGGGGCCAAGCACCTTACCAAGACGGCCAACCAGGCCCATCATGTCGGGCGTCGCGATGCAGCGATCAAAGTCGATCGTGCCGCCTTGGACGATTTCCACCAGGTCGTCAGCACCAACAACGTCGGCACCGGCTGCCTTGGCTTCATCAGCCTTTTCGCCGCGAGCGAACACACCCACACGCACCGACTTGCCAGTCCCGTTAGGCAGACTCACCACACCGCGCACCATTTGGTCGGCATGACGTGGATCAACACCCAAATTCATGGCAATCTCAATGGTTTCATCGAACTTCGCCGTGGCGCGTTCTTTCACCATCGCAACCGCCTCATCCACTGGATAAAGGTGATCTGGGTTCAAATTTTCCTCGGCAGCTTTTAGCCGTTTTGCAACACGTGCCATGATCAGCCCTCCACCTTCAGGCCCATCGAACGGGCAGAACCAGCAACCATTTGCATGGCCGCTTCAATGGTTGTTGCGTTCAAGTCAGTCATCTTAGCTTCAGCGATTTCACGCACCTGCGCTTCGCTGACAGAGCCAGCTGTGCTGCGGCCCGGCTCAGAACCACCTTTTTGCAGCTTGGCAGCCTTTTTTAAGAAAAACGACACCGGCGGTGTCTTCATCTCAAAGGTGAATGACTTGTCCTGGAAAATGGTGATGACAACCGGAACCGGTGCACCTTTTTCCATTTCCTGTGTTTTGGCGTTAAACGCCTTACAGAATTCCATAATATTCAAACCGCGCTGACCAAGTGCCGGCCCGATGGGCGGCGATGGGTTGGCAGCACCGGCAGGCACCTGAAGCTTCAGGTAGCCAGCGATCTTCTTCGCCATGGTTCATCCCTTATAAGTTCGCCACATATGTGACTGGGTTGGGGTTGCGTGGTGCGATCAAAACCAGGCGGCGAAACCTGGTCATCTCTCCCACACGATGTATCGGCAAATCAAAGCCCTAGAGCTTTTCAACCTGCCCATATTCAAGCTCGACCGGGGTAGCCCGACCGAAAATAGAAACAGAAACTTTCAAGCGCGCCCGCTCGCCATCAACTTCTTCAACAACGCCATTGAAGGAAGCAAATGGACCATCCGACACACGCACCTGCTCGCCCACATCGAACGTGATCGACGGTTTAGGCCGATCCACGCCTTCTTGAACCTGGTTCAAGATATGGTCAGCTTCAGCGTCGGAAATCGGGATAGGCTTCATGTCCGAGCCTAAAAAGCCGGTTACCTTTGGGGTATTTTTGATGAGGTGATAGGCCTCATCAGTCATTTCCATACGCACCAAAACATAGCCGGGGAAGAATTTACGCTCAGTGTCCACCTTGCGGCCACGACGCACTTCCACAACCTTCTCGGTTGGCACCAAAATCTGATCGAACAGCGCATCAAGACCGGCAGCCTGCGCACCCTCACGGATTGACTCGGCAACCTTCTTTTCAAAGTTCGAATAAGCGTGGACGATATACCAGCGCAAAGCCATATTACCGCGCCTCCTTAGCGACCAAGAGTGAGAAGTTGGCCGACAACAAAGCTCAGCACTTGATCAGCAGCCAAAAAGAAGATCGCTGCCAAAAACACCATGATAAACACCATGATGGTCGTCACGGTCGTTTCGCGGCGCGTCGGCCACACAACCTTGGAGACTTCCTGCCGCACTTCCTGCATGAAAGTGAAGGGATTGGTCTTTGCCATCATCTACCTTTTCGCCACCTGGGCACTGCCACCGCGTCGAGATGCGCCTTTCATTGCCGCCCAAACAACCTGAGCCGACATTGATGGGCACCTTCCTACGGTAACGGGTTTTCGGCGACACCTGCATGCGGGCCGCGCACAACACAATAAGGGCGTGCAACCGGGGCAGCACGCCAGAAAGTTGGAAGTAATCGCGAATCTAGCTGAAATCAACCCTGAAGCGGGGATTTTTTAGCCCGATGTTCACGGACAACTTCAGCGTGCGCATTAACTCGTAAAGTGTGGCGCAAAAAAGGGACCCCGGCGGACCGGATAGAATAAACGCACAGTTCACGCCGACTGGGCGATAGGCATGACCACACTTTCAAATGCGCCCTGCCTGCTAAGGGTTGCTCTATGCTCTAGGTCGTCGGCACAATGAAATCAGGCACGATGCCGGACTGTGTAATGAATGGCATCACATCATGTCCGCTGAAGAGCCCATGATCGCTCACAAGCACGGTTCTCATACCAGCGGCTCGACCACCCAAAACATCGGTGTGCAAGGTGTCGCCTACCATAGCCAGTCGGTCGGCTGGAAGCCGCATTTGCTCCAACACGTCATCATAGCCATCGGCAAACGGCTTGCCGTACCAATGCAAGTGGGATCCCAACCGATCCATCAGGTCATGGGCAAATAGCCCGGGCTCTCGCGAGAGACCATCTTCGAATGGTGCCGTGATATCCGGATTGGCGACGATCATAGGGCGTGGGTTGCGCTCCATAGCGCTCACAAGCCGCTCATAAAGCTGTGGTGTGACCCGGTGGCTGGACAAAAAGAAGATCGCATCTGCGCTATCCAATGCATCTGGATCGCTGACAGCATCTATAACTTTCGCCGGCAAATCATGGAAATCATCGGTATCAGAGGCCAGCGCAGCCCAAACCGCACCAGGTGCTACGGCATTCATCCGCGCTACCGCCACATCACGCGACGTGATCACTTCCTCAGCAGTAAAATCAAAGCCAAGCCGTTGATACTTCGCCAAGGCACCTGTTCGGGTGAAGGACGCAGCATTGCTCAAGACACAAAGCTTTTTGCCGCGCTTGCGTAGGCCTGCAAGCCTATCAACAGCGCCTGGTATGGCTGTCGCGCCAACGTTCAAAACGCCAAACGCATCGAGCACAAACCCATCCACATGCTCTGCCACCTCACCGAGGTGAGCCATATGCTGAGAAGCTTTTGGAAAGTCGGCCTGCGGCAGGCGCGCGCGCACAGCTTCATAGCGCTCAAAAGCGCCATGTGTATTCGTTGGTGCATTAAACACTGGTGTAGCCGCCCTCAATCATCATCAGCGCACCATTGACCATCGCAGAGGCCGGTGATGCCAAATACAGCGCCATATCGGCGACCTCGCGTGGTTGCGCAAATCGGCGCGCTGGCGTTGCGCCAATCAAAGGGTCTTTCTTCTCGGGCGCTGACCAAACTTTCTTGCCCATTGGCGTGAGTACAACTGTCGGACAGATCGCGTTCACTTGAATGTTGTAACGGCCCCATTCAGCGCACAGCGATTTGGTGAGCGCATTAAGCCCTCCTTTTGAGGACGCATAGGCTGCGTGATCATCAAAGGCAACGATACCAGTCTGCGAACTGATGTTGATGATCTTGCCGGACTGCTGTGCGATCATCGCAGGCGCCAATGCCTGTGACAGAACAAAAGGAGCTCGCAGGTTCACCGCCATGCTGGCGTCCCAATCATCCACGCTCAACCCTGTGGCTGGTGCGACGAGCGCAACACCAGCGGAGTTCACCAGAATGTCGACGGTGCCAACTACATCGAGAGCTTTGTGGGCAGCTTCCGCCGGGCCCTCACGCGTTGACAGATCAGCAGCAATGGTAAGGCAGTCACGCCCCTCTTTGCGCACCCCCTCGGCTATCGCCGCAAGCCCGTCCGCATCGCGGGCAACAGCAACAATGTCAGCGCCAGCATCGGCAAAAACATGGGCAATCTCAGCGCCGATACCCTTGGAAGCACCCGTTATGAGAGCCTTCTTGCCCGCCAAAGAAAAACGGCTTGGCCATTCTGCCTTTTCCATCCGCAACTGATCACTCCAGATTGGTATGGCGCGCCCGCATAGCGTCGGGGTCGACACCTAGGTGATCACGCAGGCGAAGGATCAGTACTTCGAACACGAGATACTGCGCGCCCTCAAACAGCGAGCCCATTGGCAAGATAGACGCTAGATCGGGGGACTGATCATCGGCCATTGTTTGAGCAGGAATGGTCAGAACAACGTCGCTGGCCTGCGGTGCATCACCATCCGGCTGCGCTGTTACACACGCCGTTCGTGCCCCTGCGGCCTTCGCCACACCCAACAAGCCGTTCACAGTGGAAAACCCACCGGGGCCAGCGCTAACAATCAAAAGGTCGCCCGGCCCCACTGGCGGCGTGGACATGTCACCGACCACATGGGCATCAAGACCCATATGATAGAGTCGCATGGCCAGCGCACGCATCATCAGCCCTTCACGGCCAACACCAAAAAGCACCACCTTTTTTGCGCGGGAAATCTCGCCGATCAGCTGATCTAACTGCCCCGGATCGAGCCCACGGCAGGCGGACTCCAACTCTCTACAAGCACGCGCAAATTGATCAGGCAGTTTGTCGGTCATAGCAGGCCCTTGGTCACCATAGCGTCGACAGCCTGCTCCAGAAGCCCCGTTTCGTCCAGCAAATCCAGCACCGTGTAACGGCTGCGCAGAAATTTCGCGGCAAGCGTCGTGCGGCGCAAATACTCAAGGTCCACACCAATGTCAGCTGCCTTGACTGGTGCGCCAGCAATAGCAAGCAATCCCGCCATCTTACCTGGCGAAAGCAGCTGATCAGACAGCTTCGCTTTCAACTCCGGCCAAACACGTTTCAAGAGTTCCAGCCGTTCACGATGAGCTTGCGGAGGCGGATGCTTGGCCGTCGTTTCGACCAAAGCGCGCGATGCGATATCCGCCTGGGGGAACGTCGCATGGATCGCGGCGGATTTTTCTTCCAAAGATAGTGCGGCGGCAACCGTCTCACCGATATTCAGCGCTTCAACATCCTGGTCCAGCAACCAACCATACAATTGAAGGACAGCCAGGCACCCGATGGACACGCATGCTCCATGGCTGACCCGTTCGCCTTTGTGCTCCAAATCGTCCATTTCCCATAGATGGGCAATCTGATGGTCTGCACCCGATGCAGGACGTGACGAGCCATGGGCTTCCATAGCTAGCCCAACCAAAGATAGTCCGGCAAAAAGCCCTTCGATGGCATTGCGCTCGCCGGTCGCAATCTGCTCAGCACCAAGAAGCCAACCACGCAAATTATCCTGAACCATGCTCCAAGGTGCAGGATCAATGGCCTCAACCGCCAACGCGTCTGCCAAGATCCAGTCGGCACCGGCGGGCACCTTGCCAGCAAGATCACCGTAACCCCAACCTGTCATGTCCCGCGGCGCGGCGGCGATAACATCCAGATCACCGATCACCGCACAGGCTGGCCTGCACGGTATGGTAATTTTGAACCCGTTGTCAGACAGCGGTGAGCCAGCTGATGTGTAACCATCCATCGATGCGGCTGTGGCAACGCACATGTAACGCCGATCAAGACCGAAAGCGGCATGCTTGACCAAGTCGTTGATAACGCCCGAACCGACCGCAATGGGCACGCACTGATCTTGATCCAAAACGTCTCGAAAACTGTTGGCCAGCGCAACCGTTGGCTTGGGTCGCGGCTTTGCAGTGATCACGTGACGGCGCGTTGCGATCCCAGCGTCTTGCAAATGTGCTTCGACCGCAGGACCAGCGGCTGACCAGCCAAGGTCATCGGCGATCAAGCACGCCGACCTAGACCCAAAATTGCGCTGGAAAACATCTGCGATCTGCGACAGCACACCAGAACCGATGACCAAATCCGCGACAGTGCTCGAACGGGCTACAGCGTCATCATAGATGGCCAAAGCACTCATGCGGGGGCCTCAGAGTCGACTGCTTCAGGCGCAACTGTGTCGGTAATATTTGCTCCGATGGCATGGCCACTCGCATCGAAAATATGAACGCGCTCGCTTGGGAAGGTTAGGCCAACCGTTTCTCCGCCCCTCAGCGTCGTATCACCATCTGTGCGAACAACCATTTCCTGCCCATCGGGGGTATCGACATAGAGATAGGCATCCCCGCCCAGCGTCTCGCGCAGCTTAACAGTTGCATCCAAATTCCCCTCGCCTGCGGGACCGGCACGAACATGCTCGGGGCGGATACCCACCCGTCGCGCGCCAGCACCGTCGAACGGCGCGATGCGCGCAGCTGAACATGTCAGCCACCCATCATGCGCAGCAACGTCGAGAAAGTTCATCGCTGGCGCACCAATGAAGCCAGCAACAAACTCGTTCACCGGACGATGATAGAGCTCCATAGGGCTGCCAATTTGCTCAACCCGGCCTGCCTGCAAAACAACGATCTTGTCCGCCATGGTCATGGCTTCCACTTGATCGTGGGTCACATAGATCATCGTGGCATCAAGCGTGTTGTGAAGCGCTTCAAGCTCCACACGCATCTGCACGCGCAGCTTGGCATCCAAGTTTGAGAGCGGCTCGTCGAACAGAAACACCGACGGTTTCTTCACGATAGCTCTACCGATAGCAACACGCTGGCGCTGTCCGCCGGAAAGCTGACCGGGTTTGCGATCCAGGTACTCATCCAACTGCAAGATGCGCGCGGCATCCGCAATTCGCTTCTGCCTATCTTCAACGCTGAACTTGTTGATTTTCATGCCAAAATCGATGTTCTCGCGCACCGTCATGTGCGGGTAAAGCGCGTAGGACTGAAACACCATCGCAACATCACGTTCTGATGGAGCCAGCGCCGACACATCACGATCACCGATGGAGATGGCGCCCGATTTGATCGGCTCCAATCCGGCAATGGAGCGCAGCAGCGTCGATTTTCCACAGCCAGACGGGCCGACAAAAACAACAAATTCGCCGTCTGCGATATCCAGGCTGATGTCGTACAGGGCCTGTTGAGAGCCATAAAATTTATCGACTGATCTCAGTTGGACCTCAGCCATTTGCGTCTCTCCTATCCGACCCCGCCGGCAAGTTTTGTGTTGACTTGGAGGTTAATTGATACATTTATATGGTTGCTAATACAAATGTATGTCAACCAAAAAACGTCATCATTTCCGGGAGGAATGAAAATGAAACTCAGGTCACAATGCAGCATCTTTGCACTCGCAACCGCCATGAGCGTTGGCGGTGTCGCTGCAGCTCATGCCTGGTCGTTGGAAGAAGCAGCCGCGCCCTATGCTGGCACCGAAGTGGATGTCCTTTTCCTCGATCGCCCAGGCTATGCAGCCGCGCTGGAAATGCTGCCAGAATTTGAAGCGGCAACCGGAATCACCATCAACGTGACCACGGTTCCCTATGAGAATGCGCTCGGCGAACAGGTTCGTGATTTCGTCGCAGGCGGCGATATCGACATCGCTCTGATCGATCTGGTTTGGATCGGCAACTTTGCTGAAAATGGTTGGATTGAGCCATTAGAGAACTTCACATCCAACGCAGATCTGGCCGATCCAGACCTCAACATGGATGACTTCTTCCCGCTGGTGCTTAACGCATTCGGCGGCTGGAATGGCACGGTTTATGGCCTGCCTTTCGATAACTATTCTGGTCTGTTGTTCTACAATCAATGCATGCTGGAAGAAGCTGGCTTTGATGGCCCGCCTGAGACCTGGCAGCAGTTGATGGATGACTATGGCCCCGCCCTCACCGGCGATGGTCAGTATGCCTATGCGCTCCAGTCCAAGCGCAACGAAACCCAGTCTGCCGACTCCTTCGCACGCATGCTCTGGCCGTTTGGTGGTTCGTTCCTGGATGAGGACTTCCGCTCCAACCTGCTTTCAGCCGAAAGCCAGGCAGGCCTTCAGTTCCGTCAGGACCTGATGCAGTTCATGCCTGAAGGCATCGTTGCTTATGATCATTCTGAAACCGTCAACGCGCTCGCTCAGGGTGACGTTGCGATGATCACCGAATGGTCGGCCTTCTACTCAACCCTTGCCAGCGAAGAGACGTCCACACTGGGCGAGTGCCTGGCTATCGCACCTGAGCCAATGGGCCCAGCTGGCCGCAAACCTGCGCTCGGCGGCTTCTCTCTTGCCGTTGCCAGCCAAGCCGATGATGACGAACAGGCTGCTGGTTATCTGTTCATCCAGTGGGTGACATCGCAGGCCAATGCCGAACGCTATCTGCGCGCAGGCGGCGTTCCGGCTCGTCAGTCCGTGTATGAAATCCCAGGCATTGCCGACGAATTCACCTTCGTGCCCGCACTGGTCGAAAGCTGGCAGGACGGCGTTCCTGAGTTCCGCCCCCGCTTTGCTGAGTGGCCTGAAATCACTGAGATCGTTCAGGAATGGGGCACACGCATGATGCTGGGTGAAGTCAGCATCGAAGAAGGCGCCGGTGAAATCGGCGAGCGCATGGAAGAGGTTCTGGAGTCAGCTGGATACTACTCCGGCGACAAGCCTCTGGCCCAATAGGTCTTCCAAAGGTCTTCCCGACCGCAAACTAGTGGCCCGTGATCCCCTTGTGTCACGGGCCATCTTTTTCCACACTTGCGCGACACTGCGTTTTTCACCCGGTTGGAGCCTCCCATGTCTTCGCATGTGACCCGGCGGACTATCTTCACCTTCCTAGGCCCGTCCGTAGCTGCGCTGATCATTGTCGGCATCATCCCGCTTGGCTACGCACTGTGGCGTAGCTTCTACGATTTCAACCTCACGCGCCTCGCCCGCACGAAATTCGTCGGACTTGATAACTATGCTGAGGTGCTTACCAGCGACGCGTTCTGGGGCTCAATGGGCCGCACCGCGCTGCTGTTCATCATCTCTGTGCCAGTCCAGATTGCCATCGGCCTGACCATCGCCCTGGTGCTGCATCGTCCGGGCTTAAGCCTGTTGAAAACCTTCACGCGCTTGGCCCTCGTCTTGCCTATGGCCACCACCTACGCCGTTGTTGGGCTGTTGGCGCAAGTTATGATGAACCAGAAATACGGTGTGATTAATCAGATCCTTGGCTGGATTGGCATCGACCCAATCAACTTCATTGGCGACCCAACAAACGCCTTCATCGGCGTTGTGTTCTGGGACATCTGGCAATGGACGCCGTTCGTCGCGCTGGTGCTTCTGGCCGGCCTTTCAACCGTACCAACGGAGATTGAAGAGGCAGCAACACTGGAAACCAAAAGCCATTGGACCGTCCTGCGTTATGTTCAACTGCCTTTCCTGATCCCAAGCCTGGTCGCCGTGTTGATCCTTCGCACAGCCGACACGCTGAAGCTGTTTGATATGCCCTTCACCATGACCCGTGGCGGGCCGGGCAACGCGACTGAGTTCATTGCTGTCCTGATCGAGCGTATCGGAAACCGGCAGTTTGATATCGGGCTCGCCTCAGCACACTCCATCATCATGCTGATTGTGACGATCATCCTCGCCCGCATCTATATCCATCTGTTTTACAAAGAGATCCGTTGATGGCCCGCGCTGCTTCTTACCAGGATCGAAATCGCTGGGGCGAGCTTGCGTTGCTCCTGGCCATCTGCCTGTTTTGCATCTTTCCGTTCTATTGGATGGTCACCACCAGCCTGAAAACGCAGGTTGTGGCGCTTGCTGACCCGCCGGTTTGGTTCTTTACACCGACCCTACAAAACTATGTGCAGGTGCTTTTTGAAGACAATGTCGGCATATCGCTGATCAACTCACTGATCGTTGCGGTCTGCACCACAGCTCTGGCAGTCGGCCTTGGGTGCCCAGCGGCGTTTGCACTGGCGCGTTTTGAGTTTCGTGGCAAAACTGACCTTTGGTTCTGGTTCATCACCAACCGGTTTGTCAGCCCAGTAGTTCTGGCCTTCCCAGTGTTCATCATCGCCCGCGAGATCGGCCTGCGTGACACCCATCTGGCGCTGATCCTGATGTACCTCACCTTCACGCTTCCCATCGTGATCTGGATTTGCACCGACCAGTTTCGAGCGATCCCCTATGATCTCGATGAGGCAGCGCTCCTAGAAGGCGCATCACAACCACGCATATTCTGGTCAATCTGCTTGCCGCTGGCCATGCCCGGTGTGGCGGTTTCTTCTATCCTATCCTTCATCTTCTCCTGGAACGAACTTCTGTTCGCCTACATCCTTGCCCCGCGTGATGCCAAAACAGCACCGGCCATGGCCGTTACCTTTATGGAAGGGTATGACGTGCCTTATGGGAACATCATGGCCACATCGACCCTGATTGTGATCCCAGTTTTGATCTTCGCTCTGCTTGCTTCAAAACACCTGGTGCGCGGCCTAACGATGGGTGCCGTGAAGTAGGGTCCAGGCCCTAAACCAGGACAGCCTACAGGATAGTCTATGGCCGGTCGGCAGAAACTCCCCAAAATCGACATCGAAGAACGGTTTTTGACCCGTGTCAGTTGGGCCTATCATATTGAGGGTCTAACCCAGGAAAAAGTCGCCGAGCGATTGGGGGCAACCCGCCTGCGGGTCAACAAAGCCCTGTCTGAAGCACGCCGTCGCGGGCTGGTGCGGGTGACCTTTAATACCGCCTATGCTGCGTGCGCCGAGTTAGAACAGGCGATGGCCGAAAAGTATGACCTGCAAACGGTCTACATTGCGCCCTCGCCCACCCGCGAAGAAGACACGCAGATGATTGTTGGGGCGGCGCTCGGCAACCTGCTGTCAGAAGTTTTGGCAAATGAGGCGATCTCGCTGTTCGGCATGTCCTGGGGCGGCACGTTGAACCTTGCCACAAGGTTTGTCGAAGCCATGGAACGCCCGGACCTAGAAGTGGTCTCCGTCATGGGTGGATTGACCAAGGGCTCTGACCTCAACAGCTTTGAAATCACCACCCGCCTAGCAGACTTGATTGGCGCGCAACACAGCTATTTCACTGCACCGCTTTATGCCGGGTCGGCAGCAAGCCGCGACACAATCATCGAACTGGATGTCTTCCGCGACATTCTGGAAAAACTGCGTTCAGTGGATGCCCTTGCCATGGCTGCGGGCGACATTTCCGGGCGCTCACTGTTGATGCGCGATGGCCTGCCATCCGACACCAGCATTGAGGAGCTGCGGGAGCGTGGCGCGGTTGGCGATATCTTGGGCACCGTTATCAACGCCCAAGGAGAACCGATTGATCACCCGATCAATGAGCGGATCATCGGCATTGGTTTTGACGATTTGATCAAGATTCCAAACGTTATTGCGGCCGCTGGTGGCGCTCACAAGGTGCAAGTCATTAAGGCGGTGCTCAATCGGCGCGGCATGGTCAACACGCTGGTGACCGACGAAGCCACGGCACAAAGTCTGTTGGACAGCGAGCCGTGACACTCGCCATCGGCATCGACCTTGGAACATCCGGCATCAAATGTGTGATCCTGGAAGACGCAACTCTTGTTGTTGGCCAAGCCGCAAGACAGATTGCAACGTCCATTCCCGTCGTTGGCTGGAGTGAACAAGACGCCGACGACTGGGTAAGCACAGTTTTCACCTGCCTTGACGAATTGGCGCAGAACTACCCCGATAAGATGGCCAGCGTCGTTGGCATCGGGCTTTCCGGCCAAATGCTGTCCGCCCTTTTGCTGGACAAAGACCAGAAGCCTGTTCGCCCGGCCATTTTGTGGAACGATCAGCGCGCCATTGCCGAATGCGCTGAACTGGAAGCCAAAGTGCCCGATATTGGCAGGCGCACCAATGGCACACCTGACCCTGGCCTCACCGCACCAAAGCTTCTTTGGCTCGCCAAACACGAACCGCATCTGTTGGACGCAGCACGGATGCTGCTTCTGACCAAAGATTATGTGCGCCTGGCACTCACCGGCGAAATCGCAAGTGAACCGACGGATGCCGGAGGCACGCAGCTGCTCGATTGCGCCACGGGCAAATGGGATGCGCAGCTGTGTGAGGCGGCGGGATGGAACATGGATCATCTGCCACCCCTGACGCATGCCTGGGAAGCAGCAGGCGGACTACGCCCAGCGCTGGCTGCGCGCTGGGGCTTGAAACCCAATCTTCCTGTTGCCGCAGGCGCAGGCGACAATATGGGGTCCACCTTAGGCGCGGGCGCGGCAACACCTGGCGACGCAGTGCTCTCTATCGGCACATCCGGAGTGGCCTGTATAGTGGATGATGCATTCCACCCCGGCCCCGAACGCGCCATTCTCACCTCCGCTCACGCAGCACCAGACACGTTCCTCTCAATGGGTGTGGTGATGAGCGCCACCACCTCACTGGACTGGACCGCGCGTATGGGGGGGATCAATGCTTCAGACCTGGCCAGCAAAGCCGAAACGTTCGCGACAAACGGATCGCTTACCGACGCGCCGGTCTTCCTGCCTTGCCTCAATGGCATCCGCACACCGGCCAACAGACCCTCTGCCACTGGGCGCATGGAAGGCCTGCACCCAGGCGTGGACATCGCCATGCTGGGTTACGCAACACTTGAAGGTGTCGCCTTCCAATTTGCCGACAGCGTGGTAGCGCAGCGCTCGGCGGGTGTACGTCCTGAGCGCTTTTTAGCCGTGGGTGGCGGCAGCCGATCAAAGCTATGGCTTCGCCTTCTAGCAACGGCCATCAATGAAACGCTCACCCTGCCAAAAGGTGCCGAGAATGCCGGCCCTGCCGGTGCCGCACGCCTTGCCATGGTCGCTGCTGGTCAGTCTATCGATCTGCTTGCACGACCTTTAGCTATCGGATCGACGGTTGAGCCCGATCCATCACTCAGGCAAGTGTTGCACGAGCGAAAACTGCGCTTTGACCGTTTGATGGACACTGCCTCTGAAGCTTAAACTCCGCCGTCACGGGCACGGGTCCACCGATGCAGCCAAACCGGGCTGATGGGTGTTCCATCGTCCAAGCGCAGGCTAAGGCGAACATCGACCGCATCCCGCGAGCCTGGAGTGAGCAGAAACGTCACGCGCGTGCCGCGATCATCGGGCAGAGGGAAAGCGCTAACACCAGAAATTTCCGCCTGATCGGAGGTCGACATATCCGGCACAGGGCTGGTCACATCCGTGTCAAAATCAACGACAAAGCGTCGGGTTCCAGGACGATCATGTTCTCGACCACTGCGGCTTTGAAGAACGGGCGCAAGGTTAGCGGTATCGGGTGTCTCACGCGTCCAGGTCAGCTGGTAAGCGAAGCTGTACGCGCCACCTGCTTCAAGCGCGGGTTCAGGTCGCCAAAAGGCGACAATATTGTCTAAGAATTCATCGCCAGTTGGGATTTCGACCAACATCACTGCACCACGACCCCAGTCACCAGACGGCCTCACGACAGCCGATGGTCGATCATGATAGCGCGCTTCGGTATCCTCAAAATCTTCAAAACTGCGCGCGGTCTGGAACAGTCCAAAGCTGGCCGGGCTATCATCGACAAAGGCTGAGCTCTCAATGTCTGCCGGATTGGCAATTGGTCGCCAAAGCCGCTCGCCAGCGCCATTTTCAATGAACAACACATCACTGTCATGGACACGCGGTCGAAAGTCATCGGAGACCGACGTCCTCAAAGGCCCCTTCAGATACATTGACGTCAGCGGCGCCACGCCGATGGTGTCAATCTCCACACGTGGAAAAAGGGTCACCGCGATCTGCATGTGCGTGCTTGCGCCAGGCTGGAGCGTCATATCGATATGACCGGCAAGAGAAGGACTATCAATCAGTCCCTCAACTCGCACAGCGCCATCACTTGGCTCATACAAGCGTAAATGTGTGAAGCGAGGAAACTCTTCGGGCTGCGAGCCACCGGTGCCGATGGCAACGGCACGCGCTGAAAGCCCATAGACCATGGCCTGCCCAATAGCGCGAAAATAGCTCGCGCCCTGCACCACAAGAACTTCGTCCAAGCGGTCAGGATCATTCAACCCATAGCGCAGCCGCATACCGGAAAACCCAGCGCCTGGGCTGGTTTCAGGCACGCTATCAAAATAGCGCGGCTCGAAGCTGAACAAATCAGGGCGAAAAGTGATCTCTTGCAAGCCTTCCGGCGTGACCCGATCAATGGTCACCGAATTGGGAAAGTAGAGCCCCGGTGGGAGCAGGTCCGCCGCAAACTCATTGCCATGCGGCAGCATCGCAGAGAGGCCAGGTCGCGGTCGAATGCCGCGATAAGCATCGTAACTTAGATCAGCAAAAGGAGCACGCAATGGTATCGTGTTGGGTGTGTAGGCGCGCAAACTAAGCGAGCGCGCGGCCTCCAACAGACTGGCAGGAACAGCTGCGTCTGCCCGGACAGACCTACCTGCAAAACCAAGCAAGGAAGTTGAAAACAGTGCGGCGCCTGCACCAAGCACATCGCGGCGGCTGATCACGCTCCAGCATCCAGCGCACGTACGATAAACGGGGCGAATAGAAGCGGTAGAACCACAGGCGCTAGCCAGAAGGCAGCAGCGTTGCCCATTGCGATTGCCAGCGCGACAAATCCAAGGCCTACAGCGGCTTCAACAGACCCGCGCGGCAAGCGCCACTTACGAAGGCGGCCAGTTTTCCAACCGCAATCAATACCAAGCAAAACTGATCCCACAGATGCGGCCTGGCGCACCATGACAAGCGGCGCCAAAAGCGAGGAAAGACCAAGCTCGATGGCCCATGCACGGACAACCACCTTTCGGCGCTGAAATGTTTTCGTCCGCCTCAACCCGTCAGCGAGCGCGCAAACCTTTGGCAGCAGAAGCACTGCAGCAACTAAGGCAAGCGGCAAAGCACCGACAAGCGACAAGGCGCCTGAGCTTATCAACCCAACAAGAATGAGCCACACCGGTGCTGCAAGATAGCTAAAAATGCCAGACGCCAAATGGAACCGGCTCACGGGGTGAACGCCAGGCTCAGCCAACAGCCGAAGATGTTGCAGATTGCCTTGGCACCAACGTCGATCTCTGCGGTGAAACGCTTCCAGCGTTTGCGGTGCATCTTCAGCGCTGCCTGCCAGATCAGGGTCAAGCTCCACGGCCCAACCTGCCCGGCGGATCCAAGCTGCTTCTACAAAATCATGACTGAGCAGATCACCGCCAAAGGGTGCACGGCCAGGCAATTGTGGCAGCTCTGCCGCTGCACGAAAAGCGGCAACGCGCATAATAGCATTGTGGCCCCAATAGTTGCCGCTTCTGCCCGACCAAGCGGCAAAGCCTTTGCCAAAATTGCTGGAAAGTAGGCGTGAAGAGGTTCTTTGGTGGCGCCCAAAGCCACTTCGCCCTGGGATAAGCGCGATACCCGCCTGGATAAGACCGGTGCGTGGTCGTGTCTCCAGCTGCCATATCATATGCCGAACGCGGCGGGCCGACATGCGGCTGTCAGCATCAAGCACCATCATATAATCATACGTAGCCCCATGCGCTTGCAACCAATCAGCAATGTTGCCGGGCTTGCGACCCGCATTATGCAAACGGCGCCGGTAGGCGATGCGACCACTGGCAATCAAATCGCCGAATACGCGCGCCTCACGCTCTATCGCATCAACATCACGTGTATCGGACAAGACAAAGATACGCACCGTCTCTCGCGACAAGTTCTGCCGATCCAAATCACCAGCCAGTTGGCGAACATGATCGGCAACGGGGCCAGGATCTTCGCCACAAACAGTCAGCAAAATGGCCGTTTGGCCTGCTGGTGACCAATAATCATCCGGCGGATTTTTGCTATCCGTCCTCGGCTGCATCAAGCCCAACAAAGCCGTCACAGCACCCCCGGAAATCCAAAGCGCATTGACCAACACCAACGGCAAAGCAACGATCGCAACAAGTGTCCATTGCGTAAGCGAATGTGCAAAGGATCCAACAATCGCCAGCGACAGCACGCTCGTCAAAGCCACGAAGGTTACCCGAGCACTGAAAAACCGTAGCCGCGCGTCGGCGTCCACGTCAGCCGTGTGCAGAGTCTTATCAGTGACTGACAAGGGGGAGGCCTCCGGATGGTTCCACGCGCAGAATGTCCGCGCGATGGTATTGGGTATCGGTCAACGAACAGGTATCGCACCGCACAAAAACGGCAAGAGTATAGCTACATTGAACGATTTTTTATCGGTGGCCACATCCGGGTGAAAATACCATCGCGACGAACCAGGCCATGATAGGCCGCAGCAGCAATATGCAGCCCCACAAATACAGCAATCGCATAGCTGCCCAGATAGTGAATAAGCTTGGCGAACTCAGCCAGTTCATCCGACCGCGGTACCATGGCTGGAATGCCCATGGCATTGAGCGACTCAATAGGAAAGCCCCCAGCACGCACACGCACGTATCCGGCGATAGGCATCACAAGCAAAAGCGCGTAGAGAGCAAGGTGCGTAAGGTGCGCAGCGCGTTCCTGCATGGCTGGCATCACGCTTGGAAAAGGCTCAGGCGGCCGCACCAAACGATAGGCAATGCGTGCCACCACAAGGATGAGCACCAAAACGCCCACATTTTTGTGAAAGATAAACAACATGTTTTGTGTTGCTCTATCCAACCCTTCTTGCACCATAAGAACACCTGCTGGGATCATCAGCAGCACCAAAATGGCCACAGACCAGTGGAACAGTCGGGCGACATTGCGATAACCGGTGGTCGATGTGTCCATTCTTCAATCTCCTACAAGGGCAGCTAGGATAGAAATCTTATGCTTCAAGCAAGCGAATTCGCTCTTGACTTCCTACGCCAACGAATAATCTGCGTGGTATGAGTATCATGCAACCAAATCAAGCGCCTAACGCGCAGCGCGCTTTGTATCGACGAGACGTGCGCCCGCCATTTACGGGCTTTGCGCTGTCCGCTCTTACCGGTGGCTTTGCGGTCGTCGTATTGAGCATGGGCTTGTTCAGTGTCGATGAACAGGCCGTGCTTGGCATTGCCGCCGGGCTTTGTTTTTACCTGGTCGCTGCTGGAACCGCGAGCTTTGCGCTTTTGCGCACATACCCGCACGCCACGCTTGGGTTGTGCAACATCGTCACGCTGGTCCGGCTGGTGATTGTCGCCACCCTTGTCGGGGCGCTGCTGTCGAGCGCTGGACCATCTTGGGCGGTGTTCTCTCTGGCAGCTATCGCCCTTCTGCTTGATGGCGTTGACGGGTGGCTCGCCCGGAGGCAGGCCCTCGCCTCATCGTTCGGCGCTCGTTTCGATGTAGAAGTCGATGCCGCCTTTGCTCTGGTGCTCGCCCTGCATGCCGTGTTTGGCAACAGCGCAGGGCTTGCTGTAGTACTGCTTGGGCTTCCTTACTACCTGTTCAAAGCGGCCAGTCTGGCTTTCCCGTGGCTCAACCAACCTTTGCCAGAACGCTTCACGCGCAAAGCAATATGCGTGATCCAAATTGCGGTTCTCGTCGCACTTCAGCTGCCTCTTGTTGCCATCGGCGCCCTTGACCCCTTGGTGATTGTTGTCGCGCTCGCGCTGGCTTGGTCGTTTGTCCACGATATCCGTTGGCTTTGGCGGGCACGCTCTTGAATCGACAGATTTTGGGCCCAATCCTCTGCCTTGTTTTGGCGGGCTTGGTCTTTCACCTTGTGCTCATTCAACCCAATCACCCGGCGGCGATGACCTGGGGCGCACTTTTGGTTTTGCCACTGGAACTGCCGGTGATCTTGCTTGGATTGATGGCCATAGGGAACGGACGCGTTGGCGTGCTGGTACACGGCGTGCTGGTTGCGGTTTTAACGCTGATCTTGGTGCTGAAAACTGCAGACTATGTGATGTTCACCTCTCTGAACAGAGGCTTCAACCCTGTGGCTGACCTGCCACTTGTGGTGTCTCTGGTTCAGCTTATAGCCGGAGGCTTTGGCGCAGTGTTTGCTGGGCTCGCTGTTATCGGGTCGCTGTTCGCAGCGGTATGTGTTGCAGCCATTTTGTGGTGGGCGGCAGGTATCTGGGGGCAAATCAACCTAAAAGGCGTGCCGCTTCGACTGGCGGCTATTAGCACCGTGCTTTTAACAGGCATCGCCATCGCCGAAGTCGGACACGCCATGAGACATTGGAATTTGCTAGTCCAACCACCCGGTGCAGCTTTCACAGCCCGTGTCGGCATTGAACGCATCGAGATGGTGCGGACAACATTGGCTGAGCTTCGCGCGTTTCGCTTGGCAGCGGCGAACGACCCGTATGCGCAGATCGACACACTTCTTGATCACATCGATCGCGATGTGATGATCCTGTTTGTTGAAAGCTACGGGCGCACGAGCTTCGACACGCCCTTTTATGCTGACGTGCACCGCGAGACACTCAACACCGCGCAAGCAGAACTGGAAGCGCTTGGCCTGTCCATGGCGTCCAGTTTCCTCACCTCACCAACCCAAGGCGGCCAAAGCTGGCTAGCGCATGCAACATTTGCCAACGGCTTATGGATCGACAGTCAGGCAAGCTACGGCGCGGCCCTAGCAAGCGGTCGTGAAACGCTCTTTCACATCGCCGCGCGCTCAGGGTTTCGAACGGCGGCCGTCATGCCGCAGATTACCTTGGATTGGCCAGAATCACAGTTCATGGGCTTTGATACCGTCTTGGCTGCAAGCGATCTTGGCTATCACGGCGAACGCTTCAACTGGGTCACAATGCCGGATCAATTCACGCTGGCCGCGCTCGACCGCATGCTGCGCGACAGCGGCGAAAACGATGAAAGACTGTTTGTGCAGGTCGCTCTTGGATCCTCCCATGCACCCTGGGTGCCCGTGCCAGAGCTTGTTGACTGGGATTCCATCGACGATGGGCGTATTTTCAATGCGATGGCGGCCTCGGGCGATCCTCCTGATGTGGTCTGGCGCGACAGAGATCGCGTGCGCGCACAGTACCGCTTGGCCATCGACTACGCCTTGCAGACCGTCTTTGCCTATGCCGCGCGCCATGCGGATGATCCGCCGCTGTTGATTGTGGTCGGCGATCATCAGGCTGCAAGCTTTGTGGCGCTGGATGAACGCCCTGATGTGCCGATCCATATCATTGGCCCGCAGCACCTTGTTGAACGCGTAGCGGATGCTGGCTTTTCTCTAGGCCTGGTGCCGCAGTCTGAAGCGCCCGTTCTGCCTATGGATCGTATGCGGCACCTGTTGCTCCAAACATTCTCGTCAAACCAGATAGCGGCTGAAGCCCCATGACAACGGCAACGCTATCGTTCTCACCACGTCTAGTACGTGCAGGCCAAGTGGCAGCCACGCTGGGGCTTCTCGCCCTTCTTTGGCAAATAGCCGACGGTCCCGAAACCGCACGCATCTTGGCAACGGCTGAGCCAACATGGCTTTTGGCGAGCTTTTTGGCCCTCACCCTCCAGACGGTGCTTTCGGCCATGCGCTGGCAGCTCACCGCATCGCAATTGGGCATCAAGCTACCGCAACTGCACGCATTGCGTGAGTATTATCTTGCTCAAATGGTCAATCAGGCAGTACCAGGCGGTGTTGTGGGCGATGTCGCGCGGGCAGTGCGCTCGCGTGATCAGGCCGGGTTGATGGGCTCGGGCCAGGCCGTTGTTTTCGAGCGCTTAGCGGGGCAGGTCGCCATGTTTGTGACCATGGCATGTGCATTCTTGGCGACACTTCTGGCGCCAGGCGGGTTCGAGTGGCCCGCTTGGTTGGTTCCTCCAGTCTTGCTGGTGATTCTCATCGGAGCGCTCTCGCCGTTTGCGTTCGTCTTGGCCACGCATCTCCCAGGGCGCATTGGAGATAGCCTTAGGGGATTGCGGCGGGCACTCGCGACGACTCTAGCATCGCGCTCCGTACTGCCACGCCAGATTGCACTCAGCCTTGGCACCACGTTTTGTAATCTTGCCGCGTTTGCGTTCTGCGCGCAGGCTGTGGGACTTACTCTACAACCCACCATAGTTTTGGCACTTGTGCCCCTTATTCTTTTCACCATGCTCATTCCGTTGACGATTAGCGGTTGGGGCGTGCGCGAGGGGGCCGCTGCGGCACTCCTTCCACTTGCTGGCGCTTCAGCAAGTGAAGGTTTTGCCGCCAGTGTGGCATTCGGGCTGGTGTTGCTTGTGGCCGTTTTACCCGGTTTTCTTGCGCTTTGGCGCCGCACGCAGGAGGTCAGTTAAGTGCTTTAAGCAAAATCAAAGCGCCATTTCGCGCATTTTTATGTCAGATACGCGCTTTCGCGTGTTGCCTTCTAAACCATCCTTTCTAGCTTCCCGAAGTCACAGGAGGACTTCATGACGAACCGTTTCTCGCTCACCCGACGCACATTTCTTGGAACCGGCGCCATAGGCTTGGGCATGGCTGCAGTTGGCCGCTCAATCCCCATGGCCCATGCGCAAACATCCGCCAGCCTTCAACTCTCATGGCTACACTCATCCCAGTTTGCAGGAAGCTACATCGCGCTTGATCGTGGTTGGTGGGCCGATGCTGGGCTAGATGTGGCGCTACTACCTGGCGGGCCGAACGCACCTGTGGAACCGCCTGTCGTGGCTGGCACTGCGTTGGTGGGCATATCGGCTGCCGATTACACCGCTGCAGCTGTGGAAGAAGGTGCGCCCTTCAAAATCCTTGGCGTTGCGATGCAAAAGAACCCGTTCGTTGTCGCTTCTCTGCCAGACAACCCTGTCAACGAACCGGCTGATCTGGTGGGCAAGCGCATCGGCATGGCGCTCGCCAACACCCCAGTGCTTCAGGCGCTTTGCACACTCAATGGTGTGGACATCAACGGTATTGAAATCGTTCCAACCCAATACTCCGCCCAGCCTTTGCTTGTTGGTGAGGTGGACTGTTTGTTGTGTTGGGAGACTGACCTTCCGGTCGCCATGGCCATTCAAGGCATCGAAAGCCTGACCATGCTGATGGCCGATCACGGCTATGCCGTTCATTCGCAGACCTACATTGCGACCGAGGATAGCTTGGCCAACAGACGTCCCGATCTGATCAAGCTGATGGCTGGTGAAGTGCGCGGCTGGGACACCTATCAAGCCGACACAGACGCAGCAGCGCAGCTGACACTTGATATGTTTCCTGACGCAGGGCTCGACCTCGAAACGCAAAAGCTCCAAGCCGCACGGCAAGTGCCGCTGATGTTTTCTGAGCTTACAAACGCCAACGGGTTTGGCTGGTGGACCGACGAAGCTGTGGCGGAAAACATCGAAACGCTGGGCTTGCTCGGCCGCACAGTAACCGCTGATCTTTGGGATCGTTCTATCCTTGAAGAGGTCTATGGCGCCTGATCGCACTCTCCCGCCCGGCATTATCTGCACGCGGCTTGCTAAAACCTATCCAGATGGTCTGGTCGCTGTAAGTCCTCTCGATGTGACGTTTGCTGCCGGTAAAACGACGGCCATCGTCGGACCATCCGGTTGCGGCAAGTCCACACTGCTCCGCATGGTTGCTGGCCTTGAAGCACCAACCGGCGGTTCCGTTGATATTGGCGGGTCCCCACCGGCTGAAACGCTGCGCAATGCGCAGCTTTCCGTGGCGTTTCAAGACCCATCATTGCTGCCCTGGCGCACAGTGCGCGGCAACATTGAGCTTGCCCTCACACTGGCGCGACGGCCAGTCGTACAAGCCAACATCGATCAACTGGTCGAGCTTGTGGGCCTGGGCGGATTTGCCGAGGCCCGCCCAGCCGAGCTATCGGGCGGCATGCGCCAACGTGCGGCCATTGCACGAGCCCTTGCCACCGAGCCGCGCTTGCTGCTGCTTGATGAACCCTTTGGTGCGGTTGATGAATTAACCCGCCGCCAATTGGCGCAAGACCTGCCTCGACTCTGGGAAGCACGCGGCACCACGACCATTCTGGTGACCCACTCAGTCCATGAAGCAATTATGTTGTCCGATCGCATCATCGCTTTATCGCCGCGTCCAGCCGAAATTGTTGCCGACATCAAAGTCGATTTGGCCCGGCCGCGCAGACCAGACCATGCACGACGACCAGAATTCGCCACGATCGCCGATCAGGTTTTTGCAGCGCTCACCGAAAGCATGGCCAAAAGCAGGCCAGCACTGGCCGCGCAATGACAACCACCATCGCCGCGCCGCACCAGTCCGCCTCGCATGGGCGCGCATGGCCATCTACGGCACTTGGGATCGCTCTTGTTGTTCTCAGTTGGGAAGTTGGTGCCCAGCTTCTGACCGATAGCTTTGTCCTGGCTGCGCCTTCGCAGGTGGCACTCTATCTGGTGCAGAACCATGCCCTGATGACCCGCGCGCTGGCCGAGACGCTGACCAACGCCGCGGCAGGCTTCGTTCTGGGCAATCTTGCTGCGGTGTTGCTTGCAGCCATAGCGCTGGCGTGGCCGCGAAGCCAAACCGTGGTCACCGGCGTGGCGCTTGTGGTGTTCTGCTTGCCGCTGGTTGCTACGGGTCCAATCCTGCGCGTGTTCTTCGGGCCTGGCCCGGGGCCGCAGATCGTACTGGCCGCTCTGGCTGCCTACTACACGACGCTTATTCCGCTGCTCGTCGGGCTGAAGGCGGTGCCTGCCACCTGGTTTGACCTTGTGCGCAGCTATGGGCGTTCTAGCATCGTGGAGCTGCTGCACGTGCGCACGATGGCGTCCCTGCCCTATCTCTTTGCTGGGTTGCAGATCGCTGCGCCCGCTGCCTTCCTGGGCGCAATGGTCGGAGAGTTCACCGGCGCTGAGCGCGGCATGGGCGTGCTGACCATACGCGCGATGCGCGCGCTCGACGTTGAGATGACATGGGCGCTTGCGACGATTGCCACAGCCGTGGCCACCGTTGCCTATCTCGCCATCGGATGGATTGCATCTAAGGTGCTACGCGATGTCCCGCCAGTGATCCTCGCCCCTCCGCACTCCGCCGCGGCCAACCGGCAATCTCTGTCTCGTCTCGTTTTCAATATCACAGTTGTCGGCGTTGTGATCCTGGCCCTCTGGTGGGGAACGATTGCCGCGCTCGACCTCAATCCGTTTTTGGCCAAAGGCCCAACGGATGTGTTCAACGCGCTTTTTACAACCAGGGACGCTGCAGCAAACCGTGCTTCCCTCACCAATGCACTGTGGGAAACGGCAACCTTCCTGGTGCCTGGCTATCTGGCAGGCCTTCTTGCAGGCGCAGGGCTGGCCATGCTGTTTGTGCTAGTCCCAGCAGTGGCGGGCACCGTGATGCCTCTGGCGATTGCGCTGCGATCCGTGCCCATCGTGACAACCGCTCCGCTGATCGTGCTGCTTCTTGGTCGCGGTGCCACCGGCACCATCGTTCTGGTTGCCGTTATGGTCTTCTTCCCAACGCTCGTCGCCTGCATGCACGGGCTTCGGCAAGCACCTGGCCAGGTGAATGATGTGCTCGACAGCTACGCGGCCAGTCCGCTTCAACGGCTGACTTTGGTGCGCATCCCGGCCATGCTGCCGGCGCTTTTTGCGGCTGCTCGCATGAGCGTTCCTGCGGCGGTGCTCGCGGTGACCGTCGTTGAATGGCTGGCCACGGGCAACGGCATTGGCAGCTTGATGGCGCTATCATCCTCATTGTCAGACTATGACATGCTGTGGAGTGCTGTTGTTCTGGTAGCAGGCCTATCAGCGCTTGGTTATGCCGCTGTTGGCCTCATTGAAGCGCGTGTTCTGCGCATCTATGCACCTGAACAACTTGCATGAGCCTTCCAAGATGAACCTATCGCCTGCTGCCTTTGCCATTCCCGGTGACATCAACACACTCACCGGCGGTTACATCTATGAGCGGCGATTGCTGCAAGGTTTGCGAACACTCGGGCACGATATGGCCCACATCCAACTGGCTGCATCTTTTCCCGACCCATCGCCGGAAGACATGGCCAATGCCATTGAACAGTTGTGCGCACTACCAGCAGATCGGCCACTCATTCTCGATGGCTTGGTGTATGGGTCCATCGCTACCGAGGGACTGGCGAAGGTACGCGCGCCTATTATCGCGATGATCCATCATCCGCTGGCGCTCGAAACTGGGTTAAGTGAAGATCGCCGCGCGCATCTCTACCAGACCGAGAAAGATAATCTAAACCTCGCCCAACACGTCTTGGTGCCAAGCCCACACACGGCGACCATCCTGACGGACGAGTATGGCGTGAACCCAGAACGCATCTCCATAGCTCGCCCAGGTACCGACAAACCTACAGTCGTTTCAGCACCCGTTGACCCGCCTTTGATCCTCTCCGTTGGTATTCAGCACCCACGCAAGGGGCATGACCTTCTGCTCAAAGCGTTGGCAGAGATTGTCGACTTGAAGTGGCAAGCCGTGATTGTCGGATCGCCCTATGATGCTGACTATGCGGCAAACCTGTCTGCGTTATGCGAAAAACTAAGGCTGACTGAGCGCGTGCGACTGGCCGGGCGCGTGTCTTCACAAGAGCTGAACGATCTCTATCAGGCGGCATCAATCTTCGCTCTGGCAACGCGTTATGAGGGCTATGGCATCGTTTTTGATGAAGCCTTGGCGCACGGCCTGCCCATCGTGTCCTGCCACACAGGTGCCGTGCCCGATACAGTACCCCAGAGCGCTGGACTTCTGGTGTCGCCAGAAGAGCCACAACTGTTTGCTCAGGCGCTTAGGAGCTTTTTAAGCGACACAACCAAACGCACCGAGATGGCCGAAGCCTCCCAATCAGCGGGCAAAGCGCTGCCAAGCTGGCTCGACACAGCGCGTACCGCATCTGACGTGTTGGCGACACTATCGCCTCAGCAATCGGTAATAGATGGGCAAGCGCTCTGATGACCGGTTTAAAGCAAGGTGCAGCAGCCATCGGTCGCTCGCTGGACACCTACTATCGTGACCGAGAGCGCACGCAGCGCATGGACGAACTGAATGCGGCCTTCGTGCCAAAAGGCGGGTTGGCGTTCGACATCGGTGCGCATGTCGGTGATCGAACAGCGAGCTTCTTGCGATTGGGAGCATCTGTTGTAGCTCTGGAGCCGCAACCGCGTGTTTTTCGAGCGCTTAAGCTGATCCATGGACGCACATCAGAAGCGTTTCTTCTTCGCCAAGCCGCAGGTGCGCAGCCTGGCGAGATCACAATGCATCTCAACACAAACAATCCAACTGTCTCCACGGCGTCCCAAGACCTCATCGCCACGGCAGCATCAGCTAACGAATGGAAAGACCAAGTCTGGGACTCGCAACTCCAGGTGCCGGTCACAACGCTTGATCATCTCATCGCCAAGCATGGCGCGCCCGATTTCGTGAAGATCGACGTGGAGGGCCAAGAGTTGGATGTTCTTTTGGGTCTCAGCACGCCCATCACTGCCCTCTCTTTCGAGTTCACAACCATTCAGCGCGACGTGGCCCTGGCCTGCATTGACCGTTTAAACGGGCTGGGACGCTATGAATTCAATGTCAGTCTGGGCGAAGAGCACCTGTTGCGTCACCAAACCTGGATTGGTCCGCCAGACATACGCAACCAAATCGCAAGCTTTCCAAGTGACGTGAATTCCGGCGACGTCTACGCTCGACAAGTGCTCTAAGCCGGTTGAACACCTTGTGCCTCTTGCGCTTCGAGGGCTTTGCGCTCTGATCGTGAGAAGAACAGATCGTAGAACACCGGCGCAGCAATCAAGGTGAGGATCGAGGCAAAGGCCAAGCCGCCCATGATCGCCACCGCCATCGACACGAAAAACGCATCGGTCAGCAGTGGTGCCATGCCAAGAATTGTCGTTGCGGCCGCCAAAATCACCGGTCTAAGCCTCGACTTACAAGCCTCGACAATCGCGTCGCGCAACGCCCTACCCTCAGCGCGCACCAGATCAATTTCTTCGACCAAAACAATGCCGTTTTTGATCAACATGCCGGACAGGCTGAGAAGACCAAGCAAAGCGGTAAAGGTGAACGGCAGGCCCGTGACCAACAAGCCAATCGTCACGCCATTCACAGACATCGGCACCAGCAGCCAGATGATAAGTGGCTGCCGCAGAGCGTTGAAGAGCAGCACTGAAATCAACACCATAATCAAAATGGTGACGGGAAGCTGCTGACCGAGACTCTGATTGGCGTCAGATGAACTTTCAAATTCGCCGCCCCACTCCATCCGATAGCCAATGGGCAACGCCATTTCTTCAATGGTCGATCGAATTTCCGCATGCACCTGCGCAGCCGTCAGCTCGGTTGGAATGTCCGCGCCAACGGTGATGGTCGGCACCCGGTCGCGGCGGTGCATCAGCGTGTTTTGCACCTCATAGCCATAGCCCTCCACCACCTGCTCGATGGGCAGAAGCGTGCCAGAGCCGGACGTTACCACCTGATCAAGCGGGCTGAGGCCACTTTGATCGGCGACGCGCACAATGATTGGCAGTTGGCGATCATCCTCGCGATAAGCACCGGCGATGATCCCATCGGTCGCAAACGAGAAGAGCTGCGCCACAGCTTCACGGGTGATACCGGCTGTTTGCGCCCGGTTTTCAGCATAATTCGGCCGCAGTACCAATTCCTGCTCACGCCAATTGGTGCGCGGTGCAATGATGTTGGTGGATGCTTCTTCAAGTCGTGTAATCGCCTCATCAGCAAGGCGCCGCAGAACGGTTGGGTCACTGCCGGAGAACCGCACCTCAATGGGGTTGCCGCCACCTGGGCCGAACACCAACCGCGCAGTGCGAAACTCGCCCGCTGGCAAAACCGACGCTGCATAGTCCTCCAAATCGATTTGCAACGCGGGAATTTGATCAAGCGTTTCGGTGCGGATGATCAAATGCCCATAGCTGGGGTTCGGGCTCTCTGCTGAGTAGGTCAACATAAAACGCGTGGCGCCCTGCCCCACAAACGTGGAAACAGACACCACATCTTCTCGTGCGCCCAGCCATTCCTCAAGCAAGGCCAGGTCGTCCGACGTCTCAGCAATAGGCGTACCCTGCTGCAACTTGTAATGGGCGAAAAAGAGCGGCGTGTTGGAGTTGGGGAAGAACTGTTGCTTGACCTGTCCAAAGCCCCAATAGCAAACAACCGTCACAACAACGAGCGCCGCGACCACAACCCATCTGAGGTTCAAGGCATGGGTAAGCACCGTGCCATAAGCGCGGAACAGAAGGCCTGAATAGGCATCATCGGCGCTGCCATTGCCCACCTTGAAGAAGTAGTGGCCAAGCAAAGGTGTCACCGTAAGCGCTAGCACCCAGGACAGCATGAGCGAAATGCCGATCACGGCGAACAGTGAGAACATAAACTCGCCGGTTGAATCTGGGCTAAGGCCAATGCCAGCAAATGCCATAATGCCGATCACAGTGGCGCCGAGCAGCGGGATTTGCGTCTTCCCAGCTGCCTCGCTGGCGGCATCACGCGAATTCTTGCCGCGCAGCATCGCTATTTGCATGCCTTCGGCGACCACAATCGCATTATCGACCAACATGCCCATCGCAATGATGAGGGCACCCAGCGAGATGCGCTCCATCTCAATGGAGAAAATCGCCATGAAAAGCAGTGTACCGACGACCGTAAGGAGCAGCGTCGTGCCAACAACAACCGCCGCGCGTGGCCCCATGAACAGGGCCAGCACCAGCACAACAATGCCAACCGACATGGCAAGATTGACCAGGAAATCGTTAGACGCCGTGTCCACCACGACATGCTGCTGATAAATCGGATGCAGCTCAACGCCATACGGAATCTCAGCTTGCAAGTCGGCAAGGCGAGCATCCACGCGCTGGCCAACCTCAACGATGTTTTCCGTACCAAGCCCAGCGACGCCCAGCGTGAACGCCTCCACACCATCGAAGCGGATCATGATCGAAGGATTGTCCTGGCGGCCACGCGAGACGGCTGCAATGTCGATCAAATTGACCACATCGCCTCCAACGCCAACCGTCAGCCCGGCAATATCGCCGACACTGTCGGAGCCCTCGGGCGTTTGGATACGCGTGCGCAGCTCATCACCTTCCAGCGAACCGGCCGGATCAATGGAATTGGCGGTCGCAATAGCGTTGATGACTGCTTCGGGAGAGATATTCTGGTTGGCAATAAGCGTAAGATCAGGCTCGACGAAAATAGCTTCATCGGGCAGCCCTTGCACTTCGATGTTGGCAACGCCATCGACTGCCAACAGCTCGCGGCGCAAGAACTGCGCAAGCTCATGTTTTTCCGCATCATCAAAGCCGTTAGACGTAACGGCATAGAAAATGCCAAACACATCGCCAAACCCATCATTGACCAAAGGTTCATTGACCCCATCGGGCAGGGATCGCGCCGCATCATTCACGCTGTCACGCAGATCAGTCCAAATGGCCGGCAGCTCGTCCCCATTGTAGGTATCGCGAATTTCAACCTCGATCCGTGACAAGCCAGGTTGCGAGATAGAGGTAATCCTATCAACCTCTTCCATGCCCTGGATCGTCGCTTCCAAAGGCTCTGTGACCTCGCGCATCACCTGTTCAGCGGACGCGCCGGGATATTGAGTGACCACCACAGCTGTCTTGATGGTGAAGGCCGGGTCTTCCAGCCTGCCGAGCGTATAGAAGCCCCAGATACCGCCGAACAGATTGATGAGGATGACGATCCAAGTGAGGATCGGTTTGTCGATGGACGCCCGCGCGATGTTCATGGATCGGGCCTCAGTTCGCAAAGCCGGCAAAGCGACGAACGGTTTGCGCGTCGTCCACCTCGCCCACACCGGTCACCACAACCAAGTCGCCTGCTTCAAGCCCAGAAAGAACGTGAAATCTGCCCTCACGCGTCGGGGCGATGTCAATCGACCGCTGCTCCAGCGTGCCTTGATCATCCTCTGTTGGCAGGAAAACCATGGCGAAAGCGTCGCCATCATTGCTAAGGCCAATCGCCGACGTTGGTAGGATCAACAGATCCTGACCACTATCGAGCCGGGCTGTCACCTCAACGGACGATCCTGGCAAGATAGCAAGTCCGTTTGGTCGCGGCAGCCCCAGCGTCAGCCGAAAGGTTTGACCAACGGACGACGCCTGGGCGTCAAACTCTCGAAGCTCCAGCGGGAAAACGGTATCGCTGGCCGGAAACTGAGCGGTCAGCGTCACATCGGGGTCTTGCCCCGCCTGCTGAAACAGAATTTCAGGCACATCAATTTCAATGCGCAACTCCGACATATCGTGAAAACGCACAACGGGTGAGCCCACGCCAATAGTCGTGAAGTTCGCCACGTTACGCACCGCTACAAGCCCATCGAACGGAGCGTAGAGCGTGGCATGTTCAAGCGCGTATTCAGCGTCTCGCAGCGCTATGCGTGCCAGATCGACCTGGGTTTGCGTGTCATCAATCGTGGCCTGGGAGACCGCGAGATCAGAAAGCTGATCGAAACGGTCAAGCGTACGTTCTGCTTGTTCCAACTGAACGCGCGCCTGATCGCGTTGCAGCAGGAACGGTTCCAGATCAAGTTGGGCAATCAAGTCGCCCTCGCCAATCTCTTCGCCTTCAATGGCCGGAAACTCAATAACTTGCCCACCAACTTGAAAGGCCAAATCAACCGTTTGCCGAGCAACGACGTGACCAAAAAAATGCCGTTCAACACCGTTACCGTTGGCTTGAAGTTCAACCAGCTTCACAGGCCGGATGACCTCTTCAACCACCTCTTGAGCAGCTGCATTTGCGACCAAACCGCTGCAGAGCGCAGCAGTTGCCAAACAGGCGGCAAGTCGGTTCATCACTTTATCTCCAGCATCAGATCGGCCCATCAACAGGCATGGCAAAGGCAAAACACGGCATCAAGTCAGCCATCAACCTGAGGATGTATTTGCATTCAACTCCCCACCTAGCAAACGGTGGCAAGAATTGAAGCTGAAAAATTTGTAATCATTGCCCAAATTTTGGGAGTTGATCGTCTCCCTATTCATTCCCATTGGTACAAAAGGCTCTGGAGCTGCGGCCAGGCCGAATGTCCAAGTTTCCGCCCATCAAAACGATGAATCTATTTGGAAAACAGCATTTCTTTAGCCGACACAGCATCAACTACCTTGCTCCTTGGACCTTTGGTTTCCATGATGCCGCAGCTGAAAGATACGATCCGTGCCTAACGTGCCGAAGGAAGACTCCATGAGCAGCGAAAACACAACGCCAACATCGAAAGCCGGCTATGAGAGCGGTCGGCTAAACCTTCCCTTTGTTGGCATCTGCACTTTTGGGAAAAACCGGTACATTGAAGACTGGGACGCCATCGACGCCGACGTTGCGATCTTGGGCGCACCGTTTGATTTTGGAACGCAATGGCGCGCCGGGGCGCGGTTTGGCCCGCGTTCCATTCGCGAAGCATCCACGCTTTTCTCTTTTGGTCATGGCGGCGCCTACGACCATGAGGAGGACAAGACGTTTCTCGAGGCCGACACAGTGCGGATTGTCGATCTCGGTGACGCGGATATCGTTCATACAGACACGACGAAAAGTCATGTCAACATTGCGTTTGGTGTGAAGAAGATTCTCGATGCTGGGGCCCTGCCCGTGGTTCTGGGCGGCGATCACTCCATCAACATCCCATGCATAAACGCCTTTGAAGAGGACTGCTCGAAAAACGGTCCAATGCATCTGGTGCAGATTGATGCGCATTTGGATTTCGTCGATGAACGCCATGGCGTGCGCTACGGCCATGGCAACCCGATGCGTCGCGCCATCGAGAAACCCTACATCAGCGGCATGACGCAGATTGGCATTCGCAATGTCTCCTCCACAGCCAAGGAAGGCTATGAGGATGCGCGCGCACGCGGCAGCGATATCTTGAGTGTTCGGCAAGCGCGCGCTTTGGGCAAGGATGCCTTACTTGAGCGCATTCCACCCAGGCAGCGTTACTACGTCACCATCGATATCGATGGATTCGATCCGTCTATCGCGCCAGGGACAGGCACGCCGAGCCATGGCGGGTTTCTCTACTACGAGGTGCTGGAGCTACTCACCGGACTTGCCGCGCGCGGAGATATTGTCGGGCTCGACTTGGTGGAGGTTGCCCCTGATTATGATCAGACCGGATCAACGGCAATCCTGGCGGCGCAGGTTCTCATGAACACCATCGGTCACATCATGCACAATCGGGCGGTTTAGGTGTGCTTTACGCTTTGCCTTGTAGGTCGGACGGCACCTGGTTTTCACTGTAATAGGGAAGCGTGTCCACACGCGCTTCATAACTGCCATCGGCACGCACGCTCTGAACGTGGCGCGCAATCTCTTCCATGGTGGCAAACCAAACGTCACCGGTTTGCATCATAGTGTCGATCATCTTTTCCACGCGCGCCCAACGCGACAAGCGCCCGCTGACGAAGGGATGCCAAACACCAATCCACAAGCCGCCAGGATGCGCGCGCAGTGCTTCGAATTCGGCCATGAAAATCTCCATAGCCCGCTCAGGCGGCATGATCTGGAACTGATAGTCCAGATCGGAGCAATGCACGTAAGGCGGCCAATCGTCGGTGGCCCAACTAACAGGCAGCTCTACCAGTTCGCCAGCTCCAGTTTTTAGGATGTAGGGCACCTCGTCACCCATCAGCGAGCTGTCGTAGACAAGACCCTCCTTCACCAGCAAATCGGGCGTCTGGTCCGACATATGATAGAGCGGTGCACGATTGCCGCGCGGCCTTTGTCCGGTGTGTTTTTCGATGATCTCAATCGAACGGCCCATCCAATGCTGTTCCTGGTCTGCGGAAAGCTGATTGGGGGCTTCATGGATGTACCCGTGAAAGCCAACTTCATGGCCTGCCTTCACAATCGCCTCCACCGTGTGCGGATAATTTTCAATACACCAGGCGGGAATGAAAAAGCTCTGCTTCATACCATACCGCTCGAAGGTATCGAGAATGCGCGGAATGGCCACTTTCGGCCCATATTGTAGCATCGATGTGGTGCACAGCTTGGTCAGTGCGTTCTGGCCATGGTGGATGTGCACCAAGCTGTCGGCATCCATATCCAGAGTGATCGCACAGGCGACCTTTGCGCCATTTGGCCAGGGAACGGGTCGTTGCAACATGGGGTCTATCCTAACTGCGCGGTTAAACTAGCGCGTTCAAATCATCACCGCGCCACCATTGGGGCTAAGCGTCTGTCCGGTGAAGAAGCCAGCGTCCGGGCCGCTCAAGAAGCGCACCAACGCCGCGATCTCCTCAGGTTTCCCGAAACGCCCTAGTGGGATTTGCAACTCTTTCTCCCGCCACTCAGGCGACATGCTTTCCTGATCAAGCATCGGCGTATCGGTTGGGCCAGGCGCAACCGAGTTCACCAAAATATCAGGAGCAAGTTCACGTGCCAGTGAGCGAGTCAGTCCAACAACAGCAGCCTTGGTGGCGCAATAGGCCGAGAAATCTTCGCGGCCGAGATAAGCAAGCTCGGAGGAAATTGTGATCAGCCGACCAGCGCCTGCTTTTTTCATCAAACGCGCTGCGCCCTGCGCAATCAGAAACGTACCGCGCAAATTGACCGCAACGATCCGGTCAAAATCGGCGATGTCCATGTCGACGATCTTAGCTTCAATCAAGATGCCCGCCGCATTGACGGCGATATCAAGCCCGCCCCAATTTTGGTCGATGGTATCGAAAAGCCTCGCTGTGGCCTGAGCATCGCTGACGTCGCACGCTATGCCTGTGGCAGAGCCGCCAGCCTGTTCGATGGAAGCTACGGTGTCGGCTGGTTCGTTTAGATCGCAGACCACAAGGTCGGTGCCAGCATCCGCCAGAGATTTGGCAATCGCCGCGCCAATGCCACGAGCACCTCCCGTGACCAGAGCGCGCTTTCCTTGAATCTCCTGGCCTATCTGAGCGCTCATTGCATCAGCTCTCCGCGGTCAACAGTGAAGGACTGGCCGGTGATGTTGTCTGCCGCCGGACCTGCCAAAAACAGATACATGGCTGCCATGTCGGATGGGTCCATCAACCCGGGCAGTGCCTGCGCGCCCACAATCTCATCGAGCAGTTCGTTCTCGCTGCGTTTTTCTCGTGCAGCCATCGCTGAAAGCGAGCGCATAGAGGCCACCGTGCGCACCCATCCAGGGCAAACAGCGTTGACGGAGATCCGTCGTGGCGCAAGCTCCTGTGCCAGTGAGCGGGTCAGACCGATCACGGCATGTTTGGACGCGCAATAGGCGCTGAATTCAGCAACTGCGGTTTTACCCCACATGGACGAGGTGCTGACAATGCGTCCGCCATCAACAAGCTTTGGCAGCAGTGCACGGGTAACCGAGAACGTGCCGACCACATTGGTCATGATGACACGCTCAAACACCTCATCCACACGCGGTGATGGGTCCGTTATCGGGGTGATATATTCAAAGCCAGCATTGTTGATCAGCACATCCAGGTTTTTGAGCTGATGGGCCATAGCACTCACCTGACTGAGATCAGCGATGTCGCACGTTATGCCTTTGACTTTTCGTCCATATGTCTGCCCAAGCTGCGCGGCAATCTCAGGCGTATCCTCTTCCAGTCCGCAGATCGTCAGGTCGGCACCGGCCTTCATGAAGCCTTCAGCTATGCCGAGGCCTATGCCACGATTGGCACCGGTGATCACAACATGCTTGTCGGAAAAATCAGTCATAGCTGTCATCCCTCACCCTGTGCTCGAAGATATTCCTGGCGCAAAATTTCGAGGATTTCGCTGCGCATCGCAAAGAAAGTATCCATGTCAGCCGTGCCGTTGCGCCGGTCATCGTAGGGCAAGACATCGGAGACCTTGATCTCTTTAACCACCTGGGTCGGTCGTGCAGAAAAAATCAGAATGCGGTCGGCCAGCAAGATGGCTTCCTCCACATCATGTGTGACGAAGATGGTGGTTTTCTTTTCCTGCTTGTTGATGTCCATCAGCTGGAATTGAAGGAATTCTCGGGTCTGAGCATCAAGCGCGCCAAAGGGCTCATCCATCAACAACACATCAGGCGACGAAGCGAGTGTGCGGGCAATCGCAACACGCTGGCGCATGCCGCCTGAAATGCGATTGGTGTAAAAATCGGCATAGTTGGAAAGCCCAACCATGTTGAGGTAGCGGTCGGTGACCTCATCCTTCTGGTCGTTGGAAATGTCCTTGCGATACCGGGTGCCAAACTTGATGTTCTGACGCACGGTGAGCCATGGGAAAGACGAGTAGGCCTGAAACACCATGCCACGGCGACGATCGGGCTCGCTCAAAGGATCGCCTGCCAAGGTAATCGTGCCCTGGTCCTGCGTCTCCAACCCGCCGACAATGCGCATCAGTGTGGTCTTGCCGCAGCCAGACGGGCCGAGAAACATCACCAACTCGCCCTCATCGATTGAGAGCGACAGCGGCTGGATAACGGGCGTTTCAACCTTTCCGTCCGACGACCAAAAGGTTTTTGAGATGTCGTTGATGGTGATGAAGTCGTGCATGGCTCACCGGTTCTGGTAGGAAAAGAGCCGCGCATGCGCGAAGCGAAAAGCCTGGTCGGTGAGCAAACCGATGATGCCGATGGCGATGATCCCAGCCATAACCTCCGGGGTCTTCACGAAGCGGCGCAGCGACCAGATGACATGTCCAATACCGGAGTTCGCCGCCACGATTTCGGCAACAATCAGATAGGTCCAACACCACCCAAGGGTGATGCGCAAATTATCGACCATATTGGGCAGCGCCGCCGGCACAATGATGTGGCGCATGATCTCGCCCTTGCTGGCACCAAGGGTATGGCCAGACTCTATGTATTCGCTCGGCACGCGCTTGGTATCGTCAGCGATAAGCAGGATGAGCTGAAAGAAAGTGCCCATCCAAAGCACGGCGATCTTTGACGCCTCGCCCACCCCGAACCAGATAACCAGCAACGGCACCAAGGCTGGTACCGGCAGGTAGCGCACAAAATCGATGAACGGCTCCAACGTCGCACCAACAGCGCGATAGGTGCTCATCAGCAGCCCGAGTGGAATGGCAACGGTGATGGCGAGGAAAAAGGCAAACCAGACGCGTCCAACACTGATGGCGATATCGGTTGCAAAGTCACGTTCGGTGAACAGGCTGACAAAAGCCTTCGCAACCGCCCAAGGTGTGGGAAGAAATTCCGGCCTAATCGCGCCTGAAACGGCGATCATATGCCACGTGGTGAGGAATAGGATGAAGCCGATAACGCCCAGCGTAACCTCAGTGCGACGCGGCAATCGCTTACGAAATGCAAATAGGGTGCTCAGCACGTGTCGGCTTCCTCGCCAGGGGTAGGAAAAGAAGAGGGTCGCGCAAGCCAAAGACAGTCCGCAGACCATCCGGGAAGGAGCTTATGGCGCGACCCTCAAAGTGGCGGTTAGCGGGTGTGCCCGTCAAACAGGCCCTGCACCAGGTCGCCGGTAACAAGTGCATCATAGTCAAGCGGCTCATCCTGGAGATCAAGGGATTGATTGATCTCGTTGAAGGCGGTGAAGACCTCCAACAGACGGCCTTGGCCATCAGCGCTTGGCATGTAGCTCAGCGACTCTTCGTAGTTGGTGTAGAGCACACCTTCGAGAGCCTCAGACATCTCGTCGGCTGGAACGTCGAAGAATGGCGCTGAGATCTCCACAAAGCGCTCAGGGTCGGACTCGTAGAGGTCGATAGCCCGGTAAATGCCGCGAAGGAATTTGGCGTACTTTTCTGGGTTCTCTTCATAGTCTTCGGTACGCACCAAAATCACATCGGTGATCAGACCTTCATAGTCGGCTGATGACAAAAGGATGCGGGCGCCTTCACGCGAAGTTCCGTTGACAATGGAGCTCATCATTGGCTCCCAGGTTGCGACAGCAGCAATAGAGTCATCCTCGAAGACAGCCATGCTGTCATCTGTCGCAATCAGCTGCAGGTTGACATCGTCAATGCTCAAACCCTCTTGCGCCAAGGCGTGGGCGACCAGCGTGGTGCCGGGGTGATTTATTTCACCGGCAAAGTTTTGCCCGATCAGGTCTGCGACAGTCTCAATTTCAGGTCCAGCGACAACACCGTCGGCGCCAACCGAAACATCAATCGTCCCGATTACGGTGCCCGTTGTGTCAGCGGTACGTGGGCGCGACATCACCTCGCCAATCGTGCGCATGGTGCAGTCGATGGCACCGCTTGCCATGGCTGGAAGAACGTTCGCACGGTCATTGTCGAAGGCGGTGCTGACTTCAAGGTCTTCGCTGGCGAAATAACCCTCGCTCTCAGCGACGAAGACGGGGGCGAAGCCGAACCAGAAAGGAAACACACAGTCGATTTCATCAGCGGCATGCGCTGGCGCCATGGCGCCAAAAACAGTGGCAGAAACAAGCGCTGGCATAAGCATCTGTTTGCTCAGCTTGGCCGGGATACTTGATTTTGTCATTGATACGATCTCCAGTTTGCACGGCACAGCACAGGTAGCCCTGATGCCTGGATGAGAGGGTCGGGCGGCAATCGCATCGTATAAATACGACATTACACCATGATGCATCGATATTTATCGATTTAATGCCCAGAAACACATCGCCGCATAATCCTTAGGCGCATGTCCCAATCACTGGGCAGACCTGCACGCGAAACGCCTAAAATTGCAGCACCGCGCAATGCAGTTTTATCGCGGGTTTGTCGCATTAAAGCGTGGTTATCCGTCGCTAACGCGATCTAATTTGTCACCGAAAACGTTATTGGCTTTCGCGCAAAACACTCTCAAGCGCGCTCAAGAAGCGATCGACATGCGCCGGCGTGAACGTCAAAGGTGGTCGAATTTTCAGAACATTGGCGTTAAAGCCAGTTGCTGAGATGAGCACTCGCTTTTTGCGCATCGCATTGACGAGACCCAGCGCCAGCATGGAGTCGGGCGTCTTGGAGTCGCGATCTCGCACCATCTCCACGCCCAAATAGAGGCCAGCACCACGTACATCGCCAATGCGATCATCGCTGCGAGCTAAGCTCTCAACACCTGATTTCAGCATCGCACCAACCGTGGCGCTGTTATCGAGCAAACCTTGGTCTTGAATGACATCGAAGGTCGCATTGGCTGCCGCAACCGCAACGGTGTTGCCGCCAAATGTATTGAAGTATCGCATGTCATTGCCGAACGCCTTCACCACGTGTGGGCGCATCGCCACACCAGCAACCGGGTAGCCATTGCCCATGGGCTTACCCATGGTGACGATGTCTGGCACCACATCGTGGCGCTGATAGCCCCACATGTGCGAACCTGATCGGGCAAAGCCGCACTGAACTTCGTCAGCAACGAACAATCCGCCAGCCTGGCGCACAACATCGATGACTGGTTTGAGGATGTCCTGCTGGTGGTCAAACACGCCATCGGAAGAAAACAGCGAGTCGACAACAAAAGCCGCCACCCCTTCACCGCGGCGCTGCAAGTCATGGATTTGCTTGGAAACCTCTTGCGCCAACCACGCGCCCATATTCACGGTGGCAACACGATATGTGTCCGGTGCTGACACCCGTCGAACCCACGTTCCCAGCGGCGCATTATCGCCCAAGGACGGCGAGAAACTTGCCGATGAATCAGAGTTGCCGTGATAGGCTTCTGAGGTGACGATGATGCCCTTGTTGCCCGTGTGATGCTTTGCCATACGCAGCGCCAGATCGTTGGCTTCAGACCCAGTACAGGTCAGCATCATATGGCCGATCTCATCCTCAAAGGTTCCCAGCAGCTTTTCGGCAAAGTCCAGAATACCCTCATGCATGTAGCGGGTATGCGTGCACAGCGTTTGCATCTGTTCATGCACCGCTTGCACCACGCGCGGATGGCCATGACCGACGGAAACAACATTGTTGTAGGCATCCAGATATTCATTGCCGTCGGCATCGTACATCAGAACATCATTGGCCCGTACAAACTCCACCGGGTCGGAATAAAACAGTCGGTAGGCTGGTCCCAGAAGCCTAGCACGACGCTCAACAAAAGCGCGGGTGCGGGCGTCGAGATGCTCGACTGTCGATGGATCGAAGCCATTGACCATCTTACCGCGGCGAGAAACCTGCGTGCTCATCGTTATGTTTTTCCTTTTGCCGCTCTATCGAACAGTACGGTGCTTACCTGATCCATCGACCGGTCGAGAAACCAGGCTAGCTGGTGCCATCCCTGTTCGGTGTTGCGCAGAATATAGGTCTGGTTGTCTGGGAACATGCGCGCGCGCCAGAGCGTGATAAGCGCCCGCGCCACGACCCGCGCCATCACCAAATGTGGGATGAGGCGCAGCTCATGTTCGGTGAGGTCGGTGATGCTTAGATAGCCATCAAGAAGGTCACGCCCAGCAGCAAACATATCTGCTCCGGGTTCGCGCGGCAGTTGGTTGAGAAGCGCAGTGGAAACATCGATGGCAACCGTTGTTTTCACAGCATCACCGAAGTCGATAATGCCGGTCACGAACTCTGGCACCTTATGATCAACAACAATATTTGAGCAGCTAAAATCATTGTGCAGCACTTGCTGGCGACACTTTTGAACCTCTGGTTCTAGCGCCATGAACCGTTCCATACCGCCGGCCAGAAGCTGTTTCTTGTGCAGGTCTGAAATTTCATCCAGCAGCGGCCTTAGCGATGCAAGATGTTGCACATCCCAGGCCAGTACACGGTCTTGCGCTGAATGAGAGACTGGCTCCGTCGCCAGACGCAAGCGCGCGAGAATTTTGCCGATCTGTTGGCGCTGGCCTGCGCTGGAATGAGTCTGGTCAAGTGGCGTGCCGTCAAGAAAGCTCAGCAGCCGCACATAGCGTTGTTGGCCGCTGCCATCGGTAATCTCAAAAAGGTGTTCGCTTTCAATGGAGGCGATGACGCGCGGCACGGGTAACCACGGATCCTGTTGTTCCACAGTGCGCAAAATGGTGTGTTGAAAATCGATCTCACCAAAGCTCTCGCCTGGGTTTGCAATCTTCAAAACGAACTTTTGTCCATCACTGACAGTAACGCCGAAGGTATCATCCTTCTCGGTGGCAAAACGCTTCAGCGTGGCTGATAGGCCATAATACCGGTTCAGCAGATCGCGCGCTTCGCCCTCGGGCATCGGCGTGTAGCTATCAGCGAGACCCGCCGCCTGCGCCGTATCTGCTTTCGTACCCATAGCCAGCTTACGCTTGTGCGCTGGCAGCACGCGCTTCGGCGAGCACGCACAAGATCTCATACATCACCGTCGCGGCGGTTAGTGAGGTTATCCCGCCAACATCAAAGGGCGGGGAGACTTCCACGACGTCCGCCCCGACATAATCAAGATGGCGAAAACCGCGGATGAGATCGAGCGCTTCTGCGGTCGTTAGCCCAGCAATTTCTGGTGTGCCCGTTCCTGGTGCAAAGGCCGGATCAATACTGTCGATGTCGAACGTCAAATACACCGGACCATTGCCCAAAACGGTCCGCGCTTCTTCGACGATTGCTGGAACACCCTTTTCGCGAACCTCTTCGATGAACATGACCCGCATGCCAGAGTTTTGCGAATAGTCCCAACCCTCAGAGACGTTTTGCGCCCCGCGAATACCGATTTGCACGGTCTTTTTGGGGTCGATCAGACCTTCTTCATGCGCGCGACGGAACGGCGCCCCATGATTAAACTTTGACCCCTGAAAACTGTCCCAAGTATCGGTGTGCGCATCAATGTGCAGCAGCGCGACTGGCTCTTTGGCGAGCGCACGCAAGATCGGCAAACTCACCGAGTGATCGCCGCCACAGCTCAAAGGCAAAACACCCGCTTGGGCAATCTCTGCCACAAACGCTTCAATCTGCCGATGCGAAGCTTCTATGTCGAAGGCCGACGTAAAGGCCACATCCCCAACATCGGCAACAGAGCACAGCGCATACGGATCGACCCGCGTCGCGTGGTTGATGGAACGCATCAAGCTGGATTGATTGCGCACCTCGCGCGGGCCATGGCGCGCGCCAGGGCGGTTGGTAAGCGCACCATCATAGGGGATGCCCAGCATCGCGATATCGAGATTTTCAAGCGTTTCGGCAATTGGCGCACGCATGAATGTCGCCAGACCGCTGTAGCGTGGTGCTGTCATGTCCGGCGTTTTGGGGGAATGGAAATGAGCCAACTGACGAGTCCTCCGTGTCATGTTGACAATTGTCTTCTCCAGACCAAACATCTAAGCAATTTGCAGTAAAGCATGCTTACATTGATATTTGTCGAAGAGAGCGCCGGCCATGATGTCCATCTCCAGCCCTGACATCCATCTGCTGCGCGTCTTCGTCACCGTGGCCGAGGCTGGTGGTTTCTCACCGGCCCAAATTGCCTTGAATGTCAGCCAGTCAACCATCAGCACGCAGATGGCCGATCTTGAAGCGCGTCTTGGGCTCAAACTGTGTCGTCGCGGACGTGCAGGGTTTGCACTGACGGACGATGGACGGGTCGTTTATGAGGCGGCTAAAGAACTATTCGACAACTGCAAGCGTTTCACCGGCAAGGTGAGCGCACTTCGCGGCGAGATCACGGGCGAACTGCATATCGCGACAGCCGATTCCCTACTCGGCAATCCAGATTTCCCCATTGATCGGATCATTCACGCGCTGCGGCGAAAAATGCCGGCCGTTGCGCTTAATCTTCGCCTGCACGATCCGCTCGAAATCGAGCGCCAAATCCTCGATCAAAAACTGCATGCTGGCATTCACACCTTTCCCAATCATGCTCCAGGCTTGCGCTATGTGAGCCTGTTTGATGAACGCCAAACCCTCTATTGCGGCCAGGGCCACCCGTTGTTTGATGCCTCTGAATTTCCCGACATTGAGGAGCTTTCTCAATTCGATTACGCCGCCAAAAACTACTATGGCGGCATGCTTCGACCTGGGCTGATGCAGCCGAAAAAACTGTCCACCAACAGCAGTAACCTGGAAGGCGTTGTTGCGCTCATCCTATCGGGGGAGTTCATCGGTCACCTGCCTGATCAGACCGCCGCGAGTTGGCATGAAAAAGGAATGCTGCGCGCGATTCTTCCCGACAAGCTTTCCTACAGCACGCACTTTGAATGCGCGTTCTCAGTCGGCACCCGAATATCGCGCGCGCAACGCGTTTTTGAAGAAGTTTTGCTAGATCACGCCAAGCGATCCACTCACTAGCCCCGAAAGTCAGCGTTGAATCGCGATGGACGCTCCCTATGGTCCGACACTAGTTCTTCGTCACCGGCGCAGACCGCATGCGCGATACCGTTTCGCGCTCCGCACGTTTGCACCGCATGGGTGGTAGGCCGCGATCTAAAAGGTCCATATCGTCCAGCACCATATCGCCCATGCGCTTGAACGCGATATCAAGCGCGCCTGCGCGGTGGGCTGAACGAACAAATCCTTTCAAGCGTCTAACTGGGTGATCGGCTGCCAGAGGTTCCTGCGGGAAGACGTCGCTGGCCGCCAATATATGACCGGACGCAACCGCCGCCATAAGGTCATCGAAATCCACCACATCAGCACGGCTGAGCAGGATAAAGGCCGCGCCCTTGCGCATGCTGGCGAAAGCCTTAGCGTCTAAGAATCCTTTGTTCTCGCTGGTCACCGCTGCGACCACAAACACCGTCTCACTGGTCTCCAGCACCTCGTTCAGGCTTGCAGAACGGACGCCAGCTTCCTCCAGCATGGATGCGGGAAGCCAGGGGTCATAAACCGCAATATCAGCCCGAAACCCCGAAAGGACATCGGCCAACGCGCGACCAAGGTCACCAAAACCAATAATCCCGATCTTTGAGCCGGTGAGCAGGCGGGCCTTGGCGTTGCCATCTCCACCCCATAGCTCCTCGCCATCTCGAAAAGCCACATCAGCATCAATCACATCACGCGCCAGATTCAGCGCCATCGCAAGGCCCATCTCAGCCACCGGCCGCGCAAACACAGCGCCAGTCGTCACAACATGAACGCCGGTGCGAAACAAATAGTCATACGGCATGTTGTTGAGCAGATTGCTCTCCACATTGAAGATGCAGCGCAAGCTTTCCATCCGCTCAAGCGTTTCCAGATTCAGCGGCGGCTGGCCGAGGATGTAGCGCGCACGCGCAAGCACCTCAGCATCCAGCCCATTCACCTCGCACTCCGGCACCTCCAAAATCTCATAGCGACCCAAAAGCTCAGCCTTGCGATCCGGCTGAAAGAGCAGATCGATCGTGCGCGGCTCCGGCGCGGAAATGATCAGCGGTTTGGCTGTGGCGGTCATTAGGGCAACTTCCTTGGACGTGAAGCCTTAAGAATAAATCGGTTTACATTTGAAAGTAAATCGGTTCATTTTATTCGCGAAAGAGGGATTGATGATCAGCCAGCCGACCAAACGCGCATCCATTCACGACGTTGCCCGCAGCGCCGGTGTTTCGGCCGCAACGGTTTCCAAGGTGCTGCGCGGCGTTACCACGGTGAAAGCTGCCAACGCGCAAAAGGTGCACGCTGCGGTTGAAGCGATGGGTTACAAAATGGACCCCCTCGCCGCTGGCTTGCGCCAGACCACACGCAAGATCATCGGCCTTATTGTCCCGGATCTGGAAAGCGAGTTCTTCGGCAAGATCGCAGCCCGGCTTGAGATTTTGGCCGAAGAAGCGGGCTACAGCCTGTCCATTGTGTCCAGTCACGAATCTGAAGCCCGCGAAGAACGTCTGGTAGAGCGCATGCATGTGTGGCGTGTCGCCGGAACGATCCTCGCACCCGTGCGCAGCGAACGTGGCGCAGGCACACAGCTAATGAAATCTCTGTCGATGACAGGCGCGCTGATCGATCGCGTGGTCTCTGATGACATCTACGATACGGTGGCGGTCGATAACGCTGGAGCCAGCGCAAAAGTTGCGCGCCTCCTGGCCGAAAAGGGCCATCGGCACGTCACCTTGATTGGCCTCAATGAGGTTTCGCGCAACGTGCGCACGCGCGCCAGCGCCTTCAAGCAGGAAGCGCAAACCATCTGCCCAGATATGCGTGTCGATGTGCTGATGATCGATGAGCGCGAGGACAATTTCCGCGCCCACCTTTCCAACTATCTCGACACCAACTATCCAAGCGTTGTTTTTTCGCTGTTCCAGAAAGGCACGCTGATCGCGCTGTCTGAATTTCGGCGTCGCGGGCTTCGCTGCCCGCAGGACGTAAGTCTTGTCGGATTTGATGACACCGAATGGATGCAGGTCACCTACCCGGCCGTCAGCGCTGTAGTACAGCCCATCAGCAAGTTGGCCGATCACGCCTTCCACAGGTTGCTGGCTGGGATTGAAGGCCAGAGAGACGGCACAAACAGCGCCTCTATCTGCCACCTAGAACCCTGTTCGCTTCAGCTCCGTGAATCTCTTGTCGAGGTTCCGCCGGTCCGTCCAGCAGAACAACCGCAGGTCATTCAAGGAGCGTAAAAACCTGCAAACAACCTAAGACTTCCAAGAACGCCCACAAAAACCGGGCACATGACCAACAGGAGGACTATCATGGTCAACTTTATAGGAAAAATGAACCGATTTACTTTGGTTGCTGCAACCGCAATCGGGTTATGCGCAGCCTCAGGTGCCGCCGCACAAGACGGCGAATACGGCATCTTAATGAAAACACTGGCCAATCCGTTTTGGGGTGCTATGGGCACCGGTGTTGAAGAAGGCGCTGAAGCTGCTGGCGTACCCTACTTCATTCAGGCTGTTGAAAGCGATCAAGCTGCTGAACAGCAGCTCAATGTTTGCAACACCATGCTGCAGCGCAGCCCCGTTGCCATGATCACCGCTGCGATCAACTCCACCAACCTCCTGCCCTGCCTGCGTGCAGCTCAGGAATCGGACATTGTGGTCGTTGACCTCGACGGCAACCTTGATCCGGCAATCCTTGAAGCCGAGGGCATCGAGATCGCCTTCCGCATCGGATCGGACAATCTGGCTGCAGGCGCACAGGGCGCTGAGTATATGGCAGAGCAGCTGGGTGCTGATGCAAGTGGCCCAGTGCTCATCATTGAAGGTCTGTCAGGCAATGTCACCGGGCAGGCCCGCGTAACAGGCTTTTCAGAACGGCTTGCCGAACTGGCACCTGGTCTTGAGGTTGTCGCCTCACTTCCTGGCGATTGGGATCGCGGCAAAGCAGCGACGATCACCAACGATATTTTGATCCGCAACCCGGACTTGGTCGGCATCTTCGCTGCCAATGACGGCATGGCGCTGGGCGCCGTTGAAAGCGTCTTTGCGGCCGGTCGCGGTGGTGAGGTTGTGATCATCGGTGTCGATGGCAACTCCGACGCGGTGCGCTCCATCACCGATGGACGTTTGACGGCCTCCGTAGCGCAGTTGCCCTACCTTGTGGGTCTGCAGTCGGTCGAAAATGTTGCGACTGTCCTCGCAGGGGGCGACGTACCAAGCTTCATCCAGGTGCCCACCATGGTGCTCACACAGGAAATCCTGGAAGCTGGCACTGAACCTATGCTTGAGTTCGTCAAGTAACGAGAACGCGCTGGAGGGTCCTTCCACCTCTGGCGCTCGTGCGGCGCGCTTCCCTTGTGGCGCGCCGCTGTTTTTCCACGCAGTTCTTAGGGCCCTGGCATGACGGCAAAGCCTACCACCGTGCGCGATACCTCACTGTTTGGCTGGTGGCGCAGTGCGCAATCTGCGTCGCAAGAACGCTTCCAATTGCGGCTTGAATCCCTGGTTGTTCTGATCGGCCTTTGCATCGTGATGAGCCTGCTTTCCCCGTTTTTCTTATCGGTCAGCAATTTTCTCAACATCCTGCTGGCCACAGCCACCATCGGCGTTCTGGCCATCGCAGCGACATTCGTTATCAGCTCAGGCGGGCTCGACCTTTCTCTTGGGTCCGTCATGGGCCTTTCAGGTGTTGTCGGGGCGTATGTCGCGGTTACAATCGGTGCACCGGCGGGCTTCGGTGTTTTGGGCTGTCTGGTTGCTGGATCTCTGGCGGGCTTCGTCAACGGATTTTTGGTCACGCGGGCAGGCGTTCCGGCCTTCATTGTGACGTTAGGCATGCTTGGCTTGGCCCGTGGGCTGGCGCTGGTGATTTCCGATGGGCGCGTGATTTACGGTCTGCCACCAGAGCTCATCTACCTTGGCCAAGGCAGACCGTTTGGCATCCCGATGCCGGTGATCATTCTGATCGTAACGGCCCTAGTGACCCACTACATTTTGGCGTTTACCCGTTTTGGCCGCTACACGCTGGCCATTGGAGACAATGAAAACGCTGTGCGCACATCCGGCATCAATGTCGAGCGCCACCGGCTTATCCTCTACACACTGTCCGGCGGCTTGGCTGGCCTTGCCGGTATGCTGTTCATGGCGCGCATCAACGCTGGCGACCCGACGGCGGGCATCACCTATGAGCTGACAGCCATCACCGCCGCCATCATCGGTGGCACAAACCTTTTTGGCGGGCGCGGTTCTATCTTAGGCACCATCATCGGCGCGCTCATCATGGGTGTCTTGCAGAACGGACTGAACCTGTTGGCGGTGCAGTCTTACTATCAGCAAATGGCCATCGGCGCCGTACTCATCCTTGCTGTGTTTATCGACCAGTATCAGTTCCGCAAAGAGGCCAAGGTATGAGCCTTCTTAAGCTTACCAACATTCGCAAAAGCTTTGGTGCGGTGGACGTTCTTCATGGCGTGAATTTGGAAGTCACCGCTGGCGAAGTGATCGGTCTGGTTGGCGACAATGGGGCTGGGAAATCCACGCTCATGAAAACCATCACGGGCATGTACACCGCCGATGACGGCGAGATCACCATGAACGGGCAATCGATCTTAGATCTCGACCCCGGCAAGCGCCGCGCGCTCGGTATCGAGATGATCTATCAAGATCTGGCGCTGGCCAAACAGCAGGACGTGGCCAGCAATATCTTCTTAGGTCGCGAGCCAGTGAAGAAGTTTTTGGGCGTGTTGCCGGGCATGGTCGACAAACGCACCATGGACAAAAAAGCCCAACAGATGATCGACCGGTTGGGTGCGCACCTGCCCTCCATCAACCGTCCAGTCGGCTCGTTTTCCGGTGGACAGCAACAGACGGTTGCTATCGCACGCGCCCTCACCTTCGACCCGAAACTGGTGATTATGGACGAGCCAACAGCGGCCCTGGCCGTTCGTGAGGTGCAAAGCGTCTTGGAACTAATCCGCAGCCTGAAGGCTGAAGGCATATCTGTCATCCTCATTTCCCATCGTTTGAACGATGTCCTTGGCGTGACAGACAGAATTGTGGTGCTGCGCCAAGGCGTTGCAACAACAAATCTGGAAACGAAGCAGACGACGATGACCGAGGTCGTCAGTGCCATTGTTGGCGGCAACGATATGGCTGAAGCTGCTGCTCACGAATCCGCCGGTTGACGGCAAAGCGAAAGGAAGACCGATGGAAGGCTTTGGCGTTCATACCAGCATGTGGACCATGAATTGGGACCGTGAAGGCGCTGAGCGCGCGGTCGCAGGTGCGCTCGAGTACGATGTGGATTTCATCGAAATCCCGATGCTACGCCCGCGCGACATCGACACTGAGCACACACGGGCCTTGCTGGAGAAGCACAATCTGCGCGCCATCTGATCGCTGGGCCTGCCAGAGGAAATCTGGCCAACCAACGATGTTAATGGCGCAATCGACTACCTCAAGCTTGCTGCTGATAAAACGAAGGCTTTAGGTGGCGAAGCGCTATCCGGCGTGACCTATGGCGGCATTGGCCAGCGCAGCGGCCTGCCACCAACGGCCGAAGAGTATGACGCCGTAGCGCGTACACTTGGTCCTGTGGCGGCCTATGCCAAACAGATCGGCCTGCTATTCGGGATAGAGCCGGTCAATCGCTACGAAAACCATCTGATCAACACCTCGCGTCAAGCTTGCGACATGATCGAGAAAGTCGGCTCAGACAACATCTTCCTGCATCTCGACACCTACCATATGAACATTGAGGAAAAGGGCGTCGGCAATGGCATCATCGATGCACGCGAGCACCTACGCTACATCCACCTGAGTGAAAGCGATCGTGGCACGCCGGGCGAAGGCACCTGCGACTGGGATGAAATTTACGCCACCCTCGCCGCTATCGGTTTCAAAGGCGGCCTGGCGATGGAAAGCTTCATCAACATGCCGCCAGAGATCGCCTATGGGCTTTCCGTCTGGCGGCCTGTGGCCGGCAATCATCATGAGGTGATGTCAAAGGGACTGCCGTTCCTGCGCAATAAAGCCAAGCAGTACCGACTGATTTGATAGAGGTTGCCGATCAGCAGCCTTAGACTGAGCGTGTCATACCGCCATCGATGCGAATGTTCTGCCCTGTGACATAAGCAGCCTCATCGGATGCCAAATAGGCAATGAGCCCGGCCACTTCACCAACCTTGCCATAGCGGCCCATGGGCACGCGCTCACGGCGCTCATCTTTCTCTGGTAAACTGTCGATAAAGCCCGGCAGCACGTTGTTCATGCGCACATTGTCGGCGGCGTAGCGATCAGAAAAAAGCTTCGCAAAGCTGGCCACACCGGTGCGAAATACACCAGATGTCGGGAACAGCAAGTCCGGCTCGAACGTGGCAAAACTGGAAATGTTTATGATCGTGCCGCCACCCTGCTTGGCCATGATCGGGGCGACCAGCCGCGTGGGACGGATAACGTTCATCAGCAGGTAATCCATGGCCGTGTGCCAATCTTCATCACTGATTTCCAGCAGCTCGCCCTTCGGCGCATGACCAGCCGAGTTTACAAGCACATCAATACGGCCCCACCGTTCCATGGCTGCATCAACCAGCTTTTGCAGGTCAGCGGTCTCAAGGTTGGAACCGGTGACACCGACGCCGTCCAATTCTTTGGCAAGTGCTTCGCCTTTGCCGGAAATCGACAGAATGCCAACTCCATAGCCTTTTTCGGCCAAATGGCGCGCCGCAGCAGCGCCCATGCCGCTACCACCTGCTGTAATCAATGCAATTTTTTGCGAAGCCATGTGACCATCTCCATTTTCATAGGCTGTGGCGACCATGCCCAATTGCCCTTACGGCGGCAATGGCCAAACATGCAAAGAGAGTTGGAAAACAATTGACAGCAAACCCGCGACAATGACACTGCCGCCCCAAGCACAAGGAGATCGCAATGGATATGGGAATTGCCGGGCGCAAGGCTCTGCTGACGGGAGCCAGCAAAGGCATGGGCCGGGCGTGTGCGTTTGCCCTGGCGCGCGAGGGCGTGGCGATCACCATCGTTGCCCGTGGGCAAGAGGCACTGAACCAAACCGCCGCTGCGATTCGCGATCAAACCGCCGCCGATGTGATGGCAGTTGCCGCTGATGTCACAACACCGGAAGGCCGCGCAGCAGCGTTGGCAGCCTGCCCGCACCCTGACATCTTGCTCAACAATGCCGGTGGCATGAAGCCCGGAGACTTTCGTGATCACGACCGCGAGGCTTGGATCGAGGCGCTCGACCTAATGATGCTTGCGCCCATCGAAATGATCCGTGCAACCTATGATGGAATGGTGGAACGCGGCTTTGGCCGCATCGTCAACATCACCTCACGCGGGGTGAAAATTCCGCACGCCGAACTCTCGCTGTCCAACGGGGCAAGAACCGGGTTAGTCGGTTTCTGCGCAGGGATCGCCCGGCTGGGTGTCGCCAACAATGTGACGATCAACAACATACTGCCCGGCATCATCGACAGTGATGGCCAGCGCCAACACGTTGAAAAGCTGGTTGAAACGACGGGGCAAAGTTTTGACGATATATGGTCCGTGCGCGCTACAAAAAGCCCAGCAAAACGCTTTGGCCGACCTGACGAAGTCGGTGCTTTGTTCGCGTTTCTCGCCTCGTCTCACGCGGGCCTGATGACGGGCCAATCGATCCTCATGGATGGCGGTGACTATCCTGGTACGCTATGACTTTACGTAAACATCCATCCTGGTGCCCGAAGCCCCCTCGAGGAGACGCAGTATGACCAATGCCAAGACCCACAAGAAGCCGAGCGGCTCTTTCGTCGCGCTCGTCACACCCATGAACGATGACGGGTCCGTCGATTATGAAGGCTTTCGCACGCTGATCGACTGGCATACTGAGAATGGCACATCGGCTCTGCTGATTATGGGATCAACAGGCGAAGTCTCGATGCTGTCCGCCGAGGAACGCCGCGAAATCATTGCCCGCACGCTCAACATGCGCAAGCCTGGCGTCACCATGTGGTACGGCTGTACCGGCAACAACACCGCGACCACCATTGAGTATGTGCGCTACGCCGCCAATGAAGGTGCCGATGGCGCAATCATCGCCGCGCCATCGTACATTTGTGCCGACAATGCTGCGATCACCGACTATGCGCTCGCCGTCCTCGACAGCGCTGATCTGGCCATGGGCTTTTACAACAACCCACCCCGGGTGAAGACGGATCTGCACTGGTCAGATCTTTTGCGTCTGGCCGATCATCCCAACATGGTGGTGCTCAAAGAATCCACCACCCGCGTTGGCCAGGTTGCACAAATGTGCGCAGCGCAGCCAGACATGTCGATCATGTGCTGCTGTTCGCCCAACCTTGGACTAGTTGTTCCAACCATGGCGCTTGGCGGACATGGCACAGCCAATATGACCGGCAACCTGATCCCGCGCGAAATGGCAGTGATCTCAAAACCTTGGGCAACTGGTGAGGATGCCTTTGCCTGCCGCAAAGCGTGGCTCGACAATCTGCCAGTGCTGCATTTTGCTTATTCAGCGGTCAATCCGGTTGCGGTCAAAACGCTGATGCGTGCCATTGGTCTGCCCTCAGGCCCGCTGCGCGAACCGTTACAGCCCCTGCCTGCACCAGCGCTGAATGCTGCGCTTGATATGGTGCGCGAGCTCGGCCTTGATCAGCGCTATGGTTTTCGAACCGGACCTGCAGCCATGGAAGCGGCTGAATAAGCAGATCAAAGACGCGATCAAGCGATGACCACCCTTGTTCTTGGCGCCGGTGTCATCGGCCTTGCCACGGCCTATGCGCTGCACAGGGGTGGCCAAGACGTCCACATCGTCGAGCGTTTGAAAGGCCCCGGACTTGCCACAAGTTTTGGCAATGCCGGGGGTCTTTGTCCTGGTTTTGCAGGTCCGTGGGCGGCGCCGGGTATGGTTGGCAAGGCGATCAAATGGATGGCAGCGCCTTCAGCTCCGTTAAAAATCAGGCCGCGCCTCGACCCTGCGCAGTGGACCTGGCTCCTGCGGTTCGCCCGCGAATGCGATGCGGGCCGCAGCGCGGCCAACAAACGCGCCATGCAAGCCATTGCCCATTACAGCCAGGACCAGTTGGCCCGCCTGATAGAGGATACTCGCCTCACCTTCGATCATGGCAAGGGTGGCGTTTTGCAAACCTTCAGGTCGGAGGAAAGTTGGCAAGCCGGTCAGCGCGCAGCCTCGGTGCTCGACAGTCTCGGCATTTCCCATCGGCTCGTCCCGTCACACGAAATCGCGCAAATTGAACCGGCGCTAGCGGGTTCATCCGCCCAGTTCACCGGCGCACTACACTTGCCAGACGATCAGACCGGTGATTGCGCGGCCTTTTGCAATGCTATGGCGAACTGGCTTGAAGAACGTGGTGTTGGCTTTTCGTTTGGCACGGATGTTCTCTCCATCGAGATGACGTCCAACCGATTTGCAGCGCTTCAAACGTCGCAAGGGCCCATCACCGGCGAGCAGCTTGTGCTAACCGCGGGTCCCTTCGCGAACAAGCTGCTTGCGCCCCTTAGCCTTGGCCAGCCAATCTATCCAGTGAAGGGCTATTCACTGACGTACACGTTAGATGATGACCTTAATGGACCACGATCATCGGTGATGGATGAGGATTCCAAACTGATGTTCACGCGCCTTGGCAACAGGGTGCGTGTCGGAGGTGTGGCCGAACTGTCAGGATTCGACACGCAGCTACGCGCCGCGCAAATCGATGCAATCCGAGCCGAAACTGAGACGTTGTTTCCCACGCTTGGCGGGGTTTCAGAGCCCACACCATGGTGTGGTTTTCGCCCGATGACACCGGATGGACGGGCGCGCATAGGCGCAGCGCCGGGTGTGCAAGGATTGTGGCTCAACCTCGGTCACGGCTCTAATGGCTGGACGCAAGCCGCAGGCGCAGGACAGCTGATGGCCGACCTCATTATGGGACGCAAACCAACCATCGATCCACATCCTTACCAACCTAATTAACGGTTGCCGGTTGACGTTAAGGCAATGCTCGCGTCATCTTCTGGTTGCGGGCCAATTCATTTGCAGACAATCCGAAGACAACTAGGGGTAGTAAACATGCGCAGCCAATTCATAAGCTGGTGCGTCGCCGCCATCGTGGCCATCACGCCGATGGCCGCTTGGGCCAATGACATCACAATCGTCATCGGCAGTGAGCCGACAACACTTGATCCGCATGCCGCCGATGATGGCGGCGAGAAAGCGGTCAACGACAATGTTTTCGACACGCTCATGGTGCGCGACACTGAGGGCAATCTGGGTTTGGGCATTGCAACTGCATGGCCAACACAGATCGACCCCAACACGTGGGAGTTCACGATTGAGCCGGGCATCACGTTCCACAATGGTGAGCCGCTCAACGCTGAAGCTGTTGCTTTTTCCGTGGAGAGGATGATCGATCCGGAGCTGAACTCCGAGCAACTGTCCTATTTCTCTACGCTGTCCGGCGCACAGGCCATTGACGACGTCACGGTGCACATCACCACGTCGGGTCCTGATCCGATCCTTCCGGCGCGCATGTACTACTTCATGATCGTGCCGCCTGAAGCCAGCCAAAGCGAAGATTTTGCCCAGGCACCCGTTGGCAGTGGACCCTACCGGTTTGTGAGCTGGGACCGCGGCAACCAAATCGTTCTAGAGGCTGACCCAGATTATCGCGGTGGCGCGCCCGATGTCACAGGCGTGACCTATCGCTTCATCGAGGAACCGGGCACCCGTCTTTCAACACTGCTTGCCGGTGAAGTTGATCTGGTCACCAACCTGCTGCCAGAGTTCATGGGGCAAGTGCCGCAGGCCGCATCCATGCGCAGCCTTGAGCACCCGATGGTGCTGCTGAACCACGATGGCGGCATCACCGCTGACACGCGCGTGCGCCAAGCGCTGAACTATGCCATCGACAAGGAAGCCCTGGCATCTGCTCTGTTCGAAGGACAAGCGCAGGTTGAAGCTGGCCAGCTGCTTGGACCAACCTATTTCGGCTACAATGAAGACATTTCAGCCTATCCTTATGACCCCGATCGTGCACGTGAATTGCTTGCTGAAGCCGGCGCTTCTGATGGTCAGATCACGCTGGTCAGCACGTCCGGTCGTTGGCTGAAAGATCGTGAACTCACCGAAGTGATCGGCGGGTATTGGTCAGCAGTCGGTCTTGATGTTGACGTCCAGATTTATGAGTTCGATGAGTATCTGCAGCGCCTTTTCCGGTCTGAAGACGGGCAGCGGTCCGATGCCATCTTCATCGTATCAGGCAACGAGTTGCTTGATGCTGACCGGTCGTTCTCAGCCTATCTGGCACCGTCAGGCTTCGGCGCTTCCAACCGCATTCCGCAGATGGAAGAGTGGATCACCGCCGCACGCACCGAGATTGATCTCGATCAGCGTCAGGCGATCTACGAAGAAGTTGTTGAGTATGCCCATGAAGAGGCGCTGCTTACGTTCCTCCTTAACATCAACAATATTTGGGGCATGAGCGAGCGCTTGAGCTGGACCCCACGTGTCGACGGCAAGTTGTTCGTCAGCACCATGAGCGTTGAGTAGGCGCATCCATCTGGAACAGCGCTCATGAGTCGGTTTGTCATCAACCGCCTGTGGCAGGGCGTGATCGTCGTCCTGTCGGTTGTGGTTGTCGTGTTCATCTTGACGCGGCTAATCGGAGACCCGGTGCGTGTGATGCTGCCGTTGGAAGCAACGGCAGAGCAACGCGCCGCCTTCGAGGCGCAGCTTGGCCTAGACCGGCCGATCTTTGAGCAGTTCCTGACCTATGTGCGAGATGTTGCTGTGCTTGATTTCGGGGAGTCGCTCTGGCAGCGGCGCCCCGTTCTTGAGATCATCGTCGAGCGCGCGCCTGCCACGCTGGTGCTCACGTTTGCCGCGATTGCACTCGCCGTCACTTTAGCGGTTCCCCTCGGCGTCATTGCAGCCCTTCGCCCTGAAGGCATTGTGGACCGTATCGTCGTGGTCATAAGCCTGTTGGGGCTCTCGATCCCACAGTTCTGGCTGGGGCTGCTTTTCATCGTCCTTTTCTCGCTCACCCTTGGCTGGCTACCCACCTCCGGCGCAGGAGGGCTAGATCACCTTGTTCTGCCCGCCCTCACCCTGGCCCTACCCGCGATGACGCGTCTGGTGATGGTGGTGCGCTCAACAATGATCGATGAGCTCAATGCGCAATATGTGAAGGTTCTGCGCGCCAAGGGCATGCTGCCATGGCGTGTCATCGGCGTGCACGCTTTACGCAATTCAGCGGTCCCGATCCTCACCATCGCTGGCTGGGAACTCATCCGCATTGTGTCGGGGTACACCGTGGTGGTGGAAACGGTCTTTGCCTGGCCTGGCCTTGGCCTCACAGCCATTCAAGCCATTGAAAGGCAAGACCTGATCTTGTTGCAAGCCATCGTCTTTGTGACGGCAATCATGGTTGTTGTCCTCAATCTGATGCTTGATATCGTCTACAAAGCGATCGATCCACGGATCGAAATGAGCGCCAAATGAGTATCGTGGAGTCCGACAGCGCAGCGGTCACCGACGCTCCCATCGTGCCAATCAGCGATACACAAGCCACCGGTGGATACTGGGCTGATCTGCGCGCCGACACGCCCGGCCTCATAGGCGCTGTCTGCCTTGGCTTGCTACTCTTCATCGCCGTTTTTGCCCCTTTCTTAGCGCCGCACGATCCTGCAGCGCAGAACATCATTGCCCGCCTTCAACCACCCATCTGGATGGACGGCGGAACGTGGACACATCTGCTCGGGACCGATCACCTTGGCCGCGATGTGCTCTCTCGCCTCCTGCACGGATCACGCATCTCGCTTTTTGTTGGCTTTGCCACCGTGCTGGTCGCCGGTTCCTTCGGCGTTTTGATGGGCTTGATTTCTGGCTATGCGGGTGGTCGAACAGACCAATGGATCACCGGCTTTATCGATACGCAGGTTGCGTTTCCGGGGTTGCTGCTCGCCCTGCTAATTTTGGCCGTCATCGGTCCAAGCATGACCACCGTGATCGTGGTGCTCGCGCTCAACGGCTGGATGGTCTACGCGCGGCTCACGCGCAGCGTTGTCCTTGGCCTGCGCCAAACCGCCTTTGTTGAAGCCGCTGAACTGCTCGGCTGCCGCACCGGACGCATTCTGATCCGTCACCTGTTGCCCAACCTTGCCGCACCGCTGCTGACACTCGGTACGCTGGAGTTTGCCCGCATCGTGCTGGCTGAGGCAGCATTGTCGTTCTTGGGCCTTGGCGTTCAGCCGCCGGCAACATCCTGGGGTCTCGATGTCGCCCAAGGCAAGGACTACATGTTCCGCGCCTGGTGGCTCGTCACTTTCCCCGGCCTTGCCATCGCCTTCACAGTGCTGGCGATCAATCTCATTGCTTCCTGGCTGCGTGTGACGACCGATCCGGTTGAGCGCGAGAAGCGTTTCGCGCGCCGCTTTGGGGCCGCCAAATGAGCGATGCCCTGCTGACCGTTAGCGGTCTGGATGTTGAGTTCCTCACCAGGCGCGGCCGCGTGCATGCGGTGCGCGATGTGTCCTTTTCCTTGAAACCTGGCCAGGCGCTCGGCCTGGTGGGAGAATCTGGTTGCGGCAAATCCGTTACCTCACAGGCCATTATGGGCCTAGTACAATTGCCGGGACGCATTGTCGGTGGAGATGTGCGCTGGAAAGGCCGAAGCCTGATCGGACCAGATGCTGCCAAGTATCGGCGTGAAGTGTGCGGGCGCGACATCGCCATGGTCTTTCAAGATCCGATGACCAGCCTTGATCCGCTGTTCACGGTCGGCGATCAGATTGCCGAGGTTTTGATACGCCATCGCGGATTGTCTGGAAAAGCAGCGCACGAACGCGCAATAGAATTGCTGGATATGGTGCACATCTCGCAGCCGCAGAAGCGCGTTTTGCAATTCCCGCACGAGTTTTCCGGCGGTATGCGCCAGCGTGTTTTGATCGCCATGGCACTCGCCAGTGAACCAGAACTTTTGATCGCTGATGAGCCAACCACCGCGCTTGATGTGACGGTCCAAGCAAGCCTTCTCGATCTGCTGGCCGAGTTGCAGCAACGGCTGTCGCTGGCCGTGCTGATGATCACCCATGATTTGGGCGTGGTGGCCAAGCTCTGCCACGATGTCGCGGTCATGTATGCTGGCGAAATCGTGGAGGATGGACCGGCCAGCCGCATGCTGCACACGCCATCGCATCCCTATACGGCGGGCCTCGTCGCTGCCACGCCTACGCTCGCCCATACCCGCCATCGGCTGGAAACAATTGATGGCCAACCACCAGACTTACGCTTGCCGCGCACCCAGTGCAGTTTTAGACCGCGCTGCGCCAACGCAATCGACCTCTGTGCTGCCGCCCCAGCTCTCTCTTCTTTGAGCGACGGTAAGGGACGGCTCGCGTGCCACAATCCCGTTGCGCAGCGAGCGCCAGCGACTGTCGTAGGAGAAAGTGAGCAAGCGCTATCCGCCCAGACAAACGAGGCACCGCTACTCAGCGTGCGCAATCTGTCTGTCCACTATCCAATTGGTAGCCAAGGCCTATTCGGCCAGCGCGACATCCTAAAAGCCGTCGATAACGTCAATTTTGATATCTGGCCGGGCGAGACGCTGGGGCTTGTTGGAGAAAGTGGCTCAGGCAAAACCACCACGGGCCGCGCTGTTCTACGTGCGGTTCCGGTAACGTCGGGCTCGATCAGCTTTGACGGTCAGGAAATCACCACGCTAGGTCGCGAACCGTTGCGGCGGCTGCGGCGCGATATGCAGCTCATCTTTCAAGACCCCTACTCCAGTCTCAACCCGCGCATGACCGTTCAAGACATTGTTGCTGAGCCGCTCATAGTGCACGGCATCGAAACCGACCAAAACAAGTTGCGCGACCGGGTTGCTCATCTGCTGGAATTGGTTGGCCTTCCAGCCGATGCTGCAGAGCGCCATCCCCATGCCTTTTCAGGCGGCCAGCGCCAGCGGGTTGGCATTGCGCGAGCGCTAACGCTGGAACCACGCTTCATTATCGCCGATGAACCGGTGTCCGCGCTTGATGTGTCGATCCGCGCGCAAGTCGTCAATTTGATGCAGGATTTGCAGGCAAGCCTCGGTCTGACGTACCTGTTCATTGCCCATGATCTGGCCGTTGTGCGCCACATTGCCGACCGCGTGGCGATCATGAAGTCCGGCAAAATCATCGAGAGTGGCCCGGTCAAAGACATATATTCCAATCCATCACACACCTACACGCGGGCGCTGCTTGACGCCGTTCCTGAGATCGGAGACGGCACTCCCACGGGGATTGAACCCAATCGCGACAAAGCGACCATCGACGCGTCAGCCGGCTAATCGCAATGGAGCTTCTGAGTGATGGTGGAATACTCTCCGCAGCCTTTGCTGCGGGCTTTGTGGCGGTGGTCTTCGCCGCTATTGTTCAATCCTCAACCGGCATCGGTTTTGGCCTGATAGCCGCGCCGGTAATGCTGCTGATCGACCCAAAGTTCGTTCCAGGCACGATCATTTTTCTCGGCATCATGATCAGTTTTTTGTCGGCCATCCGCGATGTTCGACACATCAAACGATCTCTTGTGGCCGCAGGAATCGCCGGGCGCATTCCCGCCGCTATTGTTGCGGCTTCTTTGCTTGCCAGCTTGTCGCCGATGCTGTTTCAGATACTTTTTTCCGTTCTGGTCCTGCTAGCGGTGGCGATGTCGCTTTTCGGTCCAGCCATCAAAGCCAGCGTGCCCAATGTTGCCTTCGCAGGTGTGCTTTCTGGCTTCATGGGAACGCTGACATCGGTTGGTGGGCCACCTTTTGCGATAGCGTTACAGAACATGCCGCCCAACCAACTGCGCGCGACCATGAATGCTGTTTTGCTGTTGGGCGCTTGCGTCTCGCTTATCTCACTGACGGTCTTCGGCAGCTTTGGCGTGCCAGACATGGTGCGCGGCCTGGCGCTGATCCCGGCTGTCCTGTTTGGCTTCTACGCCGCCCGCTTTGTCATCGCAGATCCACGATCAGCGCCATGGCTGCGCCCTGCTGTTTTGGGACTCTGTGTGCTGGCAAGCATCGCGTTGCTCGCACGCTCGGCGATCACTGTTTTTGCTGCCTAAACGAGGCGAGTAAGCAGCCAAGTAGCCGCGCGGCAAAAAACCAACGCAGTAGCCGCCGTAGAAGACATCAGCGCGTAAAGCTTTGCGACCGTTGGGTGCCCGTCCGAAATGATCTAGACACACTCTTCTAGGTGATTTTAGGTCACCTTCGAGCGGGTCTGAAAGCGCTCTTCACGCCAAGTCTCGTTCTTCAGGATGGCTTCCATCGTATCAACGGCCTTGGCGATATCATCCTCGCCAATGAACAACGGTGTGATCCCAAAGCGCATCACATCTGGTGCCCGAAAATCACCAATCACCTGGTGTGCGATCATCGCCTGCATACAGGCATAGCCATGTTCAAAGCGGAATGAGACGTGGCTGCCGCGCGCCTGTGGGTCGCGGGGCCCGGCAAAGGTAACGCCTGGACAACGCGCTTCGACCTCACCGATGAACATCTCGCTGAGTTCGATGGTTTTCCTGTGCAGGTCGGTCATGTCGACATCCTCCCAGATGTCCAGCGCGGCCTCCAGCAGGGCAAAAGCGGCGATAGAGGGCGTGCCGATGCGCATGCGCTCAATGGCACCAGGCATCGCACGGAAATCAGTGTCGAAGGCGAACGGTGCCTCATGGGCATACCAGCCCGACAAGGCCGGTTCGACGACATCCAGAAGTCGCGGCGCGACATGGATGAAAGCTGGAGAACCGGGGCCACCATTGAGGTATTTATAGGTGCAGCCCACCGCAAAGTCAGTGTCCAGACCGCCGACATCGACCGGAACAGCGCCAGCCGAATGCGCCAGATCCCAGACCACCACCGCGCCATGCGCGTGGGCCTTCTCGATCACCGCCTGCATGTCGTGCCTGCGCCCGGTGCGATAATCGACTTCGGTCAGCATGACCACGGCAACGTCATCGGTGATCTGATCAAGCACCGCTTCCGGGTCGGGGATGCGCAGCTCATACCCGTCATCCTTCAGCTTCATCAGCCCTTCGACCATGTAGAGATCGGTGGGGAAGTTGCCATTGTCGGAGAGAATAACTTTCCGATGGGGCACCAGCGAGAGCCCGGCGGCAACAGCCTGGAAGACCCGGATCGACAGCGTGTCACCTACAACGGTGCTGCCAGCAGGCGCGCCGATCAGATGGCCAACGCGGTCGCCCAACGTGTTGGTTTGCATGAACCAGTTCTTGGTGTTCCAGCCCTTGATCAGCTCAGTGCGCCATTCATCGTTGAGAAAGCGCTCCATCGCCTGCGGCGCAGCCTTGGGCATTGGCCCCAGCGAATTGCCGTTCAGATAGATCATCCCTTGCGGGATATCGAACATCGCGCGGGTCTTGGTGAAGTCAGTCATGAGGTCTCCGGTGCAGGCAAACGCTGCAGAAACTAAGCGATGTTGGCTGAGTGCCACACATTCTTGATGGTCATGTAGCTTTCCAGCCCTTCGGTGCCGCCCTCACGCCCGTAACCACTGGATTTGACGCCGCCAAAAGGCGTTTCAGGTAGGGACGCCTCCAACGTGTTGATGGAAAAATTGCCCACCTCCACCTCATCAATCATGCGGTCAATGTAGTCGGCGCGATTTGTGAAACCATAGCCCGCCAGCCCGTAGGGTACCGCGTTGGCAGCCGCGATGGCCTCATCCAGATTTTTCACCGGATTGAGAATGGCGATGGGGCCGAACGGTTCTTCTTGCATAATTTTCGCCGTATTCGGCACATGTGTCAGAACCGTCGGCTGGAAGAAACAACCTTTCTCGCCATGGCGCGCGCCGCCAGTGCGCACCTTGGCTCCCTGCGCCACCGCATCCTCCACCAACCCTGTGAGGAAGGGAACGCGCCGTTCATTGGCCAGCGGGCCCATTTCAACGCCATCTTCCATGCCGTTGCCGACAACTGTGGCGGCGGCTCGTTCGGTGAACCTCTCAGCAAACTCCTCAAAAATGCTCTCATGCACGAAGAACCGTGTAGGTGAGGTGCAGACCTGTCCGGCATTGCGCATTTTGCGCACAGCGCCGCTGATTGCCGCCCTCTCCACATCGGTGTCCTCGCAGACGATAACAGGCGCATGGCCACCCAGTTCCATCAAGACGCGGGTGTCGCTTTGCGCTGCAAGTTCCGTCAGATGCCGACCCACGCTTGTGGAACCGGTCAGAGCGACCAGCCGCACGGCAGACTGTGGGATCAGGAACTGCGAGATGTCCGAGGGCGTTCCAAAAATCAGATTCAAAACACCAGCGGGTAGGCCTGCTTCTTCCAATGCGCGCGCAATATAAATAGCACCGGCGGGCGTTTCTTCTGCGGCTTTGAGAATGATGGAGCAGCCAGAGGCCAATGCACCGGCGATTTTGCGGGCCGGCTGGCTCATCGGGAAGTTCCACGGCGAGAATGCTGCCACCACGCCGATAGGATGATGGTGCACCGAGATCTTGTTGCCCGGCGCCGAGGGTATAACGCGGCCATACATCCGCATCGCTTCGCCGGCATCCCATTCAAAGAACTCGACGCCCCGGATGACTTCCAGCCGGGCCTGCGTCAGCGGCTTGCCATGCTCGGCTGTGATGGCATGGGCAATATCCTCCTGCCGGTCCCGCAAGATCGCCGCCGCCCGAAGCATGATATCGGCGCGCGCACGCGGCGAGGTCTTACGCCAAATCTCAAATCCGGATTCCGCAGCCCTCAGCGCATCTTCCAGATCGGACAGTCCGGCCTGTGGAAGGCGTCCTAGTTCATCCTCGGTGGCTGGGTTGACCACCGAGAGGGTCTCGCGCGTTTCACGCCATGCGCCGCCGATGAAGAGTTTCAGATCTGGGTAGGTGCTCATTGCGACCTCGATGCAGTCATTGCGTTTGAACAAAGTGTCCTGCGCGTGGGGCATGACTACAATCGAATTGAACAAATACAGATATCGGAAACGCGAATATCAGATCGCAGAATGTGGGCTTCCAATCTCGGTGGCCGCCGCACGCAGCGCATCAAGAAATGTGCTGCCGGCAGGCGAAAGGCTTTGCTTGCCCCGATAGGACACACCCACCGGACCAGCACCAAAGGGCGCCACCCAATCGATACCCGCCAAAAGACCGCCCTGAATATCAAGCGCGGCAACATGGGCGGGCATAAGCCCAATAAAATCATGCGACATCAACAGGGAGCGGTTGGCCAGATAAGACACCGATTCAATCGCCGCGTGCGGCACATACTGCCCCTGCCTGATGAAGAACTGATCGGTTTGGCGACGCAAAGTGGTCTCAACAGGCGGTAATATCCACCCGAAAGGCTTGAGCTGCTCAAAAGAGATGTTGGTCTGCTTCAGCAAAGGGTGCTGCGTGCCGACAACAGCCAAAACGCGCTCGTCAAAGAACTTCTCTTGGCTAATATTTTCGCGATGCCGGTGGCTGGGAAGCCGCCCCACGACCATGTCAATTTCACCTGACAAAAGAGCAGGCATCAGCACTTCATTGGTGCCCTCGACGATCTTGATCGCGACATTGGGTCGATCCTTCAACAGGCGTTCCACCGCCATCGGCAGCAAAGAGGGAGACGCCGCCAGCAACGTGCCCACAACAACACGGCCACTGCTTCCCTCATTGAGATCATCAAGCTCCTGGGCCGCGTTGGAAACCTGGGCGAAGATAAGTTTGCCATGACGGATCAGCGACTCTCCGAATACCGTTGGCACAACACCTCGATTGGTGCGGTCGAAAAGCTTAACCTCGAAATCCAGTTCAAGGTCTTGGATCATTTTGGTTGCCGCTGGCTGCGAGATACTAAGGTCGTGAGCTGCGTTCTGGATGCTGCCATGCTGACCAACGGCAACCAGAAGCCGCAACTGCCGCAACTTAAGCCGCGTTAAGGCACGTTCAACGATACGGGTGTGGCGGGTTGCCATGACGTTTCCTTAGAGCGTTTTCAGCCAAAGTGTTTGCGGTTTGACGGTTCGAGAACGCGACAAACAGAAAACTAAAGCGTGATCGGATCAAGCTCGCGATCAATGGCCGAAATGGCACTCATGGCTGCCAAGGCCGAACTGCGTGGGTTGTCGGGCAAAGCGTGCCCTTCGATTTGAAACGAGAACCGCCCAAAGACGCCAGCCGCGTGAATCTCATGAATATTCACCGTGATGGAAGGGTCGGCCACCAGCTTGACCCAAGTGGAGTCGAAACCCGACCCCGCCAGGGCGACCGCAGCAGCAACATTGGCGTTCTTGGGATAGGCCATAGCTGCATCACGAGCAGTGCCTTCAAAATGCGTTGCTGCAACCTCCAACGTATCAAGATCAAGCCTGTTTTCTGCTGATGAACCCTGCCAGCTACGCGGCGGCTTACGGCCAACATAGGTAACCTCACTGAGGCCGCCGACCTTTGCTGCCTGAAGACAATCGAGCGCACCAATGGCACCGCTTGCCAGACGGAGTTGCGAGCCACCACTGCGTGCCGCATCTGCAAGATTATTCGCCAGAACATGATCGGCTAAGGCGCCAAGTGAGATGGTGATGAGGTCAATACCGCGCTCCAGAACAGCGCAACCATGCTCGGCCAAGGCCGCGTGCCCAGCGCACTCCACCATCAGTGTGATACCCGGCGGGAGATCAGCAATTGAGCCGACATGGAGTATGCTGTCTGCCGAGGTTTCTTCCAGATGGCCAGATCGCGTCACAATCACATCCGGTCCAAGACTACGCTCATCGAGAATTCCTGTCACATATCGCCCAATAGCGCCCTCCCCGATGATGCCGATCCTCATAAAACCCTCCTGATCCGCAATCGAGCGTATCGGAAAGTATCAGCCCTTTGATATCAAAATATTGGATACCCAGTTTCTGTCAATGTGATTGGTTTTTCAGTGTCACCCTTGCCTTAGTGCTTGCAATCAAGCCGCGCTGTAAGTGCCCTACGGCACTTTGTTCGCCGGGAAATTCGCTCTGACCGGAAGCAAGCCCATGAACTATGCCAAGAACGACGCCAAAGCCTATGCCCGCGAAACGATGCGCGGCATCTGGGCGGCCGCCCTCAACCCGTTTGACGACAATCTGGAACTCAACGAAATCGGGCTGCGCCGTAACATCCGGCACTGGATCGACGATCTGGAGATCCAGGGCCTGTTCATCGCGGGCAAACAGGGTGAGTTCTGGTCGATGTCGCTGGACGAACGCAAACGCAACATGACCATCGCGGTTGACGAATGCGGCGACAAGGCTGGCACGATCATGTCGATCTCCGACCAGAACGTTGATACCGTGCTGGAGCTTGGCCATCACGCGCAGGATTGTGGCGCGGACTATGTGGTGGTGCACGCGCCGATGCTCAGCTTCTGCCATGACCGCGATGAGGTTTTGTACAATTATTACAAATACTTGTGCGACCGTCTTGATATTGGCATTGCCATGTGGAGCCATCCCGACAGCGGCTATCTGATGCAGCCTGAAACCTGCGCTCGCATCGCCGAGCTGCCCAACATCATGGCGATTAAATACTCGGTCCCACGAGAGATGTATGCCCGCTTAACGCCGATGGTGGGCGACAAGATCCTGGTCTCGACCTCGGCGGAAGATGACTGGCTGGACAATATCGAGGAACTTGGCTGGCAGCTTTATCTCTGCTCTTCGCCGCCCTACCAGCTACAAACCAAAAATGACCGGCGGATGCATGAATACACCGAGCTAGCCTTTGCCGGGAACTTTGATGCCGCCAGACGCGTGCGCGACAGCTTGCAGCCGGTGCGTGATGCCATCCGCACCACCAAGCCAGGCGGCAAGCCCACCGCGCACGGCAAACATTGGCAGGAGCTTCTGGGCCAGGTTGGCGGTCGCGTGCGTCACCCGATGCTGGAGCTGACCGAGGCAGAAAAAGCCGCCACCAACGCCGCCTTTGAGGATTGTGGCCTTCAGCTCTAACCCAGAGCCAATGGCGGCACAGCGCCACCGTTTCCCGGCCAATCAGGTATCAGGAATACTGATATCCACTTTCCGCGAAACAAATATTGCTTTGTTCCCGTTTCTCCTACGCTTTGGCCTTGAAAGCAGTGCTGCAGCGGCAAACAATGCATCAGGCCGGAGGAAACCATGACCGTGCATCCGACATTGAAACCCTTCCATTTCAAAAAATGGGTGGAAGACCACGCAGATAAACTGCGCCCGCCTGTCGGCAACCAATTGTTGCACAAGGAAGGCGATATGATCGTCATGGTCGTCGGCGGACCCAATACCCGTTGCGATTTCCACGATGACCCGGTGGAAGAGTGGTTCTTCCAGCAGAAGGGCGACATGATGTTGAAAATCGCGGATCGAGGCAAAATCTACGACGTGCCGGTGCGCGAAGGCGAGGTGTTCATGCTGCCGCCCCATGTCCGTCACGCGCCGCAGCGCCCGCAGGAGGGCTCGATCGGGATCGTTGTCGAGGCCCCACGCCTAGCAGGCATGAAGGAAGGCTTCGAATGGTACTGCTTTGAATGCGAGCGGCTGATCCATCGTGTAGAGGTGGAGCTTGATGGAACCGATGGCATCGTCAGCCAGCTGCCCAAGATATACGACGAGTTCCATGCCAATATCGAGGCACGGACCTGCCCGTATGATGGTGCCCTGCACCCCGGAAAAGGCAAACCGCCCGAGGGCTGGGTACAGCTCTGAAACCAAGCAAACAGAACAAGGATCAGATCCATGAAAACAATCGTTAAAGCACTGGCGGGGGGCGCCGTTGCGCTGGCCGCCGCAGGCCCTGCCGTCGCCGAGGAATTCCGTCTCGGCCTCATCACCCCGCCACCGCATATCTGGACCGTGGCCGCCGAAGCGTTCGGTGCTGAACTGGCGGAGGCCAGCGGCGGCGCACACAGCGTCACAGTTTTCCCCGCGCGCCAACTGGGCAACGAAGCTGAGATGCTGCAGCAGCTGCAAACCGGCGCTCTGGATATGGCCTTCATGACGGTGGCCGAAGTCTCCAACCGCGCACCTGATTTCGGCGCTCTTTATGCTCCTTATCTGGCAGACGACATTGCCCACGCAGCACGTATCCTACGCAGTGAAACGGCCCAGGGCATGCTCGACCAGTTGCCTGCACAAGTCGGCGTTGTCGGAACAGGCTATGGCATGGCGGGCTTGCGCCAGATTGTCAGCCGCGGCGACATTAGTTCTGCTGAAGATTTGGCAGGGCTCAAACTTCGGATCACGCCGTTTGAGCCGATTTTGGATTTCTACAATGCAATCGGGGCCGCACCGACACCGATGCCCTTGCCTGCCGTCTATGACGCATTGGCCAATGGACAGGTCGATGCGATCGACATGGATGCCGAGCTGATCTGGATTCTCAAATACTATGAGCACGCCGACACCGTCGTGCAGTCCGACCACATGATGTTCCCGATGGTGGGTCTGGTTTCAGCCCGTGTCTGGGCGGGACTGTCTGAAGAGGATCGCGCAATGATTGGCGAGCTGATGGCCAGCCACGTCGATAGCACCATCGATGCCTATGTCGAGCGGGAGCAAGGCTGGCTTGATGATATTCGTGACACTGGGCGCACCTATGTCGAGGTTGATGAAAGCTTCTTCGGTGGTGCCATTGACGCCTGGAACGAGATTTGGTCTGAGCGCTCTTCAGTCCTTGATGATCTGCGTGAGGTTGCGGCCGAAACGGCCCAGTAATAAGCACAGACATACACGGTCAGGGCGCGTGCCTGGGTGCGCGCCCTGAATTTTTGGAGAGAGCCCTATGATCGGACGGATCTCAGCCCGGTGGGCACGTATCGAACTGATGCTTGCAGCCCTTCTCGCCCTTTCGATCACAGTTCTCATCCTGCTCAACGTCGTCACACGCAGCATCGGGGCGGCTCTCTTCTGGGTCGATGAGCTGGCGATATACGCCATGGCCTGGATGACGTTTCTGGGGGCGTCAGCCGCTCTGCATTTCGGCCATACGATCGTAATCACGATCCTAACAGATGCTCTACCATCTCTTCTGCAGCGCGCTGTCGCCAAGCTGGTAGACCTGGTGGTGCTTGCTTTTGCGCTCTTTATGATCTGGTTTTGTTGGCGCTGGTACTCGCCGCTTGAACTTGCCCGACAGGGTTTTGACACTCAGGCCTTTCAGGGAGCAACGTTCAACTTCATCTACGCTGAACCGACCACGACCCTTGGCATCCGCAAATACTGGGTTTGGATAGTGATGTGGGCCTTTGCCGTTGGCGCAACGTTGCACAGCTTTGCCAATCTGCTTGGCCAGGGTGCAACTGAGCGAGAAACCCAGCCATGACGCCGCTGATTTTCGCCTTCAAGCTGCTGATTGCAGTACCGGTCGCGCTTGTCCTGGCGCTGACGGCAATCTGGTACATCTGGGAAAGCGGCAACACTGTTCTCTATGACAGCTTCGCCCAAAAGATGTTTTCTGGGTTGGAGAACTACGGGCTGCTGGCCATTCCCCTCTTCATGCTCACCGGTGAGTTGATGAACGAAGGTGGCATGACGCGGCGCCTGATCAATGCCGCACGGGTCTTTGTCGGCGGGTTTCGCGGCGGACTGGCCTATATCAACCTGCTGACCAACATGTTCATGGCGGCGATCATCGGCTCTGCAACGGCGCAGATCGCGGTCATGGCTCGTGCCATGACGCCTGAGATGGAAAAAGAGGGCTACGACAAAGGGTTCGCTGCCGCGACAACGGCAGCCGGGGGACTACTGGCACCGGTCATTCCACCGTCCATGATGTTCGTGATCTACGGGGTGCTGGCGCAGATCCCGATTGGCAATATGTTCCTGGCAGGCATTTTGCCCGGACTTCTGTTGGCAGCGTCGTTTGCTGCAGTGATCTTTGTCATCGGGCTTACCGCGGAGTTCCCCCAGGGCAACTGGTTCAATCGCAAAGAAAGTTACACAGCGCTCCTGCATTGCCTGCCCGCTGCGCTTATTCCTCTGGCCATCATTGGCGGCATTCTGTTTGGCATCGCAACGCCAACCGAGAGCGCCGCCATCGCCTCGCTCATCGCTTTTCTGGTTGGCTGGCTGGTCTACGGAGAACTGAAGCCAAGCGCTCTGTTGGGCATGTTCAAACGCACCGCCATGAACGCGTCGATGGTTGTCTTCATGATCGCAGCAGCCAACGTGTTTGGCTGGGTGATCATTTATGAAGCCCTACCGCAAAAACTGGCCGCGCTGATCACATCGATCACCAGCGATCCCTTTGTGTTTCTGCTGATCATCAATCTGATCCTTCTGTTCGTTGGCATGCTGGTCGATGGGATCGCAGCGGTGATCCTTATCACGCCCATCCTGCTGCCAATCGCTATGAACGATTACGACATCAGCCCCTACCAGTTCGGCGTGGTGATGTGCCTGAACCTGGTGTTGGGGTTGCTGACACCGCCAGTGGGCGTGGGGCTCTACATCGCCTCCTCGGTGAGCAACGTCTCACCTTGGCGCATCCTGAAATCCCTCTGGCCCTTCTTGCTAGCCGTTACGGTGATCCTTGTCCTACTAAGCCGATTTCCCTGGATATCGACCGCCCTCATTTAGGCTGAGGACCCACCACCGCACGATATTCAAACAAGCTTTGTCATCAAGCTGCAGCAGTCTCGTGCGGGTGTTTGCCAAGAATGATCATGCCTAGCAGTTCATCATCGGTGACATCCGCCACATTGACGGTGCCCACCAGCTTGCCGTTCTTCATGACGCTGGCACGATCGCACAGCTCCATTACCTGATGGACGTCATGGTCAATGAGGAAGATGCCAATGCCCTCAGCCTTCAACTGGCTGATCAGCTCGGACACCATCTGCGTTTCATGCGGCCCAAGCGCGGCAGTCGGCTCGTCCATAATCAAGATACGGGCGTTGAAATAAACCGCACGCGCAATCGCCACCGACTGGCGTTGACCGCCTGACAAAGCCGCAACCGGCGCGGAGAACTTTTGAAAATTCGGGTTCAGCCGCCCCATGATTTCGCGGGTTTCAGCTTCCATGGCGGCATCATCTACCAGCCCAAGGGGCGAAACAAGCTCGCGACCGAGGAAGAGGTTCGAGGCAGCATCAAGATTATCGGCCAGCGCGAGCGTCTGGTAGATCGTCTCAATGTTATGCGTGCGGGCATCGCGCGGATTGGTGATGGAGACTTTCTCACCATTGATGAAAATCTCGCCGCCATCGGGTTGGTAGGCGCCCGACAGCATCTTGATAAGCGTCGATTTGCCTGCGCCATTGTGGCCGAGAAGGCCAACAACTTCGCCGGGATAAAGATCAACAGTCACATGATCGACAGCCTTGACCCCTCCAAAGGAGATCGACATGTCGCGCATTTCAACAAGCGGTGTGTCTTTGTCAGCCATCAGGTGATCCCCGCGCGTTTGCGATAAACAATATCAATCCAGACCGCGAACACCAAAACCGCCCCGACGACGATGTTCTGGTAAGGCGCGTCCACCCCAACCATGGCCATCCCCGATTGCAGCGATTGCATAATGAGCGCCCCAAGGATGGCACCGAAGATTGTGCCGACGCCGCCGGCAAGCGCCGTTCCACCGATCACAGCAGCCGCAATCACCCGCAGTTCGTCCAGCGTGCCGATATCGTTGGTGTGATTGGCAAGGCGTGAGGATGCAACCACAGCTGAAAGTGCCGTCAGCGCACCCATCAGGGCGAACACTTTGACGGTCAACATCCGCGTGTTGATGCCCGAAAGCTCCGCCGCATCGGGATTGCCCCCGGTGGCAAAAATGTAACGTCCAAGGCGCGTACGTTTGGCGATGATCGTCATGCTGATGGCCACCGCAATCAGAAGCAGCACCGAAATGGGCAGGCCATAAGTCGCCGTGAAACCTTCAGGCATCACCTCCCCGCGGGCCTCGAACATCCGCCGCAAACGAGCGCTGGGTATCTGGTAGCTGTTCAAAATCCAGATGAACCCCATGATCGTAGCGATCATAATCCCCGACAAGGTCAGTTCAGCCCACAAAGGCTTGGCGGCAAAGCCGTGTTTTTCCTTCGCGCGCCTGCCGTTCCATTGCAGAGCGATGGCGGCCAGCGCCGCCAGCCCACCAAGAATCCAAGAAACCGTCGGCCCAAGCGTGCCGTTGATGCCGCCAAAAATCATGAAATTCTGATCGAGCGGCCCAATCGTCTGCCCATCGGTGAGGAACCAGCCAACATTGCGCCAGACCAACAAGCCACCCAAAGTGACGATAAACGCCGGAATGGTCAGGTAGCCAATCATCCAGCCGTGAAAGGCTCCAATCAACGTGCCAGCCAGCAGACCAACCAGGATCGTGATCGGCGCGGTCAACGGGTTGTTCAGACCAAGGCCCAACATGTCCGGCAAGATTGCTGTCTGCGTCATCGCCATGACAGCCGAGCAGGTTGCCAGCAGCGCACCAACAGACAAGTCGATATGGCGGGTCACGATCACGAAAACCATGCCGCAGGCCATAATCGCCACTGACACGGTTTGGATCGTTAGGTTGAAAATATTGCGTGGCGTCAGAAACCGGCCATCGGTGAAAAGGTCAAACCCCACACACAGCAACACAAAGGCGCCCACCATGCCGAGCAGACGCATATCAAGCTCAAGCTGCTGAAGTGGGTTTTTTCGTTGGGCAATGGGGCGGTCCGTATCGGTCATATCCGATCTCCAGCTATCGGCAGGACGAAGAAAAAATGCGCCCCGATCAGACGGGGCGCATTCTAGAGCTTTTCAACAATCAAGATCGTCAACCGATCAGTTACAAGGCGCTGGGCCATCCGTGACGCCCTGGCAAAGAGCGTCAAGCTCGATCCAGCCAGCGTCGACAACGACGGACAGGTTGTCAGCTGTGATCGGCTGAGGTGCCAGGAACATGGATGTCATCGTCGTGCCGCCCGGTGAGGTCCACTCTTGGGCACCGTCCACAGCGTCCATCATGGCACCACCGGCCAGAGCCACGGCGATTTCGCCAGCAGCGCGACCAAGGTCACGAGCATCTTTCCAGACTGAAACGGTCTGGGTGCCGAGAGCAACACGGTTCAGGGCAGCGTGATCACCATCCTGGCCGGAGACGGGAATACCATCCATGCCTTGGGCCGTGAGGGCAGCGACAACACCGCCTGCCGTGCCATCATTGGACGCCACAACAGCATCAACACCATTGTCTTCAGCGGTCAGGATCTGTTCCATGTTGCGCTGTGCATTGGCTGGCAGCCAGCCATCGGTGTAAGCCTCGCCGACGATTTCAATCGCGCCGGAATCGATGGCAGCTTGCAGAATTTCCTGCTGACCACCGCGCAAGAAGTCGGCGTTGGGATCGGTAGGCGAACCCTTGATCATCACGTAGCGACCTTCTGGCTGAGCTTCCAGCACAGCACGTGCCTGCATACGGCCAACTTCGACATTGTCGAAGGTGAGATAGAACGCGCGCGGATCCTCGATAAGACGATCATAAGCAACAACCGGAATGCCTTCGTCAGCAGCGGCTTGAACCGCTGGACCGATGGCCTGCGCGTCCTGCGCCAAAATGATCAGCGCATCGACGCCCTGAGCAATCAGGCTTTCAATGTCAGACAATTGTTTGGAAGCCGATGACTGAGCGTCGGTCGAAACATAGGTAGCACCGGCAGCTTCAAGAGCAGCCACGATGGCTGCCTCATCTGTTTTCCAGCGCTCCTCTTGGAAGTTTGACCAGCTAACGCCGACAGTCATCTGCGCATAAGCGGTCGTTGCGAAAAAGGCAGCGAACAAGGTCGCAGCCATCAATTTGATAAGCTTCATGGATTGTTCTCCCAAATTTCCCTTGCGTGTTCCGTTGCCCGGAACATCATGCGGGGTAAGCGTAGCATCTTTTTTTTGATGCGCAAATTAAATATCACTTTGCTCATATTTTCAGCCCATCAGGCACCTGCACATACGGCGAGCAACAGAGCTTGCCGATTTATTTTCTTTGGTGAATTATAAGTGCAGGAGGCGCCCTTGTCTGATCCCATCCGCATTTCATCCAATTCCGACCAGCGCGAATCCAGTCGCCATCAGGTGCTCGAGACCATTCGCAATGCCGGTCGCATTGCGCGCATTGATATCGCCAAACAGACGCAGGTGAGCCCAGCAACCGTTACCGCCATCACCTCAGAATTGCTCGGCGCTGGCTTGATTGAGGAGATAGAGCCTGAACCAGACCGCACCACCGTCAAACGTGGGCGCCCAAGGGTTTCCCTTCGCATTTGCGGCGAGGCCCACCTTATCGCTGGCATCAAAATTTCCGACAAAGCCGCAACGGCCATTCTGGTGGATTTTGACGGCAACACAGTCGGCCACAGAGAAACACCCCTGCCCGCATCCGTCGTGACCTGCGATGGTTTGGTCGCCATTATTCGCAACTTGCTGGAGCAGACCACGCAAACTGAAGGACGCCAACTGTCAGACATTTCAGGCGTTGGTATTGGCCTGGCCGGCCTGATCGATGCGAAGCGCAATTTCGTTTACTGGTCTCCATCGCTCAATGTGCGAAACGTCGAACTTGGCCGGGCGCTCGACGCCGCCCTGCCCTTTCCCTCCTTTATCGACAACGACGCCAACCTTGTTGCGATGGCTGAACAGCAGTTTGGTGTGGGGCGCGGGGTATCCGACTTCATCGTCATCACCATTGAGCAAGGGGTCGGCATGGGCATTGTGATTGACCACGCGATCTACCGTGGCGAGCGCGGGTGCGGTGCTGAGTTTGGCCATGCCAAAGTTCAACTTGATGGCGCCCTGTGCCGGTGCGGTCAGCGTGGATGTCTTGAAGCTTATGTCGGTGACTATGCCCTGCTTCGCGAGGCAAGCATTCTCAACAGCACGCAGCCCGAAAGCGACCTCGCGGCGCTCTATGAACAAGCGCAAAACGGTGATGCCATGGCGCGCTCGGTCTTCGATCGGGCCGGTCGAATGTTTGCCATGGGCCTGGCAAACATCATCAACATTTTTGATCCCAAACTTGTGGTGCTCTCTGGCGAGCAGATGGAATACGATTTTCTCTATTCGCAAGATGTTCTGGAGCGTGTGTGGGCCTCCATTGTTCACGTTGATACCGAGCGACCAGAAATCCGCGTCCACAAATGGGGTGATCTGATGTGGGCAAAGGGTGCTGCCGCCTATGCGATTGAACGGGTCTCTAGCACCACCATTCAAAGGCTTGCGGCTCATGCGGCGTAGCATCGCAGCCTGCCTATCAGCAGCGACGATGATTGCTGGTGTTGGGAACGGTCTGACCGCACCTCGATTTGAACCGCGCACCATTGGCCCGCACGTTTATGGCGGTGGATGGGAGCACTTCGTCGGCGGCGGCTTGACAGCGTTCGACTGCAACGGTGACACCCTGCCGGAGCTCTACGCCGCTGGCGGAGAAAACCCAGCACAGCTGTTCCTCAACACGTCTGAAACGGACGAACAACTCAGCTTTGAGACCCAAACGCCCCAGGCACTGGCGCTCAACGCAGTCATTGGCTCTTATCCGCTTGATATCGACAGCGACGGCCATCTCGACCTCGCGATCCTTCGCGTCGGAGAAAACCTTTTGATGCAAGGGTTGGGCGACTGCCAATTCGCGCCTTTTGACTCGCTCGAGTTTGACGGGGGCGACAACTGGAGCACGGCCTTCTCAGCCATTTGGGAAGACGGAGAACGGCTACCGACCTTGGCGATTGGCAACTACGTCGACCGCAACAATCCCGACGGCCCGTTTGAGGCGTGTGACGCGAACGTTTTACTGAGGCCGCAGGGCGAACGCTACGGCGCGCCCTCACCGCTCACACCGGGCTATTGCGCACTGTCGATGCTCTTCACCGATTGGGGGCGCCAAGGGCGCGCCGACCTGCGCATCTCCAACGACCGCCACTATTATGTACGCGGCGGACAGGAGCAAATGTGGGCCATGGAGCTCACCCCCAGGCTTTATGGACCTGAGGATGGCTGGCAGAGCCATCAGCTTTGGGGCATGGGCATCGCGACGCGCGACCTTGATGGCGATGGTCTGGCTGAAGTTTACCTGACCTCCATGGGCGATCAGCGCCTGCAACTGATCGAACCGGAAGCAGACGCACCGACGTTTTTAGACGCTACCTTCGACGTGGGTGCCACCGCACATCGGCCCTACACGGGCGGCGATGGACGACCATCAACCGGTTGGCACGCCGCGTTTGGCGATGTGCAGAACGATGGTTTCGCGGACTTGTTCGTCGCCAAGGGCAATGTGGAACAGATGCCGGGCAGCGCGATGGACGATCCCAACAACCTTTTGCTCGGCCAAGCCGACGAGCTGCAATTTGCCGAAGCGGGTCTAGAAGCAGGCATTGCCAGCCTGCATCGCAGTCGCGGCGCGGTGCTGATGGACCTCAACCTTGATGGCCGCGAGGATTTGGCAGTGGTCAATCGCGGCGCGCCAATGGAGCTTTATGAGAATGTGACGCCCGACACCGGGAACTGGCTCCAGGTCTTGCTGCAGCAGCGTGACGTGAACCTGTTCGCAGTCGGTGCCTTTGTCGAAGTCAGAGCGGGCGAGCGCATCTGGACACAAGAAGTTACCGTTGGGGGCGGTCATGCAGGCGGCTCGTCGGGCGCACTACACTTCGGCCTTGGTGAAACAGAAACGGTAGGGCTCCGGGTGCACTGGCCGGGTGGCGAAATCGGTGACTGGCAACCCCTCGAGACAAACCAGCGCGTCACCCTCACCCGCCCTTAGCGATCAACCGGCAATCCACTGGGTACGGTTTGTGGAATTCCAAGTCGGCCGTCCAGCGAGCCCAGATCGGTGAGCGCATCCAGAAACGCCAAAATGTCAGCAATCTGATCATCGCTGAGGCTGACCGGTTCTAGATCGTTGGCCTCGGCGATGGCAGACAGTTCTTGTGGGTTGTCCATCACGCGCCAATCGTTGGCGCCCTCTAGCGCAGGCAAAACCGCCTGACGTCGATCATAGGCATAAAGCGAGGCCACCGGATCGAGATGGTGGCGCACGACTGCTTCGAGTGTGCCATATGCGCCCGCGTGGCCGTAAGGCGCTGTGTGCACCACGTTGCGCAAGGATGGCGTGCGGAAGGCGTAGGCGTCTTCCAGCGCGCCAGTAACCCGCATACGCCCCTCATCGCGGGCATTACTTTCAAAACGCGCTGCCTTGCCTGGCCCCAACTGTGGCATCGCGATGGAATGGAACGCGTGGTCGCTTTGGAACGGTCCTGCGTGACACGTGCTGCATCCGGCTTCGCCGTAAAACAGCTCCACCCCACGTCTTTGCGAGGCAGAAAGAACATCCTCGCCAGCAAGATGGCGATCATAGGGGCTGTTGGTGGCGCGCCATTCAAAGCGGATGAAATCGGCGATCACATTGCCGATATCGGCGAAAGTTATCGGCTCGCCTTCGCCCAACACAGCATCGAAATGCACACGGTAGGCGGGAATAGTGGCGACACGCTCGGCGATCTGGTCCCATGCGCCACCTGGCAGGGAAAGGTGTCCCATGCGCACCGCCTGAGCGATGGAATTCTCTGAATAGTGCCCGGCCATCTCATCGGCGGAAAGCACCGGGAACATGGCTTGAGCGGCGAGCACGGAGTCAAAGCCTTCGGCCATGGACTCGCCCAGCGGCGTGCGGATGCCGCGGGGTAAGGAAGGATCAGCTTCCAGCCGCCCATCATGGAACATCACCGAAAACTCTGGCTCGCCAAGATTAAAAAGGGCCGGCGCGTTGCGCGGCAGGCGCTGCTCAGGAAGGTTGTTGGGATCAGCCACGCGGTCAGGGCCAAGACCACTTGCACCATCTCCCAGTGAGAGCGAGACCCCATCGCTGGTACCAAAACGCGGATGATGGCAGGTGGCGCAGGACACCTCCTGGTTGCCCGACACGATGGGGTCATAGAAGAGCAACTGTCCAAGCTCGACCCGCCGCATATCTACATCGTTTTGATTGGCAAACCCCCAAGCTGGCAACAGCACCAATGGTGCGAGCATCAAGGTGATCAGCAGCCATCTCATGACGCTACCTCGATGGTGTTCGCAGTAGCGGCTTGGCCAAAGAGCAACGCTGGATCGTGCTCTTCTGGGCGGCGGGCCTCAATGATGATTGTCGCGATTGTCACAAGCATAGCTTAGAGCCGAGCGGCAACACTTGAAAAGGTGGCCCATATCAAAAAGCAACCATCATACTCGCAGCAGCCTACATCCCTATCTCAAACAGCGCACCGGATAGGGGGAAACGCTCGATGTCGGCCTCAGACAGCCGCGCCCTGGCAGATGTCACAATAAGCCTCTTGCCGCCCTCATCAACAGCAACACCTGACGGTCTGGGCACTGGTAAAGGGTATGACTTCAAAATCGCCCCTTCTGTATCGATGGCAAGAATTTCGCCGCCATCCCAATGGCACGTAAAAAGCGTTCCGTCTGATGCCATTGCCAGACCGCTGGGGCGACCCTCACGCTCGCGCAACAGCGGTATCTGTTTGAAAAGCTTCGCTGTTCCAGCCTCTCGATCATAATCGAAAGCAACCAAAGCCTTTTCCATGGAATCGATCACAAAAAGCTGAGAGCCATCGCTTGAGAACACCATCCCATTGGGAAGGCTGAAACCAGGCAGAACGCGCGGGTCACTCTCCAATGTGTCGTAGCAATGCAGCATGCCGGCGCCCCGGCTTGCGGCCATATCCATGACACCAAGCCATACGCGGCCGTCGGAATCGCACACCCCGTCATTGTAGCGGAAGCCGGCGGGCAACCCGCTCACGCTGCGGAGAACCGACAAGGTTCCATCACCGTCAACCAAACTGAGTTTTGTTTGCTGAGCGAGCAAAAGACGGTCATCTTTCAATTTCACCAGAGCACCAACAACCTCATCCAAAACGATGGGTGTGGGCTTGCTCTGGCCGTCAGCCAAATGGAGCAGACTTGGGCCAAGAATATCGATGAAGGTGATCGCGTTGGTGGTTGGATCAAAAATCGGCGAGTCACCAATTAAACAGGCCGTCTGCGCGAGCACACGCGCTCCATCGCTCAGCGAGCTGGAGTGGCTTCCCGGCACATCGATGCCGAACGGATACCCGCCACGCGCGCGCGAAACACTGCGGGCAGCCTGCAATACCGAAGCACCCGCGCTGTGCACCAATCCGGCATCATCCGTGACCTGTGGCAAGTCGAGCACCAACGCGGCCACAGGTTTGCCAGTGAAATCGAAAACCGGCGCCGATACCGACGTGCACCCAGCAGCCTGATCACGGTACGTAGCGTAGAAACGCGAGCGTGCGACGCCAAGCTCTGATTTCAACTCCGACAGATGGTCAGCCGAGGTATCGGGCATGAGCGCACGTAACTCATCATCAATAGAACCCCACGCTCCAAACGCGATGACAGCCCTGCCAGCTGCAGTCTCGAGCAGTGGCCACGTTTGCCCTATCTGAGCACCATTGCGCGCACCACCGGACATTTCTTCAATGCAGGTCATCTGCTGATCTGAGCGCACAAACAGCTGCCCTCTGGCACCCACGCGCCCTTCAACCAGGCGCTCGAGTTCGATTTTCGCAGCGCTGCGCAGATCGCCGTCGCTCCAGACACTTTGAGCAAGCTCAAGCAGCTTTGGGCCAAGCGTCACGGTCTTGCCGTCACTGTCTTGGGCGAGAAAGCCCTCTTCGACCAGAGCCGCCACCATGCGATAGGCTGTCGGTCGAGCAAGGCCCGATTCCTTGACAAGCCGGGTCATGTCCATGCCCGACGCGGCAGATTTCACGATATCAAGCAGGCCCAGCGCTTTGCGCAGCGACTCAGCACCTTTGGTCTTTTCCATGGCGCTCAAGCTCATCCTTTTCCTTTGCGGCCGCAAGTGGGTTGTCTCAGGGCCTTAACTGTCGTAGTCTCATATTGTAGACATAAGTCCATAATATGGACAAGCAAAAAGATTTCTGCGGAGGAACCCATGAAACATCTCAGTTCAACAGCACTTGCTACCGCCCTTGTCGCATTGGCATTGGCACTTCCCACCGGCTCTGCTCAAGCGCGTGATCTGGTCGTGGCGGTTGCCGATCCAGTTGGCAGCCTCAAAGACCGCATGTGTCAGCGCTTTGTTGATGCCGTGCAGTCCGACATTCCGGATATTTCGTTGAATTATGTGCAAGGCGAAGCCCTCGGCTCGGCATCCTCAGTTATGGAGCAACATGTCTCCGGCGCGGTCGACATTTTTTGTAATGAACTGGTTTGGTTTGCGAACTACGTGAACGACATGCAAATCCTTGGGTGGGGGTTCACGTTCCGTGAACCGCAGCACATGGTGGACTTCTTCAACAGCGAGCTTTTCAACCCACTTGAAGAGCAAGCCGTCGAAGCCGGCGCCCGCATTCTTGCAGCGCGGCCCACCCAGCCGCGTATGCTCTTCACCTCATCACCGGTGGAATCGCTGGATGATATTCAAAACATCAAGATGCGCGTACCGCAGTTACGCTCTTACCTTGAGCTCTGGACAGCCTTGGGCACGTTGCCGACGCAAGTAAGCTGGAGCGAGGTTTATCTTGCGCTCTCTACCGGCGTTGTTGTCGCCGCCGAGGGGCCACCAACCGATGCTGGAAAACAGCGTTTTCAAGACGCTGCTCCCTACGTCACGCGAACCGATCATCTCTATTCAACGGTTCACATCTCAATCAATGAGGCCGCCTGGCAAACCTTGAGCGCTGAGCAGCAGGAGACGATGGGCGCTCTTGCTCAAGATGCAACCGAGTGGGGCATGGAACTGGCACAAGCCGAGGTCCAAGAGGTACTGGACGGGTTCGTTGAGGATGGCGCAACAATCTCACCCATCGACATCGGGCCGTTCCAAGAGCGCGTGCGCGACGCCGTTGGGTCGATGGAAGCTGATGGCCTCTGGCGCGAAGGTCTATGGTCGGACATTCAGGGCCTCTAAACCTGGATGCTTTGACCAGATGACGGGTCACTTCCCTGCCCCGTCATCACCTCGCGCCACCCCCCCCAAATTACTCAAGCTGCCAGCACAGCCGTCTAACCCGGCAAATCAGGGACGCCATGACCCTTCTCAGTCCTTTCCGCTCAATCCTGCTCGCCGTCGGCTTTATTGAGACGGCGCTTGCCGTCGCGGTGTTGACGGTGATTGTTTCCATCATCTTGATGCAAGTGTTTTCGCGCTACGTCCTTGGCACGCCGCTCATCTGGGTTGAGGAACTGGCAACATATCTGTTGATCTGGCTGGCGTTTCTCACCGCATCGATCGCGCTGAAATTAAAACGTCACATCACCATTCGAACCTACGACAGCTTTGTGAGCGAACGCACCAAAGCTCTCGCGGAAGCCCTGGTTTATGCGTGTGCCACCGCTGCGCTTCTAGCGGTCATCCTACATGTGCCTGACGCTATGCGCACCGAGATGATGCAATCCACGGTCGGCCTGCCGATCAATGTGGGCAAGCACTGGTTCTTCACGGTGCCAGTTCTCGTTTCATGCATCTCGATGCTGACAACCTGCATTTTCTATGCACTCGAAGCATTTTTGGAAGCGCCAAGACCCTTGTTGGTGATGCCGGTCGATCCGTCACTGGCTGATGATCTTGGCCTGGATGAAATCCCCACAACCCATTCTTCCAACGGTGGCCGCCGATGACCCTGACACTTCTGTTTGTCGTCTTTGCGGTGCTGCTTCTGCTGGAAGTGCCTGTGGCCTTTGCGATGCTCGCCGCTTCGGTTGTCTACATGCTTGTCGATGGCCTGTTCCCTATTACCGTGATCGTCCAAAGAATGGCGCCAGGGCTGAACAGCTTCCCCTTTCTTGCCATTCCACTCTTCATTCTGGCAGGCAATTTGCTCAACCAGACAGGTGTCGCCAACCGTATCTTTGCCTTCGCGCTATCCCTGGTCGGTCATGTTCGCGGCAGTTTGGGGCATGTGAACGTGCTGGCAAGCATCATCTTTGCAGGCATGTCTGGCGTGGCCGCAGCCGATGCGGCCGGACTTGGAGCGATTGAAGTTCGCGCCATGAAAAAGGCAGGGTTTGGCGCCGCGTTCAGCGCCGCCATCACAGCCTCATCCTCGATCATTGGACCGATTATTCCACCCAGCGTCATCATGGTTCTCTACGCTGTAATGGCGCAGGTCTCGATTGCCGACATGTTTTTAGCCGGCGTCATTCCAGGCCTTCTGATGGGCCTGCTCTTGATGGCCACGGTGTACTTTCTTGCGCGAACAGGACGGATTGAAGCACCGGTTTTTCCAAGGGCACCAACGAGCGATATCGCGCGCACCTTCGTGCGCGCCATCCCTGCCCTTTTGGCACCGGGCTTTCTGGTCGGCGGGCTCTTGTTGGGGGTTGCAACGCCCACCGAACTTGGCGCCCTCACCTGCGCCTACGCAGTGATGCTGGGCCTGGCGTATCGAACGCTGACTATCACCCGGTTGCTCTATGCATTGCGAGAGACTGCGGCCGTGTGCGGGGTCATTCTGTTCCTCATTGCAGTCGGCATGCCCTTCGGTTGGATCATCGCGGTAAACAATCTGCCAGCTCTTTTGACCGACAGCATCCTGGCGCTCACCGCCAACCCTATCCTCGTTCTGCTGATCATCTCTGGTGGGATTTTCCTCGCAGGCATGGTGATGGAGCCAACGCCCATCCTGCTGATTGCGGTGCCCATGGTGTACCCAGTCATTCAAGCCGTGGGCATCGATCCAGTGCATTTCGGTATCGTCATTATCTTAAACGTGGTCATCGGCGTCACCACGCCGCCCATCGGCATGATCCTGTTCATCATGATGGACGTCGCCCAGGTATCGATGCGGCAACTCACCATTGCGATGTTGCCTTTTTACATTCCGCTTGTTGCGATGCTGTTCTTGCTGATTTTCGTGCCTGGCCTCGCGCTCTTTCTGCCAAATCTGGTGGGAGGATAGGCCAGTGCCAGTTCAACTCACCTCCTTGCGCGCAATCCCGCTCACGGCAACATTTGCAGCGATGTATGGCGATGAATCGCGTGTTCCCGACGAGATCAAACGACCGTCGAGCCACTTCCAATCCATTCCCCGCACCGGTCAATTCTCGACTTTGGTTTTCGCGCAAGCCAGCGATGGAACGCATGGCTATGGCGAATGTTTTGGACTTCCCTCACCACACGCCGCTGCCGAACTGGTGAACCGCGTAATTGCGCCGGCCCTTGTCGGCCGCACGATGGATAACCCTAGTATGATGCTTGACAGCGTGCAGCGATACTTTTTGGCCTTGGGGCACACCAAGGGAACCGCACGCGAGGCGGTCAGCGGCGTTGACATTGCGCTTTGGGACTTGATTGCCCGGCGCGAGGACACGCCTCTGCACGCCCTTTTAGGGGGCGAACCCAAACCCATACCGACCTATGTGAGCCCTATACCCTTTCTTCCCCATATCGATGCCACGGCTGCTGCTGCGCGGCGTGTCGTGCAAGGTTTTGACGCCGTGAAGATGAAGATAGGTCGCGACCCTGCCGACGATCTTGCGCATATCACCGCCGCTCGAGAGGCTTTGGGTCCCGATATCGGGCTGATGCTTGATGCCAACTGCGCCTACACACTCGAGCAAGCACTCTGGCTTGCCGATAAGTTGGCGCCACTCAACATCAATTGGCTTGAAGAACCGCTGCGCCCAGATGACCGAGCCGGGCTACGCGAGTTGATCGCTCGCTCTTCTGTACCCATCGCAGGTGGTGAAAATGAGTTCACGCCCAGCGATATCATCACCTTAGTGCAAGAGTGCGGCCTGCGCATCGTGCAACCGAACATTTCGCGCGTTGGTGGCGTGTCTGCCATGTTGGAGCTTGATCGGTTGCTGACGCCGTTTGGCGGCAAGATAGCACCACATGGCGTGGGCGGAAGCATCACCGTCGCAGCAAGCCTTCACACGTGCCTGGCGCTGCAATCTTTCAGCGTTTTTGAGGTCAACCAGCTTCCCAACCCGTTGCGTGACGACCTTGGCACATCTGCCCACCGCGGTGCACGCGGGCGTATGACGCCTCCTTCAGGTCCAGGCCATGGATCAGCGGTGCCAGAGGCCTCAATCACACCCTATCGCGACGCAGCCGCAAGGGTCGCTTGAACCGTTTTAGATTTTTGATGAACCAAGGGAGTTGCAGCGATGACTGCACACACACTGCAAGGTAAAACTGCCATTGTTACCGGATCAGGCCGCGGAATTGGCAAAGCCATCGCTTTGGCCATTCACGCTCGCGGTGGCGCGGTGGTGATCGCAGATCAAGACGGAGAAACAGCCCGCCAAACCGCTGCTGAGCTTGGTGAAAGAGCACGCGCAGCCACCGTGGACGTCTCCAAAAGCAGCGATGTGCATCAGATGATTGATGACACCATCAAGACCTTTGGCGGCATTGATATTCTCATCAACAATGCCGGTGTCGATCGTGCTGTGTCGATCTTGGATATGGACGAGGATGAATGGGATCGCGTGATGGCGATCAATCTCAAAAGCGTTTTCCTATGCACAAAAGCGGCCTTGCCATCGATGATTGGGCGTGGCGGAGGCAGCGTGGTCTCGACCGCATCGATTGTGGCGCGGCAGGGCGCCATGAACGGTGGTATCCACTACGCGGCGTCAAAGGGCGGCATCATCGCCTTCACCAAGACGTTGGCTCGGCAAATGGCGGAGCACAACATTCGCGCCAACGCGATTGCGCCCGGCGTCGTGGACACCGATTTGATCCGCGAGCACTTGCCAATGGAGATGCGCCAGAAAATTGAGGCGGCTATTCCGACAGGCCGTCTGGCGCAAACCGATGAAATTGGCAGCGTTGTTGCGTTTCTCGTCTCGCCGGAAGCCTCTTACATCAACGGCGCAACGATTGATGTGAATGGCGGCTTTTGGATCGGATAGGGTATGCTCAGCCACCAATCCCTCGACCAGAGCGAAGCCTTACAGCTGGCGCAATTTGCCCAGGATTTGAGCCACGCCACCGGCGTGGCGCAAAACATCGCTGTGGTTGATCATTCGGGCGCCCTGCTTGTGTTTATCCGCATGGATGGTGCCAAGCTGATCGCCGGTCCAATCGCGATCAACAAAGCGTTCACAGCAGCCACAGCCCAAGCGAGAACCGCCGACATCGCGCCCAAAACGCTGCCTGGCGAGCCTGGCTTTATGATCCAACTTCAGCAGAACGGGCGCTTCACCACTTTGGGTGGTGGCGTACCTTTGCTTATGGAGGATGCGGTCGTCGGAGGACTTGGGATCAGCGGTGGAAGCGTGGCCCAAGACATTGAAATAGCTGATGCTGCGGCCAAAAAACTAGAACTGGCCTAGATCTGTGACGCGCTTAGGAGGTTGGCGCTGGGGCCGTCGAGCCACGTACGATCAATGACCCACCAATCAAGATGTCATCGCGCTGCCCGTCATCGGCAAGAAGTGCAGCAACGGCAGCTTTTGCCAACAGGTCGCTGGGCTGCGCCACTGTTGTCAGGCGCGGCGCCACCAGAGGTGCCAAAGTGATATCATCGAAACCCGCAACCGAGAGTTTTTCAGGCACTGAAATATCAAGATCTCGCGCCGCACGCAGGGTGCCGATGGCCAACTGATCGTTTGCCGTGGCGATTGCTGTCGGGCGCAAAGCGGGGGAACGGCCAAGAAGTTCTCGCGCCGCTGCCTCGCCAGAATCGAAATCGAACTGGGCATTGAATATCACAAGTTCAATGGGATCACTCGCCGTCGTCAGCTCGCCAATCCGATCACGAAAACCGCTAAGCCTCAGCCGACCAACGGTCGTGTTTTGTGGACCCGAAATGTAGCCGATGTGGCGGTGGCCCAACTCATACAAATGATCGGCGACCAAACGCGATGAGGTATAATGGTCCGTCGCGATGAGCACGCGCCCATCGAAGCGACGATCAAGCGCGACAATCGGTGTGCTGCTTTCAACTGTGGAGTCATCGCTGTCCGCGGCTGCCACGACAATCAAACCCTTCGGCGAGTAGTTCAGCAAAGTCGAAACTTGCGTTTGCTCGACCCGAGGGTCGTCAAGCGAGTTGGCAAACATGAGCACATAACCGCGCGTGGCGGCCTCAAGCTCAATGTTCTTGGCAAGCTGGGAGAAAAAGGGGTTCGTTATGTCTGGAACAATCAGGCCAATGACATCAATCGCCTGCGTTCGCAGGGCGCGAGCGGCAAGATTGGGTTTATAGCCCAGGGCGCGTACAGCCTGCTCAACCCGCTCGCGCAAATGAACTTTGACGGTTCGGTTGTTGGCAAGAACTTTGGACGCCGTGCCAACGGAAACGCCTGCATGGCGTGCAACATCGCGAACCGTAGCCATATCACCCCTTTGCCTGCTCCAACCCTGGCTTGGATGCGCCATGTTTGAAGCTTCGGTGCGCAGAGCTGGATCGTGCCAAGACAAAAGCGTCCAGCTCTGATGCGCGCGGCGCGGAATCGGCCGCTCCCTTACGTGTTGTTGCCAGAGCTGCGGCATGAAGTGCAACATCAATCGCATCGGGCCAGGCATCACCCTGCGTCAGAGCTGCTGCCATCGCGCCGTTGAAACAGTCGCCGGCTGCCACCGTATCGATGGCGTGCACCAACGGTGCCGGCCGCATACCACTTGAACCAGACACCGACCAAGCAACCCCCAACTCCCCCATGGTGACCACAACGCCGCGCATCCCTGTCTCGATCAAATGCCGCGTGGCACTAAGAGCATCGTCAAGCGTGGCGGGCACTGTTCCGGTGATAGCGCCAACTTCCTCAGCATTGGGTGTCACAACGTCGAACGCCGCCAAAACCTCTGAATTCCAAAAGGGTGCTGGAACTGGCGCTGGGTCCATCACGACAAGGCTGCCGGACGCACGCGCTATCGCCGCGGCTTCCATAGAAACCTCAACCGGAACTTCATTTTGCAGTAACAGAACGCCACTGGTTCGTATCGCATCGGCATTTTTGGCAATGAAATCAGATGTCAGCGCGGCATTGGCACCAGCGGCGATGCGATTGATGTTGCGCCCATCTGGTCCAACATCAATCGCTGCGGTTCCGGTCGCGTGGCGTTCATCTTCCATCAGACAAGCCATCAGATCATTGGCACCCAAACACCGCTGCGCCATATGACCGAGTGGGTCGATACCGACCGCTCCGACCATGCTCACTTCAACACCAAGCCTGCGCGCTGCGATGGCTTGGTTGGCACCTTTTCCGCCCAGGGTAATTTGGCTTTCCCGGGCGGCCACGGTCTCACCGATGCGGGGCCAACGCTCCAGAAAAGAGGTAATATCGATGTTGATGCTGCCAACGACGGCGACGTGACCGGTCATAATCAGCTCCCAACCGCGCTGAAGCAGGGTGCAGAGCTATCGACCATTGCCCGCCAACCTTGCGCGGTAATAATCCAGAACAACAGCAACCACGATCACCACACCTGTGATCATCTGCCGCATAAAATCGCTCAAGCCGATGAGGATCAGTCCGTTGGCCAAAACGCCGATTATGAACGCACCGAGCAACGTGCCAATCACAGAGCCGCGACCACCCGACAGGCTGGTGCCGCCGATGATGACCGCAGCAATAGCGTTCAACTCAAAGCCAATGCCCGCAATTGGGCTGGAGATGTTGAGGCGCGCCATATAGATGATGGCCGCGATCCCGGCGGTCAGGCCGCATATGGAAAAAGCGGCCACCTTGTAGACAAACACATCGTGCCCTGCCAGCCGAACCGCTTCCTCATTGCTTCCAATGCCGTAAACAATGCGACCAAAAACCGTTCGGTTGAGCACAAACCAGGCAATCACCACCAAAGCCAAAGCCACCAGAAAGACCACAGGCACGCCATAGATCAGCAGCGAGCCGAAGTTCTCAAATGCACGCGGGAACGAATAGATGGTCTGCGCATCGGATACCTGAAGCGCCGCGCCACGGGCAATGTTGAGCATGCCCAGCGTTATGATGAAGGACGGCAACGACCAGTAGGCGCTCAGGAACCCGTTGAGCATGCCACACGCCAACCCCGCCAACAGCCCAGCCGTTGTTGCGAGCAGAATGAGCTCAACCGGGCCGAGGCCAGGCAAAGTGATGGCTTTACCGGCGACAACGGCAGCAAAGGCCATGACCGAACCTACCGACAAATCAATCCCGCCGATGAGAATCACAAACGTCATGCCAACGGCAAGAATGAGGTTGATCGTGATCTGGGTTAGAATGTTGGTGATGTTGTTGGGCGCCAGGAAATGTTCACTGGCGAACGAGAAAAACACAATCAGCAACAGCAACGCCAAGCCGATCCCTGCGCTGTTGATCACACCGCGCAGAGATATTCCACCTTGCTGCAAGTCGGGCGTGGCGGTGGTTTGAGAGTCACTCATTGCTGGGGTCCTTCGCGATCAGGCAAATGTTCGGGCGTCTGGCCATAGGCGAGCGCCAAGATGCTGGCTTGAGAGAATTCCGAACGTGCCAACTCTCCCTGGAACACATGGTCGGCCATGACCAAGATGCGATCAGCCAGCGTCATCAGTTCAGGCAGTTCAGAGGAGACCACCAGCATCGCTACGCCTTGATTGGCCAAGCCCTCAAGGATCGTATAAATTTCAGCTTTCGCGCCGACATCCACGCCGCGCGTCGGCTCATCAAGCAACAGCAGCTGCGGATTGCGGGCGAGCCATTTGGCCAAAACAATTTTTTGTTGATTGCCACCCGACAGACTTGTCGCTGGATTGGAGAGTTGGCCGTATTTCAGATTGAGGCGTTCACCACCGGATTTGGCCATGCGGCGCTCAGCACCAAAATCGAGCAAACCTGCCGAGGAGACCGATCCGAGATTGGCCAAACTGGTGTTGGCCGTCAGGTCCATCGCCAGAATGAGCCCCTCCTCTTTGCGGTCTTCCGTCACAAACCCGATGCCCGCCGTGATCGCATCGCCCGGCCCCTTAAGCGTCAATAGTTTGCCGTGCAGGTTGATTGTGCCTGACTGAGGTCGGTCGGCTCCAAATAGCGCGCGCAAGACTTCGGTACGCCCTGCCCCAACCAGCCCGGCAATCCCGACGATCTCACCGCGACGAACCTGGAAAGAAACACCGTCGGGGTGCGGGCAAACACTGGTTCGCAGCTGGTCAACGCGCAGCACCACCTCATCATCGCTATCGACGGCCTGCCGATTGCGCGTGCGGGTCTCAAAGGTGCGTCCCACCATGTGTTGAACAATGTTCTTCGGGGTACTGTCTTTGATGGTCTGCGTCGTGACCGTCTGGCCATTGCGAAACACGGTGACACGATCACAGATCGCAAAAACTTCTTCCAAATGGTGCGAGACGAAAACAATCGTCACACCCTTCTTTTTGATATCATCAATGATGTCGAACAGGCGACGCGTTTCACGCTCCGTAAGCGTCGCGGTCGGCTCATCAAGGATGAGAATCCGGCTTTCCGATTGAAGCGCACGCGCAATTTCAATGAGCTGCTTGTGGGCAATGCCGAGCTTGCTCACCGGGGTGGCAACATCCAGCTCGCCCAAACCAATCGCATCAAGCGCCAACCGTGCGCGCCGGTTGAGTTCTGCCTTATCCAGCAGACCAAAACGGCGTGGTAGCGCCTCGATGGATATGTTTTCCGCCACGCTCAGATCGTTGAGAAGGTTGAATTCCTGATGAACAACTTGAACCCCAAGGAGCTTGGCATCATGCGGGGTGGTTGGATCAAACGCCTGCCCTTCAAGGACAATGTCACCGGCATCTCGGCGGATGGCGCCTGAGAGGATTTTGATAAGCGTTGATTTCCCGGCACCATTCTCGCCGACCAGCGCATGCACCTCACCGCGGGCCAATGAAAAATTCACACTATCAAGCGCTTTAACACCGCCAAAGTAGCGACGAACCTGATCGACGGTCAGGATCAAGTCCAGCGCGTCTATCACGTTTGGCGAACCACCGATTGCAGTTTGAACGGGAGACGAAACGTCGACGGTCATGATCGGGAATTCCTGTCGCAAAACGTCCCGGCGCGCTTGCGAACGCGCCAGTTCCGATACCCCCCGCTCCGACGCCGCCTAACGATCCTGTGGATCAAGACGGCGCCGGTTCGGGAGGAACCTTGGCGTTTAAGGTGTTGTGACCAACTCGATTGGGGTGCGAACCCAGCCTTCGAGTTCTGGTCCACCAGCAACAACTTCCAACGCAAGATCGATGGCATTGGCAGCCATCTGCTGACCAAATTGATCAATTGTGGCCAGCATCCGGCCATCGGCGACCATAGGACCAACCGCTGGAATGTTATCGAAGCCGACAACAGCGATATCGGTCCGACCTGCCGACTCTAGCGCGCGAACCACGCCAATCGCCATGGAGTCGTTGGCTGCCATCACGCCCTGAATATCAGGATTGGCCGTCAACATCGTCGCGAAGACTTGGTTGGCTTCTTCCGTTTCCCAGTGTGCGGTGCGGCTATCGAGCAATTCAAGACCGTACTCGGCCACTGAATCTTCAAAACCCAAACGTCGTTGCGTGGCGTTGTCTGCACCAGGGTTGCCTTCGATGATCACCACGCGACCACCCTCACCCAGCTGCATGCCCAGCGCATCGCCAGCCAACTTGGCACCTGCCCGGTTGTCCGGACCGACAAACGCAAGTTCGATGCCCTGATCGGCCAGAGCATCGGCATCCAGTGCAACGTCAAAGTTGACCACTGTGATGCCAGCTTCCATCGCGCGCATCAGAGGACGAACCATGGCGCGTGAGTCCGCTGGAGCCACAACAATGGCATCGACGCCTTGGGTGATGAAGTTCTCAACAGCGTTGATTTGAGACTCAAAATCGGTCTCGTTTTGCATGCCAACAGCAAGCAGCTCATAGTCGCCACGCTCCATCTCGTGGGCCTCAGCGCCCTGGAGCATATTTTGGAAAAATTCATTGGCCAGCGATTTCATGATGAGACCGACCACGGGCCGGTCATCTGCTGCGACCATGCCTACAGAGAGGGCAAGACCTGCAGCGGCCAGCCCGAGCGTTTTCATCAGCTTCATGGAAGCCTCCTTCGTGTTTCACGTTCCCTGGTTGCCCTGCTTATGGTGGCGCAAGGTCAACCAAGCGCATCGTGGTCGGTAAAATGAAACGATGTCAATATGAAACGTTTCATTTATTTTATGTAAGATTTTTTCACACAATTTCAGTACTTTGATAGGATTAGATTACATGGTCACTATAAAAAGATGATCAAACATTAGCGATGGAAGCCGATGTAATCAGGGTGGTTCTGCGGGTCTGGCCGACCAAACAGAACGTAAGTGCGCAGCCACGTACCCGCCTTAGCCGGCAAAGCAATCGATGAACACATGCCAGCGATTTGGTCGCCTTGGATTTACAATCCCGCACTAGTCTGGTCATAATTCTGATTGGTCGGGGCGGAGAATGGAAATCAAAGATCAATGGGTGACGACGATCAACTGACCCGTCCTTTACCGGATGGCCCACCGGGCGAATTGCCCGTGGGTGCCGAGCTGAATGGCGGCCAGTACAAAATCATTCGCAATATTGCTGCTGGCGGGTTTGGGATCACCTACCTTGCCAAAGACAATCTGGACCGTGACGTCGCGCTTAAAGAGTGCTTTCCGCTCGGATTGGTAGCCCGATCATCGAGCAGGTCTGTTAGCGCTGCCAGCGAGTCGACGGCGGCCTCTTTCAGCACCGCACGCAACCTTTTTCTTCGCGAAGCACGCCTGCTTGCAGGATTGTCCCACCCCCACGTGGTTCATGTGCAAACGCTGTTTGAAGAAAACGGAACAGCCTACATGGCGATGGATTTTATCCACGGCCATGATTTGCAGGAAGTGATCAATGCCCAAAAGGAAAGTCTGACACCAGAAACGGTGCTAAAACTTGCCCGTGAGCTGATCAGCGGCCTTACCTATTTGCACGAGAGCGGGCTGTTGCACCGTGATATCAAGCCCTCAAACATCCGCATTGATCGCTTCGGTCGCCCCATTTTAATTGATTTTGGCGCAGCGCGTCAGCAGGTCCGCGCTGAAACGCGTAAGATGGGCACCTTCCGCGTTGTGTCGGACGGGTATTCGCCTAGCGAATTTTACACCACCGGTGCCGAACAAAGCCCATCAAGCGATCTCTATTCACTGGCCGCGACGCTCTATCATGCCATTGCTGGCGAAGCGCCGCCTGCTGCCGATGTGCGCATTCAAAACGTTGCCACCGCAGAACCTGATCCTTATCAGGCGCTCTCCGGGCGCTTTGCTGATCATGATCAGGCGCTCCTTTCGCTGATCGACCGATCGATGGCCATTTCCCAGAAGGAACGGCCCCAGTCGGCCAAAGCCTGGCTGGACAAGCTTGATGCTGCGGTAACACGAGCCTTGCCACCCGACCTTGCTTCAACCCCCTCTCCGGTGCCTGCGTCATCAGCAACGGGTTCGGGCGGTTTCCTGCGCGGCGCATTGCTCAGTGGCGTGGGTGTCGCGGTGCTGGCCGGGGCAGCTTATATGTTGCTTGGTAGCGGAGGCATGAGTGCTGAAGAGGCTGGCACGCTGCAGACCGATCTCTCTGCGGCAAATGCCAGAATCGTGGACCTGGAGGGCCTTGTTGAATCCTTAAGCGATCAGCAAATCCAGCTTGACCAAGCGCGAGTAGACCTTGCCGCCGCTGAACAACAACGAGACCAAGCGTTGGTTGACCTCGCTTCGGCGGAGCGAAGTGGCGGCACCACGATACCGGCTGGCTGCCCCAACTTTGATGCCAGGGCGGCACGCATCGTCGCACTAACCGGCAGTTTTTTGCAGTCCAATGCACCGAGCTATCGGTTGAGCGCTGGTGGAGACGCCGCATTGGCCGATTGCCCCAACGCCACCGGTCGCGGCTATGTGTCTGAGGCGCCGAATATCTCGGTATTGCTTTCAGAGATCGCAAGCAATGATGGTCTGGTGGAGTTCTCTGTAACCGCCGAATGCGACACCACATTGCTGGTCAACAGCCCCACCACGATCTGGTACTTCGATGATGATTCCAACGGAAACCTTCAGCCCCGTCTGATGATACCCAACATCGAAGCCTTCAATGCCGAAGAAGCTGCCAGACTTGATGTGTGGGTGGGAACATTTGTTCAAGATGAAACCTGTGATGCGACCCTGCAGATTCAGGGTCTTGCGTCTCGCTAACGTCCCGAATCGTCAGGTTACGAGCAGATAGACGCTCGACGCGATGATCCATAGCGATGCTGCCGTCTTCAGCCAGAGCGACCCAAGAAGCGATGCTATGCCTTTGGCCAAGAACCCACCAAGGATGGCGCCTGGTACAGCAATCAGTGCGATTTCCAAGCGAACAAGACCTGCGAAATAATTGTCCCAAAAGCCGGTGAAAACGCAGACGACCGAGACCCAGACAGCAACGGCAATCGCCACCTTGGTCGGGAACCGTCTCAAAATTAAGTAGATGGCCAAAAACTCCCCAATGCCCACCGAGAAAAGCGCGGTGACGCCGCCGCCCAAAGCACCCAGGGCCAGCAGCACCCAAAGCTCACCCGGTCCCACCGTGAGCTTACGTTCAAGCGCTGACTGTTGGCGTTGAACCCAGGTAAAGATCAGAAGGGTCACGCCGAGTGCTAGCGAGAAAAACTTAAACCAAACAATCAGTTGCGCGCCATCAATCTGCACAAAGGCTTGGGTTAGGAGCAGCGCTGGTATGCCGGTCGCGAGCGGCGCAGTGGTCAACGCCAGCAATGTGTGGGGCGCGATTTTCTCATCCCACTTCAAACTGTCTTTGACAAAAATAGCATGCGCCCAGGTCAGCGCACCGATGGACATGCCAAAGCACTGAATGGTGAACGAGACAGCCACACCTTCATTGGCGTTGCGCGGCAGCAAACCCAGCAGCGCGTCTGGCACCATGATGGCGCCGTCTTGAAGAGCTGCAAACACCGGAACGAACACCACGCCGCCACCGGTTCCTGTCGCATTGGCGATAATAGCGCCAAGCACGCCAACGGGGACGAAGAACCAAAGGCCGAGCAGAACCTCAAGGGTCAGCGATGACTGCCAAAACAGAAGAGCGTACGCACCAGCCAAGGCGAGCAGATGGATTGGTATCCATGTCTGCACCAAGCGCTTCATGGGCTAGAGCTTTCCAAACTGACCGGCCTTGAACCGCCAACGAATGAAAAACACCGACAACGGGCCCAAAAGCGCCAGAAAAGTTGGAATAAAGACGCTTACAAAATGCAGTGTAACGGTTTGTAGTTCCACCGCTCCCTTGCCACTACCCATGGGTAGCCACGGGATCCAGTTGTTGATCATCAGGCCAACCACGATGCCGAACTCGATGATCGAGAAGAAGAATTGGAAGGCAAACGGCCAATCACGATCCCAGCGCAAAGACTGGATGAGAATATAGACAGGGTCCAAAATCAACCCGACCCCCAGCAAGGTGGTGAGGAACAGAAAAAACACCTGCGCCTGGTTCCAGTCCCATGACCATCCATTGTGCGTATAGGCGAACAACGCGGTGATCGGCAGACCGAGAAACACAAACAGAAACAACCGGGTTTGAATGCGGCCCGAAAGCGTGGGGATCATCTCTTGGGCCTCCGTTACGGCGCGCTGCCAACCGCCCATTTCACCCACTGAGACAGTGAGCGTAAGGGCGAAAGATCGCGAACCTTGTGGGTTTTATCAGTGACCAAATGATCCACCGATCTTAGGGCAGAATATTGCAGGCCCAGAAAGCTATCGACGGCGAGGTACGGTCCGCCTGTTGTGATCGTACCAGCCGCATAGGCCCGCCCCTGCCCGTTCGATAAACCGCTGATCTCAAAATCATTGGTTACCTGCAATCCGGTTGGTCCGCGCTTCTGCGCTTGGCCATCTTCGACCGCGTAAGCGTGGTTGCGCGGCAGGTCATAGATGTCCAGAAGATCGGCCATAAACGGCGACCGGCGAATGTCCGCAATCAACCCGGTACAGTCGATCAGATAATGCGCAAAAAGCTCTTCACGGTGTTTTTCAGGCGTTTCGATCAGCACCCGAATACGATCATCGGTGCCATCTGCCGGGGTGAGTTCGCTGATGGACCCGAACACCACGCGATACCAGTCTTCTTCCGACCCACGTTCAGCAATCGCCACCCAATCAGAACGGTAGGCTGTTGAGGTGCCGCCAAGCGTTGAAAGAATTTCGCCACGGCGTTCATCATCGGCTTTCTCGTATTCAAAGCGAAGATCACCGCCCCATGCCGCCTTCGGCCAGTTGAAGGGTTGGATCTCGACATTGTTGATCACCGAACGCTTGGCACGCCCGTACTTAGCCCCGTCTCGTGAACCCAAACCACTGCGCATGGAATGGATGATTTTGATCTGCGGGTTCTTGGCACGCGCCTCGCTGAGCCGCTGCAAAATGCGGCTTGCAACAATGCCACGACCCCGCACCACGACAAAGATCGGTTCATCGCGGTTTTCGATGGCACTATAAATCTGGTCGTGGGGTTCGTAAGCGTTAGCGACAAGGGATCGTTTGTTAGGGTGGTTGGCAACAAAGGTTTGAAAATCATCGACAAAACGCGTGGCCGGATAACCGGTTGAGAGATGCACCACGTCGGCGATGATCAGCGCCATCTTCGCACGCTCAGCGCCCCTATCATCACCGCGCGGCTGGTAGGCAATGCAATAACGACCATCATTGGTTTTGCGCAGGCGGCGAACCTGCCCTTGCCGGGACATGGCATCCCATTGGATGCGTTTGGCTTCCTTGTCCAACGAGTCAAAAACATCACCAGCACGCGGTGTATAACTTTGCGCCAGTGTCGGCTCACCAAAAACTTCAAAAACGCCTTTGATGCCAGAGGCTTGACCGCGAAAAACTTCGCGCAATGCGTAACCAGGAAAGCCCCAAATATTGTCCGGCCTCGATAGCGAGTTCGACCGCAACCGCTCATGGTCGGGAATTTGGCTGTTCTTGCAGTAGCGTTTGTAGGTCTCGTAGCAGGCGCTTTCAGTGCCAACCACAGCGATATCGCCGGCTTTAACGCCGTAGCAGCGCAGGTGATCCACCCAAACAAACGAACCAAGTCCACCGCCAACGGCGCAAAATTTGACCTCGCTTATGGGATGACCGCTCTGAGTCAGCTCTTCAACGCTTACCTCGCTCTTGCCACCAAACAGCTCAGCATAAGGATCAATCGGCGGCGGAACGGCAACTTCCCCAGAATCACCGGTTATCAGGCGGCTAAGAACAACAGCGTCCGATGTTGCCGCCAATGTTGGCTCCTTGGCATCGCGCCCCATGAGCACGATATGCCATCCCGGCAACTCGATCTGATCGCCAGCAACCACTTCAGCATCGGCAACGCGTGTGCCGTTCAGGAAGGTTCCGTTGGTGCTGTCATCATCACGAATCCTGACGGCATCCTCGCCCAGAATGAGCAGCAGGTGGTGCCGCGAAACGGACTGGCCTTCCAACTGGACGTCACAGTCTTTGGACTTGCCGACTGAAAACTCGCCAGGGCTTTCGCACTTGAGCATCCTGGCATCGCCCACCGGGTTGCCAAGATCAGAAACCTGCTGAACCTGAAAGATGATTGGATAGGTAAGCATAACTAGGCCCCAATTGGGAGTTTTTGCGTGCGGCCATCGCCCAATCGGGTCCCGCAATACCGGCAATTGCCGCCGACCTCATAAGCGTTCATTTGCCGGCAATCAGGGTTGACGCACACAATCGGCTGCTCCCCGCCTTCTTCCATGATGCGCAGGTCCAGCCCGCCAATTTCCAGGGTGTCCATATGCGCCAGAGCAAAGGGGGTGCCTTCAGGAAGCGCGCGGCGATTGCAAACCACGCTGCGGTTCTGACCAGGCAAAACAACGGTTCGCCCTTGATCATCTCCGCCGACAACAGCCAGGCACACTTGCCGCGCTTCCTTGACCGCCTGCTGAACGTCACTCGCTGACGGTCCTTCCTTACGCTCCATACGAACAGAGCTGGCATCGCGAATAAGGCAAAGATAACCGTCGGTTAGATCGATAGCCTTAGGCCGTCCAGCGCTTGCGCTATCATAGACGGCGTAGATCTTTTGCCTTGCGGCACCAGCTTCCAGCGGCCGCGAGGCATGCGGAAGATTGATCTCAATCACCAGCCCAACCGTCTCGTATTGACGCTGGCTGCCAACGGGCAGTTGGTCCACACCATCTCTGCCGAGTATGCTGTTGGGCTCGCCGGGCATTTTACGCTGCACGCCATTGCTGGACCGGTCGATGACGCTGGCCCCTCCGGTGTCACTGACCGTAATCTCCATGTGATGCCGCGAGAGTGTCGCCAACCCCGACCCGAACAGCACTTCTTTGCCGTTTGCGTCGATCAGTCGACCCGCATCGTCAGGTCCGTGTCTGCCAAGTTCGACAGGCAAATGCACTTCCAAGGCGGAAAGCAAAACTGCGCCTGACGAGGCCTGCCAAATCGAGATTTCCGCTTTGCCCATTCCGTTCCCCAGCGCCTTGTCGTCCCCAACGTGAAACCTAAGCGAATTGTTCGAGCGAAGCCAAGGCCTCGCATCCAAACAAAAACGTGAACAGTCGATGACAATCAGTATGTGTTATGCCTGCCAACCTCAACGCAGAAACAAGGCCACAGCAGCTATTGCGGCCAGTCCAAGCACGAAGAACAAAATCGACTTTTGTGATGAAGAAGACGGCGATGCCTCAGAGCCAAGATTGCCAACATGCTCTGCGCGCGCAGGGGTATCCAACACCTGATCATCAGCAGAACTGCTGCCGTCGGTAGGTTCGTTGGAAAGGATGCGGGTTCTCGGTTGTTGATTGTCCGCGATGGGCCGCGATGAAAGGACGGGCGCGGAGGGTTCGACAGGTGCATCTTCATCCTCTGAAACCGCGTCTTGACTTACCTCCGGGCCATCCTTGCGCCGCTGGATCACAACAATGGCTGAATTGTCTTGCTGCGGGTCCTCAAGGTCTTTCAATGCCTGCATCAAGGCGTTGCATATCTGCGCGCTTGAAGCCGGCAGTGCATCCTTAACGCGCTCGGAAATGTGATCCTCTTGTAGGAATTGCAGCCCATCGCTGGCGGCGATCAACACATCGTTAGGCAGCAACTCAAAGCCACTATCCGGCACGTCGGACTTCTCGATACGCTCGCCCATCAGCACAGATGTCAGAGCATTGCGATCCGGGTGTTGTTTTCCTTGCTCAGGGGTGATTTCGCCGCGCTCAACCATCGCAGCAATAACCGGGGCCATGGAGTGATCTTGGTTGAGTTGGCGCAACGCCCCATCCCTCACCAAATAGAGGGGGCTATCACCAACCGATCCCCAATAGAGCCGGTTTTCAACAAGCGCGACGGCCAGCAAGGTGGTGCCCATACCGGCAACGCGGCTGTCTTGACCAACGCGATCGGAGATCGCCGCATTGGCTTTCTCGATGACAGAACGCATTTCACCGGGAAGGTTTTCTTCCCGCCCGGCGATGTCCTGCATGGCAAACTTCAGATGCCCTGCCCCCTGAACAGCGGCCAGATTGGATGCGACATCGCCGGCCGCGTGCCCCCCCATCCCATCGGCAATGATGGCAAAACCTTGCGGCAAACCGGCGTGAAAATCGGTCGACAGGCTGTCTTCCTGGTAAGGGCGCATACCCTTCCAGATCGCACTGGCAACATCATAATCGCTGAAATCACTGTTCACGGCGGGCGTCACTCAGTCGCTCGACCAATCAAAACCAGATCCGCAAAACGCCGTGAAGCGCAACGTGGTCTGGCCGATGCGCACATGTGCACCATTGTCGATGTGTTTGGCCTCCAAAAGGGGTTGGTCATCGAGCCGAACGACGCTGTTCTGGCCAGCATGCGTGACGTGGAAAGATCGTTTCTCTTCATCATAGACGATGAAAGCGTGCGGATCGTCGGTGATATCTTCATCGCCAAAATCAAGAACCACGGCATTGTCGGCGCCACGCCCAATGGCGTTCATACCGGCACCAAAGGGAATGCCTGTTCCGCGGCCCGGCCCGTCCACCACAACAAGCCAGCCCACCACTGGTGCGACTAGCCGATCCTCGCTCTGCATAGCCTCGGTTTTATCGTCGCCGGGTGCCTTAAGCGGTGAGACCAGACGGGTCACATCCGAAACATCAGGTTCTTTCACGAGCAACCGCGTCGTTGCACCACCATCGCCATCATTGAGCGGCGGCGGCGCAGGTTGTTCGCTCATAATGCGTGTGGGGTTTGTGGCCACCGATCCTCGATCAGGCGACGGGCCATCAGCAGGGTCACGGTAAAGGCGTGTTGGCGCCGGACTGCCAGCGTCCGGTTTGCCAGCGTCGTCCTTCTCCACGTGTGGAGAAACGAAGGTCGGTTTTTTCGCCATCTGGACACCAGCATCGAATTGTCAGTTTCAGCCCCGCATCAATTGGGTCGCACCAGGTGCAATCTGTCAAGGGATCAGATGCCTATCGACGGTTTGGCACAGAACAGGCGATATCGAAGGAACTGGCGCGTATCTTGGCGCAAGCAGGCGCTTTCAAATACAAGCCCATTTGCTTTTTGTGCGCGCATCTGGGCAAAGACAGGTCCGTGACACCCCGCCTAGGAAACACAATGAATCGCCGCAAACAGGCCTTGATGATCCTCGCTGCGACATTTGCGGTCGGCCATCTGGAACGGCAGGTGATGAGCGTATCGCTCAACGCCATTGGACAGGAGTTCTCTCTGTCCGACACCCAGTTAGGGTTGCTATCCGGCGCGGTATTCGCCTTGGTGTTCGTCGTCTGTGGCATACCTTTGGCACGGTTGGCCGCTTGGTACCCGCGCCGCATCATCATTGCGATATCTGTCCTTGTTAGCGGCGCACTGACGATCGCGACATCGGGCGCGCAGAGCTTTGCGCACCTTTTGATCACACGGCTGGGTGTCGGCGTTGGTGAGGCTGGCGGTGTTGCGCCTGCCCACTCGCTGATCGCTGATTTTTTTCCTGAAACCCGCCGGACATCCGCCTTCGCGGTCTTGGTGTCGGGCAGCAACATTGGCGTGCTTTTCGCTTTCCTGGTTGGCGGCATCGTCGGTCAAATGATTGGCTGGCGCTGGGCCTTTATCATCGCAGGTTTGCCGGGCGTGATGCTCACCATCTTGGTCTGGCTCTATGTCAAGGAGCCAAACCGTTCCAAACCAAAGCCCAGCGATCTCAACAGGGCACTTCTGACCGAAACCCTGCACCACTTTTGGACCGACCGGAGCCTTTTGCATACGCTGATTGCGGTCTGCGTTACCGGCGTGGTGACCTATGGCGCCCTTAGCTGGAATGCCGTTTTCATGATTCGAGTCCATGGATTGAACATTGCGCAGGCTGGCATCGTCTTGGCCCTCGTCATTGGCATAGGCGGTGCATTGGGAGCGTTCTTCTCAGGTCGGCTTGCAGATCGACTGGGTCGGCAGGACGCTCGGTGGCGCATTGCCATAGCTGGGCTTGCTATCATCATCGCCAAACCATTCGTGCTTTGTTTCTTGTTTCTTGAGTCAACGCCGTTTGCCTTGGCATCCTTTGCTGTCTCTGCTTCTCTTGCCACTGTGTTTTGGGCACCGAGCCTCGCGTACATGCATGGTCGGATGCCAAGCGAATTGCGGCCCATGGCGACCGCGATCACGCTGTTTGCGTTCAACATTGTCGGCTTGGGCCTTGGCCCAACGGTTGTCGGCGCATTAAGCGACCATATGGCCGCCACACAGGGCGCCCGCTCAATCGGCCTTGCGCTCAGCTTCATTCAGGTTTGCGGCATCTGGGCCGCTTTCCACTATTGGAAGGTCGCGCAGTCGATGGCGCCGCGCGCGGCAGTGCAATAGCCAACACGACTCAGCTTTCAGCAACGCCTTGAGCGTCCTGAGCTTGCACAACAGCCCGCGTGATGTTGTCTCGCAACCAAGTGTGACCGACATCAGAATCAAACCGACGATGCCAGATCAGCTGGAACTTTTGCTCAATCTCTGGCACCGGCACTTTGAGAATTTGCAGCCCATATCCGGGGGCCAGTTTCCGCGCATAAATCGATGGTATAAACCCCACCAGATCGCTCTCCGAAACAAGCTGCGCAATGGAGCTAACCTTGGAAACCTGGCAAACCTGACGCACTTTAAAGCGTTTCAGAATGTTCACCTTCTCCGAATTTTCCAGCTTACCGGGGCTGAGGGCAAGGCTCACAACACCTTCGCGCATCACCTCTTCCCGAGATGATTGAACGCCAACCCTTGGGTGATCATGACGGGCGATAATAACTGGGTCGACGGAGCAAAGCGGTGTGTTGTTCAGCTCAGCAACACGGATCGGCATCAGGAAAACAGCCAGATCCACGTTTCCCTCCAGCAAGGCTGTTTCGATGTTGGTGGTTTGTGGGGGCTGAAGCTCGAAACTGATCTGGCTTTGGTGGCCGATTGTGCGAAGCAATGAGCCCATAACGATCTGCTCCAGCGGATCAGCAACGATCAGCCGAAAGTGGCGTTTGGTGACCGCGGGATCAAACGCATCCTTGGGCATAATGCTCTGCTCAATGGCGAACAGCGCATCACGAATGGGATCGATAATCTCATCGGCCAATGCGGTGGGCACAACGCCATTGCCGCTGCGCACAAAAAGCGGGTTATCCAACTGTTTGCGCAGCCGGGCCAGTGCGTTGGACAGCGCGGGCTGAGTCAAATTCAGCTTATCAGCCGCCCGCGAAATGTTGCCCACCGAATAGATTGCTTCGAACACGACCAGCAGGTTCAGATCGATCTCACGCATATTCATAACTTAAATAGTTCCTATTCACGCCATCATCTATCCGCGTTGTCAGGCAGACACTAGTTTCGCGCCAACTGTCAACACGGAGCGGCGCTGCAAGATGTGCCTTAGGCAAAATGAAAAAGACGTTTCTCTACCTGTCCCTAACGGCAATTATCGGATCGGTGGCTGCACCCACCGCTGCATCAGCCAACGATTTCGTCACCAATTGGATGGACAGCCTGTACGTCAGCACGTTCGTCGGCGGCCACTTCTTGCCTGATATTGAGACGGATACGCTGACCAACGATGTTCCCTATTCCAAAGAGACATACAGGCAGGAAAGGGGCTTTGCGGCCCGATTTGCAGCTGGCGGCCGGATAAACGAGCATCTGCGGGCGGAAGTGGAGTTTGGCTTCAACCGTTCCGGTCAAGGTTCGATTGACGAGATATTGGTTGGGGCCACTACAACCACCTCCTATTCCGGTCACGGAGACATCGATACCTATACGCTGATGGGCAATCTTTGGGTCGATATCCCCCTGTTCGGCGGCTCCTGGGGCCTCACACCCTATGTCGGCGGCGGTGTGGGTGCGGCTTTGGTGCAATCCGATCTGACCTACACGAGTTTTCCTGGTTACGGTCCGCAAGCCTCATCGGTCGAACTGGCCGCTCAGCTTGGCGCCGGCCTTAACTGGGCGATCAGTGACAGGTTTTCCGCCGGCCTTGGCTACCGGCTGCTGTTCGTCAATGGGCCGGAAATCCGTCAGACAACGGGTGTGAACGAAGTCACGACCTATCGCTTCGATGACATGCTGTCCCATTCGGTGGGCGTTACGCTCACGGCGCATCTCAATTAGCGCGATCCATCGCGATGCCTAACTGACTATCTCTTGGTGCGTACGAACCAATGTCTTATTTTATCTCCATTTTTCAACGCGTTTGCATTCTGCCAGTCATTCTTGTTGCGCTTCCGGCAGTCGTGACTCCATTGGCGCTGTCGACCAGCCCGGCCGCCGCCCAATGTGTCGAAGTTGCCTTTTTTGTCACCTGTGCCGCCAACGACACCGATGGATTTGATTTCGGGACGGACATTGTTGACCTAACCGTCAACGAGGGCGTGACAGTCGATGACAGCGGCGCAGACCGCGGGGGCGCCGCAATTATTCGCATCAGCAATGATATTAATGGAACATTGCTGAACAACGGTACCATTCGCGATGCAATTGGCGCCGGTGATGTTGCCATCAGCGCATCTGGTACGATCGGAACTCTTATCAACAACGGCACCATCGCCTCTCTTGATGATCGTGGCGTAGCGGTGCGTGACATCGGTACGCTGATCAATGACGGCACAATTTCCGGCGGCGAATATGGTGTGTTTGCAGATGCCCTCATCAACGACTTAACCAACAACGGCACAATCTCTGGCCGTGATGAAGATGCTTTGAGGGTAAATGCACTCCACACCCTAACCAACAATGGCACAATCTCCGGCGGAGATGATGGTGTGTTTGCAACATCTTTCATCAGCAACCTAACCAACAACGGCACGATCTCCGGGAGCAACGATGACGGTGTGACGGCACGTGACATCACCATTCTAACCAACAATGGCACACTGTCTGGCGGTGATCATGGTGTGTTTGCGTCGGAAACCATCGGCACTCTGATCAACAATGGGACGATCTCCGGCGGCAATCATGGTGTGTTATCGGACGATGTCATCACCAGCCTGACCAACAGTGGCGCGATCACCGGGGGTACCAATGCCATTCGGGAAACAGGCGCTGGCGACACGACGCTTACCCTGTTGCCCGGCTCCGATATCTTCGGCGCCATTGATCTTGGCGGGGGAACCAACAGCCTTCATGTCGGCAGCGGGCTCTCGATCGACCACACATTCACCACCCTGCCAAACGTCATCACAACCGATGGCGCACCCTTTGTGACCGATGGAACGCGCGTGGTGGTGGTCGACAGCGCTCTTATGGGTGGGCAAGAGGCAATGGTCTCGGCTTTGCGGCAGAGCATTTGGCAAGCCGTCTTCAGCAATGTCGGCGATGGCCGCAATCAGTCAGGCCGAGATCATGGCAGCTTTGTCAGCGCTTTGGCTTACAGCCAAACCGGAACTGACTCGCGCTCGGCTTTTCTTCCAACCACTGGTGACGGTCCCGACAGTCATGTGTGGGCAACCGTTTTCGCCAGCCACTATGAAGAAGACACGGCCTCTTCCACCGATACCGACCATGTGATCGGGGGCATACTTGCCGGGCTTGATGTGCCGCTTAATCCCGACATCCGGCTTGGCGGCTTTGTCGGATTTTCACAGTCTGACGATGATGCGCAAAGCCTCTTTGGCGGGGCGTATGCCTCCTTTGACGGTAATGTACTCACCCTTGATCTTGGCCTGACGGGCGGCACCATTGGTCAGAACGGCAGTCGACTGGTTGACAACAATCAGGTCAACGGCCTGCAAACCGTAACCGGCAGCACAGATGGCCTTTTTGTAGCCCCGCAAGCCGCACTGAGCAGCCGGTTCGATGGCTTGGGCGTGGTGCTGCAACCAACGGTGAGCGCGGGCTACACTGGGCTGTTTCTTGACGGCTACAGCGAAACCGGCACCACCGCACCACTGACCGTCGCCGATCGTGATGTGCACCTGCTTCATGGCCGCTTTGAACTTGCAGCCATTGTGGAGGCAATGGCAGCCGGTGATATCAACTATCAGTTCTCGCCTTATATTGGCATTGACGGTCGCCAGCGGGTGGGCGGCGACACGATCAACGCGACCCTGTTGGGCCAAACCCTTGCCTTTGCCTCAGGCGGTCAGGCCAACAGAACAAGCGCTTTTGCCGGGCTGCGCCTGTCGCTCATCCAGAGCGACCGACTGGATTTTAATGCCGCGCTGGAAACCGGCTTTGGCAGCAATGGCAGCCACGCTGTTGAGGGCCATCTGAGCGCAAGATTGGCTTTCTAGAGCCTGTCTTGTTTAGGTCGAATCATGTGAGCGCTGGGAGTTTTCGTTCCAGTAAGGAGCGAATAGCGAGGCGGTGTTAATACCGTTAGCCTTGCGCACGCCGCCTGAGCGCGCGGTACTGCCATCATCTAAGCCGAACCGAAAAAACTCACCTCATTGATACATAATAACCTTTTGTATTTATTATAAAAATCATCAAATACGAGTGCACTGTTGACATGTATGGAAGTATGTAAGTAGCGTTTGGCCAGGAGTAAACGCATGACCCTGGTTCTGGATGATCTAAACGCTTGGCGTCTCGACCCCCTTCGAGCGGTCAGTCCGCAGCTGCGTCTGATTTTAAGAAGCCGGATCATCCGCAATGACCTGAAGCCCATGAGCCGCCTGTCAGAACCGGAGCTTGCCAAGCAATACAGTGTCAGTCGGCAGCCAGTGCGCGAGGCATTCATCACGCTCGCTGACGAGGGCTTGCTGGAAATTCGCCCGCAACGCGGAACGTTCGTTAAACGCATCAACTACGATGCGGTTCTCAATGGGCGTTTTGTGCGTGAGGCCGTTGAAGCCGATATCGTTGCCAAGATAGCCGCACAACCTGACGTGGCGCTGGTGCGCGAGTTGAGGGCGCAAATCACGCGCCAGAGCGAACTTGAAGATGCGAACTCCAAACGCTTCATTGAGCTTGACGAGCTGTTCCATCGCACGCTGGCCCGGGCCGCTGGCGTTGCCCAATCATGGAACTATCTTGACGCCATCAAATCGCAAATGGATCGCGTACGCTTCATTTCTTACGAAGAATTCCCCGTATTCACGCTGGTGAAGCAGCATACAGCGATTGTTGACGCAATCGAGAAGGCCAACGTCGCCTCGGCGGAGGCAGCCATGCGCACCCACCTTCAAGAAATTCTCAAGTCACTGCCAAAGATCCAATCTTTGTACCCGCAGTACTTTGATTGATCACCGGCGAGAGGATGAAAACACCAAAACCAAAAAACCCGGAGGAAACAATGAAACATTTCAAAACACTAACAGCGCTTGCCGCTGCAACATGCATTTCTGCCGTAACATCCACAGCCGCTTTTGCCCAAGAGGTGACCTTGCAGTTGGGTCACCTTGCCAATGAGCAGAACGCTTGGCACTTGGCGGCGGTGCGCTTCGGCGACGAGCTTTCTGAGCTGACCGATGGACGCATCGCTGTCGAGGTCTTCCCCAATGAGTCACTGGGCAAAGAGATCGATCTCATCAACGGCATGCAGCTTGGCACCGTCGATATGACAATCACTGGCGAAAGCTTGCAGAACTGGGCGCCGATGGCCGCGCTGCTGGCCGTGCCTTACGCCTACCGCTCACTTGACCACATGGACGAGGTCGCATCCGGTGATATCGGTGATGACATCGAAGCGCAGATCATCGAGCGTGCTCAAGTTCGCCCCGTCGCTTACTTCGCTCGTGGCCCGCGCAATCTGACATCGCAGCGCGCAATTGCCTCGCCTGATGATCTGGATGGCATGCGCATGCGCGTGCCCAATGTGCCGCTTTTCGTGGATGTTTGGAGTGCCCTTGGTGCATCACCAACGCCGATGGCGTTTTCGGAGGTTTTCACCTCGCTGCAGAGTGGCGTGATTGATGGCCAAGAGAACCCGCTGGCGCTCATTCGCTCGGCGAATTTCAACGAAGTGCAGAACTACGTGAACCAGACTGAGCACGTGCGCTCGTGGATCTATCTGACAATTGCTGAGTCAACCTGGCAGGACCTGTCTGAGGATGATCAGGCAGCGGTGATGCAGGCAGCCGCCGCAGCGCAAGAGTATGAGCGTGGATTGCTGCTCGACAGTCTTGCTGAAGACCGTGCGCATCTTGAAGCCAATGGCATGGAGTTTGTTGAAGTCGATGGCGCTGCTTTCCAGGCCGCGGCGCGCGATGCAGTTCTTGCCAATGTGAGCGATGAGATTCGTCCCATCGTGGAAGACCTGTTCTCAAACTAGCAGTTTGCTGGTTTCTCCCCGGGGAGGCTGTCGAGCCTTGTGCTTGACGGCCTCCTTGCTTCTTACTCAAGGGGCCCTGCATGCAGCGCGTTGAGAAAGCCATTGTTGTGATTGCCAAGATCGGCGTTGGTGTTTCTTTCGCCGTGTTGATAGGTGCCGTCCTGACCCAGGTTCTAGGCCGAACCTTTGGGTCCTCACCGGTTTGGACCGAAGAGCTAACCCGCTTTGCAATGCTGTTCACCGTTGCCTTTGGCGCCGGTCTGGCGCTGCGCTCTAGCGATATGGTCAATGTCGACATTGTGTGCGAGTCCCTGCCCGGCAGATGGCCCTGGCGCCTTCGCTTGTTCTCAGCAGCTGCAACGGCTGTCCTTTGCGCTATCCTCATCCCGGCAGCCTGGCGCTATGTTTCCATTGGCGCATTGCAAACATCGCCCGCACTTGGTGTGCGCATGAACATCATTCATTTCTCCGTCTTCGCCTTGCTTGTCGGGCTGTTGCTTTTTGCAGCCCTGCGCGTTGTGGCCATGATCTGGCTTGGCAGCGAAGGCCAGCCGCATAATCGAATGGACGGATAACGCCATGGGCTTGCTGGTTCTTGTTGGTGTGTTCGTTTTCGGCCTGGTTGTCGGCATCCCGATTGCCGTCACGCTGGGCCTAAGCTCGCTGGCTTATCTGCTGGTCATGGACATCCCACCCGTGGTCATGCCGCAAAAAATGTACGCCGGTATGGATGTCTTCGTGCTGCTGAGCATTCCAGGCTTCATTCTGGCCGGTAATCTGATGAACCGCGGCGGCATCACCGAACGCATCATTCGCTTTGCCAATGCGCTTGTGGGCTGGATACGTGGCGGGCTTGGGCTGACCAATGTGGGCGCGTCCATGCTGTTTGGGGGCATCACCGGCACCGCTGTTGCCGATGCTGCTTCCATCGGCGGCGTCATGATCCCAGGCATGAAAAAGGCTGGCTATCCGGCGGACTTTTCTGCTGCTGTTACGGCTGCCTCTTCAACCGTTGGACCGATCATCCCACCCAGCGTACCGATGATCATCGTTGGTGCGCTTTCCAGCATTTCAGTGGGAAAAATGTTTTTGGCGGGCGCCATTCCCGGCATCCTAATGGGCGTGGCCATGATGGCCACCACCTACATCATTGCCCGTCGGCGGAATTTCCCCCGGCAGGAATGGAAAGGGGCAGGTGAAATTGCTCGCTCATTTGCAGGCGCGTTCTGGGCCTTGGCGATGACCGGCCTTATTCTCTACGGCTTGCTGAGCGGCATCGCAACGCCAACCGAAACGGCCATTGTTGCCAGCGTTTACGCGCTGGTCGTCGGGTTGTTTGTCTATCGCGAACTGCCGCTCAAAGATGTTCCCAAAATCCTTGTCGACAGCGCTGTCTCCGCTGCGGGCATCCTGGTGCTGGTCGGTTTTGCCAATGTGTTCGGCTGGATTTTGGTTTCTGAACGCATCCCGCAGACAATCGCCGATGCGGTTCTCTCATTCACCGACAACCGCTTCGTCATCATCTTGATCATCACCATCCTGTTACTGATTGTCGGGATGTTCATGGAGACGATCGCGGCGCTGATCATCCTGTTTGTGCCGCTTCTAACGCTGGCAACATCGGTCGGCATCGACCCGCTGCACTTTGCGACCTTTGCTGTGCTCAACTTGATGATCGGCCTGACCACACCACCCCTTGGCGTGTGCTTGTTCGTGTGTGCCGGCATCGCAAAGTTACCCCTTAGCCCGGTGATCATCGCCATCCTGCCTTACATCGCCACCAACATCTTCATCTTGCTTCTGGTTTGCTACTTTCCGCCGTTGGCCACATGGCTGCCCTCAGTGTTGTTGCCATGAGTTTTGCGACCGACACCATGACGGTCTGCCGCTTGCACGGTCAGGATGATCTGCGCGTTGAAGATCTAGCACTCGATCAACTGACGCCTGGCATGGCAATTGTGAAGATTGCCAGAGGCGGTATTTGCGGGTCCGATTTGCACTATTATACCCATGGTGGGTTTGGCCCTGTTAGGGTGAAAGAACCGATCATATTGGGCCATGAGATCGCAGGGATTGTTGAGCAGGTGGACGACCCCAGCGGCGCAGTGAAAATTGGCGACCGCGTAGCCGTGAACCCCAGTCAACCCTGTTTGTCTTGCCACTTTTGCAAACGCGAGGAGTTTCAGCATTGCGTGTCAATGCGGTTTCTGGGCTCAGCGCGCACCTTGCCCCATGTGCAAGGCGGCTTTCGAACCCAACTCGTCATCCCAGCTAAGCAGTGCGTGAAAATCAGCGAGGCAACCAGCCTGGCGAGTGCAGCTTGCGCAGAGCCGCTGGCGGTCTGTCTTCATGCCGCACGGCAGGCCGGCGATCTACGCGGTCAACGCGTTCTGGTCACCGGTGCCGGCCCTATCGGAGCGCTTTGCATTGCAGTTGCTGTGCTCCAAGGTGCCGAGATGATCGTGGCGACCGATATATCGGATTTCACGCTTGAAACAGCCGCGAGAATGGGAGCGAGCGAAACGGTGAATGTGGCCAACAGTGCCTCCCAGATGGACGGGTTCAAAACGTCACCTCATGGCTTCGATGTTGTGTTTGAGTGCTCAGCTGCGCCAGCGGCCATCACCATGGCAATAGACTGCGTGCGCCCGCGCGGCACGATTGTTCAGGTCGGCGTTGCGGGCAACCTGCCCATGCCGATCAATGCGCTTGTCGGCAAGGAAATCACCTTCAAGGGAACCCATCGGTTTCATCAGGAATTCGCTGAGGCCGTTGCGCTGATTGACCAGAAGATGATCAATGTGGAGCCGGTGCTGACGCATACCTTCCCACTACGCGATGCACGCGAGGCTTTCGCGGTTGCGCTTGATCGCTCCAAAGCCATCAAAGTTCAGTTGGCCATTGATGCCTAGGTCTTAGCAATCAGGGAACAAACGCGTCCAGCGCGCCGCCGCAGCCCACAGGCATGGCCACCAAACCATGGCCGAATATCTGGTCCGGCCCGGGGTCCCCGAGATCACTGGCACTTTCTGTCAACGCGTCCAAAACGCCAGCAGGTGTCAGCTCTGGTTGGCTTTGGAGAAGAGCCGCCGCGGCAGCCGTTACAAACGGCGCGGCGAACGATGTGCCTGTGTGCCAACGCGCACCGCTCACAGACGCCGCCGACCAGATTTCCACGCCAGGGGCGGCCAGATCGATGTGAGCCCCCTGCACTGCCCTGCGATACACACGGCCATCGAGTGTCACAGCAGTCACTGCGATGACATTCTCGTAGGCTGCCGGATAAAGCGGCTCTGAATGCGGACCGGCATTGCCGGCAGCTGCGACGATGATCGTGCCGCGTTCCCCAATCATGCGCCGAACCAACTCCTCCAGAACGGCGTTCGCTGGACCAGCAAGGCTAAGATTGATGACAGGCACGTTCTGGCCGACCAGATAGTCAAGCCCGCTGATAAGCCCCGCGACATCGGTCCGTTCGTCTGCGCCATCACGGGAGAACACATCGACCGCCACCAACTCAGCTTGCGGCAGCAAGCCGGGAGAACGGCTATTATCGTCACCGACCAAGAGCGCCGCGACAGCGGTGCCATGCACGGCGCGAGAATGATCAAGCGCATCATCAGCCAGACGCTCGACGCTGAGCGCGGCAGTAGCGAACACTTGGTGCTCTTCGTTGACCCGGGTGTCGATCATCCCAAGACGGATGTCCGCGCCACAGCTGTCAGATGGCGTCCAAGATACCAAACGCCAGGCGTCGCAATGCAGGCCTTCGCAGACAGGTTCATCGGTGCCTTGATTGCTGCGATAATAATGATTGAAGTCCGCGCCCTGCCCGCTTGGAAGCGCGCGAACGCGCACGCGAGCCTCTGCCAAAGCAACTCCGCTTGGAATGCGCAGGCGTCGGCTGGTCACATCAAAGCCCGACAAAACTTGCTCTGAGATCAGCTCATAGCCGTCATCAATCAAAACCGAGAGGTCCTCGCTCGACAGGCCAAGCGTGACGATCTCGCCGGGTGCGTTGTCTGGAAGAACAACCGCTACCGGCGCCTGCCGCGCTGGCCTTTGTGGTTGAGGTTGGGGGGGCAAGAACGGCGCGAAGAATTCGCGCAAACCCGACGAGCCTGAAGAGGATGGACCGGACCCTGAGTTTGAGCCCGAACCAGAGCCGGAACCGCCACCCCCGCCGCCATCACTATCATCGTCATCATCGTCGTCGTCACTATCGTCATCATCATCATCATCGTCGTCCGCCATCGCGGTTCCGTCCAGATGATCGATCAAAGGGTTCCAGGTCGGTGATAGAATGAGGCCTGCAATCAAAAGCAGAATTGCAAGACGATTGAGAAAAAGAGCCATCCGAAATACCCGTCATCAGCATGGGAGCGATCTGACCCATCCATGTGCCATGCTCTTGCCCACAGATGAGGTTCAAGGCAAACGTATGACCGACCCTTTTATTCCCTTAAACCATCGGGAGTCTTTCCCGGCGTGCAAACATCGGCAAATCTGTGAGTGACGCCTTCAGCGACGATCTGATTGCCAGCCTGCCTGTTCTTCGCCGGTTCGCGCTGTCGCTCTGCAAGCGTGGCGACGTTGCTGATGATCTGGTTCAGCTAACAGCTGAACGTGCCTTTAAGGCGCGGGCCAGCTACGACCCGTCCACACGTCTTGATGCCTGGTTGTTCCGCATTCTGCGAAATGCCTGGATTGATATGACTCGAAAGCAATCGACCCGCGGGACGGAGATTGACGTCGTCGACACACCTGAAATCATCAGTGTGGATGGCCGCGACGTGGTGGAAGCCAAAATGACGCTGAACGAGGCGGAAAAAGCGCTGGAAACCCTTCCAGAAGACCAACGTACGGTGCTGCTGCTGGTCTGCGTGGAAGGCCTTTCCTATGCCGAAGCCTCTCAGGCGCTCGATATTCCAAACGGCACCGTAATGAGCCGCTTGGCGCGCGGACGCGCGGCGCTTGCAACGCAATTGGGAATAAAATGAGGCGCCGTGCGTTATCAGCGCAACAAGGAGATCTGCCGTGACACGTCCGCCCTTCTCTGATGAGACTTTGATGGCTTATGCCGATGGCGAGCTGGATGCCGACACAGCCGCTATGGTTGAAGCTGCTATCAAGGCCGACTCCAACATCGCAGATCGTGTCGCGCTGTTTGATCTATCCAAGCAGAAACTGGCCGATGGTCTGGGAGAGCCTGAGCCTGTCTCTGCAGAACTTCTCGCATCCGTCAAAGCCATCGCTGCTGCGCACAACGCAGGAACTGAAGATAGCACAACACCAGATGCCTCTGTGGTCGCATTCCCCACGCCGACGGATCGATCTCGCAGCACATCTTTTTGGCAGTTGCCGCTTGCCGCCAGCATCGCATTGCTGGCCGGGCTTGCCCTCGGGCCTCTTCTGCCTTGGCCGGGCAATGATGACGTACCGCAGATCGCTATGACGGGCCTCGATACACCTGGCCTGACAGCGGCCCTCACCAGTGTGGCATCAGGCGAGCGGATCGCGCTTGAAGACGGCAGCAGTTTGAAAGCCATCGCCAGTTTCCAGGATGGTCGTGGTGTGTTCTGCCGAGAGTTCGAGTTGGACCAGTCATCTGGCCAGACGTTGGTATCAGTTGCCTGTCATCAAGATGCGGCCTGGTCGTTGCGGTTTGCCGTTGCTGCTAGCCAGAACGGTGATGGCTACGCACCGGCCTCGTCTTTGGAAGCGCTTGATGGCTATCTGACAGCCATCGGAGCCGAAGAGCCATTGAGCTTGGAAGCTGAAGCCGACGCGCTGAGCGCGCTCTAGGGTCAAGCCTTCCTATCCAGACTGCGTTTTCGCGGCGGCACCTCGGCTTCGTGGTGCCGCCGCAATGCGTTTGGGGAACTTCTCGTTCAAAAAAAATGCACGCACGGGAATAAAACCACACCCCATGCGTTTTCCCCGCAACCGACATGAAAAAGGACGTTGCAGATGCTCATTGAACCCATCACCGCGAGCACGGCTGACCGCCAACCGATATGCCATACGCTAAGCCTGCGTTTGAAAAACCGCGCACTAGCTGCAACCATCCATGTCCCTGCAAACATTGACCCTTCCTGTCCGCCGCTGTTGGCGCTGCATGGTATTTCGCGTAACGCAGCAGCCATCTCGGCAAGTTTTGCTCCCACTTGCTTGGCGCGCGGACAGGTCCTGATCGTTCCAAGGTTTAGCCGGAAACATTGGCCGCACTTTCAGCAAATTGGTCGGATGCGCGCTGACCGTGCATTGCTTGAACTTCTCGCCACAGTGCAGAGTCTCGGTTTTGGCCAGACTGGCAAGATCGACCTGTTTGGCTATTCCGGTGGCGCGCAGTTGGCGCACCGTTTTGCCATGCTCTACCCCAACCGCATCGACACGCTGCATTTGGCAGCCGCTGGCTGGTATTGCCTGCCCAATACCTCGCTTGCGTTCCCGATGGGATTGGGGCTTGGCCGTGGTTTAGGATCTAACCTGACGCTCCCAAACGGTACCCCGGATCGAAAAATGATCCGCAATCAGCAGATCGCCTCTCTTGCCCGCGTTCAGCTCGACACATTCCTGAAGCTGCGCTTCAGGATCTATGTGGGTGATCAAGATGACGCGCGCGATCCAGCATTGCGCAAATCTACCGTGCTCGACCTTGCCCAGGGCAAGAGCCGCCGAGCACGCGCACGCACCTACGCACGATGTGTGTCGGTAGAAGCGCAGAAGGTCGGGATCCCACCTGATGTTGCCTTAAGCGAGATTCCGGGATGCGCGCACAGTTTCAGAGACTGCGCAGCCGCCGGAATGACCAGCCTCGTCTGTCGCTAACGCACTCTTTCCATTCTTCCAATTCCCCAACACCTCTCAAGGAGACTTCCAGCATGACCAACACTTTTCCTCGCGCAAAATGGTGCTTTTCCTCGCGCCGCATCGACCCAAGTCTTGCCCATGGTTTGGACAAGGATTGGGCGTCCACCAAACCTGGAGACATGATCCTTGGCCGGATTATCAGCATCGGTCAGCATGCCCGCATTCAGCTTCCGACGGGTCGACCTTCCACTCTTTATCCCGGCGATTTGGTCGCAATGCCGTGTGGCGCTCGCTATGCGCCAGACCAGTTTGAAGGCCTTGCGGAAATTGATCCAAAAGGCTGCGATATGCTGGCAGGTGGTGGCTGTCTTGGTCGCATGGTTCACCGCAATGCACGGCGCAAGGAACCAACGCGGGTGCAGCCTCTTGGTCGCATCCTTGATGCTGATGGCAAGGTGATCAACACAGCTGATTATGGCTTGCCTGCCGCGACTTCGGTGATCGCGATCCCTATCGTTGCTGTCTTTGGCACAGCCATGAACTCCGGCAAAACAACGGCTGCCGTGGCTCTTAGCCATGGACTGACCAAAGCAGGTTGGCAGGTTGGCGCGCTAAAGGGCACCGGAACTGGCGCCTTTGGCGACTTCAACGACTATGTGGACACCGGCGCAGCCTTCGTGGCCGATTTCACCGATGCAGGCATGGCAACCACCTATATGGAGCCACTGGACCGCTTGATGGCCGGGATCATTGATCTGGTTGTGGCTGCCCAAGATCAAGGGTGTGATATCGCAGTGCTTGAGATCGCCGATGGCCTTTTTCAAAGAGAAACAGCCGCACTGCTCGCCGACCCCGCGTTCAAATCTATGCTGTCTGGTGTCATCTTCGCCTGTGGAGACGCATTGGCAGCTTCGGGAGGTGTCGCATCTCTGGCGCGCAATCGCATCAGACCGTTGGCCTTGACCGGTATGCTCTCCTGCTCACCCATGGCAACCGAGGAAGCGCGGCTGAACACCGGCATCGAGGTACTCACCCGGCAACACCTGCTCGACCCTGCCGAAGCCAACCGGTTGGCGACCTTGGTAAGCGCCAAAATGTCGGCAGCGGCGGCATGACACCTCCAAACCTGATGGGTGAACGGCGAGGATGGCTTTTTGCTGCACTTGTCGGCGCCTGCCTTTTGCAGGCCGCCGGGTTTGCCGGCACGGCGCTTGCGACCCGGTCAGCCTTTGGCGCACTGGGCGAAGAAGAGGGCATCGCCGCGAACATCTTGATCGTGCTTGCAGCCTCTGCGGCTTTGGCAGCCATTATGCAGGTGTGTTTTCGTGTGCTGGCGGACGCCATTGGCGAGCGCTACGCAAAGGCCGTAAGGCTCACGCTGTTTGCCCACGCAAGCGCCAGCACGCAGCGCGACATTGATCAACGGCGCCGTGGTTATCTGTTCATGCGGTTTATCGGCGATTTAACCGCGCTCAAACAGTGGCCTGGCCTCGGCCTGCCGCGCCTCGTGCAAGCGCTGGTCGTTCTGCCGTGTTCGGCGGCTGTTTTGTTCACGCTTCATGGGCCATTCGGTTGGATCGGTCTCAGCATAATCACCCTTGCCCTGATGACACTGTTTGTGACGCGGACGCCCCTGCTTGAGGCGCATAAAAACCAACGGGCACAACGCGCCAAAATAGCTGCCGATATGGCTGAGCGCATGCCTCTTGCGCCGCAGCTGAAAGCCGCCCAAAGGCTGGCGCGCGAAACCGCCAAACTGTCGGGCCAAGCTGACCAACTGGCGTCGCTGGCCATCAGACGACGCAGCATCGCCGAAGCCATGAAAGCGATACCCGATCTTTCAGCAGGTCTCGCGGCGTCGGCGTTTCTTGCAATCGGCGCCAATCAAAACCTTGGCACGGGCACCATTGCCGGCGCCCTGGCCGCGCTGGCTTTGACGATTACACCGCTTCGCAACCTCATGGCGCTGACCGACAAGGCCGCAGCCTTTCAGGCTGCCCACCAAAAACTGAGAGCCTTGCTGGAACGGCCCATCAGCTTGCCTGTTGAACCAGCAAGCCCGCTTCCAAAAGGCCCGCTATCGCTTGAGCTGCGCCTTCCAGGCCAAGACCTAATAATTGTGCCGCCGCGCGGTCATGTGCCACTCAGTCCCGAACATCTGGATCACATCACCCCTTTCTTGACTGGCGTAGCCTGTCCGCCCGAGGGCCAGATAGGTCTCAACGGAACGGATATCACGCAAATCAGCGTGGAAAGTCTCGGACGACGTGTGGCCGTGATCGACAATCAACCCCTTGTCCTAAAAGGCAGCCTACGACGCGCCTTAGGACTTGGCCTGCGCCAACGCCCGTCCGACAAACACTTGCTGCAGCGAATAGAAAAAGCTGGGCTGACCAACGTGTTGCAAACACTGGGTGGGTTGGACCGTAGGCTGGGCGAAGGCGCATTGGATAGTTCGCCATCAGAACGAGTTCAGCTCTCCGCGCTTCGCGCTACCGTTCTACGTCCCGGGGTTCTTCTGGTGCGCGATGGTGGGGATAATCCGCAGGTCCGATCCGCTCTGGAACAGCTTCGCGCAACGCAGATCATAGCCAGTCTAGAAACCGCAACAGTACGGCCATAGTTACTGGCCCAAAGGCAAAACGTCATCCTTGTAGAATGGATAGGGGCCCTCAAACGCTCCCAAATGGACAAGGTGAGATTGAAAGCCAGATCCACTCCACCGGTGCAACATCATGCCAGGCGGTTCGAGCATCAAGCTGTTGGGTTCCTCGGCGCGAAACTCCAGTTTCACTGCGTGCGACGTGCCCGGCGCGATGATAGCCGGGATGGCACCAAGATAGCTGACGACCATGCGATGCACATGTCCGCAGATGATCTGGGCGGGGCCTTCATAGTCACTGAGCAGGGCCAGCAATGCATCGCGATTGTCAAAACCCTGCGCATCCATGGTCGGGATGCCGGTGAGAAATGGCGGATGGTGAACTGCGATCATCACCGGCTTGGGCGACAACCGATCCAGCGCGGCTTTCAGGAAGCTCACACCTTGCTCGCACAGCGCGCCACTCCCCTGCCCTTCGACCAGCGTATCAAGACCGATGATTGCAAAATCCTTCAGCGCCGAAACCCATTGGATTGGGCCGCCAGACGGCATCCAAATCGTGTTTGAAAAAGCCGCGCGCATCGGCTCACGCCGGTCATGGTTGCCCGGCACGGCAAACAGTGGCGCCGGAAGATCACGCATGAGATCGAGGAAGCGAGCATACTCTTCCGGCTCACCAAAATCAGTTAGGTCGCCGGTGACAACAATCGCGTCGATCGGCCCGAGCTGCGGCGCGATCTGCTTGATGGCAGCAACTCCCTTCGCCAAGGCCGTGCCAGTATCGACCACGCCATAGGCACGTTCACCGGCGCGAACGATATGAGTGTCGGAGAGTTGAAGGATAGCGGTCATGATCGGTCTGTGCAGTCCACAAAACTAGAGAAGAAGGGCTTCGTCGGCGTTGATAGCCAGGCGCACGGGCTGACCACGTTGTGGTGGCGTGCTACCGCGATAGGTTGCCGGGATCGGCGCCGGATTAAGACCGGCAACAAGCACACGGTGATGAGTGCCCATAAACGTGGTTGCAGCCACCGTCCCTGAAAGGCTGCCCGCCTCATCGACCATCAGACTTTCCGGGCGCACAAACACCTTGCGGTCACCAGCAGGCTCGCTGGTCCGGAATCGCCCGGCGCTGGTCACCCATTCATTGCCTTCAGCCTTGCCATCAAGCGGAACCGCATGGCCGACAAACCCGGCCACGAAAGGTGACGCCGGTTGCTGGTACAGCGTCATCGGCGTACCGATCTGCTCGATACGGCCAGTGTTCATCACCGCGATGCGATCCGCGATGGCGAGCGCCTCACTTTGATCGTGCGTGACGAAAATCGCCGTTGTTCCGATGGTGCGCAGCAAGCCAGCAAGCTCATCGCGCAGTGCCTCGCGCAAAGCTGCATCAAGCGCCGACAAGGGCTCATCCAACAGCAAAAGTTTCGGACTCGGTGCCACGGCACGTGCCAACGCAACGCGCTGTTTCTGCCCCCCTGAAAGCATTGTGATGGCGCGATCTGCCAGCCCTTCAAGGCGGCAAAGCCCCATCACCTCGTCCACGCGCGCGATGATCGTTGCGCGTGGCTGCTTCTGCATTTTCAGGCCGTAGGCGATGTTCGCCCGCACGCTCATATTGGGAAAAAGTGCATAATTCTGAAACACGATACCAACGCGGCGTGACTCCACCGGCAGTGTTGTCACATCATCTTCGCCCAACTGAATGCGGCCATCTGCATCAGGCGTTTCAAGCCCGGCGATTAAACGCAACAGCGTTGTCTTTCCGCACCCTGAGGGCCCAAGAAGGGCAACAATCTCGCTGTCGTTGACGGCAAGATCGGTCGGCAGCAGCGCCTGCGTACCATCGGGAAACGTTTTGGCGCAGCCGGTAAGAGAAATAGTCATGGGCTTACAGTTCCTGCCCATTTCTGGGCTTTGGCGCTCGCCCACTGCATGGCAACCAGCAGCGGGACGATCATGATGAAGAAGACCAGCGTGTAGGCCGAGGCGATCTCAAGGCGCATGGATGCGTAGCTGTCGGCCAGGCCCACAGGTAGCGTTTTGAGAAACGGCGTGTGCAGCATCCAGGTTAGATTGAACTCGCCGATGGAGAGGGTCACCACCGTCAACGCACCGGCCAGAATGCCAGGCGTTGCATTGGGCACGACGATATCGATGAACCGCCGCCATGGTGGCGCACCAAGCGAGGCAGCGCCCTCTTCCAAGGTTTTAAGGTCGATGGCCGAAAGAACAGCGAGAACCGAGCGGACCATGAACGGCAGAGTGTAGAGAACATGCCCGACAAGAATGAAGGTCCAAGAGATGCGAAACCCACGCATCGTGCCGTAAAGTTGCAACAACGCCAGTGCCAAGGCGAGACCCGGCACCGCCAATGGCAGTGAGATGAATTCTTCCAGCACACGGCTCCAGCGGCCTGGATGGCGCGCCAACGCATAGCCCGCAGGCACGCCCAAGATCAACGTGCAGACCAGGCAGGCCAGAGCAATGCCGATGGAGAGAAAAATGCTGTCAGCATAAAGCACCCAAACCTCGCCCACCCACCGAAGGGTGAGACCCGAAGAGAGGCCCTGAAAATAGTTCCGGGTAAGACCCGCGAGCACCGATAGAAGTGTCGGAACGAACAGAAACAGGCACGCCGCCAGCGTGACGGTGATTTGAAGGATCCGCGCCATTTAGCCTCCCGCCGCAACGGTTGAGCCAGACAGCGAGCGCGCCAACAAAAGCAGCGCCCAGGTCACCACGCCCAAGAGCACCGATAGAGCAGCGGCGCCGGCAATGTTGGCCGCCAACGTGAACTCTGTGTAGATCACCATCGGCAGCACATCGATATCGGTGGCCAGCGTGAATGCGGTCCCAAAAGCCCCCATGGCGGTTGCAAAGGCGATGGCACCCGATGCGATGAGAGCTGGCATCAGCCCGGGCAGAATGACATCGCGCACCACCTGAAACGGTCCTGCGCCAAGCGAGCGTGCTGCTTCTTCCAGATCAGGATCCAGCTTTTCGCTGGCTGCCATCACCGTGAGCAAAACACGAGGAATGGAAAAATAGAGATAGCCGAGAAACAGGCCAACCATCGAATAAGCAAACACCACATGACCAGGTGTCAGGGTGTTCACCAACCCTTGCCGGCCGCCCAGCAGGATGATCAGAAAACCGATCACAACGCCCGGAAAGGCCAGCGGCAAGGTCAGGATCGACAGCACAACACCGCGGCCGGGAAAGCGATTGCGCACCAGGAACAGCCCAGCGGTTGTGGAAATGGCCAATGCGGCGATGGTCACCGCCAGCGAAACAGCCACCGTGTTGAAAAGCGTTTCCATGTAGCGCGGGGTTTGCAGGATATCCCAATAGATCGACCAACCCGCCTCGCCTTGCGAGGAGGCAAGCACCAGACGCATCAACGGCAGGGCCAGAAACGCCAGCGCAAAGATGCCCATGGGCAACAAACAGAAAAGGGGAAACAGGGTGCGGCGCATAAGGCGAACTCTCAGCAAGGGCGCCTCCTTGAAAGAAAGCGCCCCAGCATGTGCGTGTTGGAAAAGTTATTCGACTTCGGCCAAATAACGCTCGCCAAAGGCTGTCTGCGCAGCTTCCATGGCGCCATAATCGACAGCAGCCGCGCGCTCATACTCGCTCATCGGCAAGAAGCGAGATGCCACCTCTTCGGGCAGTTCGATTGGGCGAGCAGGACGCAGATAAGCGTTGGTCCAGATCGCCTGGCCTTCGTCCGACATGATGAAGTCCAGCACCTGACGGCCAAGCTCCGGGTTCGGGCTGTCAGCCACGAGGCTCATGACATACGGCACGGTGACGGTGCCTTCACAGGGAATGACGAACTCGAAATTGCCGTCTTCCTCGTACTTGGCGCGGTAGGCGTTGAAGTCATAATCGAAGAGAATGGGGATCTCGCCGGAAACCACGCGTGCGTAGGAGGTTTGCTTAGGAACGATCGGATCGTTTTCGCCGAGCGTCTGGAAGTACGCGATAGCCGGATCGAAATTGTCCAGATCGCCGCCATTGGCCATGTTGATCGCAACCGCACCGGCATAGCCGACAAACGCGCTTGATGGATCAAGATAACCGACCATGCCACGATATTGCGGGTCGTTGAGGTCAGACCAGCAGGCTGGAACCGGTGCACCGCCCAGTGCGTCGACATTGACAAAAAGCCCGAGCGTTCCGGCATGAACGGCAAACCAGCTGCCATCATCGGCGCGCAGACCTTCTGGGATTTCATCGAAGCCTTCGGGAAGATAGGGTTCCACCACCCCTTCACTCGCAGCACGGATACCTGTCGTCACACCGTAGTAAGCGACGTCAGCAATGGGCGCGGCACGTTCGGCCAACAGCTGGCTGAGCGTCTGACCAGAGTTTTTGTTGTCATGCGGCATGGTGATGCCAAGATTGGCTTCAATGGCTTCAAGCATTGAGGCCCAGTCAGCCCATTGCGGCGGACAGTTGTAGCAAACAGCATCAGCTGCCTGCGTGGCGTTTATTTGACCAGGTGCCAACAGAGCTGTTGTCACCATGGCGGCGGCCAAGATATGTTTCATGGATCAATCCTTCTTGAGTGATGGTTCACGAGGGTGGGTTGGTGAAGGCAGTGGAGAGGCTGCAACCTCTCCACTGTCCGCTTGATCGCCCCGGCAGCGCGAAAGCGAGCCACCGGGTCGAAAATGAAACCGTGTTTGATCACAGCTTGATGACTGGTCGTCCTCACGTAAGGCGGCCAAAACCGTCTCGGCAGCGGCAACGCCCATCGCTTCGGGGTCGGTCTGCACAGTCGCCAGCGTCGGCTCCACCATCTGACCGATGGCGATGCCATCAAAGCCGACAATCGAAAGGTCATCGGGAACGCGCAGACCCAGCGTGCGAGTAGCTTGCATGACCGCCAGCGCCAGCATGTCGTTGGACGCAAAGATACCGGTGAGGTGCCGGTGCGCTTTGAGCAAACTTGGAAGATGGTCCGCAAGCAGAGCTGGGTCATCGTCAACTTCCAGCAAAACGGGCGGCGGAAATCCATGCGCGTGCAAGCGCGCGCCAAACCCTTCAAAGCGCTGACGCGAGCGATCCGAAGACCCGAAACGCAACGCCAAAAAACCCAGTTGACGGTGACCATGTTCAACGAAAGCGTCAGCCACCAAACTGGCAGCAGATGCATTGTCGATGCTCGCGCAAGGCGCAAGGCCTGGCGCATGGTTGAACATAAGCGCATGCGGCAGCTCGCGTTCGCGCACGAGATCAAGCGCCTGGCTGGACGCAGGGTCGCTGACGGTGAGCACCACCGCATCAACTTGTTTGCCAAGCAATGTGGTGACCGCCTCAAGCTCCTGATCCAGAGCGTAGTTTGAAGCGCTCACGATGAGTTGGTGACCGGCGGAACGCGCCGCACGCTGCAAACCCTGAAGCGCCTGCGCGAAAACGGGGTTGGCGATCGAAGGCACCACGCAACCAATGGTCCGCGTGCGTTGTGTGCGCAGCGAACGGCCAATATCGCTGCGCTGAAATCCCAACTCATCGGCAGCAGCAAGCACCCGATCACGCGTGGCAACACTGGTCGGGCCAGAAGCATTGAGAACGCGACTAACCGTAGCAATGCCACACCCAGCTCGGGTTGCAACATCCTTGATGGAGGCGCGCGCTCGTTTGAAAGGAGCTGTTGGTTTCATCACGTGTCAGGCATCGGCAATCATTCGGTGGAAACGATTCCACAATGCCCAACACACATGACGGTTTGATGTCAGTTTCTGTTCAACAGAGAGTGCAGTAATCTGATTTCGAGCAGATCATTCAGGCGACACGCGACGGTTCGACCAATCTAAGGGCAATAGAAAAAGCCTGTGCGAACTTCGATGAACAGATCGGAGCATGTAGGAAAGATCGGCAACCCTCAACGCGCGTATGCCATACGAGACGGTCACCGGTGGTACGGCATCGGCAAAGAGCACTAAGCGCCGAATCTCGGCTCCGGCACACCTTTGATACCCAGATCATAAATGGCAAACAGGCTGCCGCGCAGCACACCATCGCCAGGAAAGCGCGGCAGCGGAGGCTTGGCCATGGATGTCGCAAACAGAACATCCATGTTCGGCCCGCCGAAATTGACGCTGGTGACTTTCTTGACCGGCATCTCAATCACCCGATCCAGACTCCCATCGGGCGCAAAACGTAGCAATTTGCCGTCATAGACCAGGGCGTTCCAGAGATAGCCTTCAGCATCGACGGTCGACCCATCGGCTGCCCCACCATTGCTGCCATCGACCGTTGCAAACACACGCCGGTTCGAAACGGCACCGCTCTCAATGTCATAGTCATAGGCCCAGATGTCACCGGTCCAGGTATCCTGAAAATAGAACGTCGTGTCGTCGGGGCTGAAGCAGGGTCCGTTGGAGCATATGATGCCGTCGTCCACCTTGGTAACACTGAAATCCGGGTCCACACGGTAAAGCGCGCCTGACGGCCCCTCTTCCATCGTGTCCATGGAGCCGACAAAGAACCGGCCTCGCCGATCCACCTTGCCATCATTGAGCCGGTTGGCCGAAAGGCCGGGCTCAGGATCGTGGAACAACTCGCAATCGCCGGTCTTGAAATCAAGTGTGTAAAAACCGTCCTGAAGGCTGACGATAGCGCCTTGGCCATCCTTGCGCAGCGCCATCGAACCGATCTTGCCCGGAACATCCCATGCGCGGATCTCCGTTCCATCAGCGGTGCACCGGAACACACGGCCATCCAAGGAATCGATGAAATAGAGCCGTTGTTGCTCCACATCCCAAACCGGCCCCTCGCCCAGCGTGGTTTTCACATCCAGTAGAACTTCGATCCGCATCTGGTGTTTCTCCTGTTTCTTAATCGTCAGAATGCCACGTGATCGCCGCCCTTCAGCGACAGGATATCCCGCGCTTCATCGGGCGTGGCAACCGCAAGGCCCAGGCCTTCAATGATCTGGCGCACTTTCCTGACCTGAACGGCGTTTGACGTCGCCAGCTCGCCCTTGCCGGCCCAGATACTGTCTTCAAGCCCGACGCGCACATTGCCACCAAGGGCAGCCGCCTGCGCCGCGATGCGAAACTGGTTCGACCCAGCTCCCAGAACAGACCAGCGAAAATCATCGCCAAACAGCCGGTCGGCTGTGCGCTTCATGTGCATGACATCTTCCGGGTGCGGTCCGATCCCGCCAAGCAAACCGAACACCGACTGTACGAAGAACGGAGCCTTGACCAAACCGCGGTCGGCAAAATGCGCCAGATTGTAGAGATGCGAGATGTCGTAGCACTCAAACTCAAAGCGCGTGCCATTGCCGTAACAGGTTTCCAAAACATACTCGATGTCCTGGAAAGAGTTGCGGAACACCAGATCGCGCGAGCCTTCCAGATGATCGCGTTCCCACTGGAACTGGAAGTCTTTGTATTTATCGAGCAGTGGATACAGCCCGAAGTTCATCGACCCCATATTCAACGAGGCGACTTCCGGCTGGTACGTTGCCGCCGGGCTCACACGTTCTTGAACTGACATATAGGGGCTGCCGCCGGTGGTGATGTTGATCACCGCATTGGTGCCCTGCTTGACCCTCAGCAGAAATGGGGCAAACGCTTCAGGCCGCTGGTCCGGCTGGCCGGTCTGCGGATCGCGCGCATGCAGATGAAGGATGGAGGCCCCTGCTTCGGCGGCCGCGATTGCCTCACTGGCGATCTCATCAGGCGTGATGGGAAGATGGGGCGTCATGCTCGGCGTATGGATCGCACCGGTCACCGCACAGGTGATGATCACCTTCCCGTTTTGAAGGTTGGTGGTACTCATGATCCCTGATCCTTGTTTGCCAGATCGCCGTTTGTCAGATCCTTGCTTGCCAAATCCTTGGTTATCTGAGTGTTTCCCGTCAGCGCCCATGGGATCAATTGAGCTGATTGCATAAGGGAGAGTTTCTGGCTCATCTTCACCAAGTAGGAGTGAAGAATGAGACATACACCCGAACGCCACACAGATGCTGCCGATCGCACGGTAAAGGA
>JBCCAF010000003.1:0-336536 GCA_039814945.1 Pseudomonadota bacterium
CGTCCTTTACCGTGCGATCGGCAGCATCTGTGTGGCGTTCGGGTGTATGTCTCATTCTTCACTCCTACTTGGTGAAGATGAGCCAGAAACTCTCCCTTATGCAATCAGCTCAATTGATCCCATGGGCGCTGACGGGAAACATTATCACACCGCTTCATCCGTTCTGTGGTCCTTTGTGCTGGCGCTTGATTTAGTATCACTCAGGCGAGATACCTGACACGTTGCCAAATGAGTTTACCTCTACGCGATGAAGTCTCGCGCCCGCCAGGTTCCCTTGTCTGCCCTCGAACTGCCGAACAATTTCGAATTTGGGGTACCAATGAGGGTATGGCCTTAGGGTTTGGGGAAATAAAATTATAAATATCAATTTATTAAAGGTATTTCACGAGTCTTCTCCTGGCACCATTCTGTTTTGCTCTGTGCCTCCGGCACAACTGCACCATAGCCAATCGCACAGCGATTGGCGGAACAAGCGGCAGGCGTTTGCGCAGCAAATACCGAGAGCGCTACTTTTTCTCCGCTTGTTCTTTCAGTTCCACCACCTGACACCCCCATCTCATCCACTATCTGTTTTGAGGCAGAATTGATGCGGACTGCATGCAGAATTAGGCGGACTAAGAGCGGAATTAAGCGGACTAGATGCAGACTAACGGCGGACCAAGGTAGACGGTCTGCATGAATTCTGACTCAAAAATCGGCCAGCAAAACCCGGTGTGCTTTTTGTGTCACGCTTGCTTAACCATAGTCCGCCATCATACCTGCCGACGGCCACTGCCCCATGTTGGCCGCAATTGTGAGGCGTGACACGCTGCATGCGAACCATAATTGCTCTTTGCTGTGTTGTATTGATCACTGCCTTCAATGGCGGTGGGATTGCGCTTGCCAAAAGCATCGACTCGTCAATCCCAACGTTTGCTGAGCAGTCGGCCTCACTGACTGGGGCTGGCACCATCGAGACCCTCACTGTGCTGGAATCCACGCCGGTACGAACCGCCAGTGCGACGCCCTCGGCCCCATCCGGCCCATGCAGTTCCGCCGATTGCAGCTGGTTGATACCAACAGCGGCAAGCACAACGGGGCTCGCAAGCACGGCCCCTTCAATCAATGCCGCTAGCATGCTTCTAGCGCTCGCCGAAGCATTACAGCTTCCGCCACCGCGCCTTTAAATCGCTGCCACCCAATTGCCTGCGAACCAACACGCCCTTGTGGCGTTGATGGATAGCGGCCCTGTTGCACGATTTGAGTACCGCTGGAGACCTTCCATGACTGCCACCACCAACCAAGCAGCACGCTTGGGATCAGAGATCAAACGCCCGTCCCGCCGCCAGTTTCTGGCTGGCGCAGCCACCCTATCTGGCCTTGCCGTATCCGGTTGCATGACCACGCAAGTGCCGCAAGGCCAGCTGGTCCCAAACGCTGATGTGCGCCCAAGCCCTTATCTATCGATGTATGCGGCATTGCCGCAGGAGCAGTTCCCCGTTCCGGCGGTTGATTTGACCCAAGTGCCTGAGCAATATCTGCGCCGCATGGTGGATTATCCGACCAGCGAGAATGTCGGCACGGTCATCGTCGATACCAACACTTTCTACCTCTACCACGTCATGGAAAACGGTAAGGCGATGCGCTACGGCGTTGGCCTTGGCAGGCAAGGGTTTGAATGGTCTGGCCGCGCCCGCATCGCATGGAAAAGGCCCTGGCCACGCTGGACGCCACCCGATGAGATGGTTGCGCGTCAACCCGAGCTGGAGCCCTTCTCCATCGCCAATGGCGGCATGGATCCAGGCCCGGAAAATCCACTTGGCGCCCGCGCGCTCTACATCTTCGAAGGCAACCAGGACACGCTTTATCGCTTGCACGGCACCAACGAGGTTTGGTCCATCGGTAAGGCGGTGTCTTCCGGGTGCGTGCGCCTGCTCAACCAAGATGTCATCCACCTTTACGGACGCGTGGCGAGCGGCTCAGCAATCCTGGTTACCTAGTTCGCCTTCATCAGAGCGTGCGTTGCGCGCTCTGATGGGCAGCTTTGCCACACTGTTGACGCGAAATGGCCTCGGCATCGCCATGTAAGGGAATGAACCAATATGACGTTGGCCCGTATGCTCGATATCCGCCATCCAAACTTCGGTGAGTTTCATGCGCCTCATTCTTATTTTCTGTGCCACTTTGCTGGCACTGCCCGCCCACGCTTCCTCTTTTTCAGCGAGCGATATCCGCTCGCAGATCATCGGAAAAACCATCTACCTAGCAACGCCTTTCGGCGGTGAGTTCCCGTTGAATTATCGCTCCGGCGGCCGTGTTGACGGCGACGGTGAGGCGCTCGGCCTTGGTCGCTGGGTTCAGCCCGAAGACGAAGGGCGCTGGTGGATTGATGGCAATCGTCTCTGCCAGCAGTTCGAAAACTGGTACGAGGGTCAGCCTATGTGTTTTGATCTCACCCGTACCGGCGCGAACTCGCTGAACTGGGTGCGCGACAATGGCGAAACCGGCACGGCTCGTATCGGCAGCGCGCTTTAGGGTCGCGACCCCAGCGGCTTCGTCGACCATGCCAACCGGCCTCACGCGACGCTCCTTGCTGATCGCAGCCCCGCTCGTCGTTGCGGGTTGCGCGACTGTTCCGCCATCCCCGCAAGGCGCCACGCGTTCCGTCAGCCTGATTGATGCGTTTCAAGGGCGCACAGTTGGGCGCGGGCTGTTCTCGGTGCCCATCGCGGGCATTGAGCGTGGTTTTGATGCACGCCTCAATGGCACATTGCGCACTGTGCGCGGGGTCGAAACGCTGACGGTTGTGGAAGATTTTTTCTTCGATGATGGCGAAACGGACCGGCTGACCTGGGTGTTTGCCCGGATCGGTCCCGACAGCTGGACCGGCGTGCGTGAAGATACGGTGGGGTCTGCCAGTGTGGTGGAAACCGGCGATGAGGTCCGTTTGACCTATGTCGCCGATGTTGAAAGCCGCGGTGAAACGACCCGCCTGGGCTTTGCCGATGTTATCTACCGCCGCGCAGATGGTGTGGTGATCAACGAAGCTGTCGTGACCCGTTTTGGCTTGCCGATTGGATCGGTTTTGTTTGAACTGAGGCCTGCTTAGCCGCTCAGAGCGCATTGATACAGAAAGGCTCGGTCTGATATCAGACCGAGCCTTTTTTGACGATTGTACGTTACTCGTCTGCCAGATGTTCGCGGAACAGGCAGCCCAGTGGGATGGCGCCGGAAAGCAAAGCTTCTTCAAGGGTCATTTCGCGGCCTTCTTCAGAACCAACAATCATGGCGCAGGCAATGATGGATGCAACGGAGACAAAGAGACCGCCAACAATCCAACCGCCAGCAGAGGATCCACCACCACCGCCACCCGTTACAATCATCGAAATTGGCGTGGAACAACCATCGCCCATACAATAATAAGCATGCGCATTGTTCACGGTCGTGACGGATGCTAGCGGTTGAACGGCAAGAGCCAGGGCCAGTGCTAGGCCGAGAAGGCGTGCTTTGCGGATTAAGGTTTTCATGACATTTCCCTTGGTTCGGTCGGACGTTGCGCCGTCCTTGATGAACCGTAAACACGAGGAAATTTTCTTGAAAATCAGAAGCTTGCGGTAAGCTTAAGCAGCAACGTTAGCCGGTTTAGTGAAGCGGTATGGTAAACTTGCCCGAGCGATCAGCCTTGCAAAGCTGAAAACTGTGACGGTGTCAGCCGTTGCAGAACGGTCTGCAACGCGGCCTCCAGATCGCTGGCAACAAGCGCAGGTCCTGCCTGCTGGCCCGCTTCGCCGTGCAGCCAAACACCAAACGCGACCGTCGCCGTAAGGCGTTCGGCATTGTCGTGCGCGATGTCAGAGTGTGTCAGCAACCCGGCAATGGTGCCCGTTAAAACATCACCTGATCCAGCCGTCGCAAGCCAAGGCGGTGCGTTGGCGTTCACATAGGTGCAATCAGCGCTGCCATTGGGGTGCGCGATCACCGTGTCTGCGCCTTTGAGAACAACAATCGCGCCACTGCGCCGCGCCGCGTCCTGCGCCATTTCAAGTTTGGAGAGCACCTTATCTTGTCCAGAGAGCCGTTTGAACTCGCCGGAATGCGGGGTGAGCACAGTTGGCGCCGAACGGGCAGCGACCCGCTCAAATAGGAGGCCCGCCATGCCGGCAAAGGCGCTTAGCGCTCCGGCATCCAGCACCAGCGAAACGTGCGAACCCAGAGCCGCATAAACCATCTGCCGGGTCGCCTCATTGGGGGCGAGGCCAGGCCCAAGAGCGCAGGCAGTCAAGCGATCATCACTAAGCAGACGGGCCAAATCACCGGAGTCGGCGCAGGGAGCGCGCATCAGGGCGGGATACTGGCCGACACTGTCAGCCATCGTGTCCGGTGGTGCGGCCAGCGTGACCAGACCAGCGCCGACCCGCAAGGCAGCGCCGGCAGCCAGGAAACCTGCACCGGCCTTCTCCGGCGGGCCGCCAACCACCAGAGCGTGGCCGCGCGCATATTTATGTGCATCGGCAGAAAGGTCGGGCAGATGATCTGCTAGGTAGGCGCCAGTAAGGTGTGCGGTGAACCCCGCCGCGCTGATCGCATCGTGATGAATCCCAATGTCAGCCACGCTGATCGTTCCACACAGCGCACGGCCAGGGTAGAGCACATGACCGGGCTTCAAGCGGTGGAAGGTGATGGTCCTGTCCGCGCTGATAATCGGACCAAGCGCCTGGCCCATGCGTCCATCAAGGCCACTTGGTAGATCGACCGCAAGCACTGGCCGTCCCGCCTGGCTCACCATGTCAACGAGCGCCGCCGCTACGCCATCCAGTTCCCGTGTTAGCCCAGCGCCAAACAGCGCATCGATGATGAGGTCTTGTGCCTGCAACGCAAGCGCATCTAACGCTGTTGCTGGCGAAACATCTCCCAGCCAACCGTCGAACGCCCATTTCGCATCACCTTGGAGGTTTGCCGTGTCGCCCAAAGCCGCGACGCGAACCTTATGGCCCATGGCGGCAAGCAGCCGTGCTGCGACATAGCCATCCCCGCCATTGTTGCCAGGGCCTGCAAGCACCAGCACTTTGCTGTTCTTGGGCACCATGGTTTTGGCAACATCTGCCACCGCTTGCCCCGCGCGTTCCATCAAATCGATGCCAGGTATGCCGCGTGCCATGGTGAAGGCGTCGCAAGCACCCATTTGAGCAGGAGTCAAAAGCTCACGCATCATCGTCCTCACCTTCCCCATCCACCACCTTGGCAGCCAGGGAAAAGCTGAAGCCTGCGCGACAGATCGCGGCCATGTCGCGCTCGCGTTTTTCGGACCGATCCTTGCTGCGATAGGGGCCAAGACGACGACGGCGCGCATAGCGCCAAGCAGCCGTTTCATCGTCGCGTTCGTCGTTTTCCAGGGCGTGGTCGATCAAATCATCTGCCACACCCTTGGCTTTCAAACGTGCCTGGATCGCCCGTGCTGATGCGCCACGTCCGCGCTGCTGAAACACCTGGTTTTCCGCAAAGCGCTTGTTGTTGATGAAGCCAGCGGTCACCGCCTTTTCCACCTCAGCATCCACCATTGGTTGGAACGAGGTTGGGTCCTCGTCGTGAGCACGGGCAGCTTTGTAAATGCGGCGCTCCAACACGGTGCGGAATCCGGCTTCACTCGCTTCATAGCGATCCAGATAGGCAAGCGCTATGTTGTGCAGCCGCTTCTCCGTCATCTTGCGTGGCGCGCGGCGTTTGGCGCGTTTTTTCTCTCGTAGCGAACCGTCATCGCCTGATTCCAGAGCGTCATCATCTGGGGCATCAGAGTCCGATTCGGCCCAGTCCTGCTCACCACTTTCCATGGGTACAGGCTCACCAGCGCGGGCTGCGCCTGTCAACATGGCCGAAGCGCGCCGCAAACGAAAAACGCCCGGCGATCAATGCGATCACCGGGCGCTTCAAAAAGGTAGGCAGCGTTAGCGCTTAGGCAGAAACCTGACGCACAATCACGCGGGAACCGACGCGTACACGCGTGTACAGCTCTTCCACATGCTCGTTGACCATGCGGATGCAGCCCGATGACATAGCCTGACCAATGGTCCAAGGGGCGTTTGTGCCATGAATGCGATAGAGCGTGTCGCGGCCACCGCGATAGAGGTAAAGCGCGCGGGCGCCGAGCGGATTGTCGACGCCACCTGGCATGCCGCCAGCCCATTCGCGCAGCTCTGGCTGGCGACGGATCATAGCAGCTGGTGGTGTCCATGTTGGCCACTCAGCTTTGCGGCCGACAACAGCGGCACCAGCCCAGCGGAAGCCATCACGGCCAACACCAATGCCATAACGGCGGGCGGAACCTCCTTCTTGCACATGGTAGAGGTAGCGATTGGCAACATCGATGACGAGGGTGCCAGGGCGTTCACGGCCCGAATAGGACACGTCCTGTGGTAGCCATTGGCGGTCGATGCGGAAGCCCTGCTGTGAGGCAGTGGTTGGGTCCAGGCCAACTGAATCCAAGAACGCATCCATTGCGCTCTCGGCTTTGGCGGTGGAAGCGAAAGCTGCAGTACCGGCGGCACCGAGCAGCAAAGAACGACGTGAAATCATTGGAGGTTTCTCCGAAGTGGTTTGAAATGTTCAAAGAGGAAAAGGTATGCGTTGGTGTAAGACTTCACGCTCGCGGCGGGCCGCGCAGGGCGGGTTGGTCGAGGCCAACCGGTGAGGTCTGAGAGAGAAGAAACCCAACGACATGTCCGCATGGTGGGGTGTGAACGTCAACGCGCGGCAGCACGGTCTTGTCCACCGCGCAAGAGCTTGGCAGCACCGCTGCCTTTTCCACATCGCTTGGCACTGAAAGCACAATTGGAAGCATCGGTGCTTCGGGGCTGACATAGAGCGAGGCAAACCCGCTGATAGCCGCAACCCGCGCATCATACCCACCGTACTGGGCCAGATGGTCGGCATATTTTTGGGCGTACGACAGCGATGGAATAACCGTGCTTGCCGCAACAAGCATGGTCACCATCACAAGCGCTACAGCGCGCGTCATGTGTCGAACGTCAATCATGGCCGGACCATGGCGTGATTTGGGCGGCGTGGCTATACCCTTTGGCGGCGCCAAAGGGGGATGATCCGCACCCTCTGGCCACTCTTTGGGGCATTGTTGCGCGAGCGCCACAAAATCTTGCAGGTGAATATTGGTGTTTACCACTATAGCACCTGCTGAGCGTTGGCTGGCGGCGCAGTTTGCTTCCCACGTGCGTGCAGCACCCAACTGATCACTTCCGCGACGGCTTGGTAAAGCTCTTCTGGGATCGGCTCATCCAGGGGCGCGTTCTCTAACGCACTGGCAAGCATGGGGTTTTCATCGATTGCCACCCCGGCCTCTTGTGCGGCGGTAATGATCCGTTCTGCCAGAGAGCCTTTGCCAGAGGCAACCACGATGGGCGCTGAGCCGTCGTCTTCATAACGTAGCGCCACCGCGATGGTGGGCGGTTCACCTGGCTTGGCAGACATGTTCGGTTCGCCGCTCATGAGGAAAGATCCACCCGGTGCGTCTGCTCATGATCAGGCACAACATCTGGTTTGGGTAAATCATCGGTGGGCGCAATCGTTAAACTGTCGATCTGCAAACCCTCAGTTTGCAAGCGCTTCACAAGGTCAGCACGCGTTGCCTCCAAGCGCGCCAAAACACTTGGCTCACTGGCCCAAACGGCAATGTCCAGATGCGGATCAGTATCTGGCTTCACAGTCTGATTGTGCAGAGCCACCAGACCCTCAACGCCGCCCAGCACCTGGCTTTCAAAGGCAAAGCGAAAACGCCAGCTTTTCAAGCGCTCGTCATCGCTGGCGTCAGATCCATCATCCTGATCAATCATCACGCCGAGCACAGCGGCTTCTTGGCCAATCAAAAACGGCACATCCCAGCGCAGGGAAGGTCCGGCATCGCCAGCGCGCGCTGTAGTGGCTTGATCGCCAGCCTGGAGCAGGTTGAGCCGTGACAGCGCAGCCTCAGCCTTGCCTTTCAGCGCCTGCAGAACAGCCGGATCGGTAAGGTCGGGTGCATCGGATGCCAGTGGATGGGCAAGCAGACGGCTGGGCTGCGCGCCATCGGGCAGCGGCGGGGATGTCGGACGTGCGCCCGCTGCATCACCTTTAAGCGAACCTTGCTGTTGGCCGCTCTGTTGAGAGGCTTGCTGCGTGCCCTGCGGCTGAGTTTGCGCATTGCCATCGAGCACAACTGGCAAGGCCATGCCTAGCGCGCGAGCGAGCGCTCCCAAGGCAGATTGCATGGGGGTTTGAGATGCTGTGGCTTGAGGTGCAGTCGATCCGGGAAGTGGTCCAGATCGCGCACCCTCAATGGCACTTTTCAGCGTGCTGGCATCAAGCGGCACATCAGCATCCAGCGAGAAGCCAAGAATGCGTCCCAACGCAGCGTCCAGGCTTTTGGTAGCGCCTGGCTGGCCTGTCACCTGTTGCCCTGTCAGTTTGGCCACATCGGCAAGCAACGGGGCCAAAGAGGATTGCCGAGCCGCATCAGCACGCAGGCTGTCAGGGGATGTAGGCGCCGCGCCCGTAACAGTGACGCCGATCCGTGGTGCGCTGGCGCTGCCTTCGGCTTGTACCATCACTGGTGTTCCAGCAGGCGGCGCAGCACTTCCTGCTGGCAATGGCAAAGATGTGGAGACGGTGCCACCCGCGGCGGTCGCAGCTGATTGGGGTACGGTGAGCGTAACCGGCAAGCTGGTCGATCCACCACCAGCCGGTGCACCAGAGCTGCCTTGTGGGGCATGCGCAACCGAGCCAGACAGTGGTTTGCCCAGTGTTTGCAACAGCGTCATCAACGCTTGCGTGCTGATCTGTTGCGGCAGGCCAGCCGTTGGCGCACCCTGCGCACCGGTCGCTCCAGCTGTGGACGCACCCGCCAACGCTCCGCCCAAGGGCGCGGCACTTGGCACCGGTGCGACGCGCGCGCCAGCACTGGCCACGGATTGGCCTGTTGAGGCTGCTTTCTGGGCAGCAGAGGCAGAGGAAACCGGTGCCATCGCCATAACCATCATCTAATGCCCGTACGTTAAAGAATGCCTGATTCGGCCCACTCTCGTCACGGTGGTCCATTCAGCAGGTCTTGAAACGCTGTTTGCATACCCGCCCCACACCGATTGCAAGCAATCCATGCGGAGCGGGGCAGAGCGGCAGTAAGGCCGAGGCGGTGGGGCTTGCACCCAGCCCAAAGCCATCTCTACAACTTGGCGGTTCATCGCAGTGATGAGCGCCGTTGTTGCAACACCCTCATGGTGCGCTATTGATCAGCGCCAAACTGTGCTCTGCGTCACAGTCAGGACGCTGGCACCCATTTTCAGCAGTCCCTTTTGGCCGCTAGGATCAAGGCGCATGGAATCCCACATCTCGCCTATTGATGGCTCACCCCTTGCCGATGGCCGCCAGTCGGAGCGTGCGCTTGCCATCCGACGCGGGGCAGCGCGGTTTTTCGCGCAGGCTGGCGCCACTTGCCTGTTCGAAGCAAGTTTGGCCAATGGCCGCCGCGCCGACATTGTCGCGTTGTCGCCGGATGGGCTGATCACCATCATCGAGGTGAAATCATCGCCTGCCGATCTGCGCGCTGATACCAAGTGGCCGGACTACATTGATTTCTGCGACCGCTTCACCTTCGCCACCGCACCGGATGTGGCGCAGGAGATCTTCCCCGCAACCGAGGGCCTGATGATTGCTGATGGGTTTGGGGCGCATGTCGTTCGCGAGTCGCGGCTGATCAAACTGCACGCTGCACGCCGCAAGGCGCTGACACTTCGGCTGGCCCGTCACGCCATCGGGCGATTGCATCGGCTGGATGACCCGGCTGGCGGCGCGCCGGAAGCCTGAACGCGAAAAACCCCGCCTGCGGGAAGCAGACGGGGTTTTTTGAAGGCTGGATCTAACCTTACTGGCAGAAGGTGTAGTTGCCAGAATAGGCCAGGAAGTAGCCGGTCTGTGGGTTGAACGAGCGGTAGCGCTGACCGCAATAGGAGTACCAGGCAGGGGTCCAAGGTGCAGGGCGCGCATGCACAACAACAGGCTGCTGGTGGTAAACAACGCGCGGCTGATGGGCCTGAGTGAGTGCCGAGCCGACAATCGTGCCAGCAACAAATCCGATGCCACCAGCAACATATTCATTGGCGTGGGCGGTGTTTGTGGCGGTCGATGTGGCACCAGCAATGGTGGCAATGGAAAGAACAGTAGCAACGAGAGCTTTTTTGGGAGCGAAGGTCATTGGATCATCCTCTTGTTTTCAAACCCGGCCGGTTGGGGTTGGTTGGTTTTGGTGGCCGCGTTTCGATGATTGGAGAATGCCCGCTTGCGTGCCCAACAGCTGTGCTGCCCATCACATTTGGTGCATTTGCTAAAAAAACCCGTTTAACGTGTGAAGCGGGCATGACGAGAGGCGGAAGACGAGAGCCACAACGAAAAACCCCGCCGGTGATGTCACCGACGGGGTTTTTTGGAAGGGTTGGGGGAAGCCTACTGGCAGAAGCGATACTGGCCAGAAACGTGCAACCAGTAACCGGTCTGTGGGTTGAACGAGCGGTAGCGGTTTGAGCAGGAAGCGTACCAAGCTGGGGTCCATGCTGAAGGGCGACCGTGCACAACAACAGGCTGCTGGTGATAAACAACTTGCGGCTGATGCGCCTGGGTAAGTGCGGAGCCGACGAGAGCACCAGCAACAAAGCCGATGCCGCCAGCGACATATTCGTTGGCCTGGGCGGTGGTTGTCGTGGTGGCTGTGGCGCCAGCGAGTGTGGCGATGGCGACGGCGGCAGAAACGAGAGCTTTTTTGGGAGCGAAGGTCATTGGGTCATCCTCTTAGGTGTTTAACTCGGCCGGTTGGGAGAGCGATGTGGCCGTGTTTCGATGATTGGAGAATGCCAGCATGGGTCGCAGGCAACTGTGCCGGGCATCACACAATCGCTGATCGGCCAATTCAGCCCTCAGCGCCTTTACAAATCTCATTTCATGTATATGCACACATGAATGGATGAGATCGATCCCAATCTCTTTCGCAGCCAATGCGTGCTCACCAAATCGCGCCGCGCTGCACGCTCGGTGTCGCGCCATTTTGGCAGGCTGATCAAGCCGCATGGCGTGACCCCGTCCCAGGCATCGCTATTGTTCGCGCTGTATGGCAGCGAGGCGACGTCTGTTTCGGAATTGGCTGACGGTATGGCCATCGAGCGCTCGGCCCTCACGCGCAATCTAAGCTTGCTGGAAGATGCGGGGCATGTGGAAGCCCGAGTCGGCGGGCGTGGTGGAGCCAAGGCCTACCGGCTGTCGCGAACCGGGCAAGCCAAACTGTTGGAAATGATACCACTTTGGCACGAGGCGCAGGACGCTCTGCGGGTGAGGTTGGGCGAAGGACAGTGGAAGCAGATGCAGGCAACGCTCGCTTTGCTTGCCGACCTTTAGCCATTTTTTTTGACCAAATATGTGCATATGCACGAAAGGAAGGAACCAATGACAGAAGCCTCCAAAGATCCGATTGTCGTGACCGGTATGGGCCTGGTGACCCCGTTAGGGTCTGGCCGCGATGTGGTATGGCAGCGGCTGCTGGAAGGTCAGTCCGGGATTACCAAGGTGGATCGGTTTGAGACCGATGATCTGGCGACCAAGATCGCGGGCACGGTGCCTAGCGCGCAGGAGGATGAGGCGGGCCTTGATCCAGACGCCGTCGTCAGCACCAAAGACCGCAAGAAGATCGACCTTTTTACGCTCTACGCGTTGGCCGCAGCGCAGGAAGCGCTCGATCAGGCAGGCTGGCACCCGCAAGACCAGGCACAAAAGGACCGCACGGCAACATTGATCGGCACCGGCATTGGCGGTTTCCCGGTCGTCACCCAGGCTGTGCGCACGCTGGATGAGCGCGGCCCACGGCGTTTGTCACCGTTCGTAGTGCCGCAGTTTTTGGGCAACCTTGCCGCTGGCAACGTGTCGATCCGCTACGGCTTTCGTGGCCCCATCGGTGCGCCTATCACCGCCTGCGCGGCGGGCTTGCAAGGCATTGGCGATGGCATGCGATTGATCGCAACCGGTGAGGCCGATGTGGTGCTGGCCGGTGGCACAGAGGCTTGTGTGGACCGCTTGGCGCTGGCTGGTTTCAACGCGGCACGCGCGCTTTCAACGGAGAACGACACGCCACAAACAGCCTCAAAGCCCTATGATCGCTCACGCTCTGGCTTTGTGCTGTCTGAGGGCGCTGGGTTGATGGTGCTGGAGCGCAAGTCGCACGCTTTGGCACGTGGCGCGACGCCCTTGGTGGTGCTGGAAGGGTACGGCACCAGCGCCGATGCTTATCATCTGACCGCTGGGCCTGAAGATGGTTCTGGTGCGGCCCTTGCCATCGAACGGGCTTTGAAAGCCGCCGGAGCAACACCTCAATCCATCGACTATATCAATGGCCACGCGACCTCGACGCCGGTTGGCGATACAGGCGAAGTGGCGGCCTTGCGTTCTGTGTTCGGTGATGCCTTGCCGAGCATCCCCATATCCTCAACCAAATCGGCAACCGGTCATTTGCTTGGTGCGGCGGGCGCGGTGGAAGCGATCTTCACCGCCCTGGTAGTGATGAAGGGCGCAATTCCTGCCACGTTGAATTTCAAACAGGCCGATGAGGGCAATGAGGATTTGGATTTCGTGCCCGACCTTGGTCGACGCGCTGTCCTCTCACGGGTGCTGTGCAATGCCTTCGGGTTTGGCGGGGTCAACGCATCCTTGGTGGTTTCTGCCATCTAAGGTCGAGACCCTAAACCGGTGCAGTATCAGAGACGATCCGGCCATCTTCCAGCGTCACGATCCGGTCAGCCAGATCGAGGATGCGGTTGTCGTGGGTCACCATCAGCGTGGTGGTGCTGCGCTGTTCACCCAGGGCAGCAAGCATCTCCACCACCGTCTGTCCGCTCTGTTTGTCGAGCGCGGCAGTCGGTTCATCGGCAAACACGATTTGCGGGTTCGACACCAAAGCGCGGGCAATCGCCACGCGCTGCTTTTGCCCACCGGAGAGATTGCCGGGCAGATAGGTGCGCCGATCTGCCAGCCCCACAAGATCAAGCATGTGGTCGGCAGCGCGTTCCTGCGCGGCATCATCGCCCTTGCCATGAACCTGAAGACCCATCAGCACATTCTGACGGGCGCTCAAACTGTCATGCAGATTGTGGGCCTGGAAGATAAAGCCCAACTGCCGACGCAGCATCACTTGGCTCTGTTCACTGGCGCCGTTGAGCTCCTCGCCAAGCAGGTTGACCGAACCATCCTGCACATCGCGCAGGCATCCCATCAGAGTGAGCACGGTGGTTTTGCCCGAGCCCGATGGTCCCATAAGAATGGTCAGCGACCCGCGTTTCACCCGCATCGACACATCAAACACCGCTTGCTTGCGCGCATCGCCATTACCAAACCAATGGTTGAGGCCGCGCACGACAATAGGATCACCCTGGTCCATCACATTGCGCCCTTAGAACAGATCGGCGGGATCAGCCGCAGCAAGGCGCCGCGTGGCAATCGCACCAGAAAGGGCGCAGGCCACAATGGTGCCGACCAGCACGCTGGCTGCCCGTGGCAGATCCATTTCAATCGGTAAGCCGGTTGCTGCGGCCATGCCTGCGTAGATGCCCAAGGATATGAGGACGCCGGGGATGAAACCCAGCACCGCCATAATGACGGCCTCCTCAAACACCAGTCCCAAAAAGAAGCGCTGCTTGTACCCCATGGCTTTGAACGTCGCGTATTCGCGCAGATGGTCGGCAACATCGGTAGAAAGCACTTGATAGACAATCACCACGCCAACAATGGCGCCCATCACAACGCCAAATCCAAAAATGAGCCCGGTGGGTCGTTCCGTGGTTTGGTAGGAAACATCCGAGGCGATGGCCTCTTGCAGCGGTCGAACGATCACCGCATCGCTGCTGATCGCTGTGCTGATGCGTTCAGAAAGCGACGTCAGATCGTAGCCAGGCTCAGCCCGGACCAGGATATGTGAGGGGGTGCCGGCGCTGCGCTGCGCAAAAAGACGCAAAAATGTTTGGTCGGAAACGAGCAAATTCCCATCAGCGGAAAAGCCCGCGCCGATGGAAAACGTACCGATGATATCCATCGCAACGCCTCCAAGTTCAGCCTCAAGCGGTGCATTGAGCGTCGGCAGATCGTCGTCTTCAAAGCTGACGCCGCGACTTTGCCGATCCAAAAGGGCTGTGCTTGGCAAGCGCAGGTCCGGCAGGCGGTCCGCATAAAGCGGATTGACGAAATTGCCAGCCTCGGGAGGAAAACCGTAGACTTGCAGGCTGGTCGAGCCACCATCCTCGCGCACCCAATCCGTCAGCGCCAAATAGAGCGGTGTGGCTTGCGCAACGCCAGGCACAGAAAGTGCCTGGAACATGCGCTGGCGCGCAACCGGCGATCCGTCCGATAGCGTGTTGGCATCACTCGATGAGATGATGATGTCAGCCTGGATGGGCTGATAAGAAAGATTTATGGTCTGGTTCAAGCCACCGGAGATGCCCAGTTGCACGAACACCAGCACATTGGCGAACGCAACGCCTGCCAGCGCAACTGTCAGGCGGCTTTTGCTGTGAGTGAGCTGCAACCAGCCGATGGGGATACGCCCCAAGAGACGCGAGAGAAGGGCGGTCATGAGCCGCTGTTATCCTCGGTCTCAACGCGTGCCACAACTTCCAGGCCGTTAAGGGCCGCAGCACGCACTGTGGACGGCGCATCAAGCGCAACGGTCACTGTGATCACCCGCGCATCGGTGTTTGCTGCTGGGTCGTCAGCGAGCAGAGTCTGACGCCCGACTTCAAGCCCGATGCGCGTCACCTCGCCGGTCAAGGGCTCACTGCCAAGCGCTTCGGTTGATAGGTGCACACTCTGGCCAAGTTCGACGCGGCGAACATCAGCTTGGTAGACTTCAAGCTCGGCCACCATCTGCGAGGTGTCGGCCAAAGTCGCCACGCCACCATCGCCCGGACGTTCGCCAAGACGGGTGTTGATAGAAAGGATCACCCCATCGGTCGGCGCAACAACGCGCGCTTGGCGCATATCGCCTTGCGCCCGGGCCAAATCAGCCTCTGCAGCCCGCAAATTCTGCTCAGCCAGACGAATATCAGCCTGCGCGACACCGCCTCCATTTTCAAAGCGCGAAAGTGTGGCCGCCATACGTTCCAGCTCACGCTCCGCCTCAGCCACAGCCGCCTGCTCGCGGTCCAGCGCGGCCTGTGAGGAGATATCGCGCTCAAAAAGTTGTTCGGTGCGCGTCAGATTGGCCTGCGCAAGGTCCAGGGTCGATTGTGCACGGTCCCGATTGGCCTGCGCTTCCAGACGGCTTGCTTCTACTGAGTCCTGCGTCTGCTCAAGACCTGCTTGGCGCACATTGACGGCGGCCTGCGCGGTCGTGAGCGCGGAGGCCAGCTGATCTTCATTGTCGAGCGTTGCCACCAGATCGCCAGCGGACACCATCTGGCCTTCCTCAATCAGGATCGAGGCAACGCGCGCATCGCCAGCACCAAAGGGCGGCGCGAGCGTGATGATGTCGCCTTCGGGCAGCAAACGGCCAAGCGCAACAACGTCGTTGGGCGCAACCTCAACCGCGCCCTGTTCCAGCCGTTCCAACAGAACCGGAGAAACCGCGATGGGATCGGACGTACCGCCGCCGACCTCAAGCCCTGTCCAGGCAAAAATTGCGCGGACCGTCGGCGGCTGAAAGTAGAGTGCGGCAGTGCCTGACAAAGCGATGATGACGAGAAGCACTGGCAAACGCCACAAATGGCGCATCCAAGCCAGCGGATGGCGTTTCTCGCTGGGTTCAGACGCAGCTTTGCCAGTGTCTTCCAGCGGAAGCTGCACAACCTTCGAGGTTTCAGTGGACGTTTCGCTAGGCGTTTGGTCGGGCGCAGACACGCATGGCCTCCGGACAAGTGGACAGAACAGGGGTGAAGACCCCCGCTCTAGGCTACGCGCATCGCATTGAATGTGAAACTTTGGTTAGATTGGCAACGTTCGCGATCGCGATCGCGAACGTTCGCAATCACCTTTCAGGGCGCAAAGCTTCAGAGCCTGACGCTTCTTCCAAGGGCTGTACCACGCGGTGCAGCATGGTTTTCACCACCAACCTGGAGGCGTGTCACATGAGGCACCCATGGTCTTTCACATCCATCTATCCCGCTCTCTTCATCACTCTGGCGTTGCTTGTTGTAAGTCACACCACCCGCGCTCAGACCACGGATGGTGACGGGGGACAGATCCAAGCTCCACCCCAGTCACTAACCCATGAGCTTGGCCTCCACGCGCTGCGGGCCCGTCAGATGGAAGCGCGTGCACGTCATCATGCGGAGATGCTGGCTCTTGAGCGTGCTGCGGAGGAACTGCGAACACGCGCTTATGATGCAGCTATCCGCTCACCCAGCGAAGCGGGCCTCACATGGCCGGACGATGCGCTAGGGGTTGTTCACATCAATCGCCCGCGTGAGATGACGTTGCTTCAGTTGCGCGGATTGGCAGGCTCAGGCACGGCGCTTCTGCGCCTCAACGACAGCTGTGTCTCGGTTCCGCTGCGTTTCGTCGCTGGTGACTTTGGTGGTGACCATATCTCCGCCCGGCGCGCACCGCCCATCCGCATTGCCATCCAAAGCCGAGAGGCGGTTGAGATGCTTTTGCAAGGCGATGACATTGTCAGTGGCGACTATGCGATCAGCAGTGCGACAAGTCATGGCCAAGACAAGGCCGGTGCCGATCTGGTTTTGTTGGACGGGCTGACCATTGAACATGGGTTCGTGATCAATCCAGGGCGGTCGATTGTCGACGATATTTTTGGCGTTCAAGGTCTCTATGTGCCCTGCGAGCTTTGACACGCATTGCGAAATTGCGACGGTGTCTGTCCGCTGATGCGGCGAAACTCGGTGTTGAAGTTCGATTTGCTGACAAAGCCGCTTGAGAACATGATTTCGGTCACTGGCAGGTCGGTGTCGCGCAACATGGTTTGGGCGTTGCTAATGCGGAAGCCGTTGATCATGCGAGAGAAGTTTTCGCTGGTGCAACGGTTCACCGCATTGGATACATCACGTGCTGAAACACCCAGGCGACGGGCAACGCGGGCCAAAGTGAGATCACTGTCGGTGTAGAGGCGCTTGTCCTCAAGCAGTGTGGAGAGCGACTGAAAGAGCTGTTGGTCATCATCGCTTGGCTCCAGCCTTGCTGTGATGTCGCCTGGCTTCGGCGATGCTGGGCGGTTCAACAGCAAAGGAATGCCTATCAGCGCAATGATGATCACAAACGCTGACAAAGCCCCAGCCGCACCATTGAGGAACTGGACGAAGAACGTTTCGGTGGCAAATATCATTGTGGCGACAATGGCGACGTCACCGGCAATCATAAGCGCCAACAAAGCCAATGTGGCGTAGATGGCGATTCGAAATCGCGAAACATAGGTAGGAGCGAGGACTGAAAACGCCTCGGCATCAAGACGTGCAACAAGAGTCAGTTTCACCAGATAAAAACTGGCCACTAAGAGCAAGATGATGTCGGCCGACAGCGGCAAGGGCAACAGCATCGCCAGTTGAGCGGCCAGAACCAGCGCTCCGTTCCGCGTGAGTGCAGGGCGTTCAGCTTTGACGGCGTCATAGGTCAGGGACGAAAATCCCAGATAGGCTAGAGGCGCTATCATCAATGCCACATGGGGTTGAACCAACCCGGCCCAGTCCACACCGTAGGAAAGGCGCAAACCAAGAAGCAGGCCGACGATCCCAATCATCACAAGAAAGCTACATAAATACGCCCGTGTGGACAGCGGCAGGCGAATGTTGAACCCCAAAATCACGGCAGCAAGACTTGCCAGCACGCTGACCAGCCAGACGATGGGGATCGTAAGCAAAGGAAAATTAGCGCGGGGCGCGTTTGGCCAAGATGCGCTGCAGCGTACGGCGATGCATGTTGAGGCGGCGCGCGGTTTCCGACACGTTGCGATCACACATCTCATAAACGCGCTGGATATGTTCCCAGCGCACCCGATCGGCGGACATAGGGTTTTCAGGAAGACCCATATCGCCATCTTCGGTTTGCAGAAGGGCTTTTTCCACCATGTCTGCATCGGCAGGCTTGGCCAGATAATCGGTCGCACCCATTTTTACCGCGCTGACAGCGGTTGCAATGTTGCCATAGCCGGTGAGCACCACAGCGCGCGCTTCAGGCCGCGCGTCGCGCAGGGCTGATACGACATCCAGTCCGTTGCCATCTTCCAGGCGCATATCAACAACGGCAAAGGCGGGTGCTGCTTTGCGCACCTCCATCAGACCTTCGGCAACCGATCCTGCCAAGCGGACTTCAAAGCCGCGTGTTTCCATGGCGCGGCCAAGCCGGGTGAGGAAAGGTTTGTCATCATCAACAAGCAGCAACGTTCGCTCGGCGGCAAGGCCATCATCAAGCGGTGCGGTTGTCTCGGTTGAAAGGTCCATCAAACTTGCTTCTCGGATCACGGATTCGGCCCATTGCTACCATAATGACGCTGAAACTACGTGCCAAATGGTCCACCAGTTCAGCTCCACCTTGATATAGGCAAGTTGTGCCCAAGGAAAAGGGATTGCTTATCGATCCCTGTGCACGATGGTGTGATGGTTAAACACTCTCTTCCACTGAAAGCTTGGGCATGAAGTCAATTTGCTCGCGCGGGAAGCTGATGATGACACTTGCGCCCTTCAGCGCGCCAACACCATTGCCCACCTTAACCTCAGCCCCACCACGCTCCAGCAGTGTTTTGGCAATGAAGAAACCAAGACCGAGCCCACCTCCTAGCCCACCAACAAGTTCACCTGCGTACGATGGATCGCCAAGCTTGGCGACGGCCAGCGCACCCTCGCTCATACTTTCCGTGCGTCCTCGCCGCCGGGAAACGTATGGTTCACCGAGCCGCGCCATCACATCAGCGGGGAAGCCTGGACCGTCATCTTCAACCCTGATCGTGACCGAGCCTGTGTCCCATGTGCCGGTGACGCAAACCTCATTGCGGGCGAAATCAATGGCGTTTTCGATCAGATTGCCGATGCCGTAGCTGAGCGCGGGGTTGGCGCGCAGCATGGGCGAAGGACCATCGCCTTCGGTTTTCACCGTAATCGGAACGGAAAAATCACGGTGCGGCGCAACCAGATCATCCAGGATCGCATCCAGCGTTTTGGTGGAGATCACGGTATCAGGGCTGACGCCCAGCGAGGAGAGCTTGCCCAAAATGGTGCGGCATCGTTCCGCTTGCGCCTGGATCAGCGCAACATCCTCTCCCAGTGGCGTAGCCGGGTCGATCTCGCGGCTGATTTCTTTGGCCACCACGGTTATCGTGCCAAGCGGCGTGCCCAGTTCGTGCGCGGCTGCTGCCGCCATGCCGTCCAGTTCAGAAAGATGCTGCTCGCGTTCCAACGCCAGCTCCGCCGCTGCCAGCGCGTTGGCCAGGTTGCGGCTCTCATGGGCGACATTCCAGGCGTAGGTGCAGATGAAGCCGATGGCGACCAGCAGCGCCGCCCAAACGCCGAGGCGATAGACAAGCGGGAAGGCCGGTGGCTGCCCAGCGGCCCAGGGCAGCGGCAAGTGCCAGAGCGCCAAGGCTGAGATGAGCAGCGAGACCAAAAGCCCCAGTGCGACGGTTGTCGGCAAGCGCAGGATCGTTGCTGAGATAAGCACAGGCGCCAAAAGCAGCACCGCGAACGGATTGCCCAAGCCGCCGGTGAGATAAAGCAGTGAGGCAAGCTGAACCTGATCAAACGCCAGAATGAACGCCGCGCGCCGGTCGCTGATACGCGTGGAGCGCGGGTAGCCCCACCATAGGTAAAGGTTGAGCAGAGCGGATAGTCCGATCACACTCAGGCACGCCATAATGGGCAGCGGGTAGCCAAAACCAAAGGCCACAGCACACACGGCTGCAAGCTGGCCGATGATGGCCAGCCAGCGCAAGCGCACCAGCGTATCGAGCCTTACCCTTTGGGCGGACACATTTGTTAGCATGTGCGAAAGCCTTGTGTGCAGTGCAGCATTATGCCATGCTGCGTCTCAAGAACCCTTACGCGTAAAGTCGCAGGAGAAACCATCTTCTCTTGATCCACTGTTTTGGGGCACACTGTTTGCGCAACGTGCCTCAAAAACCAAGGACACCCTGTCGATGGTTCAATCATCTTCTGCCGCTACCACGCAAGCAGGCGGCCTATCGCATTAAGGTGAACACGCCAGGCGGGCCATAGCTTAGGGCATTGCATTCAATCGGGGGACCACGGGGACAGAATTGAGACGAAGGTCGCATGGCGGGGTATCCGTCAAGCGCCAGCTACCAACGCGCGCCATCGCTGAAAGCGTATGCAGCGCGCGCCATTTCAGTGGATTAAGGTGTCATAAAGCTTAACGGCGCACTCTTGTGACAGTTTGATCTGGGGACACCTTGAGCACTTACGCACACCGTGTGGGCAAGTGTGGCAAGGCATTGGGCAAGGTGATTCTTGCCTGGAAACCGTGAGTAAGACTGGGGACGCAAAGTGGCTGCCTATACGATGTATGAATGGACACATGCGGCGCTTGCGCCAGCACGTGCAACAGCTGACCTGACCAAGCTGGCGTTCTCCAACCCGCTCAACCCGCTGGCCGCAACGCCGTTTGGCAAGCAGATGGCTGCCGGTGCTGAGGTGTTTGAACGCATGACGCGCCGCTACGGCAAACCGGCTTTCGGCATCGAAAACACGTTGGTTGGCGGCACACGCTGCGCTGTGACTGAAGAGTTTTTGTGGGAGCGGCCATTCGCCAAGCTGCTGCACTTTAAGCGTCATTTGCCAGCTGAGCGCCCCTACAACGATCCCAAAGTTCTGCTGGTTGCGCCAATGTCTGGCCACTACGCAACGCTTCTGCGCGGCACGGTGGAAGCCTTTCTGCCACGCCATGATGTCTACATCACCGATTGGGTTGATGCCCGTGATGTTCCGCTCGCTGCCGGTAATTTCGACCTTGATGACTACATCGATTATGTCCGTTCTATGTTGCAGCGCCTTGGCCCCGACACCCATGTGGTGGCCGTCTGCCAGCCAGGTGTTCCGGTGCTGGCTGCCGTCTCGCTGATGGAAGAGGATGATGATCCGGCGACGCCAACCTCCATGACGCTGATGGGTGCGCCGATTGATTCGCGCATCGCGCCAACCGAGGTGAACGCCTTTGCCAATGGCAAGGAATTGGGCTGGTTCCGCCGCAATCTGATCAAGAACGTGCCGTTCCCCAATGCGGGCTTCATGCGCCCGGTATATCCAGGTTTTCTACAGCTTTCAGGCTTCATGGGCATGAACCTCAACCGGCACATTGATGCCCATAAAGAGTTCTTCAGCCACCTGGTGGATGGCGATGGCGACAACGCCGAAAAGCATCGCGAATTTTATGACGAATATCTGGCCGTGATGGACCTCACCGCCGAGTTTTATCTGCAAACCATCGACACGGTGTTCCTCAAACACTCTCTGCCTACCGGCACGATGATGCACCGTGATCGCCTCGTTGATCCTTCCAAGATCAAGCGCTGCGCCCTGCTCACCATTGAAGGCGAGAAGGACGACATCACCGGTCGTGGACAAACCAAAGCCGCGCTCGACCTCTGCTCCGGTCTCGATGATGATTTGAAAGCGCATTATCAGCAGCCGCGTGTTGGCCATTATGGCGTGTTCAACGGCTCGCGCTTCCGCTCAGAGATTCAGCCGCGCATGACCGATTTCATGCTGTCGGCAGAGTGGCGTCGCAACGGCTCGAAGGGTCGCAAACCGGCCAAGTCTAAACCTTCCATGCCCGCTTCTCCGGTGCCCGCGCCTGCCAACGACACCGCGCCGCCGGTCGACGCATTTGGTCGTGCCAAAGCCTGACTTAACCAAATAAGTCATTGAGAACAGTATAAAAAGGCGCCGCTTCGGCGTCTTTTTTTGTGTTTCGTCTTGAAAGCCGATTGTGCCCCCACCACGTCTTGTTCACAGCAACACAAGAGAAGGATAGACACACACATGATGACACAATCAGCCCATTTCACCGGCCGCCGCCAAAGCTGGCTTCGTCCCGCTTGGACACCGGCAACCATCGGTTTGATGGTGCTCGGTTTCATCATTGCGTGGCCGCTGGGGCTCGCCATGCTCGCCTACATCATTTGGGGCGACCGCATGGACGATATGAAACATGATTTTCGCCGCAGCTTTGGTCGCTTTAAACGGGAGATGGACATGAAGGGTTTTTCAACCCCAGGATCAACAATGAACCGTGGCACGGGCAACGTGGCATTTGATGATTTCCGCAAGGCGGAGATTGAGCGCCTGGAAGCTGAGCGCCGCAAGCTTGATGAGATGGTCGATGAGTTCGATGCGCACTTGCGCAATCTGCGCCGCGCCAAAGATCAGGCCGAGTTCGACGAGTTTTTAAAGTCGCGCCACAACCACAATGGTGACCACCCGGTGACCGATGTTGACAATGGCCCGAACCCCGCGCCTGCAACCTAGGGCGAAACGCCACAGGGTCCAGACCTTAAAGCGACCCCAACCCGCTAGAGGTTCCAAGAAGCCGCTCCAGACATGGGGCGGCTTTTTTTGTTTGTTGCTGGGTGTTGGTGGCTTTCAACGGGTGACGGCAGCTGAGTGGACAAAGCTACAGTAACCGTTCAGCGCTTTAGATCGCGCAGAGTGCAGCCTTGTCGGATTGCCTGCATGGCCTCCGCCACGCGCTTCGCTTCTGTTGGGGCGGTTTTGGCCGATGCAACATGATTGGTAAACATGCGCTTCTTGCCTGCCGTCAGCGCGTCCCATTTTTGCGTGGCTGTGTCGTCAACCTTGATGGCGAGTTCAAGGGCAAGCGGAACGTCCACATAATCCTGATCGTCGATGCGAAAGCGCATCTCAACCAGATCGCCAATATCCAATCCAGTGTTCTTTTTAATGTCTGGGGAAACGATGAAATAACGCCGACCGTCTCCAACTGGCATCCACGCGCCGCGAACGGGTACGTCGGCAATCTCCCCTTCCACACGCAAGCGCGGATACTCTTTGAAGGGCAGCACCTTCTCGAAGTGGGACGGCATGAACAGCACCTTGTAGGTGATGACTTTGCTCTTGCCGACGCCATGCTGGTCGATCACGCCTTCAAAATCGTGTTCGAAGTAGCTCAAGCAGCTGCCTTGGTGTGCTCGAACGGATTGTCGCCTGCTGGTGGCCGACCAACGATGTTGCCCGTAGCGTCTTTGTGAGGCGGCTCGGAGAAGGCCTTGAGGCCCTGCAGGTCCTTTACGTGCATTTTGCGGGTCCAGTTTGAGAGACCGGCGAACTTCCAGATGATGTTAAAGGGGCGTGTCAGCTCGTTGACAAAATGCGCATCAACCCGCGTGTGCTCTGGCCCGGTCGATGTCAGCTCAAAGGTTAGGCGCGGCTTATGCGGAGGCCCCGGACCGACCAAAGTCAGCTCCACTTCCTGGTTCTCCTTCAAGGCCACGACCTCTTGATAGCCGACGCGTTTGCCTTTGGTAAAAAAGGCTGTCTTCGCCCCAACTGTTCCGTCATCGCCTTCGACAGTGCAGGTAGATTTGGTTTCCTGTGGCCAAGCTGACCACCGCATTAAATGCTCTTGCAAGCGGATGTCATCGTAAACGTCGGCCACGGGTGCATTCACGGTGATCGTCTCCGTATAGGCGACACGCGCCGGTGCAATGAAAGCTAACGCGGCAACCAGCGCAGCCACCACGCTGACACCCATTAGAACCAGCTCCATTGATTTCTCCATTCACCCATAGGGCATTTGATTGTGTTACTTATCTGGACGTATTGTAGAACAGGTATCTTGGCAATCAAGACATATAAGGTGATTTGATGGAATCATCGCAGGAAGCAGAGCTTACACCCCGCGATCTCGTTGCGGCGTGTCGACGGCTTTACTCATCGATCGACAAGCTCGATGCGGCAGCAGCTGCGCGCGTTGGTGTGTCGCGCAACGATCTGCGGTGTCTGAACCTGCTGGCCGAAGCGCCTGCCAAGCCGACCCAGATTGGTGCCGAGCTCGGTCTCACCAGTGGCTCAGTAACGGCGCTGCTAGATCGTTTGGAGAAAGCTGGTCTGGCGGAGCGAAGCCCTGACCCCGATGATCGGCGTGGCGTGATGATCCATCCCACAGATCATCTGTTTGCCGTTCTTGGGCCGCTCTATGCTGGCGTCGCCCGGCAGATTGCCAAGGTTGGCAGCCAGTACGATCCAGCAGAGCTGCAGTTGGCGGTGAAGCACCTCAATGACGCGTGCAAGGCTTATGAGGATGCGGTCTCTGACAAGTAGCATTGAACGACGACAAAGGGCTCGAAGCCGACTTCCGCTTGGCGGACTTTGTTGCCGTTGCAATGATAGCAGCTGACGTCGGCTTTGCTTGGGAGCTCTCCAGCATTTTTCCATTTGAGTTGCAAAGTCAGACACGCTGAAAATCTCTCAACCCCTGATACATCGAGCCGAACTTTGGCCAGCCTCGATCGCAGTGTTGGCTCATAGAGACGTCCGCCGAACCAGCGCCATTGCAAGTGCTCCAATCAGGGCAGCGGCAATCATCGCGGCCACAAAGCCGTGCGGCTGCCAGATGCCCATCGCCACCCCGCTGACGGTCGGGCCGACCATGGCGCCAACCTGGTAGGTGAGGAGGAAGGCGGCATTGGCGACGGCAAGGTCCTGGACGCGCACGCGCTGGCCGATATGCGTTAGGCTGAGCGTATAGAATCCGACCCCCAAACCACCCATGACAAACACTGCTGCGGCTCGCAGTACAGGATCCGATGTAATCGGCAGGCTCGCCGCGACAAGCGCAAAAAGCAGCGCCGATCCCACCAAGACGGTGCGCGCCGAAGCCTTGTCTGCAAGCCATCCGACGATGAACTGCAGCACGATGCCGCCGACGATGAAAAGTGTGAGGAGACGCAAGGCCTCGGTTTCGCCTGCCCCGGTCTGCAGCGCGTAGACAGGCAACATGACGAAATGTCCAAATTCAAGAACACCGCCGACCACGCCAGCGATCATCGCCACCGGCGCAAGCAGCATGGCCCCGAAAACACCGGTGTCGGGATGTTTTGGCATGCGTGGCGCAAGCGCTGCGGCCAACACCAGAGGGACGACCGCCAGGAATATGCCGCCTGCGCCGATCAGAAACGGCACCCATCCATCAATTCCCACCTGATCCAGAATGAACGGTCCGACGGCGAAGCCGCTGAACAGCGCCATGGCGTACAGCGCAAGCATGCGGCCGCGCGTCTTGTCGGTCGCCACCGTGTTGATCCAGGTTTCACCCACGAGCCAAGGCAATGCGAGCCCTGCGCCCATGATGAAGCGCAGAATCAGCCATGCCTCCGGTGAGGGAAACAAAGGCATAAGCAAGAAGCCGACGCCGACAAAACAGCACCCAAGTGCCATGGCGGGTATCGTACCAAGCCGTCCAACCAGTTTCGGAAAGAACGGCAGACAGATCAGGATCGCCAGAGCCGGCGCGCTGCCGATCAGTCCGTTCAACCAGGACGGCGCGCCCCATTGCTCCAAAGTCAGCGCGGTGATCGGATAGCCAATGCCATAGGAAACACCGACGCCGACGGTTGAGGCGATAACGGCGGCGATGCTCAGCACCCTTTGCCGTAGTGTAAGAGAGGGTGTTGTGGCGAGGGACATTGACAGGCTCCTTTGTCGGCCGGTCGATCCGGTGGTCACGGATCACCAAAAACATTGATTTCTACGTCGTAGAGTTTTAATCTCTACGACGAAGAGACGTCAAGGAGATTTTCTACGTTGTCGAAAAAGAAGCTACGATCCGGTCCCAAGGGTCTTGAGCCGAGTGAAATCGTCAAAGCGGCCTTGGGTCTGATGGAAGAAGAAGGGCCGGACGCCTTCAGCATCCGCAAGCTTGGCGCCACGTTTGGCTGTGACCCAATGGCGGTGCTCTATCACTTCAAATCAAAGCATGGCCTTGAGCGGGCCATGGCCGATGCAATCAACGCCGAGATCAAACCGGTGGAGGCGAGCGCTTCATGGCGCGACCGGTTGACCGACCTGGCGTTCCAGTATCGTGGGTTGGCGCTGAGATACCCTCGCACCTTTCCATTGCTCATGCGGTTTTGGATCACCGGCCCTGCCGATTACCATAACGCCGAGATGGTCTTTAAGGCGCTAGCGGACGCCGGTCTCCATGACCAAGAGGTGGTAGATACGTGCTTTGGATTGTATGCGAGCCTGTTGGGACTTGCCGCTGCGGAGACTGGCGGTCTGCTGAAGCCAGCAACACCAGACATCATCGCCGAAATCGAGGACCTACCGCCGACTGAGTTCCCGATGATGGCGAAATTGCTCCCCGCCTTCACCGATCAGCAGGTGGGCCGCGCCTACGAAACAATGGTCGAAACCATTCTGAACGGCATCGAACAGATGCTGGCCAAGCCATGATTGCCACCCGATGATTGCCACGCATTGAAAATGGTTGAATGGGCATGGGTCCCGGATCGGCCCCTTCCGTCCGAGATGACGGGGTTGATGGGCTTCGTTGGGTTCAAACCGCCATTCGATCGCTAATCAAAACTCTTGGCAAACACCATTTCATCGTTCTTGAAGCTTTTGAATTCCAGGGCGTTCCCCGCCGGGTCTTTGATGAAAAACGTGCCCTGCTCGCCCGGCTTTCCTTCAAAGCGCACATAGGGCTCTATGATGTAGTCGGTGCCCTTGGCTGTGAGTTTGGTGTGCAACGCATCCCAATCATCCCAGTCCATCAGCACGCCGAAATGGCGCACTGGAACCGCTTTACCGTCAACGCCGCTTTGCGCTGCCTCGCCCACTTCATCAGGCGCCAAATGCGCAACGATCTGATGGCCAAACAGGTTGAAATCCACCCAATCCTCGGTGGAGCGTCCTTCTGAGCACCCAAGCAACTCGCCGTAAAACCCGCGCGCGGCGGTCAAATCATCAACGGGGAAAGCCAGATGAAACCGGGGGCGTTTGGGCGTATCAGTGGTCGTGGTAGCAGTCATGCTGGTGTAATCCTCACGATTCGTTTTCTCTGTCGTGATGCAACGCGGACCATTGTTCAAGCCTGATGTTCAAGCCACTCCTCACAAAGCTGGAAGCCGGTCGCACGCGCATATCCTCCGTGCTGCCAAGCCTGGAGATGCCCAACACAGTTGAAGTGCGCGGCGAGCCACGACCGTTGCGCGTGCGCGTGCATGCCAAGGCGCGGCGCATGATCCTGCGATTTGATGTACGGTCGGGCGAGGGAAAGCTGACCGTGCCACGCGGCACGCCGCCAAGCGCGGCCCTCACCTTCTTGTCGCAAAGCCGTGGATGGATCGATGGCCACGCGCCGGAGTTACCAGGCACTGATGCTGCCCCTTATCCAGACGTTCTACCCTTTAAGGGTGAGGATTTGCGCATAGTCCCGACTGGCAGAACCCGCGGCACGGTATCCCGTGGTTCGGAATGCGATCTGCTTGTGCCTGGCGCTCCACATCGCATCATGCCGCGCGTGGCGCAATTCTTAAAAAATGAGGCAGAACAGTCGCTTACACCGCTTGTGATGGAGCTTTGTGATCAGCTCAGCAAGCGCCCATCGGCGATCCGTTACCGCGATCCGCGCTCGCAGTGGGGCTCATGTTCCTCCGCGCGGGTGATCACGCTTTCTTGGCGGGTGATGATGGCACCGCCCCACGCCCAGCGCTATTTGGTGGCCCATGAGGTGGCGCATTTGGTGGAAATGAACCACTCACAACGGTTCTGGAAGGTGGTGGCGAGCCTTGATCCCGACTGGCGCACTGGCCAGAAGGCGCTCAAAGCGTCCGAGAAACGCCTCATGGCAATCCGCTTCACTTAAGTTCACCTAAGACGATGGTGGCTGCGTGCGTGATCCAGCACGTGCACCGACAACGATGATCGCGATCACGCTCATCAGCAGCGCAAACACCACGCAAAACACAAACAAGATCGTCGAGAACCAATCCTGCCGGTCCACATAGGCAACGTCGCGAGACACCCGCACCGTGAAACTACGGCCGATAGGATAGGCCTCGCGCAGCGCGTTCTGCGCCTCCAGGCGGGTGGTGAACGCACCTTCTGGCGGTTCAACACCATAAAGCGCAAGCAACCGACCCGAACGCTCCTGCTCCAGGCGCACACGCACATCCACAACATCTGATCGCTGATACCCACGCGGGGGTCCATCGCGCGGCTCCACGATATCAGCCACCTGCACCAGAGCTTCGGCGCGCTGCGCAAACAGTGTCCAGATCGGCGGGGCGGCCAAAAACCACGCGGCCAACGCGATGCTCAAGGGCACAAAGATGCCCACCAGGATGAAAAACACCGTGCCGGGCTTGGCGCCGGCACGGACAAGCAGGAAGCCAAGCATGCCGACAATGGCAAGAAGGATGAGCCCAAACATGGCGCAAGGCTTAAGCGGTACGCGCTAGAAAATCGACCCCAGAAAACGCGTCAGCGGGTTCGATCCGCCACCAGGTGGTTGCGTCGGCAACACGATGGCTGAAGGGTCATCGCGACGCGCGGGTACACCTTGGCCGACCTCAACACCCGGTATCGGTTGATTGCCGATGATGGCCGCTGGATTAAGCTGCGCAAGGCTCGCCGCATCGGTGCCGGGCAGCATCGCAATCGGCACACCAACATGGGCATCGGTCATATAAGCCTGCCACACCTCGGCGGGCAGTCCGCCACCGGTCACACCATCCATCGGTGAATTGTCGTCATGGCCAAGCCAAACGCCGGTTGTAAGATTGGCCGTGTAGCCAACGAACCAGGCATCGCGCAGGCCTTGCGTGGTGCCGGTTTTGCCAGCTCCGGTCCAGCCTTCCAGCGCGGCACGCCGACCGGTGCCAATGATCAGTGTGCGCGAGAGCATGGCGTTCATCGCACGACCATGAGTCGGATCGATAACCCGTCCAAAACCAGATGCATCGCGCGTGTAGAGCACGTTGCCAGCCTCATCACGCACCCGCAACACCACATGCGGTGTCACGGCGTAACCGCCATTGGCAAAGGGCGCATAGGCTGCGGTCAGTTCCAACGGCGAAACTTCAGACGTACCCAGTGCGATGGAGGCGTTGCGTTCCATGTCCGACTGCACACCCAGACGCTGCGCGGTGTTGATCACCCGCTGTGGACCCACCTCAAAGGCCAGTTGGGCCGCAACCGTGTTGAGCGAAAGCGCCAACGCATCGGCCAGCGTGACAGGGCCGCGATACTCGCGCGAATAGTTCTCCGGCGACCAATCGCCAAACTGAACCGGCACATCATTGCGCATCGTCGCTGGGGTAAGCCCCTGTTCCAGCGCTGCCAGATAGACGAACGGCTTGAAAGCAGACCCAGGCTGGCGGAACGCATCGGTTGCCCGGTTGAACTGGCTTTGTTGATAATCACGCCCGCCCACCAAGGCGCGCACGGCGCCAGTGCCGTCCACCGAAACCATGGCGCCTTGCAAATCGCTATCGTTCTGATCAGCCAATGCGGTGCGCAGGGCAAGCTCAGCGCGAGCCTGAAGATAGGGGTCGATGCTGGTCTCAACGGTGATGTCGCCTTCGATCAACGGCAGGATGCGATCCAGCTCGTCCATCACATAGTCGGCAACATAGTTGGCCGCACCGCGTCGTGCCCGATCCATCGTGGCTGCCGGGTGGTTGCGCGCCAGCGTCATCTCTTCTTGGGTGATGAAGCCGGACTCAACCATGGCCTGCAAAACGGTGGCAGCGCGTGCCTCGGCGCCTTCTGGATTGCGTGTCGGCGCCCAGCGCGAGGGTGCACGCAGCAGACCTGCCAGAATGGCAGACTCAGCCAATGTGACTTGGCTTGCCGGTTTGCCGAAATAGCGCTGCGCGGCTGCGTCCACACCATAGGCGCCCGCACCGAGATAAACCCGGTTCAGGTACAGCTCCATGATTTCATCTTTGGAGTAAGTCGCCTCCAACCAAACGGCGAGAATTAGCTCCTGGATTTTCCGGCTGATGGTGCGGTCGGCGGTCAAGAACAGGTTTTTGGCCAATTGCTGGGTCAGCGTTGAGCCACCTTGTACGAACCGTCCGGCCTGCGCATTCACGACCATGGCGCGGGTAAGGCCAATCGGATCAAGGCCGAAATGGCTGCGGAAGCGGCGATCCTCAATCGCAATCACGGCGTTGGGCAAATAGGCGGGCAGTTGCTCCAGGCGTATCTGTTCACCGCCCGTGTCACCCCGGTTGGCCAACAACTGTCCGTCATTGGCGATGATGCGCACATTGGGCGGACGTTCAGGCACCCGCCACTCAGAGGCGGGCGGCAGTTGCATGGCGTGGTAGGCGATAACACCGGCAAGGCCGATGACACCCCAGATCGAGAGCACAAAACCCCAATAGAGCGAGCGACCGAGAAACCGGCTGAACCAGCCGCGCCCTGATCCACCACCACCACGACCCCCCTGGCCACCCCGTTTTTTGCGCTTGGTTTTGGTGCGCCGCTGCGCCGGTGCACGGCGTACAGGATCGGCTTGTGGGCCTGTTTGCGGGCGTGCGGCAGGTCGCGATGGACCGCGCGAGGGCCCATCAAAGCTAGGCTCAATGCGCTGCGCGCGCGCAGGTGATCGGTGAGATGGGCGTCGCGAACGCGCCATAGATGCCTCAATTCGTTAATGCAGCGGCCGCCAGGGTGGTCGAGAACCGTCTCCCATAAGAAGCGTCATCGGCCTTAAGACCGCGTAAAGACTTGGAAACGCAGATCGCATCACTTTGACGTTACGCAGGGCTTAACCCTAACTGGTACAATTCGTCGAAAACGCGGCTCAAACTTGGTAGTTTTACGGTGGGGAATACGGACGGTTAGCTTATTTCGGCCCAAACTTAGGGGTCAAAGACGAAAGAACCGCACCATGCCTGTCACTGGCACCACCGCTGGCAATTCAGCCGTTCAACCGCCGCTTTTCACAACCCCTGAAGGGCGTGTGGATTGGGTAGACGTCGCCAAAGGCGTTTGCATCCTCTTCGTGGTGATGATGCACTCCACGCTTGGCGTGGAAGAACTAACCGGCCAGGCGAGCTGGATGGGCGCCATCGTGGCTTGGGCGCAGCCGTTCCGCATGCCGGACTTTTTCTTCATCGCCGGTTTGTTCCTGGTGCGCACCATTGATGCGCCATGGCAGCGCTACCTTGACCGCAAGGTGGTGCACTTTGCCTATTTCTATGTGCTTTGGATGCTCATTCAGTGCGCTGTGAAGTGCGGCCTGTTTGCCGGCACGCCTGAAACCATCGTGCCCAACATGATTGAGGCGATCTACCAGCCCTACGGCACGCTTTGGTTCATCTATATGCTGCCGATCTTCTTCCTGGTGGTGCGCCTCACCAAAAACCTGCCTGTCTGGCTGATGCTTGGCATTGGCGCGGCGCTTGAGATCGCGCCCATTGGCACAGGCTATCTGTTGATCGATGAATTCGCCGCACGCTTTGTCTACTTCTACGCAGGCTACGCGTTGGCCGGTTACGCCTTTGCGCTTGCCGACCGCGCAACCTCGCGCCCGCTGCTGGGTTTTGCTGGATTGCTCGCCTGGGGCGTTATCAATGGATTTGCCGTGTTCACCGACGTTGAAGTGCTTGGCCAAACCTACTCCGTTGCCCAATTGCCGTTCCTTTCGCTGGCGCTCGGCGCCATGGGCGCACTGGCGGTGATTGTCACCGCGGCGCTGATCACCCGCACGGTCGTGGGCCAGGGCTTCTCATACATGGGTGCCCGCTCCATCGTGATTTATCTCGCGTTCTTCTTCCCGATGGTCGTGGCGCGCGAGCTTGGTGTGCGTTTGGGCTTGTTCCCCGACACCGGAACGCTGGCATTGGTGACCACGCTCGCCGCTGTCATCTCGCCGCTGATCCTTTATTGGATCATCCAGAAGATCGGCTTTGGCCGCTTCCTCTTCAAGCGCCCGGCCTGGGCGCACATCGACCGGCCCACACACGCGCAGCGCGTGACCATCGCGCCGGCTGAGTAACGATCCAGATGCAATGTCATCCCGGACTTGATCCGGGATCTGCAAACATCACGTCGCTATCAGATCCCGGCTCACACCCCTGCGGTGAGGCCGGGCTAACATCAGCGAGTGTGCCCTGCGTAATAACCGTTCACAGGCTAATTTCTGATCTGGTTTGGCGGGCGCGATACTTTTAAGGTCGCGCCACCATGACCGAGACACAAAACCGCCCGCTAAGCTCTGACGATCATTTGATGCTCGTCGATGGCTCCACCTACATTTTTCGCGCCTACCACGCGCTACCGCCGCTCACCCGTAAGTCCGATGGCTTGCCGGTGGGTGCGGTGTCGGGTTTCTGCAACATGCTGTGGAAGCTGCTGGCCGAACCCGACGCTGAGCTTTTGGGCTCCCCACCGACGCACTTCGCGGTGATTTTTGATGCTGGGTCCTACACGTTCCGTAACGATCTCTATCCTGACTACAAGGCTCACCGCCCCGAGCCACCGGAGGATTTGCGCCCGCAGTTTCCGGTGATCCGCGATGCCACGCGCGCCTTCAATGTCGCCTGCATCGAGCAGGAAGGCTATGAGGCCGATGATCTGATCGCCACCTACACCACGCAAGCGGTGGAAGCGGGCGCGCATGTTTCTATCATCTCCTCCGACAAGGATTTGATGCAGCTGCTCATCCACCCCAACGTGGTGCTGGTGGACACGATGAAGGACAAGCGCACTGGCCCCGACGGTGTGGTGGAAAAGTTCGGCGTGCCGCCGGAGAAGATGATCGATCTGCAATCGCTGGCTGGCGACAGCGTGGACAATGTGCCTGGTGTGCCAGGCATCGGTGTAAAAACTGCCGCGCAACTGCTCGAAGAATTTGGCGATTTGGATACGCTGCTGGAGCAGGCGCACACCATCAAGCAGAACAAGCGGCGCGAAAACCTGATCGAGTTTGCTGATCAGGCCCGTATCTCCAAGAAGCTCGTCACGCTGATGCCCAACGTGCCAGTGAAAGAGTCGCTGGAAACCACGCTTGTGCGTGACCTGGATGGCGAGCGACTGGTCGGCTTTCTCAAAGCCATGGAATTCACCACGCTGACCCGCCGCGTGGCCACCAAAACCGACACCTCCACAGATGTGGAGAGCGCGGATGTTTCCACCCCAGGCTTTGAGGGTGCCAAGGCGGAAAAGCGCGTGACCGCCGATGGCGCCCACGATGTGGCTATGACGCCTGCTGCGCTGGCTGAAAAACGCGCAAATGAGGCCGCTTCGGTGAGCATCGATGCCAGCAAATACAAGACTGTGTTTGACCCAACCAAGCTGGAAGCCCTGTTCGATGAGGCGCGCTGGTCGGGCGTTTTGGCGTTCGATACCGAAACCACGTCACTGGACCCGATGCGGGCCGAGCTTGTGGGCTTTTCCTTCGCGCTGGAACCGGGCCGTGCTTACTATGTGCCGCTCACCCACACATCCGGCGAGGATTTGCTGGGGGCAGGGCATGATGACCGCCAGATGAGCCCTAAGGCAGCACTGCCGTTGCTGAAGGCGATTTTGGAGGACCCTGCGGTCCTGAAAATCGGCCAAAACATGAAGTACGATATGGCAATCATGGCGAACCACGAGATCGATGTGACGCCGTTCGATGACACCATGCTGCTCTCCTATGTTTCCGGCGCTGGCACCGGCGGCCACGGCATGGATGAGCTGTCGACCAAATGGCTTGGCCACACGCCGATCCCCTACAAACAGGTGGTTGGTTCGGGCAAAAGCATGGTCACCTTCGACAAGGTGCCGGTAGATAAGGCCACCGAATACGCCGCTGAGGATGCCGATATCACGCTGCTGCTTTGGCGGGCGCTGAAACCGCAGTTGATCCCGCACAAGGCGACCACTGTTTACGAAACGCTGGAACGACCTTTGGTGCCTGTGCTGGCGCGCATGGAGCGCAACGGCATCAAGGTGGACCGGCAGATGCTCTCGCGTTTGTCAGGAGACTTCGCCCAAGGCATGGCCGCGCTGGAAGCAGAAATCGCCGACATGGTTGGTGAGCCGTTCAATGTTGGCTCGCCAAAACAGCTTGGCGATATTCTGTTCGGTAAGATGGGTCTGCCTGGCGGCAAGAAAACCAAAACGGGAGCATGGGCTACACCAGCCTCAGCGCTGGAAGATCTGGCTGCCGAGGGTCACGAGCTTCCACGCAAAGTGCTCGACTGGCGACAACTGCAAAAGCTGCGCTCCACCTACACAGAAGCATTGGCTACCGCCATCAACTCGGATACGGGTCGCGTGCACACAAGCTTTGCCTTGGCGGCCACCACCACAGGGCGGCTTTCCTCGTCCGATCCAAACTTGCAAAACATCCCGGTGCGCACCGAAGCGGGCCGGAAAATCCGAAAGGCCTTCATCGCGGAAGATGGTTGCAAGCTGGTGTCTGCTGATTATAGCCAGATCGAGCTGCGCGTGCTCGCCCATGTGGCTGATATTGCGCAACTCAAGCAGGCTTTTGCAGACGGGCTCGACATTCACGCCATGACGGCAAGCGAGATGTTCAATGTGCCGATTGAAGGCATGGACCCAATTGTTCGCCGTCAAGCCAAGGCGATCAATTTCGGCATCATTTATGGCATTTCTGCCTTCGGGCTCGCCAATCAGCTCGGCATCGGCCGCTCCGAGGCCAGCGAGTACATCAAGACCTATTTTGAACGCTTCCCGGGCATCAAAGCCTATATGGACGACACCAAAGCCTACTGTCGTGACCATGGCTATGTGGAGACGATCTTTGGTCGCCGCGCCCACTACCCTGACATCAAGGCAAGTAACGGTGCGATGCGAGCCTTCAATGAACGCGCGGCCATCAACGCGCCGATTCAGGGCTCAGCAGCCGACATTATCCGCCGCGCGATGATCCGCATGGAACCGGCGCTCGCCAAGGCGAAGCTGAACGCGAAAATGCTGCTTCAGGTGCATGATGAACTTATCTTTGAGGTGCCCGAAAGCGAGGTGGATGCCGCGTTGCCAGTCATCGAAAAGGTGATGATCGATGCGCCAAACCCGGCGCTGAAACTGTCCGTGCCGCTGGAAGTAGATGCCCGCGCCGCCGACAATTGGGATGACGCGCATTAGGCAATGATGGGTCCTAGGGACAAGCCCTAGGATGACGCTTCATGCGGTGTCCGTCATCCTCGCCCCTGTGGCGAGGATCCATGTGAAGGTACGGCTTGGGCGGATATGTCTACATCATGGCATCCAAACCCTACGGGATGCTCTACACCGGCGTGACGGGCGATCTTGCGCGTAGGGTTTTCGAGCACAAAGAAGACTTGGCCGACGGTTTTACCAAGCGGCACGCGTGTAAAACACTTGTCTGGTACGAGCACCACGAGGCAATCGACGCAGCCCTCCAGCGAGAAACGTCTATCAAACGGTATCCCAGACAGTGGAAGCTCAACTTGATCAATGCGATGAACCCAGAGTGGTTGGATCTCTATGAAATGTTGAACCAATGAATGGACCCCCGCCACAAGGGCGAGGGTGACGGTTGGTGCGCGAGACTAAACCCGCACAAACACCCCATCGCGGCGCTCATCTCCAGCGCCTTCAAGTGACACACGCCCATCGGCATTCACCCGCCGCTCCACGCCATGAGCGCCGCCGAAGAACATGGACGGCTCATCCCAAATCCGATGATCTTCGAAGGCGCGTTGAAGGTGCTCTGGGTCCATATCCGGCTCGACATCCAAATGGCCGTCTTCCACATGCAGGCGCGGCGCGCGGATAGCGTCTTCCAGCGCCTGCCCATGCACGCCCCAACGCAGAAGCACCTGAGCCATGGCCGAGCGGATACGATTCGAGCCACCTGACCCGAGAGCCAATAAACCACCCTTCTCGTCGGCCACCAGTGTGGGCGCCATCATGGAAGAAAGCCGTTGATCGGGCTGCCAGGAGCCTAGGCCATCGGCCAACAAATCATCCTCACCCAGCATGTTGTTGAGCATGAACCCACAGCCGGGCACGATCGCGCCATTGCCCTCGCCATTGGACACTGTGATCGCCACCGCGTGGCCATCCTTGTCGATCACCGAAACATGGGTGGTGCCGCGTGAGGCCACCGCCGTGACTTTGCCTGCCATCATGCGATCATCAAAGCCAACAGGCTTGCCGAGTTTACGCCAGCGCTTGTCGACGGCATCCAGAGCTTTGGCAAAGGCCAGCGGATCGTAGCGATCCCCGGCGTCATAGTTGGCCAACACAGCGACGATCAGGCCGCCACCAGCGGACGGCGCGGGATTGGAGTAGAGTTTTCTTAATTGGCCCACCGCGCTCCGGTCGTCACCGCCCGACCGCTTGGTGGGCGACTCCTGGACTGGCATCATTCTTACCAGCGGCTCACGCCAGACCGGTTCGTAAATGGCGATATCCTCGGCGCTCAAATGCCCGCCACTTGCTGCTTCCACCATCAGGTGCGCGATCTCGCCTTGGGTTGCTAGGCGCACGCCTTCGCGCGCGACCGCATCCAACGCATCGGCGAGGGCTGGATTGCGGAACACATCACCTTCACCGAGCAATGCATCATCGTGGGTGTGCAGGGCACGTGCCCCCGGCGTTGCCATCAGGATTGGCGCGACGATTTGGGCAAGCTTTGCCTGGAATGCGGTTACCGTCACGCCCTCTTTGGCAAGATTGATCGCATGCTCAGCAAGCCGCACCATCGGCAGCGTGCCATAACGCTCATGCAGAGCGAACAGGCCGGGCAGAAAACCTGGCGTTGCGACTGAGCCCGGACCGATATGAAACGTTTGCGTGACGCCGCCGAAATCGGCATCAACTTCACTCAATCCGTCATGGCGTTTTCCATTAGGATGCTTGGGCGTTTGGACAAAAAAGTCCAAGCACGCGGGCTTGCGGCCATCCGACACCATGGCGAAGCCGCCACCGGCAGGCGAGGCAAGCACTGGCTCGCACACGCTAGCGGTCAGCATGGCGGCGATGGCGGCATCCACCGCCGTTCCGCCATCCATCAAGATTTCCGCGCCTGCCTGGGCTGTCAGTGTGTGCCCGGCGGCAATGCCACCCAATTCTTTCATGAGCAGCGGTATAGAGGTTTATTCAGCGGCCTCAAGAAATCCCGGCGCTGCGTCCAGTACCGATTGGCCGACATGCGGCGCAAAAACCTCAAAGTTTGTGGCAAACATGCCTGCCAGCTTGGAGGCTTGGCGGTCATAGGCTTGCTTGTCGGCCCAGGTTTCGCGCGGCTGCAAAAGGGTTGGGTCTACGCCTGGCACGTGGGTTGGCACCAGAAGCCCGAAATGAGGGTCAGGCTCAAACGCCGCCCCTTTCAGATGGCCATCCAACGCCGCGTGCAGCAGCGCGCGTGTCTCTTTGATCGGCATGCGTTTGCCTGTGCCATAGGCGCCACCGGTCCAGCCGGTGTTCACCAGCCAGCAATCCACCTCGTGCTCGCCAATCAGCTTGCGCAGCAGATCGCCGTAGACTGAAGGATGGCGCGGCATGAAAGGCGCGCCAAAACAGGTTGAAAACGTTGCTTCGGGCTCTGTAACGCCAATCTCGGTACCGGCCACCTTGGCCGTATAACCGGACAGGAAGTGGTACATTGCCTGTTCGGGTGTCATTTTGGCCAGGGGCGGCAACACGCCAAACGCATCGGCGGTCAGCATGATGATGTTGGTCGGCTGACCGGCGCGGCCCGACAGAAGCGCGTTGGGGATGTAGTCGATAGGGTAGGCGCAGCGCGTGTTCTGCGTGCGAGACCCATCATCAAAGTCTGGCACGCGCGTGTCGGGATCGAGCGTGACATTTTCCAGCACCGTGCCGAAGCGTTTGGTGGTCGCGTAAATTTCCGGCTCGGCCTCTTCAGAGAGATTGATGGTTTTGGCGTAGCAACCACCTTCAAAGTTGAAGACGCCATCCGCGCCCCAGCCATGCTCGTCATCGCCGATCAGCGTGCGTTCCGGATCAGCCGAGAGCGTGGTTTTGCCGGTACCTGAAAGTCCAAAGAAAATGGCGACGCGGCCTTCGTCATCCACGTTGGCCGAACAGTGCATCGGCATCACATCTTCAGCCGGCAGCAGGAAGTTGAGCATGGAGAAGACCGACTTCTTCATCTCACCGGCATAGTGCGTGCCGCCGATCAGCACGATCTTGCGGGTGAAGTCGCAAGCAATCACGGTTTCTGACCGGCATCCATGACGCGCCGGATCGGCCTTGAAAGACGGCAGGTCGATGATCGTCATCTCAGGCACAAAGCTGGAAAGTGTCTTGCGTTCAGGCCGCAGAAGCATCGTGCGGATGAAAAGGGAGTGCCAGGCTTTCTGGGTGATCACACGGGTTGGCAGTTGATAGCGTGGATCCGCGCCGCCATGCAGATCCTGAACGAACAGGTCTTGGCCCTTGGCGTGCTCCAAAAAGTCGGCGTAGAGCACATCAAACGCCTGCGGCGTCATCGCGCCGCTACCGTCCCACCACACCGTGTCTTCAGTGGTCGCATCACGAACGATGAACTTATCTTTCGGTGAACGGCCGGTGTGTTTACCGGTGTCAGCACGCAGTGCACCACCTGCAACCAACTGTGCTTCGCCGCGCGAAATGGCATGCTCATAAAGTGCGGGCGCGGTGAAGTTCCAATACACCTCACCAAGGTCTTTCAGCCTGGTGGTGTGAAGTCCAACATCTGCGTTCCAATGCCCGTGCTGTGCCACGTCAAGCGTTCCTTAGATTTGCGCTAGGGCGCTGAAAATCTCCCATTTTTCAGCCTTCCCACCCGCCGTTTCGGCCTTGCTGCAGTGCACGCCAACCGTCAGGTGGCGGACGCCTTAAGCGGTGAAACCACAGTGAACAACAGCGGCGCCGGGCGAATTGATCAACATCATGAACATTCCAAGACAAAAGCGTTTCCGATGCCCAAAGGTTTAGCACTGGCAGCAATGAAGCATCTGAAATGCTAGTACGATCAGTGCGATATCTATGCTGCGCAAAGGCACTTGCTTGGGCCCTCTTCGGTCATCGCTAAGGATGTTTGCGAACAGGATCGAACGGCCTTGCCATAATTTACGCGCAATCAAACCGACAACCGACACTCAAGCATCCGGGCTGGGGCCTAGCCGGTGTGCGTTTGCCAGGAGAGCGATCGCGCGCGAACCGACGCCGATACCATTGCGGGCGGTGCCGGTGATCAACCGCGTTTTCACCATGTCGAAAGCGCACAAGACCAATTGTGGCAAATCATGCTACAGCCGAACCATGAAAGAGCTTCGCTTTGCAAACCGATCGTATGTCGCTTGCCCGACAGTCCCCCAAAGGAGCAACCATGCCAACCATTGCGCTGGTTGATGATGACCGCAACATCCTAACCTCCGTGGCCATTGCGTTGGAGGCTGAGGGCTATCGCGTGGAGACCTACACCGATGGGGCTTCAGCGTTGGATGGCATGCAAATGGCCCCGCCAGATCTTGCTATTTTCGATATCAAGATGCCGCGTATGGATGGCATGGAGCTGCTGCGTAGGTTCCGCCAGATCAGTGATTTGCCAGTTATCTTCCTCACCTCCAAGGACGATGAGATTGATGAACTGTTCGGCCTGAAAATGGGTGCTGATGATTTCATCAAGAAGCCGTTCTCCCAGCGTGTTCTGGTGGAGCGCGTGCGCGCCCTGTTGCGTCGTGTGCAAGCGCGTGCCGGTGGCGGCAACGGCACAGCTGGCGTTGCGGCGCCTGAAGCCAAGGCAGACGGCGAGGAAACAGGTCAGGTTCTTCAGCGCGGCGATCTGGTGATGGATGAAGATCGCCACGCCTGCAATTGGAAGGACAAGCCTGTCACGCTAACGGTGACCGAGTTCTTGATCTTGCAGTCTTTGGCCCACCGCCCAGGCATCGTAAAAAGCCGCAACGCGCTGATGGATGCGGCCTATGATGATCAGGTGTATGTTGATGATCGCACCATCGACAGCCACATCAAGCGCCTGCGTAAGAAGTTTAAGCAGGTCGATGACAGCTTCGATATGATCGAAACGCTGTATGGTGTCGGCTACAAATTCAAAGAAAGCTGAACCCACAAGAGGTCAGCAAGTTAGGGCTGGATGGTAGATCGCAGCGATGACCAGATCAGGTTCGCTGATACCGACGTAAAGGAGGCTGGCGCGCCTGACTTGCGAGCCAGTCCGCTTGGCCGTTTTTGGCGCGCCTGGCGCGTGCGCCGCGCCCGCCGCGGTGCGGCCACCCGGTTCTCCATCTTTTCGTCGCTCACCCGCCGCATCGTTGTCTTGAACCTGGTTGGCCTCGCCGCTTTGGTGACGGCGATTTTGTACCTCAATCAGTTCCGCGAGGGGCTGATCGATGCGCGGGTACAGAGCCTGCTGGTGCAAGGCGAAATCATTGCCAGCGCTATCGTTGCCTCCGCCAATGTGGACGACAACAACACGATCATCATCGATCCGGATCGTTTGTTGGAATTGCAAGCCGGCGAAAGCCTTTCAGCGTTCGATGATCCGCTGGAAAGCCTGGAGTTTCCTATCAATCCTGAACAGGTCGCGCCCATTCTGCGACGCCTGATCACGCCAACAGGCACACGCGCGCGCATCTATGATCCTGAGGGCAGCCTGGTGGTCGACAGCCAGGCGCTCTACGCACGCGGGTCCATTCTGCGGTTCGATCTGCCGATCAGCACAGGCAATGAGCCAGGCTGGTGGGACAAGATCTGGCAGCGTGGGATGCTTTATCTGCGCCGCTTTGACATGCCCTCTTATGAGGAAATTGGCGGCGGCAACGGGCTTGTTCTACCCGAAGTGCGCTCGGCCATGGCGGGTGAACCCGCCAGCATCGTGCGCGTCAATGATCGCGGTGAGATGGTGGTCTCTGTGTCAGTGCCGATCCAGCGCTTTCGGGCCAATCTGGGCGCGCTTTTGCTCTCCACCCAGGGCGGTGACATTGATGCCATCATTTTCAACGAACGCATGTCGATCTTGCGGGTGTTCTTGGTGGCGGCTGGCGTGATGGTCATCCTTTCACTGCTGCTCGCCAGCACCATTGCCGGGCCGGTGCGCAAACTATCTGATGCGGCCGACCGTGTGCGCTATTCCGTCAAAGCGCGTGAAACGCTGCCAAGCTTCCAGGGTCGGCGTGATGAGATCGGTCACCTGGCCACCACACTGCGCGGCATGACCGACGCGCTTTACAACCGTATGGATGCCATTGAGAGCTTTGCCGCTGACGTCAGCCATGAGTTGAAAAACCCGCTGACGTCGCTGCGCAGTGCGGTGGAAACGCTGCCGCGTGTCACGCGCGAAGAAAGCCGCCAGCGCTTGCTTGAAGTGATTGAGCACGATGTGATGCGGCTCGATCGGCTGATTTCCGATATCTCAGATGCCTCGCGTTTGGATGCCGAACTTGCCCGCGAGGATGTGGCACCCATCGACCTGAAGCCGCTTATGGAGGCCGTGGTGAGTATGCAGCGCGAGCTGGGCGCCAAGGCTGACATCTCGGTCAAACTGGCCTTTGTTCAATCCGGGGAGCAAGGCTTTTTGCTCAATGGTCACGAGTCGCGCTTAGGTCAGGTGTTCACCAACCTGCTCGACAACGCGCGTTCCTTCTCGCCGGATGGCGGCACCATCCAGGTGCGTGTGCGCCGTGACGATGACATGCTGGTTGTCGACATTGAGGATGAGGGTCCCGGGCTGCGTCCCGACGTGCTGGAGCGCGTTTTCGAGCGTTTTTACACCGACAGGGCCGAGCAATCGGGCTACGGCAACAATTCCGGTCTGGGGCTGTCAATCTCTCGCCAGATCATCGAAGTACACGACGGCACCATCGAGGCAACCAATCGGCCTGGGTCGGATGAGGATACCCCTGGGGGCGCCCGCTTCACTGTACGGTTGCCTGCAAGCACCGACGACACCGCGTGAGCGATAATCCGACCACACCCAAACCCACCCATGCAAACGCGCTGGTGCTGGATGGTGTCGGCATCATGATCCGTGGCCCATCCGGCTCCGGCAAATCGCGCCTGACCTATGCGCTTTTGGACGAAGCTGGATGCAACCCCTCACAAAACGCAGGCCCAAAAAAGGACGCTGACACCGCGCTGATAGGCGATGATTACATCACGCTTGAAGTGGGCGATCAGCTTCTGGCCTCACCAGCGCCAAATCTGGCTGGGCGCATCGAGGTGCGCGGCATTGGTATCCTAGGCCTGCCATGGCGGGAGAAAACGCCGCTCCATCTTGTGGTCGATTTGATGCCTGTGGGTGATGTTGAGCGCCTGCCAGAAACGCGCAAAATAGCCCTATCAGGCCACACACTTGACCACGTTGCGGTGCCGATTGGGGACTTGGCACATCAGATACTTCTGGTGCGCACAGCGGTTGCTTTGCTGTCTTGTTAGCGGGTGCAAACAAAGCATCTAAATGCACCCGAAAGCCTCAGAAAGCCCCTTGCCATCACCATAAAACGGGTAAAGGATGCGCTTCACCTCAGGGGGAAGGTGTCCCCTCGCTGATGCACTAAGGGCCTCATGATCGGTCTTCTTCTTGTTACCCACGGCAACCTCGCGCTGGAGTTCAAATCCGCGCTGGAGCATGTTGTCGGCCCACAAACCCAGCTTGAAACCATCTGCATCGGCGCAGACGATGATATGGAAGCGCGCCGCAGTGATATTGTTCAGGCGGCAGCTCGCGCGGACAGCGGCGATGGTGTGATCGTGCTCACCGATATGTTTGGCGGCACGCCATCGAACCTCGCCATTTCCATCATGGATGATGCCAAGGTGGAGGTGTTGGCTGGGGTCAACCTTCCCATGCTGGTCAAGCTTGCCAGCATTCGCGGCGACATGGCGATGGTTGAGGCCGTGGCCCACGCCAGCGAGGCAGGCCGCAAATACATCTCTGTGGCCAGCCAAATCTTGGATGCCGGATGAGTGAAACAGCCGCCCAAGCCGCATCCTCGCCAGCGCTCTCCAACCCGCGCAATGTGTTGATCCGCAACAAGCGAGGATTGCACGCGCGCGCCTCAGCAAAATTCGTTCAACTGGCTGAGAGTTTCGATGCAGAGATCACCGTCACCAAGGGTGAGCAATCAGTCGGCGGAACCTCGATCATGGGCCTGATGATGCTTGCTGCCGCGCCTGGCTGCGAGATCACTGTCGATGCGACCGGGCCACAAGCCGATGACGCACTCAACGCTGTTTGCGCATTGGTCGATGATGGGTTTGGCGAAGAAGACTAGCCGGCTGGAAAGTTCTAGGCGCGGGCGAACACATGGGCGGCGACCGCCAGATCCTCTGCCGCCGTTCCCACCGATTTGAACAGTGTAATTTGATCGTAGAACCGGCGGCCTGCGCGTTCGCCGCGACAGAGATCGAACAGATCACCGGCCACATCGTCTGCGCTAAAACGCCCTTCAGCGATGGGGATGGTGAGGTCACCGGCCTCGCTCAAAGCACCCTCGCGTGTGTCACAAAAGACGCGCGCTTTGGCGACGGCATTGTTGTCACTTTCGCGCATGCTGGGCTTGAACGCGCCGACCAGATCAACATGTTGCCCGGCAGAAAGCCATTGGCCCTGTACCAGCGGTTCCTCGCTCATCGTTGCGCAGGAGATGATATCAGCGCCGCGCACAGCCCCTTCCAAATCATCCGTCACGGAGACACGCGCGGGAAGATCCGACAATCTGGACGTCACCTTCTCCGCGCGTTCCACACCTCGGTTCCAGACTAGCACGTGCTCTATGGGCCGCACCGCGCAGTGCGCACGGATGAGATAGGGCGACAAGGCCCCGGCGCCGACCATCAGCAGCTTGGAGGAGTCGGCGCGCGACAGATAGGCTGATGCCAATGCCGAGGCTGCCGCCGTGCGCCATAGCGTCAGCGCTTGGCCATCGAGCAAGGCCAGCGGCACACCGCTTTCGCCTGACAAAAGCAGATAGGCACCGACAACGCTCGGCAAGCTGCGCAGCTTGTTATCCGGCACGACGGAAACGATTTTTACGCCGGTATACCCCTTGGCCGAACTGCCTTGGCTGGCAAAGTCTGTCCAGGCTGGCATGATCAGAAGCGTGGAATCCGGCGTATCGCCGGGGCGCTCAATGGTGTGATGATGGCGTAGCGGTGCGATGGGCGGATGGCGAAACGTCTCGCGCAGCGTTTCTACCAGATCGCGAAAATCTGCGACCTCCGCAATGTCGGCAGCTGTGATGATCCGCATGGTCAGCCGCCTCTTATGTGGGTGAGGTCAGACGCAGCGCTAGCGAAGCGAAGCCGGGCTGGGCAAAGCGCGCACGCCGGAAAGCTTGTTCAACTGCTCTTTTTGCACATCACGTTCACGCGCCAGCTTGGTGGCTTCCACCTTCTTCTGCCGGGCTTCTTTGCGATAGGCCCCTTGCGTGAACCAGGTTGCGATGCCGCCGATTAGAACCCCAAGGATCAGCGCACCAAACAGCGCCACGAAAAGCGGCACCGAGACTGCGAACCAGGGCGCATCGGTCGCAACTGGATCAAGAGAAATTTGCACAATTTGCCGGTTGGCAACGCCAAACACGATCAACACCACAGCAAGTGGCAGAACAATCAGAACAGTCCAGAGGCGACTGGCAATCTTACCCAGCATCAGGCGCCCTCATCACCGGGGTTGAGACGCTGGCGCATCTCCTTGCCAGTTTTGAAGAACGGCACCGCTTTGGCATCCACCTGCACCTGTTCGCCAGTCCGAGGATTGCGGCCAACACGCGCGGGGCGGTTCTTGACCGAAAAGGCACCGAAGCCGCGCAGTTCCACACGGTCACCGCGTGCCAAAGCATCCGATATTGTGTCGAGAATGGCCGCGACGACATTTTCAATGTCGCGTTGATAGAGGTGAGGATTACGCTCCGTTATCCGCTGGATAAGCTCCGATTTGATCATACCGTACCTCTAGAGATGCCCTGTAAGTCCCGGTACACCCGGATTTTATCGTTAACGACCGTGCCAAAGCGATAGGATGCCGTCAAGCAGCATTGCATCGCGCAGCGCCTCGCGCAGCCCGTCTGCGTCCAGTGTGACCTGCCCGCCTTGACCCAAAGCAAGCCGCGCCATTGCTGTTGGCCCGGACAGTGACATGGGGCGTTCTGGCCTACGTTCGAACACATCCAGCTCAGCATCGATGCTGTGCGTTTCCGCCAGATACGCCATGGCAGCGTCTTCGCCGCCAATGGTATCCACCAGACCCATCTCAACACCGCGTGCGCCGGTGAAAACCGTGCCTTCAAAACCACGGATCACCGCACCATCTAAGCCGCGACGCTCTTCGATTTGATCAACAAACCAATCGTAATTTGATGCAATCAGCCGTTCCAGCTCGGCAAGGGCTTCTTCGCTGGGTGGCGAGAAAATTGAGGGTTGGGCTTTCAGCTCGCCTGAACGCACTTCGTACATATCAATGCCGACCGTATTGAGAAGCTCAGACACATCGGGAAACTGCGCCACAACACCGATGGATCCGACAATGGAGCCGTTGCGGGCGATGATGTGCTCGCTGGCGCTGGCGGCCAGATAAGCCGCTGAGGTGCCAATGCCTTCAATGACAGCCACCAAGGGCTTGGTCTCGGCGAGAGCGCGCAACTGCGTGTAAATCACTTCCCCCGCGACGGCGACGCCACCAGGCGAATTGACCTCAAGGATCACCGCCTTCACATCCTCGTCTTCCTCAAGGTCTTCAAGCAGCGCGATGAAGGGGTCATCAAAATCGATGAAGCCATCCAGTTCAACGCGCGCCACATGTTCACCGCGACCAACGAGGTGATCGGCCAGGCCCGTGGTTTGGGCAAGAATGCCGACGACCAAGCCAACAAACAAAAGCACCGCAAGCACTCGCCAAAGGCTGCGCGAGCGGCGAAGCTTGCGACGTTCCACGAGCGACTGTGCGTTCATACTGTCCATGCTCATCGAAGGCGGGCTCCGTCTGCACTGTTAATTGGGAGAGAAAAGGTTTGGCGGATCGCTAGCAGCTTGCCGTGACCGCAACAAGGCCACAGGACGCCGCAACCAATAAAGCCGGACCCAAAGGGCCCGGCTTCACTATCATCGTTCAAGAACAAGACCCTTAGGAGTCTTTGGTCTCGTCGTCTTTGCTTTCGTCTTCGTCGGCACTCTGGCCACCCTGAAGGGCCGCGCCAAGAATGTCGCCGAGCGATGCACCGGAGTCTGAAGATCCGTACTGTGCCACGGCTTCTTTCTCTTCAGCGATCTCCAGCGCCTTGACCGACACCGAAACGCGGTGGGTCTTCTTGTCGAACTGGGTGACGCGGGCATCGAAACGATCGCCAACCGAGAAACGATCAGGGCGCTGATCATCACGGTCACGGGCCAGATCAGAGCGACGCACGAAAGCGGTCAGATCGGTATCGACGATCTTCACTTCTACGCCATTGTCCTGAACCACAGTCACTTCGCAGGTGACAACAGCGCCACGGCGCACCGTGCCAGCAGCGGCATCGAATGGATCATCGCCAAGCTGTTTGATGCCCAGCGAAATGCGCTCTTTGTCGGTATCAACATCAAGAACCTGGGCACGGATCATTTGGCCGCGCTCATACTCTTCGATGACGTCTTCGCCCGGACGGTTCCAGTCGAGATCTGACAGGTGAACCATGCCGTCAATGTCGCCTTCCAGGCCAACGAACAGACCGAACTCGGTTTTGTTCTTCACTTCGCCTTCAACAACCGAACCGGCTGGGAACATATCTGCAAAGTGATCCCATGGGTTGGAAAGGGTCTGTTTCAGACCAAGCGAAATGCGACGCTTGTTGGGGTCCACTTCCAGGATCATCACATCCACTTCCTGGCTGGTGGAAACCAGCTTGGACGGATGCACGTTTTTCTTGGTCCAGGACATTTCCGACACGTGGATCAGGCCTTCAATGCCTGGCTCCAACTCAACGAATGCACCATAGTCGGTGACGTTGGTCACGCGGCCGGTCATGCGAGCAGCGGCTGGATATTTTGCTTCAATGCCATCCCATGGATCGGCTTCCAGCTGCTTCATGCCAAGCGAGATGCGGTGCGTCTCGTGGTTGATACGAACAATCTGCACCTTCACGGTCTGACCGATGGAAAGAACTTCCGAAGGATGGTTCACACGGCGCCATGCAATGTCGGTGACGTGCAGCAGGCCATCGATGCCACCCAGATCGACGAATGCGCCGTACTCGGTGATGTTCTTCACGATGCCGTCGATCACCTGACCTTCGGCAAGGTTCTGCACCAGTTCCTGGCGCTGTTCGGCACGGCTCTCTTCGAGCACCACGCGACGTGACACAACGATGTTGCCGCGACGCTTGTCCATTTTCAGGATCTGGAACGGCTGTGGTGTGTTCATCAGCGGCTGGATATCGCGCACGGGGCGAATATCGACCTGTGAGCGCGGCAGGAAGGCCACGGCGCCATCGAGATCCACCGTGTAGCCACCTTTGACCACGTTGAAGATCTGGCCGGTGACTTTCTCGTTGGCGTTGAACGCCACTTCAAGCAGATCCCAGCTTTCTTCGCGGCGCGCTTTGTCGCGCGAGAGAACGGCTTCGCCCATCGCATTTTCGATGCGCTCGAGATAGACCTCGACTTCATCACCGATGGAAATGCCGCCATCTTTGGCGCCTGCGCCAAATTCTTTCAAAGGCACCCGGCCTTCGGTTTTTAGGCCCACATCAATGACGGCGAGATCTTTCTCGATGCCGATCACTTTACCTTTAACGACCGTGCCCTCAAGAGCATCCGAACCGCCATAGCTCTCTTCAAGGAGAGCTGCAAAATCTTCAATTTCGAACGCGGCTGCGCTCGTGTCTGTCATAGCCATGTATGTCTTTTCTTTCCTGCGCCCGTCCGGCCAAAAGCCGAATATGGTTGGTGTTGCTCAAAGCCTTTGACGTTTGCCAAGACCCGATAATCCTCGGGTTGCTGCACGATGCGTGTCGGAAGGGCCGAGGAAAAACCAAAGGCTCCAGCCGCCAGGGGCGCGGTATGTGCAGGGCGTAACGTGTCAGGCCAGTTATGTTCGGTTGGCTTAGGCGTGCAACTTGTCAGCTACAAAAGCCTGCGCGGCCTCGAACGCCGCGTCTATACCCAAGTTTGTGGTATCGAGCAACAGGGCATCACCCGCCTGTGCCAGCGGGGCATTGCTGCGGCCTGCATCACGCGCGTCGCGCTTAGCAAGATCGGCGCTGATTGCCTGTAGGGAAACCGATGGGTCTTTTTGTATCGCCTGCGCGTGGCGGCGCTGCGCCCGCGCATCCAAACTGGCGGTGATGAAAAGCTTGGCCGTCGCGTCTGGGCACACAACCGTGCCGATGTCTCGGCCATCCAGCACCGCACCGGGCATGGCATGGGCAAAATCGCGCTGAGCTTCCAGCAAGGCTGCCCGCACCGGTGGATGTACGGCCACTTTGGAGGCCGCTTCGCCCACATGGTGCTGTGCCAAAACATCTGGATCAAGTGTTGTCAGATCGAGCTGCTTGGCGACCACCTCGCAAGCCAACGGGTCATCCAAATCACCACTCGCATCCAGCATCGCCAGGCCGACGGCGCGATAGAGCAAGCCTGTATCAAGATGCCGGAGCTTGAAATGCTGCGCCAAAAGCTTGGAAATCGTGCCTTTGCCGGAGGCGGCAGGCCCATCAACTGCGATGATGAACGCTTCAGCCATGGTTGGAAAGCCGGGTGAAAGAGGCGCCGAGATCACTCATCAAACCTTCAAAAGCTGGAAAGCTGGTGGCGATCACGCGGCCATCATCCACCGTCACGGGTTGCTGTGAGGCAAGACCCATCACGAGGAAGGCCATGGCGATGCGGTGATCCAAATGGGTGATCACCGTACCGCCACCGGGAACGGCACTCGGGGTGCCTGTCACGGTCAGCCAGTCCTCGCCATTCTCACTTTGCACGCCGTTTGCGGTCAGCCCATCAACGACAGCGGCTAGTCGATCGGACTCTTTTACCCGCAACTCATGCAGGCCGGGCATGCGCGTCTCGCCTTCAGCGAAAGAAGCCGCCACGGCGAGAACCGGATACTCATCGATCATCGAGGGTGCACGGTCCGCCGGCACGCTGATGCCTTTCAACGTCGAAGAGCGTGCCGTGATGTCCGCCAACTCCTCACCGCCTTCCGTGCGACGATTGCTGATGGTGAGGTCGCCGCCCATCTCCTGCAAGGTAGTAATCAGGCCGGTGCGTGTGGCGTTCAGCATCACATCCTGGATCAACACCTCGGCGTTGGGCGCGATCAAAGCCGCCACCAACGGGAAAGCCGCTGACGAAGGATCGGCAGGGATCGTCACGTTCTGCGCTTGCAGAACCTTGCCGCCGTTTACCGTGATGGTGCGCGAGCCATCCTCATTCTCTTCCACGGAGAGATCGCCGCCAAAACCCTTGATCATGCGTTCAGAGTGATCGCGGGTTGGGATTGGCTCGATCACTGTCGTCGTGCCTTTGGTGGAGAGCGCGGCCAGCAGCACTGCTGATTTCACCTGCGCCGATGGCATGGGCACCGTGTAGGTGACGGGCAAAGGTGTGTCATTGCCACGGATGGTCAGCGGCAGAAGACCGCCATCACGCGCCAGAACTTGCGCGCCCATCTCTTCCAGCGGATCAAGCACGCGCTTCATCGGGCGCTTGCGCAGTGACCCATCGCCGGTGAACGTTGACGCGAAGGGATAGGCCGCTGCCATGCCCATGATAAGGCGCACACCAGTGCCAGCATTGCCGCAATCGATCACTTCGCTCGGTTCAAGCAACGCACCAACGCCGACGCCATCAACGCTCCAAATGGGCTGTCCTGTGCCATCGTCGTCGTGGGCGATCTTGGCACCGTATTGGCGCATCGCATCGGCTGTTGCCAAAACATCCTCGCCCTCAAGCAGGCCAGAAATGCGCGTGGTGCCGCGCGCCAAAGTGCCCAAAATCAGCGCACGGTGTGACATCGATTTGTCGCCAGGCACGCGCACTGTGCCGTTAAGCGCTGCGGCTTTGTTGGAACGAAGGGGTTGGGGGCCGCTGGATGCGTCCATGAAAGAGCCTCAAAAAGTTGGCAAAATTAGCCCCCAAGGGGGCAGGCGCGAGGCCTTATGACAAGCCTAACCCGTCGGGGCAATTGCCCAGCGACAATTGGCCATGCACTTTTCGGCTTTGACTTGGCGCGTAAACCATGTCTATCACGCCGTTTCCAAAGCGTGGGCGCACCGCCCCGACTGTACGAACATGAGATGAGGTTCTGGCGTGGCCAAACAACAGCTGGGCACAAAGCGCATCTGCCCTGAGACGAGCAAGAAGTTTTACGATCTTGGGCGCGACCCTGTGGTGTCGCCGTATACTGGCATTTCTTACCCGGTTTCTGCTTTTGACCTGACGGTGAAGAAAACGACCAAACCGGCCGAAGAACCCAAAGAAGCGGAAAAAGAAGAAGCCGAAACCGCTGAGGTTGAGGCCGAGGATACCGGCGACGTGGAAGTGGTATCGTTGGAAGACGCTGAGCCAAAAGGTTCGTTGGATGACGATGACGACGATGATGATGATGACAATGCCGACGTCATCCCGGACATCGACACCACCGACATTGATGGTGATGATGCCGTGACAACCGATGACGACACGTTCCTGGAAGATGATGACGAAGATGGCGATCCAGCTGTCGCTGTTGTCTCTGGGCGTGATGACGACGACACTTAGGGTTTGATCGTAAAGGCTGCTTCGATCAACTGCGCGTGAACCGGTTGACCGCCCGAAAAGCCTGACGTAAAGACGCCAAACGCCCGCGCGGTATTCACTGTGTTACGCACATCGCGCAGACCTAAAATGGGGCCATAGCTCAGCTGGGAGAGCGCTTCGCTGGCAGCGAAGAGGTCAGGAGTTCGATCCTCCTTGGCTCCACCAAGGTTTTGCTTTGCTAAACCGTCGGCATGGCAGGCGTTTGCAGAGCAAATGCCGAGAATGCCTTTGGGTTGCCGTTTTTCCCCTATCTGCTCAACACATCCACCGCGATGGGCCAATCATCCTTGTGTCAGACAACCGCTGAGAGGGTGCCGAACTGGCTGCCTTCCAAAAAATGTGCCGCAAGAATCGGTTGGTAGGCGGCGCCCATCGCCGCAGCAGACCTGCCGAGAACACCGGTATGGACGCAAAGCGGCGAGATTTCCTGCGTGTCCAACTGTCCCAGTCCCGTTTGCATACGGGCAATGATCTGCGCCTTGATGGTGTCAGGAAAGCCGCCATCAACGACCACTGTCGCTACATCCACAACCGCTGCTGCTGATACCGCCGCCGTTGCCAGCGCGCGTGCCGTGTGGGTGACCCAGGCATCGACGAGGGGGTTTGTAAGGTCCCACTGGTCAGAATCGCTGCGCAAACGCACCTCTCGCCCGGCTTGCGCGTTCAGATCGCGCTCCAACATGTAAATCGATGCGCTGTGGACCAACTGGTTGGGCTGGGCGTCGATGCCGTCGACCATCAGCGTGCCGAATGCGCCTGCGTTGCCGGTGCGGCCAAAATAGACCTGTCTGCCCAAAACCACGCCGCCGCCAACGAACGCGCCGACATAAAAATACAAGAAGTCGGAAAGCTCACGGGCCGCGCCAAACACCAATTCGCCGCTGCACCCCATGCTCGCATCATTGGCAAGCAGCACCGGTAGGTCGGTGAAGGCGGCAAAGCTGGTTGCAAAGTCATAAGCCCGCCAAGCCGCCATCATCTCTTCGGGCGCGCCCGCCGCGTCCGCTTTCTTCCAAAGGCCGAAAGGTGAGGCGACGCCAATGCCGACAATCCGGTCCGCCAACAGGTCTGGCAAACCTTCGCCAATCGATTCCATGCTTTCTTTGACAAACGCATCGATCATTTCCGGCAACGGGTAAGCATAGCGCTTGGCACGCGTCTCCATCACCTCGCCGACCATGTTCATCAAAATGAGGTCACCACCACGGCGCCCAATGCGCAGGCCATAAGCCAGCGCGCCTTCCGGGTTGAGTGACACGGGGATGGAGGGCTTGCCGACCTTGCCTTTCTGCGGCGTGCCGCGCAGCAACATGCCATCGGCCTGCAGCGAACGGGTGATGATGGAGGCGGTTTGTGCCGACAGCGAGGTGAGTCGCGCAATCTGAGAGCTGGCAATTTGGCCCTCATCTTTCACCACAGAAAGCACCAGGCGCTCATTGTGATTGCGCACCCGCGAAGGGTTGGCGCCATCGCCACTTTGGGCGCTGCGGCTGGGTGCTGTTCGTGGTGTTTGATCCATGCGTTCCTCTCAAGCCAGCCTAGGCCGCATGATTATTAAATCAAGTTTATTTATTTATTGACGGAGAGAAATGGGTCTGCTTACCTGCCAGCCTATCTCGCGACCTGTCCGCCAAATGGACATTGCGTGGTGGGCAGAAAAGAACAATCAAAATCCCGGGAGATCTCAATGAAAAACCTTATTGCAAGCACCGCCCTCGTTGCTGTTGCCGCTGCTGGCTTGGCAGGCACAGCCACCATTGCATCGGCAGACAATCATGGTGATGTCTCAGCGTGTCTGATCACCAAAACCGACACCAACCCGTTTTTTGTGAAGATGCGCGAAGGCGCTTTGGCTGCGTCTGAAGAGTTGGGCATCGATCTTTCCACGTTTGCTGGCCGCGTTGATGGCGACCACGAAACGCAGGTGGCTGCCATTGAGACCTGCATCGCCAATGGCGCCAACGGTATCCTGCTCACCGCCTCCGACACCTCAGCAATCGTGCCAGCCGTTCAGCAGGCCCGTGACGCCGGTATCCTGGTGATCGCGCTCGATACGCCCTTGGAGCCGATTGACTCTGCCGACATGACCTTTGCCACCGACAATTTCCTTGCCGGTGAGCTGATCGGCCAGTGGGCCGCAGCAGCGCTTGGCGATGATGCCTCCGATGCACGCATTGCCATGCTCGATCTGGCTGTTAGTCAGCCTACCGTTGGTGTGCTGCGCGATCAGGGCTTCCTCCAGGGCTTCGGCATTGACCTTGGTGACCCCAACCGTTGGGGTGATGAGGATGATGACCGTATTGTTGGCAACGAAGTGACCGCCGGCAATGAAGAGGGCGGTCGCCGCGCGATGGAAAGCCTGCTCGCCGTCGATCCAACCATCAATGTGGTCTACACCATCAATGAGCCTGCGGCCGCAGGCGCCTATGAAGCGCTGCGGTCCATTGGCCGCGAAGATGATGTGTTGATCGTCTCCGTCGATGGTGGTTGCCCTGGTGTGCAGAACGTCGCTGAAGGCGTGATTGGTGCGACCTCACAACAGTATCCACTGTTGATGGCCTCGCTGGGCATTGAGGCTATTGCCGCCTGGGCCGCTGATGGCACCGCTCCAATGGCCACCGATGGCAAGGACTTCTTCGACACCGGCGTTGCTTTGGTGACCGACAACCCCGTCGATGGTGTGGATAGCATCGACACCGCCGAGGGTACCGCCCGCTGCTGGGGTTGATCTTCAACCGTTCTTTGCATGACACTTCACTTAGGAAGGCGGGCTTCGGCCCGCCTTTTTCAAGAATAGGTCGGGAGAAACCGGCAACACCGTCTGAGGAAATGTGGGAGCGGGAATGTCCAGCGCTGACAATTACGAAGCAGCCGCCAGTGGCGCAGAATCGCAAGTTGCCGAGTTCGGCGACGAGAAACGCGGCATCATTGGTTCAATCCAACATGCGCTTCACACCAATCCAGCCTTGGTGCCGCTGATCGTTCTGGTGGCCTCCATCGCCATTTTTGGCATGCTGCTTGGCCAGCGTTTCTTTTCCCCCTTCGCCCTGACGCTCATTCTGCAACAGGTGCAGATCGTCGGCATCGTGGCAGCGGCGCAAAGCCTGGTTATTCTTACCGCTGGTATTGATCTGAGCGTTGGTGCCATCGCCGTCATTTCTTCCATTGTTATGGGGCAATTTGCTTTTCGCTACGGTCTGCCACCCGAGATCGCGGTTGTCTGTGGGTTGGCCTTTGGCACAGCCATTGGCGCCCTCAACGGGTGGCTTGTTGCGGTGATGAAGTTGCCGCCGTTCATCGTCACGCTCGGCATGTGGCAGATCGTGTTGGCATCGAATTTTCTCTACTCGGCCAATGAAACGATCCGCAGCCAGGACATCGCCGCAGAAGCGCCCGTTCTTCAGCTCATGGGCAGCAACTACAATGTGGGTGGCGCTGTCTTCACATTGGGTGTGATCTTTATGATCGTGCTCTTCCTTGTGCTGTCCTACATTCTCAAGCACACCGCCTGGGGCAGGCACGTTTATGCAGTGGGTGATGATCCAGAGGCTGCGCAGCTGTCCGGCGTTGACGTGCGCAAGACGCTGATTTCTGTCTACGCCGTTGCAGGTCTTATCTGCGCCTTTGCCGGGTGGGCGATCATCGGACGGATCGGATCGGTGTCACCAACATCTGGCCAACTGCTCAACATTGAAAGCATCACCGCCGTGGTGATTGGCGGCATCTCGCTGTTCGGTGGCCGAGGATCGATCATGGGCGCATTTTTTGGCGCGCTGATTGTCGGCGTTTTCACACTTGGCCTTCGCCTGCTTGGTGCCGACGCGCAATGGACGTTCCTGCTGATCGGCGTGCTGATCATCGCCGCCGTGGCTGTTGACCAATGGATCCGAAAGGTAGCTGCGTGATGGAACCGATCCTCAAAGCCCGCGGCCTTGTGAAACGCTACGGCAAAGTCACCGCGCTCGACAATTGCGATTTTGATTTGCTGCCTGGCGAAATTTTGGCGGTCATCGGCGACAATGGCGCTGGCAAATCTTCGCTCATCAAGGTGATCTCCGGTGCCGTCGCGCAGGACGCTGGCACGGTGACGCTGGAGGGCCAGGAGGTAAAATTCTCCTCGCCCATCAATGCCCGCGAGGCGGGCATTGAAACCGTTTACCAAACGCTTGCCATGTCGCCAGCGCTTTCGATTGCCGACAACATGTTCATGGGCCGTGAGATCCGTAAATCTGGGATCATGGGAAGCGTGTTCCGACAGCTTGACCGCAAGCAGATGGAAAAATTCGCCCGTGACAAGCTTTCAGAGCTTGGTTTGATGACCATCCAGAACATCAACCAGGCGGTGGAAACCTTGTCGGGCGGTCAACGTCAGGGTGTTGCGGTGGCGCGGGCGGCGGCTTTCGGCTCAAAGGTCATCATTCTGGATGAGCCAACTGCCGCGCTGGGCGTGAAAGAAAGCCGCAAAGTGCTTGAACTCATCCAAGATGTGCGCAGCCGTGGCATCCCTATCATTTTGATCAGCCATAACATGCCCCATGTTTTTGAGGTCGCCGACCGCATTCATGTCCACCGGCTCGGCAAGCGATTGTGTGTGATCAATCCCGGCGATTACACCATGTCTGATGCGGTGGCTTTCATGACCGGTGCGCAGGAACCGCCAGCCGATACGGTTTCGCAGGCCGCCTAAAAGCCGCCGCCCGTCCGATGCCAAGACTGAAAGAGATCGGTGATGTCCAAACTCATCACACAGTTTGAGGACCTATTGGACGTCTTCACGTCAGCAGACCCCATAGCACGGCGTTTGGTGGCGATTGTCGGACCGCCCGGCAGTGGAAAATCAACGCTGAGCCAGGCACTTTGCGACCACTTCAATCAGACCGTCCCTGGCGCGTGCGCCATCGCGCCGATGGATGGCTTTCACTTCGATGATGATGTTCTGCGCGCGCGTGGTCGATTGGATCGCAAAGGCGCACCGGATACGTTTGATGTTGGCGGCTTGATTGCTCTGCATCGGCGCCTTGAAGCCAATGATGAAGCGGAGATCGCCGTTCCATTGTTTGATCGAACGCTTGAGATTTCGCGCGCTGGAGCAAGGATCATCGAGCGCTCTGTGCAGACGGTTCTGGTGGAAGGCAATTATCTCCTGCTCAACCAATCACCTTGGGACCAATTGGCCGCGTTCTACGATCTGACGGTGCAGATCGATGTAGAGGAGGCCGAGCTCAAGGCCCGGCTAGAACAGCGATGGCAGGCCCACGGATTCTCGGTGGAAGAAGGGCGACGCCGCGTTGCCGAGAACGATTTGCCCAACGCGCGCTTTGTACTGACGCAGTCTCGACCAGCCGATATTGTCTACAAAGGCGATGGTTAGGCCGAACGCCGTAGCAGGGCGTCCATAACAGCATCACGGTGCTGGCGCTGGCGTTCATGAGGGTTCAATTGTTGAAGCATGCTCAACGCCTCGATCCGCGCGGCTTCCACAGCGGCTTGATCGGCCGGTTGTGCCTTGCTGAAGAACCAGCCTTGCACGCAGTGACAGCCAAGCTGGCGAACAAGCTTCAGTTCTTCCTCAGTCTCCACGCCTTCAGCGGTGACCTTTAGATCCAACCCTTTGCCAAGGCTCACAATGCCGCGCAGCAGTTTGCGCTTTTCCACACACAGGTTGGCGCCGGACACAAAGGTGCGATCAATTTTCAGTGTGTCGAAAGGCAGTTGATTAAGGTAGCCAAGCGAGGAGTAGCCGGTGCCAAAATCATCCAAGGCAAGCTGGATGCCACGGTCGTTCAAGCGGGTTAGAATGCCATTCAAACGGTCGATGCTCTCGGCCGCAAACACGCTCTCGGTGAGCTCAATGCAGAGCAAAGTCGGATCAAGCTTGGAGGTTTGTAGTGCGCTGTCGACGACTTGTTCCAGATCGCCATGCCAGACCTGCGCTGCCGACACATTGACCGATACGGTGCGAGCGGGCAGCCCTTCATCGATCCAAGACTGGGCTTCCTGACAGGCCGAGTGCAGAACGAAGGATCCGAGATCCGCAATGAGGTGCGAGCTTTCAGCAATCGCAATGAATTCGCTCGGCGGCACAAAACCACCATCCGGTTTGGGCAGTCTTAGCAATGCTTCAAAGCCACCCACCTTGCCGTGCTGAACATCGGTGATGGGTTGATAGTGCACTTCAAAGCGGGACTCATCGAGCGCCGAGCGCACTTCAGAGGCCATTGTCAGACGCGCGCTGAGCGCTTCGCTGTAATGCTCATTGTAATAGGTTGTGCGCCCACGCCCACGTTCCTTGGATGCGTAAAGCGCAAGATCGGCAAACCGCAACAACTCATCGGGGTCACCAGAGTGATCCGGCATCAAGGCAACCCCAACACTGGCATTGGTTTGCACTGTTCCCAGCGACAAAGCTGCCGGCTGCGCCATGGCAGCAATGATCCGCGCGCTCAGGCTATCGAGTGCTTCTTGGCTGACATCGCCTTCAACAATAACGGCAAATTCATCGCCACCAAGGCGGGCAACGAAACTGTCTTTGCGCACCACGTTGGATAGGCGTCGACCAACAATACTTAGAAGCTGATCGCCAGCCTCATGTCCAAGGGTGTCGTTGACCTCTTTGAAGTGATCCAGATCGAGCAAGATCAGGGCGGCGGTGTCATCGCCGCGAAGGGAGGCATCACTAACGCGCTTCAATTCGCGGGTGAAAAGCGTGCGGTTGGCAAGCCCCGTTAAATTGTCGAAATAGGCCAGCTGTTCCAATTCACGTGCCGCTGCACGCTCTTTGGTCACATCCTGCATTGTGCCAAACAAGGCAATTGGATTGCCGTCCTCATCACACTCCAGTGTTGAGCGCAAGTAGAGATCAATCACCGTGCCATCGCCACACTGCACGCGGAATGTATCGCTTTGGCGTTGTCCTGTTGAGACGACGCGTTCACTGAGGGCAGACAGCCGCTCGCGGCTCCCCTCGATATAGCATCGACGAACACTCTCAATGTTGGGTTGGAAGGTTCCAGGGTCGAACCGCATCAGCTCAAATGCTCGCTCGTCCCACTCCACGACGCCTGTGTCTAGTGAGCAGCGCCACGTCGCCAGTTTGCCCAAACGTTGCGCCTCCACCAGGTCGCGCGACTTGCCCTCAATAACAGCGTAGCTTTGCTTCAGCGCGCGATCAGCTTGCGCCTCAGCCGTGTCGTCCTTGATCACACCAACGACCCCAACAACCTCGCCATTGGGTCCGAACTCAGCTTCCATGTATGCCAGCATGTCAATGATATCGCCATTTGGCTTGCGATATTGAGATCGTGCGACCGTCGGCTCGCCGGTTTCCCAGGTCCGTTTGAATGCCGCATGCTGCAGATTGTCGTCAATCGGCGTGCCTTCGGGAACGACATCGCCTTTTTGCAGCACTGACAATGGCACAAAGCCTTCCTTGCGCTCCATGTCGTACATATCCAGCAGCTCTTGCGACAACCACAAGGGGTCAGCCTCAGCGTTGATCGCGCGCCAGTGGCCCATCTTGGCGATTTTGAAAGACCGGGAAAGCAGTGCAGCGCGTTCATCCAAGGCAGCACCCATATTGGCGACAGCCTTAGCTGCGTCACGGGCCAAGGGGCGGAAAATGAGTGTTGCGGCAAAAACAATAAGCGCCAGTGAAATCAGAACCCACATTCCATGCACACGCATGGCTGTCGTCATCTCCGCGTCTGCTGCTTCGGCATACAGATCAACAGCTTGCTCAAGCCGGATCAGCAGGCCATTCTCGGCATTCATGCGTTGAAATTCGACAGCTTCATCCAGCTCTCCTGGGTTCTCAACAAAGGCTGAAAACGTGCGGATGAAGCTGTCCATCATGCCTTCCAAGCCACGACCAGCCGGTGCGTAGTGGTGTTGCAGAGCAGCTGTCATTCTTGCTGGAGCAAGCCGCCCGTCGCGCTCTGTCGTCAGATAGGTGTGAGCCTCGCGCATGCGTTCGATTGCCGAATCCATTTCGCGCAAGGCGCGGTCACGCCTAAAGCCGGTGGTTTCTGTGCGAACACGCTCAGTCAGCAAGGCCACGCGCTGAGAAAGTATCCGCTGCGTTCCTGCAATACTGATAATATCGCCAGTGTGCCGGTTCACATCGAGAATTTGATTGACTTGATAGGCGCCGATAATAATGGAGCCAGCAATGAGCCACATGGCAAGCAAGTAACGCAACGTGTAACGCCAACGTAGTTTGCTTTCACTGCGTGTTTGATCATCAGCCATAGTGTAACATCCCATCAGAGCACATGGCTCAAATTGATGTTAGTCACGCTGATCTAAGAAAAAGTGAAGCAGACCAAGTGCCTAGGGGTTGTGTTGGTATTTTTAGTTAGCAGGGTAAACAAAAAGTTGATGATTGCCTTCTCGTTGCGGGGTCATAACGTTGCTTTAAGCGGCGTCAGACTGGGCACCACCTGTAAGCACCGCATAGATCCCGGTAGCATGATCGGTAGAGCGAATTTTTTCTGCCAGAACTTCATCGCGCAGCACGCGTGCAATACGCGCAAGGGCCTTCAAATGATCCGCGCCAGACCCTTCAGGCGCCAGCAAAACAAACAGCAAATCGACAGGTTGTTCATCAAGCGCTTCAAAATCGAGTGGATTGTGCGTGCGCGCAAACAGGCCAACCACCTGATCGAGTTCGGGCAACTTGCCGTGCGGGATCGCCACACCGTGGCCAACGCCGGTTGAGCCCAGGCGTTCGCGTTCAAGCAGCGTGGTAAAGATATCGCGCTCAGGAAGACCCGTCAGATCGGCTGCCTTGGCCGCCAGCATCTGAAGGGCCTGCTTCTTCGATGTTGCTTTGAGCGAGGCGATCACACCGTCCGGCGCGACCAGATCGCTTAAGTCCATACCCATAGTGGCTCCATCCACACCAGCCCACGCGATCACAAGATCGCTAAAGGGTACACGGCGCGTGAGAAAAACTGTTCAGGGCGTCGCGTTACCCTACGCGGCGGGATCAATCCAGCCTATATTTCCATCATTACGCCGATAGACAACGTTGATGTGGCCGGTTGCTGCATTCTTAAACATGACCACTGGGACGCCGGAAAAATCAAGATCAAGCACCGCGCTTGCTACGGTCAATGTCTTCAACTGGGCCTCAGTTTCCGCAACGACCGTCGGGGCAAAATCGTCCGCCGGCTCTTCGTCTTCATCGGGGCTTGCAAAGGTGACGTAGTTGGCTGCCGCGAACGCCACGCGTTCGGATTTGTCCTGGTGGTGATCTTTTAGGCGTCGCTTGTAACGCCGCAGGCGTTTCTCCAACCGCGCTGAAGCTTGGTCCGCACTTTGGTGTGGATCAACCGACAAGCCCGTGGATTGCATAATGGCGCCCGAATCAAGGTGAATGGAACAATCGGTGCGAAAGCCCGATCCCTCGCGTTCCATGGTTACTTGGCCTGAGTAGCCGCCAGAAAAATACTTCGTCACGGCATCGGAAAGCTTGTCTTCCACATGCCCGCGCAGGGCCGTGCCGATATCCATATTTTTTCCGGTGATTCGCAGGCTCATAGCCATCCTCCTTCTTTAAAAGGCACGCATTGCGGACCTTTTCCTGGGTGTTTGGGAAAACAGGCTGACACGCGCCGCGCGGTTCGCCAAGTCCCCATAAGGTGTGCTGATGCTAGGGTACAATCTGGGCCACCAAATGTGTTGAGGGACATCAAAGGTGGGTAGGCCTGGTTACGCAGGCATTGCAGCGCGTTTCTCACGTCGCCGTTGGACCGATGATGCGATGCGCATCGCCTCGCGATACTTCGCCACAGTGCGCCTGGCGATATCGATGCCATCGTCTTTAAGCGCTTGGACCAGTTGATCGTCTGAGAGGATTTTCTTCGGGTCTTCCGCATCGATCAGCTTCTTGATCCGCTGGCGCACCGCCTCGGCCGCATGCGCATCTCCACCGTCAGCCGACTGAATGGCAGCGGTGAAGAAATATTTCAGCTCAAAAACTCCGCGCGGTGTCGCGATGTACTTGTTGGAAGTCACGCGACTGACCGTCGATTCATGCATCTCGATCTCGTCCGCCACTTGGCGCAGGGTGAGGGGTTTGAGATGATCGACACCGCGGGCAAAAAAACCATCTTGCTGGCGCACAATCTCTTTGCCGACCTTGATCATCGTGCGGGCGCGCTGGTCGAGGCTTTTCACAAGCCAACTGGCTGATTGCAGCTGTTCTGACAGGTAGCTTTTCTCGTCGACGGACAAGGTCGCCCTGTCGATCTGGGCATAGTAGGTGCGGTTCACCAGAACACGCGGCATAGTCTCGGGATTGAGCTCGATGCCCCAAGTGCCGCCCTGTTCCTCACGCACGAAAATATCGGGGATCACTGTTTCGATAGGCGCGCTGGAAAAGCCACGACCTGGTTTGGGGTCGAGCGCACGGATTTCACCCAGCATCTCGGTAAGATCATCCATATCCACGCCGCATCGGCGCTTAAGCCCAGCAAAGTCTCGTTTTGCCGCAAGTTCCAGATGATCGATCAACGCTTTCATGGCTGGATCGAAGCGGTTCTTCTCGCGCAACTGCAACGCCAGACATTCCGATAGCGAACGCGCGCCCACCCCGATAGGATCAAAGGCCTGGATCGTCGCCAACACAGCCTCAACGCGCAGCAGGTTTGCCCCAAGGCGCTCGGCGAAATCTTCAAGCGCACCCTGCAAATAGCCGTTCTCATCAATGGCATCGATCAGCATGGTGGCGATCAAGCGGTCCTCTGGCGCGGTAACCGCCATGGTCATCTGCTCGCTGAGATGTTCGTGCAGCGATGTCTCGCGCGTCACAAAGGCATCGATATCAGGGCGTTCATCAAGCCCAGCACCGTTACCACCAGGTCCAGCAAGGCTGGGTGCAAGCGGTCCAACGGGCGCATCTTCCGGAAAGACATTGTCGGCGGCTGTATCAAGATTGTCGGCAACCGTTTGCGCGCTGGTTTCCAACTGGTCCGATGTCCAGTCTGGGCGCTCGTCGTCACGCGCAGGCGCCGGGCCATCATCGCTTTGAACGGCGTCTGGGCTGCCATCATCGGCGTCATCACGTTCAAGCAACGGGTTTTGTACCAACTCGCGCTCGACAAACGTCGACAGCTCCAGCGAAGAGAGCTGCAACAGTTTGATGGCCTGCATCAGCTGCGGGGTGATTTGCAGCGATTGGCTTTGGCGCAGGACAAGTTTAGGCGACATACCCATGCGCCGATGTAAACTGCTTCGCGGCTGCCAAGCAAGTGGCATGCCAACTAGGTAATGGGGTGGGTTGACAAGCCCCTAACGATCAGGGCTAGAGCGAGAAACTTTCGCCCAGATAAAGCCGCCGTGCTTCGGCGTTGGAAACGATGGCATCCGGTGTGCCCTCGGTGAGAACCGTGCCTGAATGAATGATCGTCGCGCGGTCAATCAAGCTCAGCGTTTCGCGCACATTGTGATCGGTGATCAACACGCCAATGCCGCGCGTCGTCAGATGGCGCACCAAGGCGCGAATATCATTGACGGCTATGGGATCAACGCCAGCGAAGGGCTCATCAAGCAGAATGAAGGCCGGACGCGAGGCCAAAGCCCGCGCGATCTCACAGCGTCGTCGTTCGCCGCCTGACAGCGCGATGGAAGGCGTGTTGCGCAAAGCTTTGATCTGAAACTCATCAAGCAGCGATTCCAGATCCGACTGCCGCTTGTCGGCATCTGGCTCAACCAGTTCCAGAACTGCCATGATGTTTTCTTCAACCGTCATGCCGCGGAAGATCGAGGCTTCCTGCGGCAGATAGCCAATGCCAAGGCGCGCCCGCTGATACATGGGCAGCTTGGTGATCTCATTGCCGTCCAGATGGATCTGTCCCGCGTCGGGCAGCACCAGGCCGGTGATCATGTAGAAGATCGTCGTTTTGCCGGCGCCGTTGGGGCCAAGCAGGCCAACAGCTTCGCCGCGTTTCACCGTAAGGCCAGCATCGCGCACCACCACACGGCCTTTGTAAGCCTTGCGCAGACCCTGCACGACCAGCGCATCGCCGATCACCGGGTGCTCGTAGACATCATAGGGCTCAAACGGCAAGGCGTCCTCGTCGACCAGATCGGTCCCGTTAGCACCCCCATGTGCATGTCCGTTGGCACCGCCATTGGCCACCGGTGTCGCTGTTTGTGCGATCAGCTTGTCAAAGTCGTGACCAAGCCGGTCCACTGGGTCACGCGGCTGCACGATGCCCCATCGCACAAGCATGGCGGATGGATCGGCAAACCCATCAAGCGTGCGCCCTAGCTTGGCGAGAGACTGGTTGATGAAACCCATGATGCGCGCCTACTGGTTTCCGCCAGGCACGAACGTTCCGCTGACGCGCCCCGACCCTGAGGAGGCTGACGGCGCCGAATCCAATCGGCTTTCGCGCGTGGTCAGATCAACCACCAACTGCTGTCCGCGCACCACATTCTCGCCCTGCTGCAACAAGACGGCGCCCGTAAGCGTGATGATTTCGGTGACAAAGTCGAAGCGCGCCTCATCACCGGAGGCATACTGATCCTCTGAGCGAATTTCCACTGCGCCAAATGCTTCAAGCAACCTTAGGCCCTGGTTGCTGGTCGGGCCTATCGCGCCGTCTTCACCGGATTGATAATGCACTCGCAATTCGCGTGTGCGCAGCGTTGCCGTGCCTTGCACCACTTCCACATTTCCACGGAAGATCGCCACGTTCTGTGCATCGAGCACTTCCAGATTGTCCGCCTCGATTTCGATGGGGTCGTCGGAGTCCTGCGAGAACCCGCTCAAACCATCGGCGAGTGTCTGCGCGCCCACACTCGATGCGCCCAGCGCCAAAAACGCCAGGGCCATCCAAACCAACCATCCCGTCCGTGCTATGCGCATGCTTATGTCCCGTCCTGCGCTGGTGTGAAAACCATCCGCACACCACCGGTAAACAAGAGCCGCTCACCGCCGTCAAATCCTTGGATGCCGCCAGCATCGAGCGTTACCTCGTCATTGGCGATACGCACTGGCTCTTGCGAGCGCAATGTGCCGTTTTCAAGATCGACTTCGCTGACGCCCAAATAGGCTTCGCCACCGGACGCAAGCCGCAGCTCCACGCCGCCTTCTTCGAACACGATCAACTGTGAGGCACTGTCGAACCGAGCTTGAGGCGCCAGGATGAAAGCTTGCTCATCATCATCGATGACAATCTCACCCTCCAACTGCCGCATGATGATCACCGGATCGACAGACAAAGATTGGAAGGCTTCGGCTGCACGCAGCTCATAAGGGCGTCCATCCTCATCCTCACCGCGCAGAACCGGTGCATCCATGGCAATGCCTTCATCCGTCACCGTCACGTCGGCAATATTAAGCTCGGGCACTGTGGCGGTTGAATACCACCAACCAAGCAACACCACGACAACGCTGACCACGGCTGCCGCAGGCACCAGGAAGCGCAGCGTGCGCACCCTTGCTGAGTGGCGCCGTGCGGCAGTGAAAGCATCGGCGCGACTGGCGGGCGCAGTGATGCGCTCACGAGTGGGCGAAGATATCGCTGTCACCCCAGCCTAACAGATCAAGTTTGGCGCGTGTGGGAAGAAAACCGAAGGAAGTTTCGGCAAGCTCGCGACGCTCTTCGCGGTCGAGCATCATATCAAGCTTGGCTTTGAGCGCATGCAGATGCAGCACATCGGAGGCCGCATAGGCCTGCTGTGCTTCTGTCAGGTTTTCCGCACCCCAGTCGCTGGATTGTTGCTGCTTGGACATGTCCACGCCCAGAAGCTCCTTGGAAATCGACTTCAAACCGTGCTGATCGGTGTATGTCCGTGTCAGCCGAGAGGCGATTTTGGTGCAGAAAACAGGCGTTGTCATGACGCCAAAGGATTTGAACAGGAGCGCGACATCAAAGCGCGCAAAATGAAAAATCTTCGTGCGCGCTGGATCGGCCAGCAGCGTTTCCAGATTGGGTGCAGAAGTTTGTCCTCTGGCAATCTGCACCACGTCGGCGGTGCCATCGCCGGGCGACAGCTGAACCACGCATAGCCTGTCGCGGTGAGGGTGGAGGCCCATAGCCTCGGTGTCGATGGCGACATGATCGCCATAAGCATCAAGCGAGGGCAGGTCGCCCCTGTGCAGTCGAATGGTTGTCATTGTGTTGGTCCGGCAAGAGGTGTGCGTGGCCGCGTGCATAGCAAGGTGAGGTTAACGGGTCCAATACGTATCGGCTTCAGCCAGGCAATCATCCGTAGCGACAAGCGCAGATTAACTTTCTGGTCACGTAGATTGCGGATCGGCAGTCCTGCGTAACCATTTTTACAACACAAATGCGCAAGGTGTCCGTAGCCCAATGAGCCAATCAAGAGCAACGGCTCCAACAAGCATCTGCAAGGCGGACGAGAACCATGCGCGACACTGTCTTTACCGATTTCAACGAGCAGAAAGCCACGCTGTGGGGTGAGCATATTTTGCCGCTCAAACACAATCTGCACGAACGCCCAACCTTTACAGATGAAGGTTTGGCAACCTTGCTCGATAGCATTCCTGAGGATCGCATTGCCATCAACACCATGGGGCCTAAGGGCGACGATGTTTCGACATGGTCCTACTGCCAACGCGGTGATTTAAGCGGTGCGCAACTCGTCGAAGCGGTCGCGCAGGGGCGCATTTGGATCAACCTGACGAAGATCAACGAGACGGCAGTGGAGTTTCGTGACCTCCTTGACGAAATGTTTGAATCCATCGGCACTTACGTCCCCGACCTCAACGTCTACCGCAACAGCATGGGGTTGCTTATCTCTTCTCCAAACGCGCAGGTGTTCTATCACGCCGACGTGCCTGGGCAGTCGCTCTGGCAAATTCGCGGCGAAAAGCGCATCTATGTCTATCCCAATCGACCACCCTTCCTGCACGCTCGTGACCTCGAAGGGATTATCCGGGGGCTGACCGAAGAAGAAATTGGCTACGAACCTTGGTTCGATGAGTACGCCACTGTCACCGATCTTAAGCCTGGCGACATGTTGCACTGGCCACTGAACGGGCCGCACCGGGTTGAGAATCAAGACTGCCTCAACGTTTCGCTGACAACCGAACACTGGACGCCGGAAATCCGGCGGCACTTTGCCGTGCACTACGGCAACAGCGTTCTGCGGTCTTTTGGCTGGACGCCCAAATCAACTGATCTTTATGGTCCCAACGCCTGGGCCAAGTTCGGTTTGACGGCCTTTTGGCGCCTGTCTGGGATGCAGAAGCGTCAAAGCTTCAAGCGAAAGATACGCTTCAAGCTCGATATGTCCGCTCCCGATCTTCTCGTTCCGTTGCGCACCGGCGAAGGTGTGGCCTAGCCGTGGCACACACATACATCATGCCCCAGTTTGCAGCACGCCTTCCTGAGCGTCTGCGACCACTTGTAGGCCAAGGCCCAATGGTGATTGGCGTGCGCGTTGTGGCGGCAGGGCTTGCGCTTGTTGCGCAAGTTCTTGCCTCGCGTCTTATCGGGGCTGAAGATTTTGGCCGATACGCCTTGGCGCTGGTTTGGCTTCTCATTCTCGGTCACTTTGCGACATTGGGCACCAACCAACTCGTGTGCCGATATCTTTCCTCCTACACCGTCAAAGGCGAGACAGACCGCGCACTGGGCCTGCTCTATTTCGTCATCACACTTTCAGGCGGTACAAGCTTTGTTATCGCGGCCGCGGGTTTAGCCGCCGTTTATTCGGGCTTTTTCGATCTACCAGACGTGACGGTGACGCTTGCCACGATGGTGCTTCTATTCATGCCGCTTTTGACGTTGCAGGACTATCTGGAGGCGATATCTCGCGGTTTGGACAAGCCACTATTTGGCATCGCACCATCATATCTGGTGCGACACCTGGCCGTTGTTATCGGTGTGTCAGTGGTTTTCCTTCTCGGCATCAACGCCGACGCAATTGTTCTGTTGAGTTTTACCATAACGGGCTTGGTGGTGACGCTGGTTCTTCAGGCAAGTCTCATTCATCGCTCGCTGCGGCGAGCCTTAGGCAAAGCAAGTCCGGTTTTTCATCGAAAGTCTTGGTTTTGGACCGCATTGCCCATCGCGGGCATTGATTTGACCAAACTGCTTTTTAAAAACGGCGATGTCCTTATTCTTGGACTTTTTGTTGCTCCCGAGCTTGTTGCCACCTATTTCGCGGCCACACGGATATCGCAGATTCTCGACTATGTGCCTTATGGTGTAACAGCGGCAACCGCTCAAAAATACGCAGCACATCACGCAAGGGGTGATCGTGTAAGCCTGCAGCGTTTGATTGCGAAAGCATCGTTGGCGAATGTTTTGCTGTCGATCGTGATTGCACTTGTCATCGGCCTGGGCTCCTCTTGGCTCTTGTCATTGTTTGGTCCAAGCTACAGTGACGGAGCACAAATCGTCGTAATCCTCGCTTGCGGCCTTACTGCATCTGCGCTGTTTGGTCCCGGTGAGGATGTATTGAATATGCTGGGACAGGAGCGAATTTGCTCGCTTGTTCACATCGCAGTGCTCTTGGTAGCGCTCAGCCTCTACTTCGCTTTCGTCCCCACCTTCGGCATTGTGGCAGCAGCCTGCATAACAAGCTTGGCTTTGGTACTGCGCGACATGCTTCTTGCTTTTTTTGCCTACCGTAAGCTTGGCCTTTTGCTACCCGTCGGCATCGGGTTCGTATCGCATTGAGTGAGGAAAACTCCACATGAGTCTCGACACCAACATGATGGCCTTTGATCAACAGGCAGATAGCTTGATCGAAAGCCCGGTTGAGAAACGCCTTGAGGTCCAGTGTGAACCTCTTGCTGCGCTCGTGGACCACGTACGCGACAACTGGCGTGATCTCCTGCATCGAAGCCTGGTCGAAAATCCGTTCCTGCATCCCACTCTGGTCAAAGCCGGTATTGATAACGGCTTGAACGGAAGCGAGAATCGCGCCGTTGTTGTATCGCTCAACGGCCAGATTGAGGGGGTGTTTCCCTCTCGGCCGGCCCACATTCGCGGCATCAGCATCCCCGCAGCCGTCACCACAGAGCTAAACCTTTATCATTTCAATGGCGCGCCACTTGTTTCGCAAAACAAGGCTCCGGAGATTTTACGCGCATGGCTCAATGCTTTTGGCACCAACGATACCCCACATGCTTGGATTATGCGTAACGTGGATTTAGAGGGAGAGTTTGCGAGTATCGTTTCAGACATTGCAAACGAGATTGGCTATGGCTTCCATGCCATTCCCCGGCATCAGCGGCGTCGCTTAACCCGAGAATTTGGCGGGTTTGATGAACACGTCAAAGCTGTTTTTTCCAAGAACAGAATTCAAGGTGTCCGCCGCAACATACGTCGTCTCTCAGAACAAGGTGATGTGCGCTTTGAGCGGGCCGTTGAAAAATCCTTGGTTGCAAAGCGGGTGGAAGAATTTTTGCATTTGGAAGCAAGCGGGTGGAAGGGCGAAGCTGAAACAGCGTTTTTGAACAGTCCATCGTCTGCTGCTTACGCAAGAGCGGCCTATGCTACCGAGGGTGATGAGGGGGTCGTCTCGACCAACGCCTTACTCCTGAACGATACGCCCATTGCTTTGAGCGTTAACCTTCAAGCCGGCAATGTGCGTTTTACGCCCAAAAGCGCTTTCAACGAAGAGTATCGCAAATTTTCACCGGGCGTTATCCTTCGATACCGCGTCATCGAAGCTTTCTACAAAGAGCACACCTGCGAACTAATGGACTCAGCAACGACAGTGAGCGCCAACATTCATACCGATATATGGAACAAAGAAGTTCGTCACGGGGATGTCATCATTGCTAAGTCGCCCTTACAGGCGAATGTTATTGCATTGGCTTTCAACGGTTTTGAGAACGCCAAGCCTTTCCTCAAACGTTTGCGCGACAAGATCACTTAAGTCTGTTTTGTGGTTTGTCTTCTCAAAAGGCAATCGCCGCGAGACCAAACATCTGCGTGAGGCCGAGCAAATCGTCTGCGTCGGTCCCGGTTGCTTTGTCACTCGCCCGCAAGTCATAGCCTCTCAATCTGCGCCGGTCTGTATGTCCTGCGGTGTGTTCCACGCCACTTCGATTCAAGGTAGCAACCGATTAGCATTATGATCGACAAAGCGTCTTTTAACGGTCGCCAAGTGCAAACTACTGATGTGTCGGGGGCACAGGATATGGATGTTGCGTACCTTTCCATGAGGGATCTGGTTGAGCGGTCTGCCGGGGAACTGCGCCATCTTCTGACAAACCCACTCACCCAAACCCCGTTTCTTCACCCCTCTTATGTGAAAGCGGGGCTCGACGCAGAACTCGATAACGACCGAAGCGCCGCTGTGACGGTATCGTACGCTGGCAAGCTGGTGGGTGTGTTTCCCTGTTCTCCTTTAACGCTACAAGGTTGGCGAGTACCCGGGATTTGGGCCTCAGAGCTCAATCTGTACCATTTCAATGGCGCTCCGCTGGTGGCAAAGGACCACGCGGCGGACGTGGTGAAAGCTTGGCTCAAGACAATCGGCGGCAAAAATGTCCCCAGCGTTTGCGTGTTGCGACATATGGATTTGGACAGCGATTTGGCCGACACCATTGCAGCGCAGGCGCGCGCGGTAGGTTGCGGTTTGCGCGTCATCCATCGCTATGAGCGCCCGCGTTTAACCCGCGAACACGATGGGTTCGAAGGCCATATCAAAGCAGTGCTTTCCAAACGCCGAGTGAAGGACATTCGGCGCAATCTGCGCCGCCTCGGAGAAAAGGGCGAGGTCCGGCTTGAGCACGTGACGGAGCGTTCTGCGGTTTCCAAACGGCTTGAAGATTTCCTACGTATTGAAGCAGCAGGCTGGAAGGGCGAAGCGGGAACGGCATTCCTGAGCGATGATGCGACGGCCCGCTTTGCGCGCGCTGCTTTCGCGACCGACGGCGAGGAAGGGCTTGTCTCAATCGATACACTCCTTGTCGCAGATCAACCGATTGCCCTGAGCATCAACCTTCAGTCAGGTAGCATGCGGTTCACGCCAAAGTGCGCAATTGACGAAGACTATCGCAACTTCTCACCTGGCGTGCTGCTGGAATATCTTGTCATCGAGGCCTTTTATTCGGGCCAAGACTGCGAGCTGATGGACTCAGCCATCACGACGGATAGCCATATTGTTGCGGGTTTTTGGAACGACGCCGCACCCCATGGAGATGTTGTCGTCGCGAAGTCTGGTTGGCAGGCTGGCGCAGCTGCTGTAGTGCTTAACGGGGTGGAGCGTGCCAAACCGCTTCTTAAACGCCTGCGGGACAAGATCTCCTAAGCCGATTGTAATGCGATTGTGCCGAAGGCACAGAGCAAAACAGAATGGTGCTGCCGGAGAGATTTGAACTCTCGGCCTCTCCCTTACCAAGGGAGTGCTCTACCCCTGAGCTACGGCAGCAATCATCAAGGCGCGCGTGATGCCACAGCCCATACGGGCGTGCAAGGGGGCCGGTCAAGACACTTTCGCACGTCAGTGAAGCAAGGTTTCTCGTGTTGGGCAGCGTCATGATCTTGGCGCGTGTCGGTTGGGCACCTATACCAAGCATCATGACCATCAGCACGGATGGATGCCATGGCTGACGATGCACCAAAAAAACCAACTACCAAGCCCGAAGCAAATGCCCCAGAAGACCCGCGGGCGGCAGCGCTACGGGCCAATCTTGCCAAGCGCAAACAGCAAGCCAGCGCGCGGCGCGGCGGCAAGGCTGTCGGCAAGAAGGAAGCTTCGGTGTTTGACACGTTGAAAGACGGCGAGCGCTGATCGCGCTTGCGTGTTTACTGTGGATGCAATCGGCTCGCCTTGTTGGTGCCGCGTTTCTTGTGTCTTGCCGCGATTGGCCGTAAACGAGCGGCTTGCTTGTTAAAAGAGAGTTCACCATGGACAAGATCCGCATTGTTGGCGGCAACACGCTCAACGGCACCATCCCGATCTCAGGCGCGAAGAACGCAACACTGCCTCTGATGATCGCAAGCCTTGCGACAGCCGAAACGCTGACACTGCACAATGTGCCAGGCCTGCAAGACGTGGTGACGCTGTCGCGCATTCTCGGCAACCATGGTGTGGACTATGGGGTCGCAGGGCGTCGTTCCGGTGCCGAGCGTGGCTACGGCTCCACAGTGAAGCTGACCGCTGGCGAGATTGTCGACACCACCGCGCCCTATGATCTGGTGCGGCGTATGCGGGCGAGTTTTTGGGTCATCGGGCCTTTGTTGGCGCGCATGGGCCAGGCCAAAGTGTCGCTGCCGGGCGGTTGTGCCATCGGCACGCGTCCGGTGGATTTCTTCCTGGATGCGCTATCCTCTTTGGGCGCGCAAATCGACATTGAACAAGGCTATGCCGTGGCCGAAGCGCGCAACGGCCTTGTCGGCAACCGCATCACTTTTCCCCGGGTGTCCGTCGGCGCGACCCATGTTGCGATGATGGCGGCTGCGCTCGCCAAGGGCGAAAGCGTGATCGAGAACGCTGCCAGTGAGCCAGAGGTTGTGGACGTGGCCACCTGCCTCAACGCCATGGGCGCGAAGATCGAAGGCGCCGGCACCCGCACCATTCACATTCAAGGCGTTGATGTGCTGCACGGCGCTGAGCATTCGGTGGTGCCGGATCGCATCGAAACCGGCACCTACGCCATGGCTGCAGCTATGACTGGCGGCAAGGTGACGCTGACCGGTACGCGCGCTGAACATCTGGGCGCCGCACTCGATACGCTAGAAGAAGCTGGTGTTTCCGTGGAGCGCGGAGCGGACAGTTTGACCATTTCGCGCAATGGCAATGGCCTGGTTCCGGTGAATGTAAGCACCGAACCGTTCCCCGGCTTTCCAACGGATCTTCAGGCGCAGCTGATGGCACTGATGACCATGGCGCAGGGCACCTCGACGATCAAAGAAACGATTTTTGAGAACCGCTTCATGCATGTGGCTGAATTGGCCCGTCTTGGCGCGAACATTCGCCTGGATGGCCAAAACGCCTACGTGGAAGGTCAGCCTATGCTTACCGGCGCAGAGGTGATGGCCACCGATCTTCGTGCTTCGGTCTCACTGGTGATTGCCGGTTTGGCGGCGGAAGGCGAGACGACCGTTGGACGGGTCTACCATTTGGATCGCGGCTTTGAGAATTTGGAAGAGAAGCTGTCGGCTTGCGGCGCCCAGATTGAGCGCTTGGCGGCTTAACCGGCGATGACAGACACCCCTCAGCTTTTGAAGCTCGCTGCCTTTGATGCCGACGATTTGGCGGTTGTTTCAGCCTCCATGCAGGATGCCATCGTAAAAACTGGCGAAATGACCTATCTGGCTGGCGAAAAACGCTTTGCGCTGGTCGCCAACCGGTTTGCCTGGGAGGTAAACGCTGAGCGTTCCAAACCACCCTATGAGCGCCGCCGCACCGGGCTTCAGGTGACACGCGCGCTGAAAGCTGAACTGGCGGGCTTGGACCTTAATCGTCCCGATGATGTGCTAGAGTTGCTTTCCATTGGCTTTGAAGCCAGCGAAGAACCTGCAGGCGCCGTAACGTTAGCCTTTTCCGGCGGTGCTACGGTGCGACTTCATGTTGAGTGTCTGGAGCTTGCCATGGCCGATCTTGGCGGTGCATGGACAACCGACGCGCTGCCAAAGCATCCCGATGCCGAGCATCCTGATGATGATGCTTCGGCGAACGCTTAAGTTCTAACAACTCGAACCTTGAGATTGCCTCATGCCCCAGCGCCTCGACACGCGCGATGATGCCTTTGACTCAGACTTCGCCACGCTGCTTGCCGCCAAGCGCGAGGATGCTGCCGATGTGCGTGAGGCCGTCGATACCATTCTAGCCGATGTGCGTGCGCGCGGTGATGAGGCCGTCTGCGAACTGACCGAGCAGTATGATCGCCTGGCGCTGACGCCAGAGACCATGCGGGTGAGCGAAGATGAACTGGAAGCGGCCACCAACGATGTGGCCGTTGATGTACGCGCGGCACTTGATTTGGCCGCACAGCGCATTGAAGCGCATCACCAACGCCAGATGCCGAAAGATGATAGCTACACCGACTCGCTGGGCGTCTCGCTCGCCTCGCGGTGGACGGCTTTGGATGCTGTTGGCCTTTATGTGCCCGGTGGCACGGCGAGCTACCCATCTTCGGTTTTGATGAACGCGATCCCTGCCAAAGTGGCCGGTGTGGACCGAGTGGTGATGGTGGTGCCGACGCCCGATGGCGAGACCAACCCAGCTGTTCTGGCAGCCGCCAAACGCGCAGGCGTTGACGAGGTTTACCGCATTGGCGGCGCGCAAGCTGTCGGCGCATTGGCCTATGGCACCGATACCATCGCGCCGGTGGCCAAAATCGTTGGGCCCGGCAATGCCTATGTTGCCGCTGCCAAGCGCGCGGTGTTCGGCACGGTAGGCATCGACATGATCGCTGGACCCTCCGAGGTGCTGATCATCGCCGATGAAACCGCCAATCCACAATGGGTGGCCGCTGATCTGCTGGCGCAGGCTGAACATGATGAAGCCGCGCAATCCATCGTCATCACGCTGGACGAGGATATGGGCGATGCCATCGCGCTTGCCGTCAGCAGCCAGTTGGTTGAACTGCCACGACGGGCAATCGCCAGTGTGAGCTGGCGCGATTATGGCGCAATCATCCGCGCCTACAGCCGCGAGGAGGCGGTGGAGCTTGCCAATCGCATCGCTGCTGAGCATCTTGAGCTTGCCGTTGATGATCCTGAAGGCATAATGGATGGTATTCGGCACGCTGGCGCGATCTTCTTGGGCCATCATACGCCTGAGGCCATCGGCGACTATGTGGGCGGTTCCAACCATGTGCTACCAACCGCACGCTCTGCACGCTTTTCCTCCGGCCTTTCGGTGATGGACTTCATCAAGCGCACCTCGGTTCTCTCCTGCACGCCTGACGCGTTGGCAAAACTTGGACCGGCAGCCATGACACTGGCGCGCACGGAGGGGTTGACGGCGCACGCACGTTCCGTTGCCATACGCTCCAACCAAACCTAGAGTCCTTCAGGGGAACACTGGCTCACTTGAGAGGCTCTAGGGCTTTGTTTCATCGCGTGTTCTTGTCCGAAAACCGCTTACACGTTTCGGGAACATGCTCTAGGCACCGGCGCCACTTAAACGCGCCAAGGGCCTTTTGAGGACACCATGCTGCCTGAGTCCGGCCTTTCCACGCCCGATACCGATACCACCGAGAAAGGGCCAAACCGGCTTGTCTCAGTGGTCATCGATGAGGTTTCGATTGGTCGGTCGAGCCCGAGCATCGACCATGAGCGCCAAGTGGCAGTGCATGATCTGATCGAAGAGAACAGCTTCGCACTGCCTGGCCATGATCGCGGGCCCTACCTGCTGAATTTGGCCGTGGTGGAGCGCCGTCTGGTGTTTGATGTGCGCGAAGCAGCATCTGACGAACCGGTGGCTGCGCACATGCTGGCGCTTTCTCCTTTGCGCCGGGCGGTGAAGGACTATCACCTCATCTGCGACAGCTATTACGAGGCGATCAAAACCGCCAGCCCCAGCCAGATTGAGGCCATCGATATGGGGCGACGCGGGCTGCACAATGATGGCTCAACCCTGCTGATGGAGCGGCTGGACGGCAAGATCGAGATCGATTTTGAAACGGCGCGGCGGCTCTTCACGCTGGTTTGCGTGTTGCACTGGAAGGGCTGAGGTTAACCGGTGGCCGAGAACGTGCCAGGCGGCCCCTCACCTGATCTGCCACCTGGTTTTCCGGGACGGACTATGCCTGGCTCGGTTTTGTTTGCTTGCTCGATGAACGCTGTGCGCTCACCCGTGGCCGAACTGCTGGCCAAACATCTGGTGCCCGGTAAGTTCTACATTCAATCGGCTGGCGTTCGCGCGGGCGAACCTGACCCCTTTACCGTGGCTATTATGGACGAGATGGGGCTTGATCTTGCCAAGCATCGGCCGCGCACCTTTGAAGACATTGAAGACAGCTTTTTCGACCTTATCATCACCCTGGCGCCGGAAGCGCATCACCGCGCCCTGGAGATGACCCGCGACCAAGCGGTGGACGTGGAATATTGGCCAACGGCCGATCCAACCCTTGTCCAGGGCTCGCGCGAGCATATCTTAGAAGCCTACCGTTCGATGCGCGACGGGTTGGCCACACGCATCAAAAAACGGTTTGGCGCACTCTAGGTTGAGGACTCATAGTCCTGATGTGTTTGGCGTCTGAAACGGTTAAGAGTTGGGCAAGCTTTGGGTGCAGAGCGGGCTGGTGGCCCGGTCAAATCCAAATGCGCGCTCAGATCGACGCTGTTTCGACGTCCAAAGGATGGGGCATCTTGGTGCGCCTGCTGTGTCGCAAGCCAATCTGCTCCCACCAAACGCACCAGGACTATGAGTTCTGAACCTAAGCGCTCATTCATTCTCAAACCGGCCAGGCCGTCCTCAAAGCAACAAACCCCGCATAAGCTGGCGCCAAGCCTTCACTTGTTGCTGCTTTTCGGCTACATCGCCCGGCACATACGCATAGAGATCGGCGCATGGTCATGTGCCCGCCAGGGTGATTGACCCTCTTTCCCCCGCCGTACAAACAGGAACCGCATGACAAAAGAAGAAGTTTTGGAGTTTCCCGGTGTCGTCACCGAACTCCTGCCCAACGCGACGTTTCGCGTTAAGCTCGAAAATGAGCATGAGATTGTTGCCCACACCGCTGGCCGCATGCGCAAAAACCGCATCCGTGTGCTTGCCGGTGACAAAGTGCTTGTTGAAATGACGCCCTATGATCTGACCAAGGGCCGCATTACCTATCGCTACAAATAACGCGTCTTTGCCGACCATAGTGCCACAAGGCCAGTGTCGGCACGGGCCATGAACCGTCACACAGGAACGCCACGTGCTGTCGCCTTCGGAACCTTCACGCCCCAAATTGGTGCTCGCCTCGGCTTCGCCGCGTCGTCTGTCGTTGCTGGAGCAGATCGGGCTTGTGCCAGATCGGTTGGAACCGGCCTATGTGGATGAGGCGCCTCAGCGCATGGAACTGCCACGCAATTTGGCGGTTCGTCTGGCGCGCACCAAGGCGTTGACTGCCCAGCGCCGCATGGCGGTGGAAGATGATTTTCGCGGAGCTCTCGTGCTCGCCGCCGATACGGTGGTGTCTGTCGGGCGGCGCATTTTGCCAAAGGCGGAAACCCGCGAACAGGCGCAGCGTTGTTTGGAACTGCTCTCTGGGCGGGCGCACAGGGTTTATACCGCCATTGCGCTGGTGGACACCAAAGAGAATGTTCACAGCCGCCTGGTGGAAACACGGGTGCGCTTCAAGCGCCTGTCGCGCGCTGATGTGGCAGCCTACCTGACCACCATGGAGTGGGACGGCAAAGCCGGTGGCTACGCTATCCAGGGCAGCGCTGGAGCCTTTGTGGTGCAGATGGTTGGCTCCTACAGCAGCGTGGTTGGTCTGCCGCTTTACGAGACCTCGCAGATGCTGACGGGCAACGGCCTGCCGGTTATCGAGGCTTGGCAGGAAACAGCGCCAGAAGCGCAATCGGCTTGATGCGCCGCGCACGGTAGCCCGGTATGAGCAACCAAACCTCCAACAAAGACTGTCCCGTCTGTGGCAAACCCACGGTCGAAGACCATGCGCCGTTCTGTTCAGCAAGGTGCAAAGACGTCGATCTCAACCGGTGGTTGAGTGGCGGTTACTCCATCCCAGGAACATCCGATGACGACAGCGAAGGGACTGAAAACCCTGACTTCGCAGAAAGTGCGAACGATCATTTCCCATCCGGCAAAACCCATCACTGACGGGTTTATACGTACGTAATTTAACGAGTTCTTAGCCTTCTTCTCCGCATATTGCCTGCGAATAACACGCTTAGGTTGTGTTATCGTTTGCTTATACAATGGGGGACGATTGGAATGAACAAAGCACTTTCGCTCAAACAGATGATCTTTGCAGGCTTTGGATTGGTCCTGGCCCTTTTGATCGTTTTGTCCGTCATGTCGCTGCGCGGCACCAGCACGATTGGCCATGATTTCACCGACTATCGACAGGCGGCGCGTGAAAGCCTGTTGGTCAACGAGGCAGCCCAAGATCTGCTCTCCGTTCGGTTGGGTGTCATGCAATACCGCATCAACAACAGCCAAGGCTTTGCTGATCAGGTGCGCCAAGGTGTCGCTGCGCTTGGCGTTCTGAAGAACGAGCTCGCCGACTTCATGGTCGATGACACCCAAGCACAACAGATCACCGACCTGTCCGGTTTGCTCGATTCCTATGAGGCGGGTTTCGAGCAGGTGGTCGCCTCTCAAACGCAGCGCAATGAGTTGGTACCGCTGCTCAATACAAGTGGCCGAGACGCGCGTTCGGTGATGAGCGAACTGATGGGCGAGGCTTACAATGGCAGCAATGCTGACGCTGCCTACATTGCCGGTGTTGTCCAGCAACACCTGATGCTCGCTCGCTACTACGGTGAGAAATATCTGCTTGAGAACAGGCCGTCCGATCAAGAACGCACGTTAGAAGAGCTCAATCTTGCAGCCGACTCCGCGCAGTCTTTGGAACGCTTTACGCGCGGCTCTTCACTTGCCGATCTTTTGCAGACGTATCAGGCGAACGCCGATGAGTTTCAGCGTCTGTTCGTTGCCATCGCGGATATTATTGTCACTCGCAACGACATCCTTTCCAACCAGCTCGACACCATCGGCCCGCAACTTGCCACAGGCTATGCAGCTGCGTTGCAGACCGTGGTCGATACCCAAAACACGATTGGACCCCGTGCCGCTACCGAAGTGGCAAGCGTCAGCCGCACCACGATGATCATTGCCGTCGTCGCAGTGCTTCTGGGCGCAGTTGCTGCGTTCTTCATTGGCCGGCTGATCGCACGCTCTATTGCCAACGTCGTCTCTCGTATGAACGACCTTGCGCAAGGAGAGATGGACATCACCATCGACGGTGAAAATCGCAAGGATGAGCTGGGCGATATGGCGCGCGCGTTGCTGGTTTTTCAGGAAAACGCACGAGAAAAGATGCGTCTTGAAGCCAACCAGGAAGAACAGGCACGTCTGGCAGAGGAAGAGAAGCGCCGCACCATGAATGACATGGCCGATGCGTTTGAGACCAATGTGAATGAGGTCGTTTCCGCAGTGTCCAGTGCCGCCGAACAAATGGTTGGCCTGGCGCAGATGCTTTCTGAAGCCGCAGGTCGGGCCGGTGAGCGTTCCACTGCCGTGGCTGCCGCATCCGAAGAGGCCTCTACCAATGTGGAAACGGTGGCGGCGGCGTCTGAAGAGATGACCAACTCTATCGCCGAGGTATCACAGCGGATCGGCGATACCGCCAACATGACCGAAGAAGCGGCACGCGGCGCTGAGCACACAACCGCGACAGTGGCCGAACTGTCCACAAGCGCCCAAACCATTGGTGATGTCATTTCGATGATTTCGGAGATCGCGGAGCAGACCAATCTTCTGGCGCTTAACGCCACCATTGAGGCTGCGCGTGCAGGCGAAGCTGGAAAGGGCTTTGCGGTTGTGGCGAGCGAGGTTAAGAGCCTTGCCAATCAAACCGCCAAGGCGACCGAGGAAATTTCTGCGCAGATCACCGGCATGCAGGACAACACCAACGCTGTGGTGGATTCCATCGATAAGATTGGCACCATGATTCAGGATCTGAACGGCACGTCGTCCTCTATCGCTGCGGCTGTTGAAGAGCAGCATTCAGCGACCGAAGAAATTGCTCGCAACACGCAGCAAGCTGCTGACGGCACACGCGAGGTTTCCTCCAACATCACCGAAGTTTCCACTGCTGTTCAGGAAACCGGTCAGACTGCCGGTGAAGTGCTTACCGCATCCTCGCAGTTGGCCTCTGAGGCAGAACGGCTGCGCGACAGTGTCGCTGACTTTCTGCACAACGTGCGCGCCGCTTAAGCGTTCATAGAGCCACACGACATTTGGCCATCGCGCACTACGCGCGGCGGCTTCTTCTAGAGATCAATAGTTGCGGCAAACCCGCTTGCGCTGATCGGGGCCATTGCCTATAACGCCGCTTCGTGATGCTGATGGCTGGCGCCCGCGCCCCGCACGCACCACGCGCCCAGGTAGCTCAGTTGGTAGAGCACGCGATTGAAAATCGCGGTGTCGGTGGTTCGAACCCGCCCCTGGGCACCATCTTTGTTTAGCTCTGTGCCTTCGGCACAACCGCATCTTAGCCAATCGCACGGCGATTGGCGGACGGAGTGGCAGGCGTTTGCGCAGCAAATGCCGAGAGCGACACTTTTTAGCCGAGCAATCCTTTGAAGCGATAGCATTGATTGTTATTGATTCAGACCAACCGCATTATTTCCCACTCTGTTAGTGCGGAACAACCACACGTCTCCGCTGCTCCGTGCTTCCAGCACGACCGCATGTTTGTTGGCTCTGTTCCCTCGGAACAACCGCGTGATCACTTGAACCCTCGCAGTGCATCGCCATATCGCCGGTACAACATTTTTCCCCTGTTATCCGACGATGAGGACGACCAGTATGCGCGATGCCAAAGCCCTTCTTGACCAATTTCTTGGCCAGGTGGACCTGTCCAGTGTGACCGGCCAGTCAGGGGCGGCACAAACGCAATCGGGCGGTGAGGCTCAGCAGAGCGGCGCGGCAGGTGGCCTCAATCTTGATGGTCTGCTTTCGGGCCGCGGCGGTCTGGCGACCGGCGCTGTTGCCGGTGGCTTGGCCGGGCTGTTGCTAGGTGGCAAAAAGGGGCGCAAGTTTGCAGGAGGCGCGCTCAAAGTTGGCGGCGCGGCCCTTGTCGGTGGCCTCGCCTACAAGGCGTGGAAAGACTATCAGGCGGGGCAAACACCCGGCTCAACGCCACCTTCCAATCCGCCTGCGCCCGCCGCGGGTGGCGGATCAGCAGCCCCGCTTCCTATTGAAGATGCCACCGGCACCGGGTTCATGCCTGAGGATAGAGATGCGCAGGAAAAACTCAGCCAATCGTTGATTGCCGCCATGATTGGTGCGGCCAAAGCCGATGGTCATGTGACTGAAGAAGAGCGCACCCGTATTGGCGGCGCGTTGGAGAAACTGACCATTGAGGGCGACCAGCGCGCGTTCATTCAGGAAGAGTTGGCCAAGCCGCTCGACGTTGGTGCCATTGCTGCGCTTGCCTCCAGCGAAGAGCACAAGGTGGAAATCTATGCCGCCTCGCTGATCGCGGTCGATCCAGAGGGACCAGCGGAAAAAGGTTATCTGGCCATGCTCGCCGCCCGCCTTGGCCTGGACCCCAAGCTGGTGGAGCATTTGCACGCCAACGCCGACAAGTTGCTCGTCGACGCATAAGGCTTGCCCGATAATTGGCCTTGCATGCCTTCAACGCCCGTGAAAACAACGGCGTGTTGATCTGCTGCCAAGGCCTTTTCCATGGAACTTCTCACCCTTGTCTCTCAAACCGTGCTGGTCGGCCTTTTGGCCGGTTGGCTGGTCATCGGCGCCTATGAAAACATCCGCGCGCCGGAAGTAAATCTGGCGCTGGTGCGCGATGTATTTTCCATGGACGCCATCGCAGAGGAAATGCCCGGCGTTTATGAGATGGTGAAGCGCAACCGCGTCACATCAGAGGCTTTGCAGAACGGGCTGTTTCGACTGATTGTGGCGTTTGAAACGCTGGTCGCCGCCGGGCTGGTGCTCGGCACGTCGATGCTGGGTCTTTCCATCTTTGGCGCGGTGGATGTGGGCTACGCGCAGCTTTTTGCCGGTTGGGCAGTGCTCGGCTTCATTCTGATTTGGGGCCTGTTTTTGGTCGGCGGCAATTGGTTCCACTATTGGGTCTCCCATAAGAGCACTCAGCACACGCACTATTTCATGACGTTTTGGGGCATTCTGACATTGGGTTGGTTGGTGTGATGGGGGCGGTTGGTATGAAATGGATGTTGGCGCTTGGGCTCTGCCTGGCCAGCTTCCCAGCGATCGCCCAAGACTGGCGCGTCAGCACACTCGGCGCTGTATCACCCTCTTTGTTTGCCGAGCGCTGCCAACGCCCATCCGATGGCTTGCCCGACGGATGCGTGGCGTCAGGCTCTGGCGACGTTCGTGCCGCCTGGTACACACAGCCAACCGACCGCTATGCCCACGCCATCTTAGGGGATGGCATTGAAGGTGGCGCCCTAAGGGTGCGGCTGGCCAATGGCGCACAGACGGACTTGGTGCTGCCCGACAGTTTGGTGTTTGAAGATCGCACGCCGCGCCTTGCTGACCTGGATGGCGATGGGCGCACTGAAATCATCACCATTCGTTCTTCCACTCGTTCTGGCGGCTCCGTGACCGTCTATGGCGTGCGCGGTGAAGCGATTGTTGAGCTTGGCGCGACACCGTTCATCGGACGCTCAAACCGCTGGCTGAACATTGCTGGCATTGCCGATTTTCTTGGTCGCGGTGATTTGCAGGTGGCGTTTGTTGAAACACCGCATATTGGCGGAACACTGAAGCTCGCGACTTTTGACAGCAGTGGCATGCGTGTTGTGGCGCGGCAAAATGGCTTTTCCAACCATGAAATCCGCTCGCGCGAGCAACGCTTGTCAGCTGTTACGGACATTGACGGCGACGGGATTGTTGATCTTGCTGTTCCCGATGCCCGGCGCACAAGCCTTGAGTTGGTGCGCTTCACCAGTGGTCGCATCCAGACCCTTGCCTCGGTGCCCCTGCCCTCATCGGTGCGGCAAGCCGTGCTGAGTGAAGGCCAAGGAGCAAGCGCGCGTTTTGTGACCGGGCTTGCCGATGGAAGCATCGTGTCGATCGGGCGCTGAGTCTTCAATTGTACCATCCAACCTTCTGATTTTTGCAACCGGTTGCAAAAACCTTTGCGGTTCGTAACAGGGGCTTTATGAGCCTTGGAACGGTTCGCGAATGGCGCCGTAAAAGTGCCGACGTTGCAAAAGCATGCGCCACCGCTTCACAGCGCACGCGACGACGTGTACCAAATGGTCAAAAATTGGGAGATGCACTATGGAAACGATCCACCACTTCATCGCAGGCGCGCTAACCGAAGGCTCTGCTGCTGGCCATCAGCCGGTTTTCAATCCTGCAACCGGTGAAACACCAAGCCAGGTGGTGCTGGGCGATTCCTCTGACGTGCAGGCCGCTGTGGACGCTGCCAACGCCGCGCTTACCGCATGGGCGAAAACGCCGACGCTGCGCCGTTCACGCGTGATGGACCGTTTTAAAACCATTCTTTGGGAGCGCACCGACGAGCTGGCGCGGGCGATCTCCGCCGAGCATGGCAAAACCCATGATGATGCGCTGGGCGAAGTGACGCGCGGCATCGAAGTGGTTGAATTTGCCGTCGGCGCGCCGCATCTGATGAAGGGCGAGTTTTCGGAGGCCGTGGGTACCGGCGTTGACAGCTATGGTGTACGCCAGCCGCTGGGCGTTGTGGCCGGCATCACGCCGTTCAATTTCCCGGCCATGGTGCCGATGTGGATGTTCCCGATTGCCATCGTCACCGGCAACACGTTCATCCTAAAACCTTCTGAGCGCGATCCCTCTGCCTCGCTGCTGTTGGCCAAATGGCTGAAAGAGGCAGGCCTGCCCGATGGCGTTTTCAATGTCGTGCATGGCGGCAAGCCGGTGGTGGATGCGATCCTTGAGCATCCGGATATCAAAGCTGTGTCATTCGTCGGCTCCACACCGATTGCGCAGTACATCTATTCCACCGGGACCGCGAACGGCAAACGCGTGCAGGCGTTGGGTGGCGCGAAAAACCACATGGTGATCATGCCCGACGCTGATCTTGATATGGCGGCGTCGGCACTGATGGGCGCCGGATTCGGTTCTGCGGGCGAGCGCTGCATGGCGATTTCGGTTGCTGTGCCGGTCACCGATGCTGTGGCCGATGCGCTGGTGGCCAAGCTTGCACCGCAGATTGAAGCGTTGAAAATCGGTCCATCAACGGACACCACCGCCGAGATGGGGCCGCTGGTCACCAAGGAACACTTGGCCAAAGTGAAGGGCTATGTGGATCAGGGCGAGAGCGAAGGAGCGAAGATCGTTGTTGATGGGCGTGGCTTTGAGCAGTCCAAACAAGGCTATGAGAATGGCTTCTATATGGGAGGCACGCTGATCGACAATGTGACGCCGGATATGACGATCTGGAAGGAAGAAATCTTCGGTCCCGTGCTCTCAGTCGTGCGCCAGAACTCTTATCAGGACGCCGTCGACCTCATTCACAACCACAGCTATGCCAACGGCGTTGCGGTGTTCACCCGCGATGGTGATGTGGCGCGCAACTTTGCCCAAGACATCGAAGTGGGCATGGTGGGCGTCAATGTGCCGATCCCCGTGCCGATGGCGTTCCACTCGTTCGGCGGCTGGAAAGCTTCGGTGTTTGGCGACCATGGCATGTACGGCATGGAAGGTTTTCGCTTTTACACCCGGCTTAAAACGGTTACAGCGCGCTGGCCCACAGGTATGCGCAGTGACCCTGAGTTCACTATGCCGACCTTGGGTTAAACCAACCCATCTGCGATGTATCTTGCGTACCGATGACCTCTCCGACCGTATCTGACCTGATCCTCACCATCTCCTGCCCCGACCGCAAAGGTATTGTGGGGGCGGTTGGCAATTCGATCACTGCGCAAGACTGCAACATTGTGGAGAGCGCGCAGTTCTTCGATGCCAAGTCGGGCGGGTTTTTCATGCGCGTGCGGCTGACACCGCCTGAAGGCAAGAACTCACAGTCCTTCAGCGAAGGGTTTGAACCCGTCGCGACCGCCTACAGCATGGCGTTCCAAGTGAGCGATGTGTCGGTGAAACCACGCGTCATCATAATGGTGTCAAAGACCGGCCATTGCCTCAATGATCTGCTCTATCGTTGGCAGGTCGGCCAATTGCCGATGGAGCTCGTGGGTGTGGTTTCCAACCACGAAACCTGGCGCAAGCGCGTGGAGAGCGAGGGTATCCCTTTCATCCATATGCCGGTCGACAAAGACAACAAGCTTGAGCAGGAAGCTGCTCTGGAAGAGTTGGTTGCCCGCGAGCAGGTCGATCTGGTGGTGCTGGCCCGCTACATGCAAATTCTGTCCGACGGGCTCTCTGGCCGCTTGGAAGGCCGCGTGATCAACATTCATCACTCCTTCCTGCCAAGCTTCAAGGGTGCCAGACCCTATCACCGTGCTCATGATCGCGGTGTGAAGCTTATCGGCGCCACCGCACACTATGTGACGCCGGAACTGGATGAAGGGCCGATCATCGAGCAGGATGTGATCCGCGTTGATCATGCCATGACGTCGCAAGAGCTGGTGGCCGCAGGCCGCGATGTGGAAAGCCAGGTGTTGGCGCGGGCCGTGCGCTACCATCTGGAGCGCCGTATTTTGATCAATGACATGAAAACGGTCGTTTTTAGCTAATCCAACCGTTTGACATGGGCGTTTTCCGGCCCTGAGCAGTCTGCCCGTATGGAGGGCAGGAGCGCCGCCTTGCACCTTTTGGATACATTAGATAGTCATCATTGCGTTGAATGTCCTAATGTGTGCATTTGCAGCAAAACATTGTGCAATGCACCATAAGCCCTGATCTATATCATGTTGACCGACGCCATGGTGCGGCATGGACGGGTCAGAAACTGGTTCGGCGCGTTGCCTTGCCTGCCGCGCTGAAAGAAGGACATGATGATGGACATACGCAAGGTTACCGAAAGCTTCGCCGTCAGCCCACAAATCCGGCCTGAAGACGTGCAGGCGCTTGCTGATGAAGGTTACACGACCATCATCTGCAATCGTCCGGATGACGAAGAATTCGGTCAACCGCTGTTTGAAGCCATCGCGGCCAAGGCAACGGAACTGGGGCTGGAGTTTCACCACCTTCCCATTACGTCTGGCATGTTTGGACCGCAGCATGTGACGCAAATGGCCGAGTTGGTTGAGAACGGCTCAGGCAAGGTTTTTGCTTATTGCCGCTCTGGCACACGCTCCATCATGCTATGGGCGTTTCAGGAAGTGACCAAGCGCCCACGTGATGAGGTTTTGGCCCTGACTGAGGCCGCTGGGTACGATCTTTCTCAACAGCTTTAAACGCTCAGCCACCACCACAATGCGTTTGGATTTTGGCGTTGTGGGCCGCGATATCGCGTAAAAATCGCCCATAGCCTTCCGGCATGGCATCAGCGTCTAAAGGCGCGCGAAGATGCGCGCGCACCTCGTTGCTAACGGTTATCGCTCGCAGCGAGCAGAGCGCCTCATCTCTCAAAGGCTGATGGAATGGCCGCCCGGTTTGGCAGGCGGCCAAAGCGCTACAACCGATCAACAACAGCATCGAGATTGGTTTCACGCGCTATCTCCTCATCGATCTTACGATTGATCCGCTCCGCATCCAGCCGTCGGCGCAGGCGCGCACGGTCGCGCGCGACCGCAGCTGCGCTTTGCGCCTTTTGCCAGGTCGTGAACCTGTCGAGCAGCACACCGATCAACGCGGCCACAAGGCTGGTGAGAAGTTCTGCCATTACGTTGGCTGCGGCGCGATAGCCGGGGGGGTTGGCGCTACGTCGGCCCAGTGCAGCTCATCGGGTCCAAGATAGGCACGGATCAAACGGTCCAGTGCCTCGTCGGTCAGCCCAAAGTGATTGAGCGCATCGGGCATGAGCTTTTCCAAGTAGATGGCCGTTTCAGCGATAAGCCGGCTTTCAACATCCACGCTTGCGTGATCTTTGACCTCACGGCGCACCAAAGAGATGGCATGGCGCACGCCACGTGCAATGGCGCCGTGTAGCGCTTCGGCATGGTCGCGTTCGATCTCCAGTCCAACCCAGCGGCCAAGGCGTGAGACAAGCCAACCGACCAGCGTGGCGGCCAGGGCGATTATGGCCGTTTCCAGGTAGGGCGCAGCCAGATCGACGGCCCAGCTAAAATCGACGGTGTCAGCATGAGCGGGCGTTGCTAGGGTGAGGCCTCCAGCGAGCAGTGGCAAGCAGAGATAGGTTTTCAGGTTCATGGAACAGTCTTTCTGGTGAGGGGATCAGGAAGCAGATGGCCAGCGCAAGCCAAGCAGTTTGGCGCGCGGGTAGCGTGCTTTGGTCACTGCATTGGATTGGTTGCCGCCGAGCAGTGTGATGTGCGTGGCATCGGCATCGAGCACGAAGCCAACATGGCCCTGCCAAGTGGAGCGACCGCGCCGAAAAACGGCGATCGCTCCACGTTTAGCCGCATCAATGGGGGTGCCCCATTTGAGGAATGATCGCGCCGTTAGCTTTCCCGTTGTCGGCAACTGAACATCGGCCAGAACGGCATTCACAAAAGCGGCGCACCAAGGCGTTTCATCATCGCGAATGCCAGAGAAACCTGCACGGGCGAAGAAGCGAAGAACAGATGGATTGTGACGGCGCCCTGGCCATTCTTGCGTGCCAAGATGACGCTTTGCCTGCTGCAACCAAACTGGATCGGACATGCGTGTCCCTCCCACATGATGGCGCCAAACGCCGGGATGACGTTGGCTCATGCGGGCCAGTGTTTGGATGGGCGATAGGGTGGTGAATAAGGTGCGCAGCTATCCCCGATTTGGAGCTCAAGCGCTACTCGATGGTCGCGACTGCATCCAAGTCGAAAGATGAGTCTGCGGCGGGCTCAGCCCCGGGAGGACTCGCGCTCACCGAAAGTGGATCGCGCTCAGCCTTATCCAGGCGCGGTTTTGGCCCAAAATAGTCCGGTGAGCGGATAAAGGGTCGTGGGGTCGCAATATTGTCGGCCAAGCGCATGTAAAGCGCTTTGGGTGAGAACGGTTTGCAGAGAACATCGTTCACGCCCAAGGCCAGTGCCTCTTGCGTGCGCCGGTAGGTTGAGTGTCCGGTTATCATGATAATGGGCGCATAACCGTAAGGGTGCTCGGGCTTGCGGATGAGGCGGACAAGCTCTGCTCCGTCAAGAACGGGCATTTCCCAATCCACCACCAAAACATCAAACTGGCCTTGCTCCATAAGCTCCAAGGCTTCGGCGCCATCGCTGGCGTCGGCGACCTGGCGGATACCAAAGCCACTGAGCATGGCACGAACCAGTCGGCACATATGCACATTGTCATCGACAACAAGCACGCGCACTTGTGAATAGTCGTAGTGTGTCGTGCTTTGCATGAGCCCATAGCGCCAGCAGATCGTGATAGGCCTGCGACTCTAACGGGAACATTTGAATAAACAGTTATACCGATGTTTAGGCGTGCGGCGATCAGGTTTTTGGTGCGCCAAGCTTGAACCAGTGGACCACAAATGGGGCTGCCAGTGCGATCAGCAGGAACCGCACCAAATGGTGCGCAGCCACGAAGGCCGGGTCCAAATCCATCGCAAAGGCCAGCACAACCATGGCCTCCAGCCCCCCCGGGGCAAACGCGATGATGAGTTTCAACACCGAAAAGCCAGTGAGCGCCGACCCAATCAGCGCCATGGCGACTGCAATCGAAGAGCCAAGAACAAAACTTGCCAACGATACGCCAAGAACCCCGCCGAGATCACGCCAAAGGGTGCCCGCAAAGCGTGTTCCGATCAACGTTCCAAGAATGATGAAACCTGTGACGACAATCCATTCGGGTGGACGGCCTACCACGAGGCCAGATCCGTGCAGGACTGCGCTGACGAAAAGCCCGCCAACCAAAAGCCCAGCGGGCACACGCATCAGGTAGGCTAAGACCGCTCCACCGATGCCCGCCCCATAAAGCAGGATCGCATCATCAAGACCGCCTAAGGGAACAAAGGTCGCTGGAGGCGCAGGGTCTGAAAGCCACAGCGCTGCCAGTGGCAAAACTGCCACCAGAATGGCCACACGGGTCGTTTGAAGGATCGCCACACGGGGCACATCGGCTTTGGTTTCCGGTGCCAAGGCGATCAAATAACTCAGCGCGCCGGGCATCGACGATAGCAAGGCGGTGGCCAAGTCCCAGCGCGCAACACGCATCAGAAACAGGGTCAGTACACCAGCGATCAATGGAATGGATGTGACCACCAGGATTATGGTGATCGGCCAACTGGATAGGCGCGCGATGGTATCGGGCGTCACGCCTGAGCCCATCGATATGCCAACGGCAAGAAAACCCAGATTGCGGATCGTAGGCGATAAATCCACCTGAACGCCCGAAAGCGCCGTGATGGCAACGGCCAACATGGACCCGGCAATCCACCCTCCAGGAATTCCAGCAAAACTAAGCGCCATGCCGCCTGCCATTGCGATGGCAAGGCTGCGCAGTTTGATCGGGTCAAAAGGTAGAAGGCGCGCCACGAAGCGTCAGTGCCGGGGGGATGAACGTTGCATGATGCGTGTCTAACCGATGGTGCCCAGCGCTGCCAAGCCGATGAGGGCAAGCGATCAGGACCAACAGAGAGGACCTGACTTCGCGCTAAGGTTGAAATCACCCAAGCTTGATTCCCATCAAGTTCAGTTGGTCCAAAACCTGAGACATTTGATCAAACTCGGCACCCTAAAGTGTATTCGGTGAGCACCGAATTGCCTTGTACACTCTAGGCCTCTGCTTTTTCGCGTTTTTGACGCCAAACCGGCGCCCACTTTTTTTGCTGAAAGTGCTTTGGTGGTGCGTAACAGAAGGCTGACCCAGCGATGACAGTGCACAATATTGGGCGCTATGCCACGATCACCGTGCCGCGCTACACGTCCTACCCAACGGCACCCCACTTCACCGCAGATGTGAATGGGCCAACCTACAAGACGTGGCTCTCAGAAACATCACCAAGCGACGCTGCCTCGCTCTATTTCCATGTGCCCTACTGCCGCTCGATCTGCGCCTATTGCGGGTGTTTCACCAAGGCCAGCCGTAAAGACGCACCGATCCTTGTCTATGGGCAGACGATGGCCAAGGAAATTGATCTGGTGGCAGGGCATCTGCCTGGCAAGCTGCGCGTCACCCATTTGCATTGGGGTGGCGGCACGCCGAGCCTGATGCCGCGCGAAGGGTTTGCAAGCCTGCTCAAAGCTGTGGAGGCCAAATTCGATCTCAGTGCGCTGGACGAGCACGCGATTGAATTGGACCCTCGTGTTGTCGACAAAGCCCTGGCGGCCGATCTCAAAGCCTATGGCGTCACCCGGGTGAGTCTGGGCGTTCAGGATTTGAACGCGCGCGTTCAGCAGGCCATTGGCCGTGTGCAGCCTCTTGAGGTGGTTGAAGGCGCGGTGAATGCGCTGCGCGGCGCGGGTCTTGATGCGATCAATATGGACGTGATGTACGGCCTGCCGCAGCAATCGTTGGAGGATGTCGGGCGTTCAGTCGCTGCCTGCGCGGTGATGGGTGCGGACAGGATTGCGCTGTTTGGATACGCCCATGTGCCGTGGATGAAAAAGAACCAGAAGATGATCAATGAGGAGCATCTGCCCAGCGCAGGTGCGCGCCTTGAACAGGTGCGCGCGGCGCACAAGGCGCTGGAGCATCTGGGCTATGTCAGCATCGGGTTCGATCACTTTGCCAAACCTGATGATTCGATGGCGCAGGCGATGCGTGCTGGTCAGCTGAAGCGCAATTTCCAAGGCTACACGACCGACACGGCGACCACGCTGATTGGTTTTGGTGCGTCATCCATCGGCAAGCTTAAACAAGGCTATGTTCAAACAGCACCAGACATTGGTGCCTGGACGCGTGCCATTGAAGCGGGCGAGCTTCCTGCAGCGCGTGGTTATGCGCTGAGCGCTGAAGATCGCTTGCGTGGTGCCATCATCGAAGATCTGCTGACCGGCTTTTCCACCAACATTGCAGAGCCGCGCTACGGTGTAGTGCCCAGCCAAACGTGGATCAACAAGCAGCTCATCGGCCTTGATGATCTGGTTGAAGACGGTCTTTGCGAGGTTTTGGGAACGCAGGTGCGTATCCCGCACGATGCGCGCTTCCTGGCGCGGTTGGTTGCGGCGCGCTTTGATGGGTTCGCCGAGCAAAGCAAGGCGCGTCACTCGGTGGCAGTTTAGCGGGAGACCGCCCTTAACAACCCAACAAAAAAGGGGCTTAGGCCCCTTTTTCATTTCACTTGTCGGCCTTGATGAGACTTTTAGGGTCTGGACCCTAAAGCATTTCGCCTTAACCCTGAACCACATAACGCTGCCAGAAATCAAAGATTTCAACGCGTTATGTGATGCTCTCTTTCACAAGTTAAACGCGAAACACTCTAGTCAGCGTGGGCGCCAGTCAACTGGCACAGCGAGCAGATGCGGTTGATGATCACTCTGTCATGCTTTTCAAGGCGAATAACGCCTTTGCGCTTCATGTCAGAAATCACGCGGCTGACAGTCTCAATGGTCAAGCCAAGATAGTCGGCCATTTCCTGACGGGTCATGTTCAACTGAACCGTGCCTTGGTCGTTGTCTTCATCGTCTGGACCCTTGCAATGGGTCGTGCCGCGCTCAGGCACAAAGCGCATCAGAAAACTTGCCACACGCTCATAGGCAGACTTGCGACCAAGAAGCACCGCATGATCGTGCATCGCATAGACCTGCTGCATGGCGCAGCGTGTCAAATGAGATTGTGCCGCCGTGGAAGCTTCAACATCGCGGCGGCTGAACACAAGCGCGGTGGTTGAAACCAAGGTTTCTGCCGAACAATCATGGTAGGTGTCCATGTCAAAGCCGAACAGATCGCCGGGCCCAAGAACTTCAACGACCTGGCGGCGGCCATCAGGCAAAAGCTTGTAAAGCATCGCAGCGCCGGAGACGATCTCGTAAAGATTTTTAGCGTCATCGCCTTCGAAATAAATCACGTCGTGGGCGGCATAGGTTTGGCGGCGTGTGCCGTGCGCGTTGCGCAGGCTTTCCCACGCATCATCGCCGCGTGGCCCGGGCGTCGAGGTACGATTGTTGATGTTGGACTGGCCCCGGTCTGTACGATCTTCACGGAAGCTTGTGTATGCCATGTCGTTCCCTCCAACAGCGAGACGAACGTTATGCCGCCTCTTTTGCTTGACCAGCCTGGCAGTGCACAATCAACGGCCTAATCTATTCGCCACTTCATCGTGCTGCGCCGCACCGAATAAGCATATCCTAATAACTGCTTTGACATAAATCACGTCCGCTCGTTTCCGCTCAGTTCAACCACTTAGGGACAGTGCGGCAGATTGTAGCGCTGCACCACGGCACGTTGATGCAATGCACCATTGCACGGCGTAGAGCGATCAACTTGGAAAGGTGGGATACGCTAAAGGTAAGGAGCAAGCTCGGTGGCTGACAGAGGTTTGCGCAGCAACTCTGTTGACGGCATACCTTCCAGAAAGTCACGAATCATTGTGTGCGACTGTCCGGTGATGGCCAAGACACGCGGTGCGTCGGCCAGTGCGTGCAACCAGCTGATCACCTTGCTGCCATCAATCCCTGGAAGCCCAATATCGATGATGACGGTGTCCTCACCAGACGGGACACCGGCAGCAAAGAAGCTTTCTGCGTCACCAAATGTGCACACAGAATGCCCCAGCTGTTCAACGAACAGGCTGAGTGCATCGCAGACCGCTGCATCGTCTTCGAGAATATAGACCGTCAAATACGAGATGCCTTCAAAACTGCCGCGCCGCCAAAGGCTCAGCAACGAGCATGTTTGTTACGACATCAAGTATGGGGCAGATCACCGCCCAGCGGTATAAGCACGAGCGCGTAACAGAGACTGCTTACGCGCCCGACCCTATAGTCGGTAGGCTTCTATCGCCTGAAGCTCTTTAGCGGGCTTCCATCTGCTCTGGGCCAGACAGTACGATCCGGACCAGATCAGCGGCGTTTTTGGCGCCAAGCTTTTCCATGATGCGCGCACGATGCACCTCAATGGTGCGTGGCGAGATGCCAAGCGTGCGTCCAGCTTCCTTGTTCGAAGCGCCAGCTGTGATCTGCTCAAGCACTTCGCGCTCGCGCGGTGTAAGAAGCTGAAGATCAGGATGCTCTGCATGATCGCTGTCACCGGACTCCAACCGCCGCTTCACCACAGCGATGCCCTCGCGAACTCGCGCAACAACGGTTTCAGCATCAAAGGGCTTTTCGATGAAGTCGAATGCGCCGGATTTCACCGCAGCGACGGCCATGGGAATATCGCCCTGTCCGGAGATGATGAAGACCGGCGCCGGATAGTGTTCAGGACCAAGAGCCTTCAGCGTGTCCATGCCTGAGCGCCCTGGCATATGCACATCCAACAGAACGCAGGCGCTGGGCAGGTTTGGCAGCGCGTTGACAAAGTCATCGCCGTTTTCGAACGTTTCCACGTCGAAGCCTTCCAGCGAGAACACAACCGAGAGTGCATCACGCACGGCTGGGTCGTCATCAACAATAAAAATCGCCTGATCAGGATTCATGGACCGGGCCATCATTGGCGGTCTCCTTTGTCAAAGTCGTGGGATGAACTGGAACGGGATGGGCTGGAACGGTGCGGCACGGGTTGCTTGTTCGAACCAACAAGCTCGCCAACCGACATATGCGGAACGGAGGTATCGGGGCTGCGTGGCAGAGAAAGCTTAAACGTTGCCCCTTTTCCATTGCCGCCTGGATCGACGGTGAGATCACCGCCGTGGTTTTGGGCAATTGACCGGCTGATCGACAGGCCAAGCCCCATGCCGGTGCGTTTGGATGTGGAAAACGCTTTGAAAAGCCGTTCATGCACTTCCTGGGGGATACCGGGGCCTGAATCTTCAATACTGACCGTCACGGACTCAGCAGAATACGCCGCGCGAATAACCACCTGAGGATTTGTGCTGCCGCGCACAGCTTCGAAGGCATTGCGCAAAAGATTGACCAGGATTTGCTGCACCTGAACCGGATCAGCCTCAATGGAGGGCAGGTTCTCAGGCAGATCAACCGATGTTGCGATGCCTTCAGAATTTGTGCCAACGCTGGTCAGTTCCAACGTGTCATCCACCAATGGCCCCAGCTCAACCGAGCGGCGGTCTGGCTCGCGCTTTTCTACAAAATGGCGCATGCGCTGGATGATGTTGCCCGCGCGCTCGGCTTCTCGCTTGGCTTTGTCGATGGTCTCAATGATCATCTGATCTTTGGGGCCATCGCCATTGAGTGCGCCGATCCGCCGCGTTACCGCCTGCAAGTACAGCATCACCGCCGTAAGAGGTTGGTTGAGCTCATGGGCAACAGCTGAGCCCATCTCATCCATGGCAGAAACGCGGGCCAGGTGAACAAGCTCTGCCTGAAGTTGGTTCAGGCGACGCTCCACGGCCTTTCTGGGACGCAGATCACGCACGATACCGACAAACTGACGCCCGGCAGGCGTTAGCGCCTCGCCAACGGAAAGTTCCAGCGGAAAATCGCTGCCATCACGGTGTTTTCCGCGCACTTCACGGCCAATACCAATGATCCGGCGCTCGCCGGTTTCCATATAGTGGTTCACATAGTCATCGTGCTCATGGGCATATTCGTGCGGCATGAGGACAGAAACGTTTTCACCGATGACATCCTCGGCGGCATAGCCGAACAGCTGTTCACACGCTGAATTGAACACAAGGATGCGCATCGTGTCGTCAATGAGGATGATTCCATCGACGGCAGTGTTGAGAAGGCTATCAAGCCGAACTTCTGAAACTGTCTTGGGCATTGATGCCCTTTCCACGCTTTAATACGTAGAAGTTGGCATACTCAAACCGGTTTGAAAACATTTGATCTAGGGAGAAACCGCTAGGCACTTATGCTGATCCACCTAGCAATCCGATCGGCAACATCGGCGATTTGTTTGGGGTCACGGGCAAAACACATGCGCAAAAACGGCTCGCCACCGGGTCCAAACGCCGTCCCAGGAGCAAGGCCGACGTCGATCTCATCCACCAAGGTGCGTGCCAGCTGCCGTGTGTCACTTTCACCAAGCACTTTGAAGAACAGATAGAAGGCGCCATCGGGCGCACTGACTTGCAGCCGGTTTAAGGGCGCAAAGGTTTCCGCCAACAGGTCGCGGTTGGCGGTCGCGCGCTCAATCTGCTCATCAACAAACCAATCACCTTCGTTCAGCGCAATGATGGCCGCGCGCTGCATAAAGGCTGCAACTCCGGACGTTGAGTATTGGATGAGGTTTTCTATCACCTGCCCCAGTTCCACCGGGGCCTCAATCCAACCAATGCGCCAACCGGTCATCGCCCAGTTTTTCGACATGGTGTTCACATAGATCACGCGCGAGGAAAGCGGATCGACATCCTTGAACGATGGTGCGCGTTTGGGAGTTGAGCCAGGCAGCGCAGCCTCGCCAAACACAAAGCGGGCGTAGATTTCATCTGCGATGATCCAAAGATCATGACGCTCAGCCAGATCGTGGACGGCTTTCAGTGTTTCCAGATCAGCCACCCAACCGGTTGGGTTGGAGGGCGAGTTGATGAAGATCGCACGGGTTTTCTTGTCTTTGGCCGCCTCTTCGATGGCCGCCATATCAAGGGTGAACCGTCCGTCGACGAACGGCATCGCAATTTCCAGCACATCAGCGCCGCGCAGCCCCGATGCGGCGACGATGTTGGGCCAAGCTGGCGACGGCACGATGATCGCATCGCCAGGATCCAAGGCGATCTGTAGCGCGATCTGGATGCTTTGCATGCCCGAGCCGGTGACGAAGAAGCGCTCAGAGTCCAGAGACTGACCGGTTAAGCGCTGGGTGTAGGCAGCCAATGCTTCGCGCAACTCGGGAAGCCCACGCTGCCAGGTGTAAAAGGTCTCACCTTCAGCAAGGCTTTCGGTAGCTGCCTGCCCAATGAAAGCGGGCGTTGGCAGATCGCCCTCACCGGCCCAAAGCGGCATCACGCCACCTTTGCGGCGGCCATAATTCATGATGTCGACAATGCCGCTCTCTGGAGCGCGCAAGGCAATATCGGACGGCGTGGGCAGAGGTGTTATTGATTTGGGCGTCGTCATACAGAGCAACCTTTTTGGGTGCCACCAAGTGGCAAAGAGGCCGGCAAGCTCAAGGGAACCCGGCAGACAGTGTCTGCCCATGCTCACCTTGATGCTTGCAATGGATCGCCGCAGTACGGCGATACCAATCTCTGTCGAGCAGATCGCTTACTTTTTCAAGAGGTCGCGAATTTCTCCAAGCAGCACTTCCTGCTTGGGCGGCTCTGCCGGTGCAGCAGGTGCCTCTTCCTCTTTGCGCTTCATGTTGTTCACGCCTTTGACGACAAGAAACAGGATGAAAGCAATGATGGCAAAGTTCACAACGGCGGTGATGAACGAACCATAGGCCAACACGGCACCCTGCTCGCGCGCCGCATCCAACGTTCCCGCATCCACAGAGGAGGAAAGCCCGACAAAATAGTTAGAGAAGTCCAGACCACCAAAAATGGCGCCGACGATGGGCATAATCACATCATCGACCATGGACGAGATGATGGTGCCAAAAGCGCCGCCGATGATCACACCAATGGCCAGATCAAGCACGCTGCCTTTCATGGCAAATTCTTTAAATTCCTTAAGCACGATAATGGCCCTCCTGAAGGCTCAAACACCAACTGTCGTATGTGGTGCGCGAAACACTGTTTTTGCGACCCTTTTGCATACGAGCGCATCGCGATGGGTAACCCAAGGTTGCGGGAGAAGGAAAGCACGTTTGCTTTCATAGATGGGTGGCGTTTCGCAACCAACTGCGCTGTCATCACCTCAGCCATTGGTGGCACACTGCATGCCACCGCTTGCACGCATGATGATCTCGGAGCTAGTGTTTGCCTGCTATTGCAAGCGGACCGAAGCTAGGAGGAACATAGCGTGGTTCCCAGTTGGCTCGCGCTTGGCGCAGCCCTCATCTACATCAGCGCCTTGTTCTGGATTGCCAGCTATGGTGATCGGCGCGCCCTTTCGACGCCCGTGCGCCCGCCGCGTCCAACGCTCTACGCGTTGGCGCTCGCGATCTACTGCACCAGTTGGACCTTCTTTGGCTCGGTCGGCTTGGCTGCGGTTAGCGGGCTTAATTTTCTGACGATTTATATCGGGCCGATCTTGATCCTCACGCTGGGCGCCCCGCTGCTTCGGCATATTATTGCCCTATCAAAGGCTGAGCGCATCACGTCGGTGGCTGACTTCTTGTCGGCACGCTACGGCAAGAACGAGCGGGTGGCAGCGCTTGCGGCACTGATCGCCGTCGTTGGCGTCATTCCTTACATCGCACTGCAATTGAAAGCGGTGTCGAGCTCAGTGGCACTGTTCGTTGAGGCACCTATTGTGCCGCTCAACCCGACCTTTGTTGCCGACATTGCGTTTCTCGTTGCCATGGCGATGGCGGCCTTTGCCGTGCTGTTTGGCACGCGGACAGTTGATACAAGCGAGCACCAAGACGGCCTAATGCTGGCGGTGGCGACGGAATCCGTGGTCAAGCTTGTTGCCTTCATCATCGTTGGCTTTTTCGTCACCTTCATCATGTTCGACGGGTTTGGCGACCTTTTCACCCAGGCGGCCGCCGTTGGTGCGCTGGATGTTGTGACCGGGTCAATCAATGGTGGCTCGTTTATCGCGATGACGCTGTTGAGCGCGTTTGCCGTTATTTTGCTGCCGCGCCAGTTCCACATCTTGGTGGTGGAAAACAATCATCCGTCCGAGCTTAGCCGGGCACGCTGGCTGTTTCCGGCCTATCTGCTGGCGATCAATGTTTTTGTTGTGCCCATCGCACTCGCCGGGCAGGTGCTACTGAACGGGCAAGTGGAGCCGGACACCTATGTGCTGCAATTGCCAATGAGTGTGGACGCCGGTGCGATCACGCTGATTGGCTTTATTGGTGGGCTGTCAGCAGCCACCGCTATGGTGATCGTCGCCAGCGTTGCGCTCTCGATCATGATTTCCAACGATCTGATCATGCCCTTTATCGTTCGACGGCGTGCCGAAGGTGCACCCGAAGAGCTTGGGCGGCTGGTTCTTTACATCAGGCGGGTGGCGATCTTCGCCATTCTGCTTTTGTCCTATCTCTACTACCGCGCAGCGGCAGGCACGGCGGCACTTGCTGAGATTGGGCTCTTGTCTTTCGCCGCGATTGCACAGATGGCGCCGGCCTTCTTTATTGGACTGATCTGGAAACGCGGCACGGCACGCGGTGCGGTGGCCGGCATGCTGGCCGGGCTTTGCGTGTGGGCCTTCACGCTGTTGGTTCCCAATCTGATCAAAGCCGGGGCATTGCCTGCCGATCTTTTGGCCGATGGGCTGTTTGGGATCGCACTGCTGCATCCTGAGCGGCTGTTTGGCCTTGATTTCGAGCCGCTGACACACGGTGTGTTCTGGAGCCTGGTGGCCAACATCGCTGCCTACTTCATTGTTTCTATAGCGCATCAACCCGAAGCGATTGAGCGACTTCAGGCGCAGGTTTTTGTGCCCACCGATCTGACGCCAACGCCGGCGCTGCGCATGTCGCGCACGCGGGTGACCTTCGCTGAATTACAAGGCGTGGTGGCTCGCTATCTGGGTGAGCAACGCACTGACCGGTCGTTCCAACGCTTCGCCCGCGAGCGTGGAGAGCCGATCAAAAGCCAAGGCGAAGCCGACGTGCATGCCCTTCGCTTCGCCGAGCAGTTGTTGGCAAGCGCCATCGGCGCGGCGTCGTCTCGCCTGGTGATGACGCTGATGCTGCGCCGTCACCAGACATCCTCACGCGAGGCGATGAAGCTGCTTGATGAGGCGTCTTCGGCGATCCAGTACAACCGCGATCTGCTGCAAACCGCGCTGGACCAGGTGCGCCAAGGCATCAGCGTGTTTGATCGCGATCTCAACCTGATCTGTTGGAACCGTCAGTTCCGCGATCTTCTCAACCTACCCGCTGAATTTGGCCAGGTGGGCACATCGCTGCACACGATCCTGCGGCACAATGCTGAGCGCGGCGCTTTTGGCAAAGGTAGCCCGTCTGGCCAAGTCGCCGAGCGGGTGGAGTGGATGGTGGTGGACATGTCCACCTTCACCGACACTCTGCATCCTTCTGGACTTGTGCTTGAAGTGCGCACCAACCCGATGCCCGATGGCGGCATCGTGACGACCTACACGGACATCACCGACCGTGAACGGGCCGCTGAAGAGCTGGCACAGATCAACGAAGAGTTGGAGCAACGTGTGCGCGAGCGCACCGAAGAGCTGACACGGGTGAACCAAGAGCTGGAGCTGGCCCGCCAGGTGGCAGAGAACGCCAACATTTCCAAGACGCGGTTCTTGGCAGCGGCCAGCCACGACATTCTGCAACCGCTCAACGCGGCGCGGCTTTACGCGTCCACGCTCAACGAAACTGAGATGCCGCCGGACGCCACCAAATATGCCGCCAATATCGACCGTTCCCTGGAAGCGGTGGAAGACATTCTTGGCGCGTTGCTCGACATTTCCCGCCTTGATGCTGGCGCGATGAAGCCCGAGCCAACGGTTTTTGCGGTGCAAGAACTGTTTGAACAGTTGCAAGTGGAGTTCGGCCCAGCCGCAGCGGAAAAAGAGCTGGACCTGCGGTTTGTTAAAACCAGCGTGATGGTGCGCTCTGATCGCAAGCTTCTCAAACGCCTGTTGCAGAACCTTGTGTCCAACGGCGTCAAGTACACGCGCTCTGGCGGGGTCGTTGTGGGTTTGCGTCGCGATGGTAAGGGCTATCGCGCTGCCGTTTACGACACCGGCATTGGCATGGGGCGACGCGAGCAACGACAGGTTTTTGATGAGTTCAAGCGCCTGGACGATGGCGCGCGCACGGCGGGCGGACTTGGACTTGGCCTATCGATTGTTGATCGCATCGCAGGGGTGCTCGGCCTTTCGGTCAGCATTGCCTCGCAGCCGGGCTCAGGCTCGTGTTTCAGTGTGACGATACCGCATGTGGCACGCGCCAGCGTCGACGCTGCGATGGCCATACAAAGCAAAGCGGGCAGCCGACCGAGCCGCGCGCATCAAGCTGATCTAACCGGTGTGATTGTCTGCTGCATCGACAACGAACCAACTATCCTTGAAGGCATGCGTGGGCTGCTGTCGCGTTGGGGTGCGGTCGCGGTGACCGGCGCGACGGCTGCCCACGTTGGCAAAGAGTTGCAGGCGCAGGGCGTTGAGCCGGAAATGGTGCTTGCCGATTATCATCTTGATCAGGGCACAGGCATTGAAGCGGTGAAGCAACTGCGCTGGAAGTTTGGCGCCAGCCTGCCTGCTGCGCTGGTAACGGCTGATCGTTCACCTGAGATGCAGGAGCGGGCGCAGGCTGCCGGCATCGCCATTCTCAACAAACCGGTCAAACCGGCTGCTCTGCGGGCGATGGTGGCGCAATTCCGCACCGTGCCGGAAGCGGCGGAGTAAGACGTAAACGCGTGATAGCCGGGCTTGACCCGGCTATCCATTTCTCATGGTTTGGTTATGCAAAAGCTGCGCTTGTGGCCGGGTCAGGCCCGGCCATGACGACTTGTTTTAATGCGCCAGTTCGGCAACGGCTTCCTGCCAGTTGCCCATCTCAATGCGCGAGGCAGCAATCACAGCCTGAGTGCGGCTTTCCACGTTCAGTTTCTGCAGAATAGCAGACACGTGCGCCTTCACCGTTGCTTCGGAGACGCCAAGCTCATAGGCAATCTGCTTGTTGAGCAGGCCTTGGCTCAACATCATCAAAACACGCACTTGCTGCGGTGTCAGCGAGGACAAGCGTTTGGCCAGTGCGGCTGCCTCATCATCATCGGGCGCGTTGGCCAGATCCATATCGGCAGGCGTCCAGATGTTGCCATCCAGGATTGCCTCGATGCCGGTGGTGATGTCGTCAACCGGCAGGGATTTGGGCATGAAGCCGGCAGCGCCGAAATCAAGGGCACGGCGGACGATTGCCTGATCTTCAGTTGCTGAAACAATGCAGACCGGAACACCTGGATATTGCGCCCGCAGATACATGAGGCCGGAGAAGCCGCGCACACCGGGCATATTCAGATCGAGCAGAACAAGATCGACGTCGGCGTCAGTTTGAAGCTGTGCCGTCACCTCGTCGATGTCACCGGCCTCAGAGACGCTAGCGTGTTCAAAACGTGAGGCGACGATGGTTTTCAGAGCATCGCGAAACAAAGGGTGATCATCGGCAATGATGAAGTGGTGCGTAGAAGCCATAAATGCGCTGCCCTCTTTTTGTAGCCCATGCCCAAAAGTTGGGCGGCGTTCGGTTTCGCTTATGAAACCGTTATGGGCATACTCAGGATTGTGACAGTTTTTTCAAGTCATATACGCAATTGGTAGGTGTATCCCTTACGAAAAAGACAGGTTGCAGTTTGGTTCTGCAAGCAAGAAAGCGCAAATACCAGGCACTCTTATTGGCTTGCTGTGCCTGACAGACGCTGCACCAGCAATGGCCAGCGCAGAACCAGCCATACCACGGCCAAGACATTGCCGAGGAACATCAGCGCGATGACCCAGGCGAAACTTGCCGGGCGCACACCATCAACCAAAAACACGAAAGCAGCGAAGATAAAGAAGCCGAGATAAAGATCGGCCAGAGAGACGACACCCCATGGGTCGGCAACAATAGCGCCGAAGCTCTGCCCAAAATTGGCGCTAAACGAGGCCCAAACGATCAAGGCTGCCAAGCCAAGACCCAGAACAGCGAAGACAACGCGCCAAAGCAGAGGGTATGGGGAGGGATTTTCCACGGAGAGAGGCCTTTTTGCTTGTTTTCGATAGAGTTTGCATTGTCTACGACTGGGCGCAGGATTGGTTCGCTTCATTTACGTCCAGGAGTCTTCATGCAATCGGCTTTCTTCACCCCTTACAGCGATGCCCATGGCGCGGAGGCTGCGATCAATCCGTTTGATTCAGCGCTGGTGTTGCCAGAAACGCAAGCGCTGAACGCCGATATTTTGGAGAAGTTTTCAAGGTTGCCCGATGCATGGTCGGTGCCGCCGCACATGATCCGTAAAGCCCGCGCCAAGGGTGAAGGGCCTTTTCCGTTGGAGCCAAAACTCGATCACGCCCGTTGGGAAGAGCATGAAGGTGTGCGCCTGCGCATCCTAGAGCCAAAAACCCGGGACACACGCGGCATTTTTCTGCACATTCACGGTGGTGGCTGGGTGTTTGGCCAAGCTGATTTCCACGACCCAATGCTTGCCCGAATTGCCGAGGCGACCGGCCTTGCCGCGATCAGCGTGGACTACCGGCTGGCGCCGGAGCACCCCTTTCCTGCCGGACCAAGCGATTGTTTGGCCGCTGCCAGCTTTGCTTATGCACAAGGCGGACCGGTATTTCTAGGCGGGGAGTCGGCTGGCGCGCATCTCTCACTGCTCACCGCGCTTTCAATGCGCGATGCGGGCATTGAGACCGCTGGCCTGGTGCTGACTGCCGGATGTTACGACCTGACCCTTACGCCCTCGGTGCGCAGTTGGGGCTCGCAGAAACTGATCCTCAACACGCGCGATGTTGAGATGTTCGTGCACCATTGCGTTCCAGCTTTCATGGACGCACGCGCGCCGACAGTTTCGCCGCTTTATGCGCATCTGGATGGGCTGCCACCCTGTTTCTTGAGCGTTGGCACCAACGACCCGTTGATCGACGATAGCCTGTTCCTACACCAGCGCCTTCTGGCCTCTGGTGTGCACGGTGACCTTGCCATCGCGCCAGGAGGCTGCCACGTTTTCCAGGCTTTTGATTTGCAAATCACCCGCGAGGCGGAAGCTGCCACCCATGGCTTCCTCAACCGGGTGCTGGATAATGACTTATGATCGGCCCACTTGAAACCATCCGCGACACGGCCAACAGCTGGGAGTGCGATGAGAACGACCACATCAATGTAAAATCTTATGCCGCACGTTTTGATATCGCCGTGCGCAGCTTTCTGGTGGAAGCTGGATGGCAGGTGCCGCACCGTATTGGTCGCCTGATCCGCTACCACGCTGAGCTACGCGGCGGCGAGCCTGTGCATGGCACAACGGGCATGGTGGCGCTTGAGAACGGGCAAGTGGCGCTGGAGCATCGCCTGTTTGCAAGCCAACGCACGGGCATGCCGCTGAGCGCGACCGCGTTGGACGTGTTGCCGAATGTCTCACGCGATGATCTTTCGGCCTTCAACTTGCCCGCACCCAGCGCAGATGCACTGCCAAAATCAGGCGACTTTGCCTTCACCGACATGGTCGATGGAGCAACGCTTGCAGGCCTGGCAACGACCTATCGTGGTGTCATTCCACCAACGGCTTTTGGTGCGCAGACGGAAAGCGCCAATGGTGCAATGCTACGCGATGAGCATCTTGTCGGCATGATTTCTGACGCTGCCACCCACGCATGGGCATTGGCAGGCGCTGATGATGTTTGGCTGCGCGAGCGTGGTTGGGGCCGGGCGGCCGTGCAGCTTCAGCTTTCCTATGGCGCCCGACCGACAGCGGGCGATGTAGTTGTGATCAAAACAGGCTTACGGGCGCGTTCGGCCAAAACCATCAGTTACCGCCATCATGTGGTGAATGCGATGAGCGAAGAATTGATCGCGATTGCCGACATCACCTCGCTGATGCTGAACCTTGAAACCCGCCGGGCGATGCCGTGGCCTGATGAAAAACTCGGCGCGCTGGATATGCAGATCAAGGCGTTTGAAGACGCCTCCTGACAGTCCTACTGGTTGCGTTCTGCTTCCAGGTCTTCACGCAGCCCTTCCACCATACCGAAGAACCGGCGCATCACCTCTTCGGCGGTGTCTATCACGGCGTCGAGCTCTTCATCGGTGGGCAAGTCGAGCCGCTCGCGTACTGATGATGGGTCGTCAGCATCGGAATCGGGCGCCAGAGAGAAGTTTTCTCCGGGCGCTTGACGCGCGGCCAACAGTTCCTCTTGCAAGCTATCCACCTCAGCATCAAGCCGGTTGATCTCGGCCTCGTAAGCCAGCCGATCATCGGCGCTAAGGCGGCAAACCCAACCATTTTGCGTTTCGTTGCACTCGCTGATGTCGCCGGTCTGGCGGTCAATGCGCAGCACGCCATCCTCCAGTTCCACAATGTGGTACTGGTCGCCATTGACCGGGTTATCGGCTTGTTGCGCAATCGCGGGCACGACCATTACGCTGACGGACAGAAGGAGAGCGAGGGGAAGGCGCATGTCAGTATCCCTTGAGGTTAGGCAGGGTTGATCCCTTTACTTTCATAGCCGCAGGGCAAAGGTATGACCATTGCCCACACGTGCTCGGTGCTTTTTGAACGTCCAACCCACCCTTCCGGTTCCAGACCTGCCGCCTGCCTTCACCGCTTGGTTTGACGGCAAAGGCTGGGCGCCTAGGCAACATCAGTTGGCGCTGTTGGCTCGCGCTGATGCCAAGCGTGACACCTTGCTGATTGCACCCACCGGGGCTGGCAAAACGCTGGCTGGGTTCCTGCCGTCCTTGGTGGATTTGGCAGGAAGAAAAACGGTTCGCCGCACAAACCGCCCTGGTGGATTGCATACGCTTTACATCTCACCACTGAAAGCTTTGGCCGTTGATGTGGCCCGCAATCTCACCACGCCTGCCGAAGAGATGGGCCTGCCGATCCGCATTGAAACGCGCACTGGCGACACACCAGCGGCCCGGCGGCAAAGGCAAAAGCGCAACCCACCGGATATTCTGCTCACCACCCCGGAACAATTGGCGCTTCTCTTGTCTCACGTGGATGCTGACAGAATGTTTGGCGGCGTTAAGCGGGTGATCTTCGATGAGCTGCACGCGCTAGTGACCTCCAAACGCGGCGACCTGCTGGCCCTTGGACTGGCACGGCTGCGCAAACATGCGCCCGATCTCGTGACCACCGGTCTGTCGGCGACAGTGGCCGACCCGGATGCTTTGGCTGGATGGCTTGCACCACAAAACACCGAAAACTCTGACAGGGCAGACATTGTGACAGTCGCTGGCGGGGCGCAGCCGGATATCAGCATTCTGGAAAGCGAAGAGCGCCTGCCCTGGGCCGGGCACATGGCGCGCTACGCGTTCCCGCAAGTGCTGGAGGCTATCGCTGCCCACGGCACAACACTGGTGTTCGTCAACACCCGAGCGCAAGCTGAACTGGTGTTTCGCGAGCTTTGGGCAATCAACGAAGACTCGCTGCCCATCGCCCTGCATCACGGCTCGCTGGACGTCGGCCAGCGGCGCAAAGTGGAAGAGGCGATGGCCAAGAACGCGCTGCGCGCTGTGGTGGCAACCTCCACGCTCGATCTTGGTATCGATTGGGGCGATGTGGACCTTGTTGTCCATGTCGGTGCGCCCAAGGGTGCCAGCCGGTTGGCGCAGCGTATCGGGCGCTCCAATCACCGGATGGATGAGCCTTCCAAAGCGATCCTGGTGCCCGCCAATCGCTTTGAGGTTCTGGAATGCCGGGCGGCGCTCAACGCCAACTACGACCGCGCGCAAGATACACCACCGATCCGAGATGGCGCGCTGGATGTGCTTGCCCAGCACGTTCTCGGCATGGCCTGTTCGGACGCTTTTGCTGTCGACGATCTCTACGATGAAGTGCGCTCAGCCTATCCTTATCGCCTGCTGACCGCTGAGAGTTTTGACCGGGTTGTGCAGTTCGTGGCCACCGGTGGGTATGCGCTAAAAACCTATGAGCGCTATGCTCGTATCCGCCAGCGCAAGGATGGGCTGTGGCGCGTGGCCAACCCCGATGTGGCGCAACAATACAGGTTGAACGTCGGCACCATCATCGAGATGCCAGTGCTCACGGTACGTCTGGTCTCGGCCAAGCAGGCGGCGCAGCGCTCCTCCAATGCATTGCGCGGTGGGCGCATTCTTGGCCAGGTGGAAGAGTACTTCCTGGAAACCTTGGTACCCGGCGACAGCTTTCTGTTCGGCGGCGAAGTGGTGAAGTTCGAAGGCATTCGTGAGCAGGACGCTCTGGTGTCGCGCACCGAGTCTGGCGAGCCCAAAATACCTTCCTACGCTGGCGGCAAGTTTCCGCTTTCCACCTATCTGGCCGATGAAGTGCGGCGCATGCTTTCCAGCCCCGACAGCTGGGACGACCTGCCGACCCAAGTGGGCGATTGGCTGCGCATGCAGCGCGATAAATCAGCCCTGCCGGGCCGTGATGGCCTGCTGGTGGAAACCTTTCCACGCGGCAACCGGCACTACATGATCTGCTACCCGTTTGAGGGGCGCCTTGCCCACCAAACGCTTGGCATGCTGCTCACCCGGCGCATGGAGCGGGCACGCGCCAAACCGCTGGGCTTCGTCGCCACCGATTATGCGCTGGGCGTTTGGGGTCTTGCGGACTTTGGCCGAAAGATCAGCGATGGATCGATGCCGCTTGATGAACTTTTCGCCCAGTCCATGCTGGGCGATGATCTGGAAGAGTGGATGGGCGAGAGTTACCTTTTGAAGCGCACCTTCCGCGCCTGCGCCCTGATCTCCGGTCTCATCGAGCGGCGCCATCCGGGCCAAGAAAAGTCAGGCCGCCAGATGACCGTCTCGTCTGACCTTATCTACGATGTTCTGCGCCAGCACGAGCCGGATCATATTTTGATGCAGTCGACATGGGCCGATGCGGCGTCCGGGCTGCTCGACATCGCGCGGATCGGTTCTATGCTGGCGCGTATTGAGGATCGAATCACCCATCAAAGGCTGGAGCGTATTTCACCGCTCGCGGTGCCCATCATGCTGGAAATCGGCAAAGAACCGGTGTTTGGCGAGGCGCGCGATCAGGTGCTTGAGGATGCTGAAAGTCTGATTGAAGAAGCAATGGTGGGCTCAACCACCCCATCGAAATAGGACTGAACTTTCTGTGTCTGCCTGGCTAAGCCAAAGCGTGAGCGCACGCGATGAAGAAACAAGCGCCCCCATTTGCCTTGTTGGTGAAGCGATGGTTGCCGACAAATGCGGCGCGCTTTACTGGCCCGATGAGTCCATGCTGGTGGTGGCCGATCTGCACCTCGAAAAAGGCTCATCCTTCGCCCGGTTTCGCAACCATCTTCCGCCCTATGACACCGCCGCGACATTACGCCAGCTCAGCTTGCTAATGGATACCTATCAGCCAAAACGAGTGATCGCTTTGGGCGACAGCGTGCATGATCGCAGTGCCTGGGAGCGATTCAGCGATACCGATCGCGCCACACTTTCTGATCTCTGCAACCGCGTGGACGACTGGATTTGGATTGCTGGCAACCATGACCCCGAACCGCCAGTGGGTGTGCCAGGACGCAGCGCGCAAGAGCTGGCTATCGGGTCGCTGGTGTTTCGCCACGAGCCCGGTGGCGATCTGACTAATGGCCAGGCTGAGGTAGCCGGGCATTTGCATCCAGCCGCGCGGGTGATTGGCAAAGGCGGATCGGCGCGGCGTCCAGCGTTTGCACATGATGGACAGCGGCTTATCCTGCCAGCCTTTGGGGCCTATGCAGGCGGGCTTTGCCTGTCAGCTGAGCCGTTTCGAGCGCTGTTTAAGAAGTCAGCCATGCGGGCATCGGTTTGTGGTCGCACGCGCATGTTCACCGTGCCAGGAAACCGCATCCTTGGCTGGCGCTGACCCCGCCCCAATCAGACGATCGTTAGTACCGCCATCACGCTGAGCAGAGAGCACACAAGCGCTGTCAGCATCGTGCGCAGATGGCCAAACCAAGATGGTGCGCCATCATCTTCCGCATCGCCTACATCCCAGGCGCCCTGCGCAGCGAAAGATACCGCCAGCATCACCAGGGCAGGAAAAGCGGGCAGCAGCACCGCCACCCAGCCGATGAGAGACGGGATAACCGAAAGCGCAAAGCGCGCATCGCGCGTTTCTGGGTAGGAGAGCAACAGACCCATACCCCAGCGCACGCCCCCTAAGAAAGATAGAATGACCGCGCCATAGGCCACCGTTGCGCGCAAGGCAAAGTCCGCACCCACAATCCAAATGCCGCCCGAAGCAAAGAAAACCAGGCCGAAAACAAAGGGCAATGCGCCAGCCAATCCCAACCAGAGAGGCACTTTGGGCACGGTTTTAAGGGCAGTCAGCGCACGCATCAGGCGTCCTTTAATGTGTGGTTATGAGCGGCGGAAAACCACCGAGCCCAGCCATCCGGTGAGCAGAGCCAGCAAAACCGCCAATCCGCCATACATGAGCTGGTCACGCTGCGACATGCGGAAGATGAATTGCTCGAATCCTGTCTTGCGCACCAGAATGCCCACCCGTTCTTCGGCGAGCAAGACACCACCTGAAAAGAGGTAGACGTTGACGTCAAAAAGCCCAAGCGGAACATCAGCGGGGAAGGTTGCCCGGGCACGAAACAACGTGTTGTCGATCACCGCCACGGCGTCTGGCTCTTCCTGATAGACTTGGCTTTGACGCTGTAAGCGCAGGAAGGCGCGTTCAAACACCCGAGCATCAAGCGTGTCTTCTTGTACGCCTTCTTCGGCGATACCCTCTTCATCCACGTCAACGGGCGTTTCCTCGACCATGGGAAGAACGTGATCAATGCCGATCTGGAACCGTCGCAGGAGCGAGGGGTGAGCGATCTGCGCCACCGGGCGATTGGACAGCACGGTGTAGGCGCTGGGCACACCCTCAAACGTGCGCGAACTGCGGTTCACCCAAACACCCAGGAAGCGCTCTTTAAGACGTGCCACCCGGTCAGCCTGTGGACCTGTGACGGTGACCACCACATCATAGTCAGACGCTCTGGGCACTGTGGACGCATCGCGACGCACCGCACCAAACACCGTGATGGCCGAGCCGGTGAAATTGGAGGTGATGTCCACGGTGCGCTCAGACAGAGTGACGATGAGCGACTCCGCGCGGACAGCTCCAATGGCACACAGCGTAAACAAGCCAACCAGAAGGATGCGTTTGATCATCCTCCCACTCCTGTCACCGAGAAAAGTTCCGTCGGCTCAATGGCCAGATCGAACAGAAACCGTGCTCCGACTGCTAAAATGAGCAAAGCCAGCAGCAGGCGCAGTTGTTCGCCTTTGAGTTTTTGGCCCGCTGAAGCGCCAAACTGAGCCCCCAGAACGCCGCCGACCATGAGGATCAGCCCCAAAATGATATCCACCGATCCAGTGGTCAACGCATGCAAGACGGTGGCGACCGCCATGGTCACCAGGATTTGTAGCAGCGAGGTGCCGATCACCACATTGCCTGGAACGCGCAAAAGGTAAATCAGCGCAGGCACCATGATGAAACCGCCGCCGATGCCCAGGATTGCACCGGCAAACCCAATCATAAGGCCTAGGAAAACAACCGGAATAACGGAGATATAAAGACGTGACTTTTTGAACGCCGTCTTCAAAGGCAGGCCGTGCACCCAGGTGTGCTGGCCCGGTTTACGGGTGGAAACCGCCCTTCCCCGTGCGCCGCGCCACACCGAGCGAGCGCTTTCAAAAAACATCATGCCGCCAATCGTGCCCAAAAACAGCATGTAGGAGACGGAGATGATGAGATCGAGCTGGCCAAGGGCGCGCAAAATTGAGAATAACCAGACACCAAGCGATGACCCGATGATACCGCCGCACAGCAAAACACCGGCCAGCTTGAAATCAACGCCGCCCTTGCGCCAATAGCTGAGCACGCCCGAGGTGGAAGAGGCCACGACTTGGCTGGTCACCGTTGCCACAGCCACCGATGGTGGGATGCCAGAAAAAATGAGAAGTGGCGTGAGCAGAAAACCGCCACCGACGCCAAAAAGCCCGGAGACAAAGCCCACCGCGCCGCCCATGCCCAGAATGAGGAACACGTTGACGGCCAATTCGGCGATGGGCAGATAAATCTGCATGGGACGGGGCGACTTTCAGGCAAGCAGAGCATGGAAACCAGCCCCGTGCCCACCTGGCGACGCGATCTGGTTCATAGTGTATGACCATCGCATCGCGTGAGGGTCAATCAAAGCCTTGGAAGATGGGACCAACCTACGACTAAAGGTGGGGTCAATGACTTCGTGCTACAGGCTGGCGCCCTGGCGCAGAGCATCGATCAAGGCTTGATCAATCACCTCGCTGTTACCCAATCCAACGGATCGGCGGAATGCACGGACCGCTTCATTGGTGCGCGGTCCTAGCAAACCGTCTGCTGGGCCGGGGCTGTATCCGCGCTCAGCAAGCAAAGCTTGTGCTTCGGCAACCAATCGCTGTGTTGCACTGGCATCGGGTGAGGCGCTGGCTTGCACTGAGCTATCGTCCCAGCCACCAGCAGGACCCTGAACAGCAATGGCTGCGCTTTCCACCGGAACCGGACGCCAATTGTCGACCCGCGCGCGGGCAAGTGCAAGCGCTTGTTCTCCAAGGACACCGGCAACCTCATCACGACGGCCGACGGCTTCATTGTCACCCCCATTGGCCGCCAAGGCGAACCATTTGTAGGATTCCATCAAATCACGTTCCACACCCATTCCGCGGGCGAACAGAACGGCCAGGTTGAACTGGCTGTCGGCGAGGCCACGGTTGGCCGCAGGGATGAACCAGCCAGCAGCGCGGGTGAAATCGGGCGATTGTCCGGCCCCTTCAGCAGCCATCACCGCCAAATTGTGCATGGCGCGCGGATTGCCACCCAGCGCGGCACGTTCGTACCAGGCAATGGCGCCATCGCGGTTACGATCAACGCCACGGCCCTGCTCGTAAAAGCTGCCCAGGCGATAGGCGGCCGGAACGAGACCTTGATCGGCAGCGCGCCCATACCAGTGGGCAGCAGCGGCCAAGTCCTGCGAAACGAAACGACCCTCCATAAAGCGTGAGGCAATCTCAAAAGCCGCCGAGGCATCACCGCTGGCAGCAGCGACGCGAAGGCGTGGAGAGCCAATCGCTTCAGGCAGTGCATCGGCGGTTGCCGCGGGCAGAGGCGGAATTGGCAGGTTGAGCAAAGGTCCAAGATCGTTTGCCGGCGGCGGCAGAGCATCGTCGCCTTCCAAGGCAGTGTCACCCTGGAAGACTGCACCGTCCGCTGCGAGCGCGTCCAACGATGTATCGTTCAACTGCGGCGTTTCAGCCATGATGGGGCCGCGATTGCGTTCAAAGCCGCTACCTAGCGCCGTTTCACGGGTCACCGCTTCATCAGCCGGTGTTTGCGGATTTGGCAGGTCTGGTGTTGAGGCAAAGTCTTCGACCACGGGCGCAGGAGGCGCAGTGCTGGCGAGCGAGGTTTCTGGCGCATCGCCCACAACCCGCACAGCGTCATCGGACGCCGCGCCAACATCGGGGCTGGATTCGGTACCTTCATCTGCTGGAGAGGTGGCAGGCGCTTCGGTTGGTGTCAACGGCGCAATGCCTGCATCCGTCGAGCGCTCGCCTGGTAAAATCAGATTGACCACAAACAAGCCGAGCCCGATGGTGAACAGCACCAGCGCAATAAGCATCGCGCGCGAAAGCGAACGCTGACGCTTGGCCTCACTGGCCTGCTTCTCACTTTTCTGTTGGCGGGCGCTTTCGGTTGCGCCACCCAGCACATCTGTTGGGTCTTCAACTGGCGTGGTAGCCGGTGATTGAGCCAATGCGTCGCTCAGGGTTGGCTCTTGGCGCACGCCTGATTTTCTGGCCCTGGTGCCGGTGACGTTAGGGGCTGAGCTTGCAGGTTTTCCGCCACCTGCCTGAAGTGCCGCAGCCTGTGCAGCGCGGCGCGCGGCGGCGATAAAGTTCGCCCGCTGGTTGGCTGTTTCACCCGATTGCGTTGCCGGATCAGCATGTGCTGGTTCATCGACAGCGACATCTGTTTGAGGCGCACGCGCCGAACGTTCAGGCGCAGCATTGATCGCGCCTGAGAGCTGACGCAGCAGGGTCTGTGCATCGCCTGGCGCCGGAATGACATCATCGGCTGCAGATGGCTGTTCTTCTATGGCAGAGGAAGCTTCGGCCCTGCCTGTCCGAGGCCCATCGGCTGCCTGTTCAAGCGCGGGCCGATCAAAGCTTGGATCAGGCTTGGGCACAGAGGTGCGCGCCTCAAACGCCTTGGCCATCTCCTCAAGCGAAGATGCGGGTTCAGATGCCGTGCGATCTTCTATGTTAGCAGCGTTGCTGCCATCGGCGACCAGATTGAGCGCGGCTTTGTCATCGGTTTCCAGCGCATCAATGCGGCCGATGACTGTTTCCAATGCACCTTGGACACTCTCCAGCGTGCTGAGCACGCGCTGGTCTTGGTCGCTGGCATGCTCACGCAACGATACCAGTTCGCTTTGGAGAGCCTGCATGCCCAAAGCATCTTGGGTCTCTGCCTGCGGATCGAACAGGCCTAGCGACTGCACGCGGCTCGCCAGATCATCAATCTGACCTTCGATTTCCGGCAAAAGACCGGCATCACCGGTTGAACGGGCCTCATCGAACCGGCCGGCCAAGTGCCGCACCTGATCAACGATGGATCGTTGAAGGTCGCGGTTTGATCCAAGTTCGACGCTGGCCCGAGCGCGCGCCAGCTCATTGTGCAGTCGCGTGACATCATCACGTGACACCACACCAGCATCGGCATTGCGCTTGTTTAGCTCAACCAGCTGGCTTTCCAGAGAGGCCAAAGCCACATCGGGCTGCGGTGTGGGCATCGCCGCGATCAGGCCTTCAAGCCGGTTCGACATATGGTCGATCAATGGTGCATCTGCTGCCGAAATAGCGCGCTGAATGCCGTCGAGGCGTTGATCAACGCCGTCAAGACGGGCGACCACCGGATCGATGGAACCAGAAATACGGCTGTCGATCTTGGCTTCAACCGCCTGGATGATGGCTTCGGTTTTGGGAATGGATTTCAGGCAGGACTCAACGCGCTCACCCAGCTCGCGAACGGCAAGCCCCAAACGTTCGGTTCCGTTGTCTTCCTGAAGAGAAGTCACACGCCCGGTCAGATCAAGCAGTGCGTGCTCAATCTCATGGACCGGCATAGCGGTGCCAAAAGCGTTCATTTGGCGCGACAAGGCCGCCACTTCCGTTGCCATATCGGCTTGGTTGGCCAATCGGCCATCCAGTGCGTTTAGCCGCTGCGAAAGTTCAGCTACCTGCTCGGCATAGCCACCGGTCATCTCTTCGATGCGGTCCAGAGCCGAGAAACGCTGGTCCATGCCGCTTAGGTTTACCGCGGGGCCGGCGGCAGCGCGCATCTCCTCGCGAATGGTATCCAGAGCACTGGTGAGGCCGCGCGCTTCGTCTTGGAATGTTGAGAGGCGCGCCATCTCGGACTGAATGGCATCAAGACGCTGGGTGACGGCACTGTCGTCTGCGCCGCTTGCCAAGGCTTCAATGCGCGCTTCAAGCGCAACAAGGCGTTCCACGACCGCCCCAATGGCTTCATTCATGCTGCCGGGATCTTGCACCGCGTTGCGGGCCATATCCTTGACGCTTTCCAGAGCCTGCGTGATGCGATCAGCATCGCCTTGCGGATCGCTTTCCAGCTGCGAGATCATGGACCGCATTTCGCCGACCAGCGCGCTGGTGGTGTTATCGCCCAAATTGTCCAGCACCTCACGCAAGCTGGTGACCTCACCATACAGCGCGTCGATTTTTTCCGCGCTCGTGCCGACATCTTTGAGGTCATCAAGGCGCGCCAGAACGTGGTGATAGCCATCTTCCAGCGATTGGATCGCCTCTGGCTTGGGCATGGCCGCGATGGTGTCTTGGACGGCGCGTATCTGATCGCTGAGTTGCGCCAAGCCAGGTTCGGCGGCGCCATTGGTACCGGCCGGGCTGGGGCCTTGCTCATCAGGCGCATCGACGCGCGATTGGAGGGCTGCGACTTGAGCATGAAGCCCGAGCTGATCAGCCGCGCTGGATTCAGCCAAAGTCCGCACATCACCAACGGCATCGGTCAGCCGGGCGAATTGGTCATCAAGCCGAGCGACAAGTTGATCGAGGCCAGCATGCCCCAACCCTTGCTCGGCAGGCTGCTCGAATACGCGCTCATGAGACGCGTTGGCCATCATCGGTTGGGACTCGGCGGGCGCTGGCGCTGCAACAGAAGCAGGCGAACCGACACCATGTTCCAATTCATGTTTGCGCCGCCTTAGCGCATCCAAGGGGTTAGAAGGTGCCGGTGCTGGCTGCGCGCTTGTCTGCATCGGGGCAGGTGCTGTTGACGCTATGGGCTCCGGGCCGCCAACAACTTTGGATTCGAGGGTTTCGATGTTCCTGGCGATTGCCGCCAACCGCGACTGAAGATCGTGGGCGGGTGCAATCGACTGAGGAGGCTGGCTTGGCTGAAGTGATGGGTTTGAACCGGTTGCGTGTCCTGGTGCGCTCTGGCCCAAAACATCTTGCATCCACTCGCCAACGCTAGGCGCTGCGGCCGCATGAGTATTGCCATGCTCCGGCTGTAGGTTCGTGGGCGACTGCCACGCATTTTGGGACTGTTGAGCCATCCCGACCCCAATTACTATCTGGTGCGTACGCGCAAGGTACGGCGCACCCCGGCCCTTTTTCGCTTAGGTCTACAGTGGACCCAACATAGTAAACGAGCGGTAAAGATAACCGGACGGTAAACGCCCCAAGCTGACAAAGGTTGTTTTTGAGACAGCACTGGCCAAGCCCAAGCAGCATCAAGAAAAGCACCTTGCGAGAGTGCATGACGTTACTACAACTTAAAGTTGATATTGTCTTGCCCTTCGGTTAGTTTTTCTGGCACTTCAAGACGTAAAATGATTCGTTGACGCATGTAACAACGCAGCAAAAGGTGGTAGACACGGTCATGGATACTTCAACGCGTGAGACGGAATACAGCATCGGCGAGCTAGCGCGTGAGTACGACCTGACATTGAGAACGCTGCGCTTTTACGAAGATCGCGGCCTCTTGCGTCCACGCCGTGTTGGCATGCAGCGCATCTATTCGCGGCGCGACAAGGCGCGGCTGAAGCTGATCGTTATGGGAAAGCGCGTTGGCTTTTCGCTGCAAGAGATCGGCGAAATGCTCGATCTTTATGATCTGAAAGATGGACAGGCAGGCCAGCTGACGGTTGCGCGCAGCCGCTTCTTGGAGCAGATCGCTGTGCTCAATCAGCAAAAGAACGACATTGAACAGGCCATTGTTGAGCTTGAGCGTACGGTCGAGGTGGTGACCGGTATGCTGAAAGAAAAGCAGCAAGACATGGACGAGGAAGCAATGCCGCTTGCCGCCACCGGCACCGATTAATCGTATACCGGCCTTCTCACTTACCCTCACGAACGCGCGATAGAACGTGTGCAGCGCTTGCACAGCCAGGCGTTGCAGCCTAGATCGGGTTCCTTTGATGTAATGGGCAGCACTTTGCCCGCTCATCTGCAAAGGACCCACAGATGGCCCCGTCGATTGACTACTACTTCTCGCTGATCTCACCCTTCTCTTATCTGGGACACAAAGCCTTTTTGGCCGTTGCCGCCAAGCACGGGGCAAGCATCACCTACAAGCCGATGAATTTGGCGGGCGTGTTTGCAACCTCTGGTGTGCTGCCTATTCCTGAGCGGCCCGTGTCACGCCAGAACTATCGGTTGATCGAGTTGCAGCGCATTGCCGACTTTCGCGGGCTGCCTCTCACATTGCGCCCAGCGCATTTCCCAACCAATCCGGCGTTAGCCAACGGCGCTGTTGTCGCAATCAGCGCTGCAGGCGGCGACCCCGCTAGCTTCATGTTTGACATCTTCCAGGCATGCTGGGTGAATGAACGCGACATTAGCCAGCCTGAAACGGTGCGTGCGCTGTTGGAAGCTACAGGCCATGACGCAACAGCCATCATGGCCGCCGCGACATCAGACGCGGTGGTGACGGCGATGGCCGATAACACCGATGCAGCCATTGCTGCCGGCGCCGTTGGTGCTCCGGCTTATGTGCTGGCTGGTGAGCCATTCTGGGGTCAGGACCGTATCGACTATTTGGATCACGCGCTTTCAACGCGCCGCTCGCCCTTTACCCCCGGCTAAGGTCAAAACCCCATGCGCGGTCTGCCAAGTTTAAGGATAGATGGCCCCAACGGAAGCTGCCCCTGATGTTTCATTCCTTCTTTCCCAAGCCGAAACTGTTCTTTCTGTCCTTTGCCATCTATGCGCTGGTGATGATTGTCGCCTGGAACGCCGTCGGCGATAGGCTGCAATTCCTTTCCCTTGGTCCGCTGTTTGGCGTAGAAAGCGCGGTGACGCTCGATCCCGGCGTTGCCCCAGATGTGCAAGTGCCAAGCGAAGAGAGCGTTGCCCCGGTTGAAGCCGAGGACGGTTGGGCCAACGCGGAAACCTTCTGGTTCTACCAATACATGCTCGCGGCCATCGCTTTGTTTGTCGGATTTTGGATGTGGTACGCGCCGCACCCTTGGCAGCTCTGGTCGGTCGCAGGTTCAGCGCTGATCTTCTTCACCAACTGGTTCCTGGTGCAGCTGGATGTGATGATCAATGAGTGGTTTGGTGGCTTTTACGATCTGATCCAACAGGCGCTTGCCGAACCCGGGTCCATTGATGGGCGAGACTATTATTTGGGTATCGCCACGTTCCTCCAGATCGCGCTTGTCTATGTGTTTGTGGCAGTCTTGTTCCGCTTTTTCGTCAGCCATTATGTGTTCCGCTGGCGCACGGCGATGAACAATTACTACACGGGCATGTGGAAGCGGGTGCGCAAGATAGAGGGTGCCTCGCAGCGTGTGCAGGAAGACACGATGCGCTTTGCTTCCATCACCGAAGGCCTGGGCGTTGCCCTGCTCGATTCGGTGATGACGCTGGTTGCTTTTTTGCCGTTGCTTTGGGGTCTTTCAGCGGCCGTGACGCACCTACCACTTATCGGCGAAGTGAGCCAAGGGTTGGTCTTTGTCGCCATCGTCTGGTCAATCTTGGGAACGGTCCTGCTGGCGGTTGTCGGTATCAAGCTGCCGGGCCTTGAGTTCAACAACCAGAAGGTTGAAGCGGCCTACCGCAAGGAACTCGTCATGGGCGAGGACTTTGTCGAGCGCGCGCAGCCGCAGTCGCTCACCGAACTTTTCACCGATGTGCGCCGCAACTATTTCCGCCTCTATTTCAACTACATGTATTTCAACGTGGTGCGGATTTTCTATCTCCAGATAGGCAATCTGGTGCCATTCATCGCGCTTGGCCCAACCATCATTGCAGGCACGATCACGCTGGGCACCATGCAACAGATCATGCGCGCTTTTGGTCGCGTGGAGGGCTCGTTCCAGTACTTGGTCAATTCCTGGACAACTATTGTGGAACTGATGTCGGTCTACAAACGCCTCAACGCGTTTGAGAAGGCGGCACTTGCAACACCGGAGTCCGGGTCTGAAGAGGATGACGGCGAGAAGGTGCCTGCGCCTGCCCAGTAAGCGCTTGGCTTTGGCATTTGCTGACCCACATGAAAGCGCATGATCACCCGCGCTGACCAGTTCATGACCATTCGCCCGGAAGGCCTTTATTGTATTCCGGGCGATTTCTATATCGATCCTGTGCGGCCCGTGGAGCGCGCCGTGATCACCCATGGGCACGCTGATCACGCGCGCCCTGGTCATGGATCGGTGCTGGCCACCGCGCAAACGCTGATGATCATGGCCGTGCGGTACGGCGCTGATTTTGCCGGGCGTTCGCAAAGCGCCGACCTTGGCGAGGTCATCACGCTGGGCGTTACGCGGGTGAGCCTACACCCAGCAGGCCATGTGCTTGGCTCGGCACAGGTTTTGGTGGAGCATGGTGGGCACCGGCTGGTGGCCTCAGGCGACTACAAGCGCCATGCCGACCCAACCGTCATGCCGTTCGAGGTGGTGCCGTGCGACACCTTCATCACCGAGGCGACTTTTGGACTGCCGGTGTTCCGCCATCCGCCTGGTGCGGATGAGGTCGCGAAGCTTCTTACCTCCCTTGCGACGTTTTCGGACACGCCGCATCTGGTCGGTGCTTACTCGCTTGGCAAAGCCCAGCGGGTGATCGCGGAGATCCGAGCAGCTAGCTATGACGCGCCGATCTATCTGCACGGCGCAATGGAAAAGCTCTGCGCATTCTACCAAAGCCAAGGCGTGGAGCTGGGTACGCTTGTGCCGGTTGCCGGACTGAAGGCGAAAGACGTTGCAGGGCAGATCGTGCTCTGCCCCCCTGGATCCATGGCAGACCGCTGGTCGCAGAAATTTGGCGAAACCATCACCTGCTTCGCCTCAGGCTGGATGCGGGTGCGCGCCCGTGCCCGTCAGCGCGGTGTGGAACTGCCCCTGGTCATGTCCGATCATGCTGATTGGGATGATCTGTGCGCAACGATCCTTGATACCGGCGCCAACGAAATCTGGGTCACCCACGGCCAAGAAGATGGGCTGGTGCATTGGTGCGGCACGCAAGGCATCGATGCCCGCCCGCTGAACATGATTGGCTATGGCGACGAAGGCGATGAAACAGTCGACATTGCCGAGGAATCAGCATCATGAAGGCTTTCGCCGAGCTTCTTGATCGCCTTGCGTATGAGCCGCGCCGTAATGGCAAGCTGCGTCTGCTGATCAACTATTTCCAACAGACACCCGACCCGGAGCGCGGCATTGCGCTTGCGGCCATCACCGGCGGGTTGGATTTCAAGAATGCCAAACCGGCGCTCATTCGCGGGCTGGTAGAGGCGCGGACCGATCCAGTGCTCTTTCGGCTTTCCTACGACTATGTGGGCGATATGTCAGAGACGGTGGCGCTCATCTGGCCAGTTGAGCATGGCGTCAACATGCCACCACCCACGCTGGAAGATGTTGTGGAGGCTCTGGCAACAACGGGCAAAGCAGAGATGCCAGCGCTTATCGCACGCTGGCTTGATACGCTGGACGAGACGGGTCGCTGGGCGCTGCTGAAGCTGATCACCGGAGGCTTACGCATAGGCGTTTCAGCACGCTTGGCCAAGACGGCGATTGCCGGTTTGGGCGACCTGAAACCCAACGATATCGAGGAGGTATGGCACGGCCTGCTGCCACCCTATGAAAGCCTGTTTGCCTGGGCAGAAGGCAAGAGCGAGCGCCCAGAGAATGATGATCCTGCGCCCTTCGCACCTGCCATGCTTGCCCATCCGATTGAGGATGGTGATTTTGAAAAACTGAACGCCTCTGAGTTCCTGGCCGAGTGGAAGTGGGATGGCATCCGTGTGCAGGCGGCGTCTGGCATCGGCAAAGATGGATCTGTTGTGCGGCGGCTCTATTCGCGCACGGGCGATGATATTTCGCGCGCCTTCCCTGATCTCGTGGACGCCTTGCCAGAGAATGCGACCCTGGATGGTGAGCTTCTGGTGCTGATCGATGGCCGCGTGCAGACGTTTAACACGCTGCAACAGCGCCTCAACCGCAAGACGGTCTCGAAGAAACTTCTGGAAAGCCACCCGGCATATATGCGGGTTTATGATGTGCTGCGTCTTGATGGCGAGGATGTGCGCAGCCTGCCCTTCATTGAGCGGCGCGCGCGGCTTGAAGACCTGATTTCCGGGCATGCCCACCCACGTCTTGATCTATCTGCCATGGTGCCTTTTGAGGATTGGCAAGCGCTCACCGATGCGCGCGCCGACCCCGCAACACACGGCGCTGGCGAGGATGCCGACGCGGTGGAAGGGGTGATGATCAAGCGCGCCGACAGCGCCTATGTGCCGGGCCGTCCGAAAGGGCCATGGTGGAAGTGGAAGCGCGATCCGATGCTGATTGATGCTGTGTTGATGTACGCGCAGCGCGGGCATGGCAAACGCTCCAGCCTTTATTCCGACTACACATTTGGCGTTTGGAAACCGGGCGAGGAAGGCCCGATGCTCGTGCCCGTCGGCAAGGCCTATTTCGGCTTCACCGATGAAGAGCTGAAGAAGATCGATGGCTTCGTGCGCAAGAACACACTCAACCGCTTTGGCCCGGTGCGCGAGGTTCTTCACAGCGAGGATGCAGGCATGGTGTTTGAGGTGGCCTTTGAGGGGCTACAACGCTCAACCCGTCACAAGAGCGGTGTTGCTATGCGCTTCCCGCGTATTTCTCGGCTCCGCTGGGACAAGCCACCGCGCGAGGCCGACACGCTGGAAACCGTGATGGCGTTGCTGCCGGAGAGCGAGCGGGCGTAGCATAAGCCTGTTGTCAGCCTGTGGCGGTCGCGTATGACACGGTCTCCCCTTCCAAACTTGGCGAACACCTATGTCCATCCTAACCCGACCCGCACACCGCTCAGACGCTGAAGGCATGTGCGAGCTTCTCAATGCGATTATCCTTGAGGGTGGAACGACAGCCCATCGTGACCCATTTTCCGAGGAAAAGATGATCGAGGCTTATATCGAAGCGCCGCTTGGGATTGCGTGTACCGTAGCGGCTGAAGGCGACAATGTTCTGGGTTTTCAGTCACTGGAATGGCCTGACCACCATTGGACCGGCGACAATGCCCTTCCGCCCGGTTGGGCCGTCATTGCGACCTATGTTGCCCAGGCTGCGCATGGCCGGGGAATAGGGCGGCTGTTGTTCGCAGAAACGATCAAGGCCGCCAAGGCGGCAGATGTAAAGACGATTGATGCCACCATCCGCCATGAGAACACAGGTGGGCTCGCCTACTACAGCCGGATGGGGTTTGTGGACTACCGGCAGTATGACGACGCCTGCGCGAAGCGGTTCGATCTGACCTGATGCCAGGTCTGTTTTAGCGTCGGCGACGCTGCACCATCACAGTGCTCACCACCGCCAGCAACACGGCCGCCAGTCCGTACCAGGTGAGCATGTATTCAAAGTGCCGGTTGGAGAAGTTGAACTTGGTTTCTCCAGCTTGCGGCAGGCCGCCGATAGCGCTGGCGGGCATATCGATCGTGATCGGTAGCGCGACGCTGACACCACTGGCCTGCATCATCTGCGCGATGCTCCGGCGATAAAGGAGGCCCTGCTGATAGTCAGGATCGGGGGTGAAATAGTCGGGCAGATCATCTGGGCGCACCAGCCCTTCGAAGCGGATGATGCCCGTTGGGGCGTCTCGAACAGTGACAGCGGGCGCAAGCTCGAACGGTATGAAGCCGCGATTGACGAAAACTGTATGCTCATCGGCTTCAAACGGCTGCATGATCCAATAGCCAGGCCCTTCATAGGGGCCAACCGGATCAGACAGCAGTGTGAACACCCTGACCGGTTCGCCAACGAACCTACCGGTTACCGCCACGCGCCGATAGGCGACTTCGTCGTCTGCGCCCTCTTTTTCTGCATACGTCGGCAGCGGCGCGAGACCGGCCTCTTCGACAAGCTCATGCAGGGGTATCGCCGGTAGCGTTGGCCGCGTTTCTGCCTGGGCGATCAAATCTTCTTTCCAGGCAAGGCGCTGCATCTGCCAGGTGCCGAGGCCCAGCAGCGTAACAAAGGCGCCCGAGATCAGCGCAATGGTGAAAAAGCGTTTCATCGCACGCTATCCGTGATGCCCCCCGGAAACATCATCATTGCGCACCTCGGTGGCATCCATTTGATACTGACGCGCAATGAGCCAGCCTTTTAAAGGCCGCAGCGGGAGCAAACATGTGATCAGAATAACCGGCAATGAAACGGCGGCATGCACCCAAAACGAGGGCTGGTAGGCAACCTCCAGCCAGAGCGCTGCACCAACCGCGATGAACCCAGCAAAGAAGGTAATGAACACCGCTGGACCATCACCAGAATCGGCAAAGCCATAATCCAAGTCGCACACATCGCACCGCTCTTGCAGTGTGATCCAGCCGTTGAACAGTTTGCCCTGTCCGCAGCGCGGGCACTTGCCGCGATATCCAGCCATCAACGTCTGTGGCGTGTGCGGAACGGTGCTCATGATATTCAGTCCTTACAAAGAGAAACGGGCGACCCTATCGGACCGCCCGCTGATGGTTTTTAAGCGAAGCAGATCACTTAGAAATTGCCACCGCCGCCATAGCCCCAGACATAGATGGCAACGAACAGGAACAGCCAAACCACATCGACAAAGTGCCAGTACCAAGCTGCGGCCTCGAAGCCGAAATGCTTTTGGGGCGTCATCTGACCTTGCAGAACCCGGAACAGGCAGACTGCTAAGAACACCGTGCCAACAAACACGTGGAAGCCGTGGAAGCCGGTCGCCATGTAGAAGGTTGCGCCATAAATGTGGCCAGAGAAGTCAAAGTGCGCGTGGCTGTACTCATAGACTTGCACGATAGAGAACAAGACACCGAGTGCCACGGTAAGCGCCAAGCCCTGCTTCACGCCTTCGCGGTCACCATGGATCATCGCGTGGTGTGCCCAGGTGACGGTCGTGCCTGATGTCAGCAAGATGACCGTGTTCATGAGCGGCAGGTGCCAAGGATCAAAGGTCTCGATGCCTTGCGGAGGCCAAACGCCGCCGAAAAGCTCGGCACGCATGGGCTGTTCCGCTGGGCCGGGGAAGAAGCCCGCATCGAAATAGGCCCAGAACCAGGCAACAAAGAACATCACCTCGGACGCAATGAAAAGGATCATGCCGTAGCGAAGGTGCAAGGAGACGACCGGCGTATGGTCACCAGCCATCGACTCACGGATCACATCGCGCCACCACATAACCATGGTGTAGAGAACACCAAGCATGCCCAGCGCAAAGAAGATCCAGGTTCCGCCATGGAACCAAGTGACTGTGCCGATGGCCAGAACGAGCGCAGACACCGAACCGATGAACGGCCACGGGCTGGGCGGAATGATGTGATAGTCGTGATCTGTTGCGTGACCTGAGGCCATCGGTGATCTCCTAAATGCGATGCGCCAGCCGAAGCCAGCGCTCCCCCAAAATCCTAATTCGAACTGTTTGCCGCAATCTCTGCCTCTGCAGGCGCGTCGGCAGCAAACATGGTGTAGCTCAGCGTGATGGTGTCGATGCGGTCATTGTCCGGGTCTTCGAGGATCTCCGGATCAACAAAAAACACCACGCCCATATCGATGCCTTGGTTTGGCTCCAGATGCTGCATCTCAAAGCAGAAGCAGTGCATCTTATGGAAGTAAATCCCAGCCTGCGGTGGTGAAACGTTGAATGTGGCTGTGCCGTAGGTGTCCTCATCGGTGAGGTTATCGGCGCGATAGAAAATTTCCGTTACCTGGCCGATGGGCACTTCGATCTCGTTGACCAGCGGATCGAGATCCCAACCGAGACCAGCGGCAACGTTGCCATCAAAACGCACTTTGATGGTGCGCTCGGATACGGCATCAGGGGCGACATCAGCGACCTGCGTGGTGCCGCCAAAACCGGTGACGCGGCAGAACAGCTCATAAAGCGGCACAGCAGCATAAGCGACGCCAACCATGCAGCCAACAAAGACGCTAAGCGCCATGGCTGTCTTAAGCGGGCGAGAGAAAGTGCGTGTCTTTTGCGCGGCATCCTGCATCAGTAAGGCCTTGAGAGGATGCCGGGGCCTTGGATCAAGCTGACCACGTAAAACACGACCACCACCGCGCCAAGCGCCAACGCCATGGCAATGGAGCGTGAACGGCGTTGCTTGGAATAAAAGTCCCGATCCGTTTCCGACATTTTCACCTCTTCGGTGTTGGTCGGAACAGGCTTGGGCGCTTCAGGTGCGGTGCGCTGCGTCGTATCAGCCATCGTCAGCCTCCCACCACGAAGGTCAGCGCCGTGGGCATGGCAAGCGCAAAGCCTGTCAGGCGTTCTACGATATCTTCGCCAAGCATCACCGCGAACACGGCAAACAGATAAAGGATGGAAAAGCCAAACAGCTTGCCAGCGGCTTTGTTGCGCGCCGGAATATCACCAGCGCGGGAAAGGCGCAGAGCATGCTGAATAAAGCCAACTCCGCCAGCCACCGTCACAAGCGCATAGAGCACGCCAGCATAGCCCAAGAATGCAGGCAGAACAGCCAGTGGGGCAAGCAGGACGGAGTAGAGCAGGATTTGCTGACGGGTCACCTTATCGCCTGCCACATTGGGCAGCATCGGCACACCAGCGCGGCCGTAATCTTCTTCTTTGAGGATCGCCAGCGCCCAGAAATGTGGCGGCGTCCACATGAAGATGATGAGCACCATCAGGATCGGCTCAAGCGCAAGCGATCCGGTGACAGCAAGCCAGCCGATGGCAGGTGGGAACGCACCAGCCAAGCCGCCAATGACGATGTTCTGCGGCGTCGAGCGCTTCAGCCACATTGTATAAATATTGACGTAGAAGAAGATGGTGAAGGCGAGCATGGCGGCTGATTGCCAGTTTACGAGCAGCCCAAGCACACCGACCGAACCGACCGAAAGCAGGATGCCGAAACCCAAAGCCTGGCGCGGTGTGACGGCGCCGGAGGGGATCGGGCGCAGCGCTGTGCGGCCCATCACGGCATCGATGTCTGCGTCGTACCACATATTAAGCGCGCCAGACGCGCCAGCACCAATGGCGATGCAGAGCACGGCGGTGAGCGCTACGAACGGGTGCAATGCACCAGGCGCAGCGATGAGACCGGCCAAAGCCGTGAACACCACCAGCGACATCACCCGTGGTTTCAACAGGTTGATGTAATCGCGTGCAGATGCCGTCGAAAGCCCAGCTTCACGCAGATTCTCTAAAGGCCCGGCGAGGCTAGGGTTTGCAGCGTCAGATGTGGCGTCCGTTAGGCTCATAAAAGCTCGTCTGGTTGAAAGAGGAAGCGCGGCGAAAAACCCGCCGCGCCAAAACTCTAGGTTTCGACCCTAGTGTTTGTCGAAGGTGACCCGCGGCAGTTTTTCAAACTGGTGGAACGGCGGTGGCGAGGACAGGGTCCACTCCAGTGTCGTCGCGCCTTCACCCCAAGGATTGTCACCAGCTTTGCGCTTGGCGGCAAAGGCATGGGCAACGCCGAACAAGAAGATCAGCACACCAATGCCGGAAATGTACGAACCATAGGAGGAAACAGCGTTCCAGCCGGCATAGGCATCTGGATAGTCGGCATAGCGGCGCGGCATGCCATTGAGACCCAGGAAGTGCTGCGGGAAGAACAACAGGTTAACACCAACAAAGGTAACCCAGAAATGCAGCTTGCCGAGGAATTCGGAATACATGTAGCCGAACATTTTGGGGAACCAGTAGTACCAGCCGGCAAAGATGCCGAACACCGCCCCCAGTGACAGCACATAATGGAAGTGCGCGACCACATAATAGGTGTCGTGGAACGCACGGTCGAGACCGGCATTGGCCAACTGCACGCCCGTCACACCGCCAACGGTGAACAGGAAGATGAAGCCCAGAGACCAGATCATCGGCGTGGTGAAACGGATCGAACCGCCCCACATGGTCGCAATCCAAGAGAAGATTTTCACGCCCGTTGGGACCGCAATCACCATGGTGGCGAACACGAAGTAGGCCTGCGTCTCAACAGAGAGGCCAACCGTGTACATGTGGTGGGCCCAAACGATGAAGCCGACCACGCCAATGGCCACCATGGCATACGCCATGCCCAGATAGCCGAAGATCGGCTTCTTGGAGAAGGTGGAGATGATGTGGCTGACGATCCCAAAGGCTGGCAAAATCATGATGTAAACTTCGGGGTGGCCAAAGAACCAGAACAGGTGCTGGAAGAGGATCGGGTCCCCACCGCCTGCTGGATCAAAGAAGGTTGTGCCGAAGTTACGATCCGTCAGCAGCATGGTGATGGCGCCAGCCAAAACCGGCAGTGCCAGAAGAAGCAAGAAACCCGTCACCAAGATCGCCCAGGCAAACAACGGCATTTTGTGCAGCGTCATGCCGGGTGCACGCATGTTGAAGATGGTGGTGATGAAGTTGATCGCGCCCAGGATCGAGGATGCGCCAGCAAGGTGAAGCGACAAGATCGCGAAATCAACGGCTGGGCCAGGGTGACCGGAGGTAGAAAGCGGCGGGTAGATCGTCCAGCCACCGCCAACGCCGAGGCCGCCGGGAGGACCCTCAACAAACATGGAGATGACCAGCAGAATAAGCGCTGGTGGCAGTAGCCAGAACGAGATGTTGTTCATGCGCGGAAACGCCATATCCGGCGCACCGATCATGATCGGCACCATATAGTTGGCAAAACCACCAATCAGTGCAGGCATGACCATGAAGAACACCATGATCAGGCCGTGGCCCGTCACGAACACATTGTAGGCGTGGCCATCGGCAAAAATTTGCATGCCTGGCTCTTGCAGCTCCAAGCGAATGCCGATGGAGAGCGCACCACCGATGATGCCCGCGATGATCGCGAAAATCAGATAGAGGACGCCAATGTCCTTATGGTTGGTTGAATAGAACCAACGTGTCCAAAAACCAGGGACATCGTCATGCGCTGTCGCGTCTGCGTAGCTTGCCATGGTGCCTCAAATCCTCATCAAAATGTGTCCGGTGTGGGGCGCAGCGTACCGCGACCCTAAAGTCTTGAAGTTTTAGTTCTGCGCCAGCTCAGTGCCGTCGGTATCATCACGGATCATTTGCGCCAGCATGTCGTTGGCCGCACCCAGATCATCACCAGCCAAGGCCGCCCACGCATCAAACTGCGGTTGGCTAACAACGCGGATGGCAATTGGCATAAAGGCATGGTCGGTGCCGCAAAGCTCAGAGCACTGGCCATAGTAAATGCCTTCGCGGTCGGCGCGGAACCACGTTTCGTTGAGGCGGCCAGGCACGGCATCCATTTTCACACCGAAGGCCGGCATGGCGAACGCGTGCAACACATCAGCAGCGGTTATCTGCAAACGCACAGTCGCATTCACCGGCACGACCAAATCATTGTCGACGGCCAAGAGACGCGGGAAATCTTCTTCCGTGCCACCAGTTTCTTCCATACGGGCCAGACGCTCATCATCCTGAAGCATGATCTGTAGAACGTCGATGTCGTCATGATCGGGATACTCATAACCCCAGTACCACTGATACCCAGTGGCTTTGATCGTCATGTCGGCGGGCGGAACCACAGCCTCTTCCCAAAGTAAGCGGAACGATGGCACCGCGATCACGACCAGAATAATGATCGGCACAACGGTCCAAGCCACTTCAAGCATCGCATGGTGCGTGGTTTTGGACGGCGTCTTGTTGTTCTTCTCAGAGAAGCGCCAGCAGACGTAAATCATCAAAGCCAACACAAAAATTACGATGGCCGTGATAATGATCAAAGTGAAGGTTTCAAACCACTGTATGTGTTCCATCACCACCGTGGCGGCGTCCTGAAAACTCATCGCCCATGGTGTTGGCTGCGCGGCTAAGGCCGGGGTCGCCAGCGCCACAAGTGTGGCTATGGTTGCGATGATAGATGCGGCGATGCGATGCGCTATCGTCATACTGGTTATTATCTCCGAGCGATCAGGGCCTAATACGTGCGGGCGCGCCACAATGCTGAGTTCCAGCAGCCGGTTGTCACCGGACGGCGCGGGCGCACCTACGCCCTCCTCCTAATCGAAACCTTCCCTATCCGACTGACCATCTGATGGGAAGAGCATTGACCAATCTCAAATGCGTCATATTAGCGCCGCGTTGCCTATCCCTTGGTCGTAGTTGCTCCAGTTTCTGCCCAGTGCCGTTAGGGCAATGCGGCGCGTGAGCCTGTTTTCACCCCAGACCATAGAGTTCTCAAACCCCGCTCTTAGACGCCCTCGTCATACCGCCGCCCCATTGGTAGAGTCTGGCCATCGCTAATGCGAATCACCATGACGCCCGAGTTAATGATCCATTTTTTGCGCTTTTCTCCGCCCCTCCTCCTGTTGGCCGCCCTGTTTGTGCTGCCAGTTCCCGCTTCGGCCCAACCGGTGGTCCGCGAGAGCTTTCAGGCATGGCAAATCCAATGCGAGACACCTGAGGGGGCACCGGCAGAGCTTTGCGCCTTGGTGCAGAATGTTGCAGCCGTCGACCGTCCCAACGTTGAATTGCGAGTCACGATCGTGCGCACGGTCGATGGTGGCGCACACATTCTGCGTGTTGCCGTTCCGCTGGGTGTGTTGCTGGATGGTGGGCTTGGCTTGCGTATTGACGATACCGATATCGGCACCGCCGACTTTGCCCGCTGCCTGCCATCGGGGTGTTATGTGGAAATGATCATGGATGATGATCTGGTGACCACACTTTCCAGTGGCCAAACCGCTTGGTTCGTCATCTTCCAGACGCCCGATGAGGGTATCGGCATTCCCATCGAACTGCCGGGCTTTGCCGAGGGCTTTGCTGCCCTTCAATAAGCGCGTGTCAGCCAGATGCTTGACGCGCAGCCGGTGAAGGTCCACTTGGCCGTAAATGGAAGACGCCCAAGCCACGCTCCAAACGCTCGCCGATAGCGCGGCCTATAGTTCCGATCCCATTGTCCTGGTGCTTATCCTGTTGGCAGCTGGGCTTATTGCTGTGCCGATTTTTCAGCGCTTCAAGCTGGGTGCTGTTCTCGGCTATCTGGCAGCAGGGCTGGCTATCGGGCCTGCCCTCGGTCTGGTGTCGGACATCGATGCCGTTGCGACGGTTGCTGAGTTCGGCGTCGTGCTCTTCCTTTTCATTATTGGCCTGGAACTCAAGCCAACCACGCTGTGGAGCCTGCGCAAGTCCATCTTCGGCTCCGGCAGTGGGCAGATGCTTGGCTCCACGCTTTTGCTCTCCGGCGTGGCGATGCTGCTTGGGTTCTCCTGGACCAGCGCGCTGATCATCGGCTGGGCCTTGGCGCTTTCTTCCACCGCCATTGCTTTGGCCATTCTCGATGAACGCCATGAGCGTGAAACGCCGCATGGCAAGGCCACGTTCGGCATCTTGCTTTTCCAAGATCTCACCGTGGTGCCATTGCTCGCTTTGGCTTCGATACTCGCCCCGCGCGGCGATGGCGGTATGGGCCTTGGCGAGGTGGGGGTTGCGCTGGGCGCTGTTGCAGCCTTGGTGGTGATTGGCCGCTTTGTGCTGAACCCGCTGTTCCATGTTCTGGCAAAAACTGGCGTGCGCGAGGTGATGACCGCTGGCGCATTGATGATCGTGCTTGGCGCTGCCTTCGTGATGGAGCAGGCCAACCTTTCCACTGCACTTGGCGCACTGATCGCAGGCGTGATGCTCTCGGAGAGCGATTTCCGCCACCAATTGGAAGCTGATATTGAGCCGTTTCGCGGTTTGCTGATGGGTCTGTTCTTTCTGGCGGTTGGTCTTTCCATCGATCTGGACGTGTTGATCGATCAGTTCCTGGTGATCGTTGCGATCACGGTGGCAGGCCTCATCATCAAGCTCGCCGTCACCTATGTGGTGATGCGAATGATGGGCGAGGATCACGCCGCCGGGGTGAAAACCACCGCCTATGTCTGCCAATTCGGTGAGTTTGGTTTCGTTGTTTTTGGTGTGGCGTTGGTTGGCGGGCTGATCGATGGGCCGATACAAAGCATTCTGGCCTGTGCGGTGGCACTTTCCATGGCGCTAACGCCCGTGCTGATCAACGCTGCCTATGCGCTGACCAGCGGCAAGGCCAGCGAGACGATGGAGGAAGACTATTCCTCTGCGCAGGCCCGTGTGTTGATCATCGGCTTTGGGCGCTTTGGCCAATTCGTCTCGCAAACTGTGCAGGCCGGTGGCGAGCGTGTGACCGTTATCGACACCGACGCGGACCGTATTCGCGATGCCAAGCGCTTCAAGGCGCGCATCTATTATGGCGACGGAACACGGCTTGATATTTTGGCAGCAGCGGGATTGGCGCGCGCCGATATTCTGGCCGTTTGCACTGATGGTCGCGCAACCACCACACGAATTGTCGAGGCCGTGCGCGAAGCCTATCCCGATCTTCCGATCTATGCGCGGGCTTATGATCGCGGCCATGCGCTGGAGTTGCTGAAGATCGGCGCCACCGAGACGGTGCGCGAGACGTTCCACTCTTCCATCGAGATGGGGCGGCAGGTGCTGCTGGAGCTTGGCATCCCAGAAGATGAAGCTGATTTCCGCGTGGCCGACGTCCAGGCACGTGACGAAAAGCGCTTTGCCATGCAGGCTGAAGATGGAATTCTTGCTGGCGTGGACCTCGTCTATCCAACCGGCCAACCGGTTCCAAAACCCAAGCCGATGTTCGACCCCGTTCCTGAACCGCTTATTGAGACCGAAGGCGAAGCTGAAGCCCTATCGCCGGAAACCGAAGCCATCACCAAGGACAACAGCTAGATGGCCACTGCCAAGCAAGACGACGATACGACACCGCGGTTCGTCACCGGATCGACAATGCGCCACACCATCGTGATGACGGCCACCGGGTCAATTGGCCTGGTGGCGATTTTCATCGTTGATTTCGCCAACCTTTTTTACATTGCGCAGCTCGGTGAAACCGAACTGGCAGCCGCCATCGGCTATGCCGGCACGCTGATGTTTTTCGTCACGTCGGCAGCCATCGGCACAACCATTGGCATCACGGCGCTGGTTTCTCGAGCACTTGGTGCGGGCGACAAAGACCGGGCCAAGCAAGTCGCCGGAACCGGACTGCTTTTCATCTTTGCGCTGATCAGTGTGCTCAGCCTCATCTGTTGGCTTTTTCTGGAATCCCTTCTCTCTGGTCTGGGTGCAACAGGGCTAACGCTTGAGGTGGCTATTGGGTTCTTGCAGATCGTCATTCCATCCATGCCGCTGCTCGCGCTAGGCATGGCGATGTCTGGCCTTCTGCGCGCCGTGGGCGATGCCAAGCGCGCCATGTATGTGACGCTTGGCGCGGGCATCGCGGCGGCCATCATGGACCCGATCTTTATTTTTGCGCTGGATATGGGCGTCAACGGCGCTGCTGTTTCTACCATCCTGTCGCGCTTTGCCCTGCTTGGCATGGGCATCTACGGCGCCATGAGAGTGCATGATTTGGTGACACTGCCAAGCCAGGAATCGCTGCGCATGCACATGGGCGGATTGGTGGCCATTGCTCTGCCTGCCATCATGACCAATGTGGCAACGCCCGTGGGCAATGCGATTGTGACCCGCGCCATCGCGCCATTCGGCGATGATGCCGTGGCGGGTTGGGCAATTGTAGGCCGGATCATTCCGGTCGCCTTCGGCGCCATCTTTGCGCTGTCAGGTGCGGTTGGCCCAATCCTCGGTCAGAACTATGGTGCTGGGCGGATCGACCGGGTTCAGCGTGCCTTTATGGATGCACTGATCCTGATCCTGGCCTATTGCGCTGTGGTTTGGGCGATCCTGTTCATCGCCCGCGATCCTATTGTGGCGCTGTTTGACGCCGAGGGCGATGCGGCCGGGCTGGTCATCCTGTTCTGCACCTATGTGGCAGCAAGCTTCATCTTCAACGGCGCTCTGTTCGTGGCCAACGCCTCGTTCAACAATCTTGGCTTTGCGACCTATTCCACCGTGTTCAACTGGGGCAAAGCTACCATCGGCACGCTGCCGTTCGTCTGGCTGGGCGCGCAAATGGAATGGGGTGGCGGCGGCGCGCAAGGCGTGTTGATCGGTCAAGCCATGGGGTCGGTTGTGTTTGGCCTGGCAGCGGTGATCACAGCCTATCTGGTGATGCAAAAACTGGAACCGCCCAAAGGCGATGCGCCTGTTGTTGCCCACAGGCCAGAACCCGCACCGTTCGCCTCAGGCAAGGCGGCCAGCTGACCTTTTTTGTCGCATTTTCCGGGCGGAAAACCGGTTCCCACCCCGGATCACGTCCGGGGCGGGCATTTTCCTGAAAAAGCTCTTAGGCGCCCTTGTTCACCGGCTGGCGTTTGCCGCCGCCGAGCACCAGCACATTGCCAAAGATCGCCAGCGCGACGCCGATAAAGGCAAACACGGTCCATTGATAGCCTTCAAACAGCGTGGATGAGGCGAGCGCAATGAGCGGGAAAATCACCGTCGCGTAGGATGCGCGCGCGCCACCGATCCTGCCGAGCAGTGTCAGGTAGCTCCAAAAGGCGATGACGGATGAAAACACCGCGAGCCAAACCAACGAACCGAGATAGGCAGCGGTGGGCTCAATGGCGAAGGTGTGGCCTTGCACCATAGCCAGAACAAACAGCCAGATCACACCGTAAAGCATGCCCCAGGCATTGGTTGCGAGAATAGGCAGCCCACGCTTTTGCGCCCGCGCGGACAGCACATTGCCTGTGCAGAAAAACAGCGTGCCGCAGATGCATAGGCCCAAGCCGAAGAGCACGTCGCGGTTGAGCGTGGTGCCTGTGATTTCTGGCCAGAACAGAAACCCGATACCCAGCGCGCCCAGCAGCGCACCGGCGAGCCGTCTTGGCTCGGCCTTTTGACCCATAAAGGTGATGCCAATCAGGAAGTTGATGATCGAGGCAAGGGAGAAAACCACAGCCAACAGGCCTGCGGTGATCTCGATGCCGCCATAGTAGAAAAACAGGAAATTGGTGGAGAAGATAAAGAACCCCATGGCGGCGAAAAGCGCATGGTCACGCAATCCAAACCGCATGCGTTGCCTCGCCCAAAACGCCCAGGCAAAGACCAAAACACCGGCCAGAGCGAACCGCCAAACAAGCGAGACTTCCGGCGCGATGGTGCCCAGTTGCATGCGCAGCGCCAGCCAGCTTGTGCCCCAGACGAAACAGGTGATGATGTAGAGTGAGTAGTCGTAGCGCTCCAGGGCTGCATCGCCTGAGCGGGTGCTGGAAGGGGTGGATTGTGTTGTCACGAAAAGAAGCCACATTGGGAGTAAGAGCGAAACCTCCCTTCTCATGAAAGTATCTGCATGACCACCTCACCTGCCTCGTCTGATCTTCCCCGCCCAGACCTTCCCAAGCTTGGTCTTGCGCTGGGGGGCGGTGGCGCGCGCGGCCTGTCACACATCACCGTTCTGGACGTGATTGAAGAGCTTGGTCTGCCCATCGCCTGCGTGTCCGGCACCAGCATCGGCTCGATCATCGGTTGGGGCGTTGCATCCGGCCTTTCTGCGGGCGCGATGCGTGCGTTTGTTCTGGAAACCGCCGAAACCCGCGAAGTTGCCGCACGGGCCTGGAAAATGCGCCCGAAGGGATGGGATCAGTTTTCAAAATGGTTTGAATTACAGCTTGAACCCGAAGCGGTGTTGGACGCCTTCATGCCCGATGGTTTGGCCGAGAGCTTTGATCAGTTGGCCCTGCCGCTGGCGGTGGTGGCAACCGATTATTATGGCTGGCACGCACGGGTGATGACGGAAGGGCCTATCGCACCAGCAATTGCGGCCAGCATCGCCATTCCCTTCGTCTTCAAGCCTGTAGTTCTTGACGGTCGCGTGCATGTGGATGGCGGTGTGGTGAACCCGCTGCCAACAGACGCCCTTGATCAATGCGATCTTGTGGTGGCCGTGGATGTCGTCGGCGGTCCAAAACCGGACGGTGAAAATGGCGGTGGTAGTCTGGATGCGCCACCATCTCAGATGGATTCTATTTTTGGTGCGATGCAAATCGGCATGCAGACCATCACCAGCAAACTGCTTGAACTACGCGCACCCGATGTGTTGATCACCCCGCCAATTGGCGAATTTCAGGTGCTTGATTTCCTCAAGGCCCCTGAGATTTTGGCGGCATCCGATGCCCAGCGAGACACCATAAAACGCGACATCAGCGAGGCCGCGGATCTTTGGGTGAAGACGCGAGCCTAGGCGCAAGATGAAGGTATTGCGGACGTAGCGGCCAAGTTCATGATCAGGTCAAGCGCCTTAAATGGGCGGAGCACTGACCTTAGCAAGCTAACTTTCGTTGCATCTGCCATGCCCATATCAGCCCAGATTGCCTCTGGGTCAACATGGTTAAGCAAACATTAATATCTGCTGGCAATAAGATTCATCAGCACACTGAATCTTGGAGATGGTTCCCCCGTGGCTTCCTACTGTTCGGCATTACGGCATACACAACGAGCAGCCTCTGCTTGTTTATGGCTTCTCGCGGTTGCGTGCGCCAGTGTGGTTGGTTTCTTCGTTGTCCCAACACATAGCGCTTTAGCGCAGGTCGATTGTACTGGCGGCGTTCCGTTCATCAAAGGCGATGCGAATGGGCAAATCTGGTACTTTGACACAACTGCGGGAACTTGCTCCAACGCCGGACCCAATCCAGTTGATGGCTTCACACTGACGACAGATGATGAGTTACTTAATATTCTTAATGCGTTTAATGGTGGTGTGGCGACACCGGCTTCTTGCTGCCCATCAAATATGACGGCTTACTCTTTTAGCGGGAGTCCGGGTTACCTAACGTTTGCAACCAATGGCACCGGCGTCTATCAGGTAGGTTTTTCTACCTCCGAAGATGTCCTTTTTAACTCCGTTGTTACTCTGACGTTCCAGGGCATCGCTTACACAGTTAACATCGAACACAGAGCATTTGCTGTAACCGGTGACCACCATGTCAACAGCATGGTGATTACCGGCGGAGCCTTCGTACCACCACCAGGGCCAGACTTAGCACCGCAGGCCCAGTCGCAGCAGCTTCTGGGCTCGTCGCTTTTCATGAACCAAGCTGGACGTGCGGTATCATCAGGGGTCGGCAATGCGATTGCCGAGCGGCTTTTCACTGGCGGCGGCACACAGTTCGATATTGCAAGCAACGGTGCGTCCTTGTCGGCCTATGTCAGTCTGCATGGGATTGGAGCGACGGCACGCGACGCGCGTGCCTCTCGTTTGGCGATGTATGAAACCAGCCCGAATGCGTTGCATGCCATCGAAACAGCTTTTTCCCAGGTCGACGCGAACCCTGACGACGAAGATGAAAGGGCCGTGTCCGCCTATTATCCGAGCGTTGATGTTGTGCCTGGTTATTTACCTGAGGCCTCGGCATCTGACGCACCACTGGTGAATGTTTGGATGCACGGCTCCTTGACCCACTATGATGGCGACGCCTTTGATGGCGATACGTGGAACGGCGTCGTTGGGGCGGATTATCTGATCACCAGCACTGTCCTCGTTGGTGTTTTGGGCGGCTATGAGAAAGGCGACCTAAGCTTTCAACTTACAGATGGCGCCTTTAACGGCCAGGGTTTCACCGCCGGCGCCTATGTTGGCATTCGGTTGGCTGAGAACGTCGTCGCAGATGCGTTCTTCACGCACTCTTGGTTGGACTATGGTAACCGAGTGGGAGCAGCCACAGGGGACACCACCGCCTCTCGCTATATGATCTCGCTCAATGTCTCGGGTCGACATGAACTTGCAGAAAACCTGACGCTCGAGCCCAACGCGCTCTTCTTCTGGGCCCATGAGAACCAAGATGGGTACGCACTGTCTGATGGGACGGTGGTTGCAGCCAACAGCATCCAAAGCGGGCGGTTGTCCATGGGGCCAAAGTTTCGCTACCAGATGGCGTTCGACGATGGATCGGCTTGGTCGATCTTTGCCTCAGCCCATGGTGAGTTTGACCTATCATCTGACATACAGACCAATACCGCCCTGCCGGACTTTGACAATCTCTTATCCGCTCGCCTGGGATTGGGAGTTGATGGCACCTTTTTCAACGGCTGGGCCATCAGTTTATCAGGTGATGTTAGTGGCCTGGGCTCTGGAGACTTCACAAGCTACTCCGGATCCGGCAGGCTTCGCATACCTTTTTACTGAGCACTGAATAAAACTTGCTTTGGGCTAGAAGTGCCCGTGGTCCAAATGTCCGTTTTACCGCCACAAGCGGACGCTGCCTAAGTAGTCATCGTAGGTCCACTTAGGACCAAAGAGTCGCAAGTCCTGATGCTCGATCAATGTCTAAAACGAGCTCAAAGCAGGCTTAACTGCCGTCTGATCAGACCTCTACTTCGTGCCGAACATCCGATCACCGGCATCACCAAGGCCGGGTACGATGTAGCCATGGTCGTTGAGGCGTTCATCAATCGCGGCGGTCACAACCGGCACATCGGGATGGTTTTTGGTAAAACGTTCAACACCTTCCGGCGCTGCCAACAGGCACACAAAGCGAATGTTGTGCGCGCCGCGCTCTTTCAGTTTCGTCACAGCGGCTGACACCGAATTGGATGTGGCGAGCATGGGATCGAGCACGATGACTAGCCGGTCCGACAGATCTTCGGGCGCCTTGAAATAGTACTCCACCGGCTGAAGCGTTTCAGGGTCACGATAAAGGCCAATATGGGCGACGCGAGCGGCTGGCACCAGATCGAGCATACCTTCCAGCAAGCCATCGCCAGCGCGTAGAACCGAGGCGAACACCAGTTTTTTGCCAGACAGTTTCGGAGCCATCATCTTTTGGATCGGCGTTTCAATCTCGACCTCTTCGGTCACCAGATCGCGCGTTGTTTCGTAGCAAAGCAGATGGGAGATCTCGAACAACAACCGACGAAACGAGGCTGTGGAGGTGTTCTTATCGCGCATCAAAGTGAGCTTGTGCTGGATCAGCGGGTGATCGACAACGGTGACGCCTTGCATGCGGGGCTCCTTTGGATGTGGGTGGCCCTGTTCATGCCCAACCGGTTAAGCGCTGGCAAGCGCCTCATCCAGTTTGCCCAACAGTTTTTGCCGTGTCGGCTCATCCACAAAGGCCGCCTCCAGCGCGTTGCGCGTGAGCATTGCGCGTATGGCTGTTTCCTCACCACCCAAGAGCTGCACCATCATCTCCACATCTTTGGCCAACCTCGTGTGGAAATGCGGTGGATCATCGGAATTGGCGGTAAGCTTGATGCCCGCGTCATAGAGCCGTTTGGCCGGGTGCGCGGCTTGGCTTTCCACCGCTTTCAGCACGATGTTGGAGACCGGGCAGACTTCCAGCGTGATGCCTTTGGTTGCGATCTCTGCCATCAACGCTTCATCTTCGGCGGCGCGAATACCGTGACCGATGCGTGTCACGCCCAATGAAATTGCATCGCGGATGGTCGGTGGACCTGTCCACTCCCCGGCGTGGGCGGTGAGGCCAAGGCCAGCCTGCCCACAGCGCGCGAAAGCGTCTTTGGCATCGCGCAATGATCCTGCGACCTCACTGCCTGCAATACCAAACCCGGTAATCAGCGGATTGGTCTTGGCAGCGTCGATGGCGATATCAGCCGCGCGGTTGATGGCATCGGTACCGAAATGGCGAACACCAGTTGGCACCATACGGCTGACGATGCCGTGGTCGGCTTCGGCGCGTTTGATACCGTCGGTCAAAGCATTGAGATAGGCGAGAGGGTCGACCCCCGCCTGCTCAGCATGATCGGTGGAGGAAAAGGTTTCTGAATAGATCGCGCCTTGTGATGCTAGATCGGACGCATAGGCGTAGGCGAGATTGCTGTAGTCTTCGGCGTGCGTGAAAACGCTGGCCACCCGGTCATAGGCTCCCAAAAAACTATCAAAATCCGACCAGACGTAGCCGTCATCTCCGTTGATGAGGCCTGTGATGTCTTGCCCGTTGCGGTGGGCAAGCTCGCGCACAAGGTCGGTCGGTGCCGCGCCCTCAATATGGCAGTGAAGTTCAGCGAGCGGGATCACAAGATTGATATTCCATGTTGGCCAGCGGGCAGGTTCAACCATTTGGCAACCGTTTCACCCATGTCAGCGAATGTGGTGCGCACGCCTGCTGGGCCAGGCTCTAGACCCTTGGCAAGCATCAGCACTGGCACGCGCTCGCGGGTATGGTCGGTGCCAACCCAGCTTGGATCATTGCCATGGTCGGCGGTCAGGATAAGCAAATCGCCATCTTTCATCGCATCGGTGAAGCGTGGAAGCAGGCGGTCAAAGCGTTCCAGCGCATCAGCATAACCTGGGATGTTGCGACGATGGCCGAACTCAGAGTCGAACTCCACGAAGTTGGCAAACACCAGATCGCCGTCTTGTGCGGCTTTCTCGCCTTCCAACGTGCCCATCAGCACATCGAACAAAGCCTCGATGCCCGGCACTTTGCGCACCTCATCAATGCCGTGCATGGCAAAGATATCGCCCAGCTTGCCAAGCGCGATGACACGGTTGCCTGCATCTTGAACGCGGTTGAGCACGGTGGGTTCAGGTGGTGGCACCGCATAGTCTTTGCGATTGGCCGTGCGCTTGAAAGCGTCCACCGTTTCACCAACAAAAGGGCGTGCGATAACACGGCCAATGTTCAGCGGATCGATCAGTTTGCGCGCGACTTTGCAAATCTCGTATAGCCGCTCGAGGCGGAAATGCTCTTCATGCGCAGCAATCTGGAAAACCGAATCCGCCGAGGTGTAGACAATGGGTTTGCCGCTCGCGATGTGCTCAAGGCCATACTCGGCGATCACCACAGTGCCCGACCCGTGTTCGTTGCACAGCGTGCCAGACAGGCCCGCCTGGCTGATGAAGGCCTGCACCAGATCGTCAGGAAAGGCCGGTTTGGTGTCTGGAAAGTAGCCCCAGTCAAACGGCACCGGTACGCCTGCGATTTCCCAGTGACCTGATGGCGTGTCCTTGCCTTTGGAAACTTCAGTGGCGGCCGCATAACGCCCCGTGATCGTGTCTGTTTGCAGGTTGGGCGGCACGGTGCCAGATGCAAGTTCCACCGCTTTACCGAGGCCCAAATTTGCAAGGTTGGGAAGATGAAGCGGTCCGGCGCGCAAGCCTTCCTTGACACCGTCTCCAGCAGCACAGGCTTCGGCGATATGACCAACTGTGTTCGCGCCAGTATCAGGCGTGCCATGGTTGAAAAAAGCATGGGCATCTGGAGCACCGCCAATGCCAACGCTATCGAGCACAACCAGAAAAACGCGGGCCATCAGGCATCTCCAACAGAAGGGGCAAGAGTGGGTGCAAGGCGTCGGTAGATGTTTTCACGCGGTGCGGGTGCGTCACCCAGAGTGATCGAAGCGGTGACGCGGCGCGCGGCCTCATGCGCGGTTGCCTCATCGCGGGCGAGCACGCGGGCGAGCGGGTCGCCTTTGGAGAGAGACGCGCCAACATCGGTGATGTGCGTGAGACCAACGGCGTGATCGATGGGGTCCGCCGGATTGGTGCGCCCACCGCCCAGCGCGACCACAGCGTTGCCGATGGCGCGTGTGTCCATCGCGCTCACGGTTCCGCTTTCTGGCGCAGGAACATCGATGGTGATCGGCGCATCCGGCAAATGATCCTGGTAACGCTCAACGAAATCGGTTGGGCCACCGAGAAGCGTCACCATCTGGCTGAACTTTTCAGCAGCTTTGCCGGAATCCAAAGCCTCAGCGACTTTTGCCAGGCTCTCAGCTTCGCTGGCCAATCCGCCAAGCACCAGCATGTCAGCGCACAAGGCCAGCGTGATCTCGCGAACTCTTGGGTCTTGAGCAGCACCTGTCAGGAATTCGACCGCGGTTGCCACCTCCACCGTATTGCCTGCAGCGTGGCCAAGCACTTCGTTCATGTCGGTGAGCAACGCAGAGGTTTTGGTGCCTGCGCCATTGGCAACTGCCACAAGGCTTTCGGCTAACGCCTCGGACTGTTCATGGCTGGGCATGAAAGCACCGGAGCCTGACTTCACATCCAAAACCAAGCCATCGAGGCCAGCGGCAAGCTTTTTGGATAGGATCGACGCGGTGATGAGGTCGATGCTCTCCACCGTCGCCGTCACATCGCGGATGCCGTAAAAACGCTTGTCAGCAGGTGCCAGCGAAGCCGTCTGACCGATGATGGCGCAGCCACAGGCTTCTGTGACCTTTCGGAACGTCTCATTGTCCGGCTGCGTGGTGTAGCCGGGGATGGAATCCATCTTGTCCAGCGTGCCGCCGGTGTGGCCAAGGCCGCGCCCAGAAATCATCGGTACATAGCCACCACACGCCGCCACAATAGGTGCAAGCATCAGCGAGAGATTGTCACCCACACCACCGGTGGAATGCTTGTCGAGCGCTGGTCCATCCAGATGGCTCCAATCGAGCACGTCGCCGGAGTCCCGCATAGCGAGAGTCAGCGCAACGCGCTCGTCCATCTCCATGCCGCGGAAAAATACCGCCATAGCGAAGCTGGAAATCTGCGCGTCGGTTACCTCACCATTGGTCATGCCATCAACGAGGAAGGCAATCTCTTCAGCGCTCAGCGTGCCGCCGTCGCGCTTCTTGGCAATCAATTCTTGGGGTAGGTAGGCCATGCGCGACTCTGTCAGTGTTCCGCCAAATCGGCAACCACAGCGCGGATGAGTTTGGTGAGATTGGGTACGATGGTCGCGCCGACATCTTTGGTCTCGTGATGCGACAAGGCATCACCTGTCATGCCCGCGCCAAGGTTGGTGATAGAGGAGATCGCCAGCACTTTTAGGCCATGAAAACGGGCCAAGATCGTTTCCGGCACGGTGGACATGCCAACCGCATCCATACCGAGCGTGCGCGCCATGCGGATTTCGGCGGGCGTCTCGAAGCTTGGTCCCAAGAACCAGCCATAGACCCCTTCGTGCAGCGGGACGCTTTCGCTTTGCGCCAACTCCATGGCACGGGTACGCCAAGCTGGATCGTAGGCATCAACCATGTTGGCAAAGCGCGCATCGCCATCAACGCCAATCAGGGGGTTGCGGCCAGAAAAGTTGATGTGATCGTTGATCAGCATCAGTGCGCCGGGCGCCATCTCCTCGTGCAGGCTGCCTGCGGCGTTGGTGAGGATCAGGCTTTCAACACCCAAACCTTTCAGCGTGGCGAGTGGCACCGACATGGCATCCGCCTCACCCGTCTCATAGGCGTGGACCCGCCCCGCGAGCACGGCAACTTCAACTCCGGCGAGCTTGCCAATCACCAGATCGGCAGCGTGGCTGGACACTGTGGAATGGGGGAAATGCGGCAGGTCGGTGTAGGGAAGGCGGACTGCATCCTCGATCTCATCAACCAGCCCGCCAAGACCGGAACCCAAGACCAGACCGAGTTTCGGCGCAGCGTTCGGCAAACGCGCGCGAATGACGGAAACGGCATCAGACATACTAGTCGTCTTTCAAATTAAACGCGTGGGGCAGAAGATCGCCAACTGTCGTTTCCAGCATAACTTCATATGGGGAGACGATGATGACTGGCACGGCAGCGTTTTGGGCAAACTCAGCCAGGCGTTGTCGGCACCCACCGCAGGGCGAGGCCAGCCCCCAAGGCTCACTTTCGGCTTGGGTATCGGTTTTGCCACCGGCCACAGCCACGGCTTTGATCGTGCGGGCACCTGCCAACGCCATCGCAGCTACTGCACCAGCTTCGGCACAACTGCCAAGCGGATACGCGGCGTTTTCCACGTTGCAGCCGGGATAGATTGCGCCATCCTCGGCCAGCACCGCAGCGCCCACGCGGTAGTTTGAGTAGGTGGCGTAGGCCGTTTCACGCGCTTTACGCGCCGCGTCGATCAACGCGGTCTTTTGCGTCTCATCCACGCCTAACGCTCTTTCACATACGGCACGCCACCGGCTTTGGGCGGATCAGCACGGCCAATGAAACCAGCCAGCAGCACGACGGTGAGAATGTAAGGCAGCGCCTGAATGATCTGCACGGGAACCTCGCCAATGATGGCAAACTCATAACCCTGCAAGCGAATGCCCAGCGCTTCGAGAAAGCCAAAGAGCAGACATGTGTAGAGCACTGGCACCGGTTTCCATTTGGCAAAAATCAATGCCGCCAAAGCGATAAAGCCCTTACCGGCGGCCATGTTGGGCACAAAACTCGCCGACTGCGCAGTGGAGAGATAGGCGCCTGCCAATCCGCACAGTGCACCGCAAATGATGACGGCTTGATAGCGCATCAGCGTGACCGAGATGCCAGCGGTGTCAACGGCAGCGGGGTTTTCGCCAACAGCCCGCAAACGCAGGCCAAAGCGCGTGCGAAAGACCACGAACCAGGTGATCGGTATGGCAAGGAAGCCCAAATAGACCAGCAGGTTATGCCCTGAGATGAGGTCGAAATAGATCGGCCCAACAAATGGTACATCCTGTAAGGCTTCTGCAGCGGGCCACGTGATGGGCGTGAACCGTGCCTCATCATCCAGGCCTGGCGTGCGCCCGCCACGTTGGAAATAGGCATGGCCGATCAGGGCCGTCAGACCGGCGGCCAAAAAGTTGATCGCCACGCCAGATACGATTTGGTTGCCGCGCGCGGTGATGCACGCAAAGCCATGGACCAGCGCCAGCATAACCGAAACCAAAATAGCTGATCCCAAGCCCAGCCACACATTGCCTGTGACAGCCCCAATGGCGGCGGCAGCGAAAGCGGCGGCGAGCATCTTGCCTTCAAGGCCAATGTCAAAGATGCCCGAACGCTCCGAGTAAAGCCCTGCGAGCGCAGCAAACAGCAATGGTATGGACAGCCGAACGGTGGAGTCGAGAAGCAGTATGAAGCTTTGAAAACTCTCCATGGTTCTACTCCGCTGCCTGGCTGGACGCGGCGGAAGCCTCACGGGCTTTGCGGCGATCGTAGAGCGCGTTGAAGAACCCGACGATCGCCGGACGGAACAGCCCTTCAAGGGCGCCCGCAAACAGGATCACCAGGCCTTGAATAGCGATGATCATGTCACGGGTGATGGACGGCATGGAAAAGGCAAGCTCAGCGCCACCTTGGTAGAGAGCACCAAAAAGAAGGGCTGCCAAAACGATGCCAATCGGATGAGCGCGACCCATCAGCGCCACGGCGATACCGACAAAGCCTGCACCACCGGCAAACTCCAAAATCAGACGGCCATGCACGCCCATGATTTCGTTGATCGCCATCATGCCGGCAAGACCACCGGAGATGGCCATGGCGATCATGATCAACCGTGGTGGGCGCATGCCGGCGTAAACGGCGGCGGTTGGATTCTGGCCGAGTGTGCGCATCCGATAACCAAGGCGCGTGCGCCAGATCAGCACCCAAACCAGGAAAGCCATGATGAGCGCCAGAAAGAGCGAAATGTTAGTCTGCGCGCCGCCAAGGTTCATGCCGAACCAGTCAAAAAACCAATCGATGCGCGGGATGCGGCCACCCTCCTCAAAGGTACGCGACTCCGGCGCCATTGATCCTTGCTGGCGGAAGACGTTGACCAGCATGTAGGTCATCAGTGCCGCAGCAATGAAATTGAACATGATCGTGGTGATCACGATGTGGCTGCCGCGCTTGGCTTGCAGATAGCCCGGCACAAAGGCCCAGAACGCGCCAAATGCAGCCCCAGCCATGATGGCGAAAGGCGCAGTGATCCACCAGGGCACGATCCTATCGAGCGCCAGGCAAACGATAGCCACGCCAAGACCGGCAACATAGGCCTGGCCTTCACCGCCAATGTTGAACAGCCCGGCATGAAACGCGACGGCCACCGCGAGGCCGGTGAAGATGAAATTGGTTGCGTAGTAGAGCGTGAAGCCCAACCCTTCGCCGTAACCGAACGCGCCAAACAGCATCAGCTCAACGGCTTCCAGCGGGTTCTCGCCAACGGCAATCACCACAAGGCCTGCGACAAGAAAGGCCGCCGCCAGATTGAGGAGTGGGATCAGACCGAAATCAACCCAGCGGGGGAGTTCGCCTCTGCTCATGCAACCCTCACTTCAAAACGCCCTGGGCTCATCCCTTGCCCCGTTGTTCTAGATAACCCTGCTCAACAAGATGGCTTCGCAGAAACGCAACAAAGCCAACCTCGCGCTTGTCGGCGTCCGCACATTCCCAAACCGAACCACCATCAACGCAAATCTCGTAGACCGTATCACTGGCGACATTGATCTGTTCCAGCGTTGCCAGCGCTTCTTCTCCTCGACCCAGTCGCGCTTCGATGCCTGCCCAACCGGCCAGCCGCCCTGGTTCGCCACTCATCGCAGCCGGGCTGTCGAAACGCTGAAGCTGGCTTTCAAAGGTCGGGTAGAGGTCCGGGTTGCCCGAAATGTCTACCGGCTCGCCATCGCGCAGGGTGAAAAACCGTGGTGGCGGCGCAGAGCACGCATAACAATCGAAGGTGTATAGAAAGCTCTGATCAGCGACTTCGATCTCGCCAAAGCCATCCTCATTGGCATCCCACACGGTGTAACCGCCATCGAACAGGCCAAGCTCGTGCATCTGCCATACGCCACTGGGTGATAGAGCAGCGATCTGTATGCGGTCACAGCAGTGGGCACCGCCAGTGTAGCTACTGGCGATTAATTCGGGTTCTGATGTTGAAGGATCGATGTTCACCAGCCGCATAGATGCCGGGAGAAACGAGAAGAAGCTTGGCTCGCCTTCAAAACGCAGCACTTCGCCGCTTGAATCTTCTAGAATGTAGATCGGTGTTATGGTCTCATCGCTGTTGGCCTGCGCTTCTATACGGGCTGTGATGCCGTCCAGGGTCAGTGTGTTGGGCCCTGTTTCGCTGAACTCGTCCAGCGCGATGCCCTGTACCGCATCAGGCTCACTTGCAGGCGAGGCACTTGGCCCTTTTTGAGCAAGCGCCGGAGCTGCGATCAGACTGACAGCCGCGGCGAGGGCGAGTGCACGGTTCACGGTGCCGCTCATTGCGCAGCCTCCACAGATTGTTCCTCGTTTGCAGCGCCATCAATGCCCGCCATCATGAGCCCGATTTCGTTCTCATCGGTTTCGCCAGGCAAACGCTCACCAACGATCTCGCCACCACACATCACAAGGATGCGGTCGGACAATCCGAAGATCTCATCCAGCTCCACCGAGACCAAAAGCACGGCCTTGCCAGCATCGCGCATGGCGATCAGCTGTTTGTGGATGAATTCAATCGCGCCAATGTCGACGCCGCGTGTTGGTTGGCCGACGAGCAGCACATCAGGGTCCTGCTCCATTTCGCGCGCGATGACGATTTTCTGCTGATTGCCGCCAGAGAAGTTGGCGGTTTTCAAGCGGCAGTTGGGTGGGCGAATATCGTATTTTTCAATCTGCGATTTGGCGTGATCACGCACCGCATCAACGTCCAGAACGAACTTGCCGCCAATATCGTCGTGATCATGGTAACCGAGGACCGAGTTCTCGTTTTCCTCAAAGCTTTTCACCAAGCCCATACGCAAGCGATCTTCGGGCACATGGCCCATGCCAAGGTGCCGCGCTTCAGCCGGGTCGCCGGTGTGTGAGAGGGTTTTGCCGTTGATCATCACCGAGCCGGATGAGGGCGCGACGATACCAGAAACCGCCTCGAGCAGCTCCGACTGACCATTGCCTGACACGCCCGCAATGCCGACAATTTCGCCACGGCGCACGGTGAAGGAGACGTTCTTCACCCGATCGACACCGAACTTGTCGGTGACGGTGAGGTCTTTCACCTCCAGAGCGGCTTCCGTAGGTTTGGCCTCGCCCTTGTCCACTTCCAGCAACACGCGGCGACCGACCATCTGCTCGGCGATTTCCGATGGGCTGGTGTTGGCGGTTTGCAGTGTTGCCACCATCGCACCGCGTCGCATCACCGAGACCTCATCGGTCACAGCCATAATCTCGCGCAGCTTGTGGGTGATCAACAGGATGGTTTTGCCCTGGTCACGCAGTTGACGCAGAATCTTGAAGAGATTGTCCGCCTCTTCGGGTGTCAGAACGCCCGTCGGCTCGTCAAGAATGAGAATATCAGCGCCACGATAGAGCGCTTTTAATATTTCCACGCGCTGTTGCAGGCCCACTGAAAGCTCCGACACGATGGCATCGGGATCAACGGTCAGGCCATAGGTGTCGCTCAGATGCTTGAGGTCTTTGCGAACCTTTTCGCGCCCAGCTTGGAGGAGCGCGGCGCCTTCAGCGCCCAGCATGACGTTTTCAATAACGGTGAAATTATCAACCAGCATGAAGTGCTGGTGCACCATGCCAATGCCGTGGGCGATGGCATCGTTGGAGGAGCGGATTGACACCTTCTGGTCACCAACAAAGATGTCGCCATCATCGGCTTCATAGAAGCCATACAGAATGGACATGAGGGTGGATTTGCCCGCGCCATTTTCACCCACAATGCCGTGGATTGACTGGCGCGCGACTTTCAAATCGATGTGCTTGTTGGCGTGAACGGCGCCAAAGCGCTTGTCGATGTTGCGCAATTCGATGGCCAACGTTCCCGTCTGGGCGGCTGGCGTATCTTTGGATGCAGCTATGGTTTTTTCTGTCACGGCTTATTGCCCTGCCGATTGCAAGAATGGCCGATCCCAACCTGTGGGACCGGCCATCCTCAAAAGACTTTAGGAGTCCGTCGCGGGGCAGGTGTTGTCGGCCATGTAGTCATGGACAACGACCTCACCGGAGATGATCGCTTCGCGTGCAGCATCCACCGCAGCGCGCATCTCATCGGTGATCAAGCCTTCGTTGTTTTCGTCCAACGCCCAATCAACACCACCTTCGGCAAGACCGAGAACTTCAAAACCATTGCTCCACTCATCATTCTGAGCGTCTGTGAAGGCGTCAGCAACGGCAACATCAACGCGCTTGAGCATAGATGTCAGAACCGAACCTGGCTGAAGGCCATTCTGGTTGGAATCCACACCAATGCCGAGAATGCCAGCATCCGCAGCGGCCTGAAGCACACCAATGCCGGTACCACCAGCCGCGTGGAAGACAACGTCAGCGCCCGCTGACACATGGCTTTGGGTAATCTCACCGCCGCGCACTGGATCGTTCCAGGCAGCACCGGTTGTGCCGGTCATTGCTGTGAGCACTTCAGCGTCAGACGCTACAGAAAGAACGCCTTCGGCATAACCGCAGGCAAAGCGACGGATCAGTGGAATGTCCATGCCGCCAACGAAACCAACGGTGTCAGACTCTGAAGCCATGGCCGCAAGCACGCCCACCAAGAACGAACCTTCGTGCTCCTTGAAGACGATGGAGCGCACGTTTGGCTGATCAACAACCATATCAACGATGGCGAAGCGTGTGTCAGGGAATTCCTGGCTCACCGCTTCAACAGCGGACCCGTGCGAGAAACCGATAGCAATAATCGGATCGTGGCCGCGGCGGGCAAAGTTGCGCAGGGCCTGCTCACGCTGGCTGTCGTTCTGGATTTCGAAATCGACAAACTCAATGCCGGTTTCTTCCTGGAACGCTTGGGCGCCTGTGTAAGCTGCCTGGTTGAAGCTTTCGTCGAAACGGCCACCAAGGTCGTAAACGACGGCAGGGTTGATGTCCTCAGCGATGGCGGGAACTGTGAGAAGCGCACCCAGGGCCGCTGTGGCGAGCAGTTGTTTGATCATGTATTCACCTCCGTTAAGGCCCTTGTGGGCCTGCCCTTACCGGTGGCTTTTGTTGGTTCTTGCAACACCGGCCGGGCGTTAAGCTGTCCAGCTTTGAAAGCTGCCCGGGGGCGGTGCTTCCAAAAAGCTGGCACGAACCCTAAGCCATTGGGCACAGAGAGCAAGAGGGTGCTGCATTCGCCACAGCGACATGTTGCCCACAACCGGTGGGCTAAAGATCACTCCTAAGGCCAGCTGTTTGGCCGGAGACTACGCTCGGTGATCGCTGTCAAAGCATTCAGGCTCGAAGGGGAGGTCACCCAATTGTCGCTGATCCATGGATTGAAGCGCCGGATGGGACAGGGGATCAGCGCGGTAGCGTTGCCGCTCCATCTGTCGTTGGCATGTGTGGATGCGCACCTTGCGATCCTGATAGCGGTGCGTTGTTTGTTTCAAAATACGGTAGAATGATTTTAGCATAGCTGTACTGCTAAACTTATTTCCTCTTATTTCCATGGATAAATCGAGATCGATGATATAGATTTTCTATATGAAACTTCTCAATCAAATTCATCTCAACGGCCTACGCGCCATCGAAGCCGTGGGGCGGCATGGCAATCTTTCTGCCGCCGCTGACGAACTGGGCGTGACCCCGGGCGCCGTGAGCCAACAGATCTTAAAAGTTGAAAAACAGCTGGACCGGCGCTTCTTTGAGCGAACACCAAAAGGGCTGGAACCGACTGTATTGGGCGCCAAGGCGCTGCCCTATTTGAGCACCGGTATGCGCGACCTTGCCGCAGGTGCAGACGTCATGCGGGGCGATCAGGATGACCGGCTTATTTTGTCGGTGCCGCCGGTCTTCGCCGCCAAGTGGCTGGTGTGGCGGCTGGGGCGGTTTCACGATGCCCATCCCCACGTGACAGTGCGCGTGGATGCAACCATGAAGCTGGTGGATATGCCCACGTCCGATGTTGATCTGTGCGTCAGGGTCAGCAGCCAAGACTGGCCTGGTCTGAAAGCCACGCATCTGCTGCGGCAACGGGTGTTTCCCGTGTGCAGCCCGGTGATCGCGCAGCAGTTGAAAAGCCCGTACGACCTCCTTAAAGCACCAATCGTTCGCGATCAGTTTTCTATGTTCAATTGGGATCTTTGGCTCGATGATACCGAACCGTGTGATGAAGACCTACACAACGGGCCAACTTTCTCTGATGCCTCGCTTTGCTTGGACGCGACCATTGCCTGCCAAGGCGTTTTCCTGGCCTGGGATACCGTGGCGTGCGATGCGTTAGCGGCTGGCTCGCTGGTGGCGCCGTTCGAGCGCAAGGTTGCAACCCCTTTCACCTACAGCCTTCTGGAACGTCCTGGCGCATCGAAAGGCCGAGCCATCGGACAATTCAAAATCTGGCTGCTTGATGAGTTGCGTGCCTCACTCGGTGATGCGCTCGATTGAATGGCCGAGCATTCATAAAAAACTGAGCTGGTGCTATGGCGCTCAGCCTGAACCTGCTAAGGCGCGGCCATGAAAAGCCCAACCGCACCCGTCCTCACCCTCGCTTTTGTTGCCCATGATGCCAAAAAAGAGCAAATGGTGGATTTTGCCAAACGCCACGGCGAAGCATTACGCGGCCACCGTATCGTTGCCACCGGCACCACAGGTGGCAGGGTGGAAGCGGCTGCACCGCACCTACCGGTAAAGCTTCTCAAAAGCGGCCCGCTTGGCGGTGACCAACAGATCGGCGCCCTGATTGCTGAAAGCGGGATCGATGCGCTTTTCTTTTTCGTCGATCCGCTCTCACCCATGCCCCATGATGTGGATGTCAAAGCGTTGATGCGGTTGGCCCTGGTTTACAATGTGCCAATGGCGCTTAACCTGGCGACAGCGGAAGCGCTTTTGACAGACCTTGTCGCCACCGTCCCTGACCGTTAAAGCGGTTTGGCACGCGGCTTTTGTCGCCCTTTCACCTCTTTTCAAGGCCCACACAATGGCTGAACGTCGCCGCGCAGAGCTTGTCACTCCGTTCCCCGTCTTGATTGCCGACCTTGGTGGGACCCATGCGCGCTTTGCGCTGGTCAGCGACGCGCACGCTAAGGAGCAAGGCTTTGCCCAGGTGCGCACACGCGAGCACAAAGATGTGGAATCGGCCATTCAAGTCGGCGTGCTTGATCAGACCTCGCTCATTCCACGCACAGCGATCTTGGCAGTTGCTGGGCCGACAATCGGCGATACGTTTAAGCTTACCAACGCGGACTGGGAAATTGATCCCAAGCGGATCATCGACCGTCTGGGTTTTGATTGCGTGATTGGGATCAATGATTTCGAAGCGCAGGCGCTGGCCCTTCCTGATCTTCAACCTGAAGACTGGCATGTGATTGGCACCAAAACCCCGCCACGCCGCGGCACCAAGCTGGTGCTTGGCCCAGGTACGGGGCTTGGCGCATCAACGCTGGTTGACTCCATGGGCATGTGGATCACAGTTCCAGGCGAAGGCGGCCATGTGGCAATCGTTCCTGAGAATGATGAGGATGACCGTTTGTTCGCGCACCTCACCAAAGGCGGCCAGCGACGCCTGGGCGGCGAGCAATTGGTGTCTGGCGACGGGCTGGAGCATCTCTATCGAGGCCTTGGGGCTGTGGACGGTGTGGATGCACCGTTGGTCAAAGCCGCTGACATCACCGAAGCGGCCAATGGCGGTGATGCGCTGGCCACCAAAGCGGTGGAGCGTTTTGTCGTCTATCTTGCCCGTGTGGCGCGTGAATTGGCGCTAGCCGTGATGCCAACAGGTGGCGTGTTTATCGCAGGTGGCATTCCACCGCGTATTCTGCCTTTCATTGGTCGTTCCGATTTTCGTGCGGTCTTTGAAGCGGGTTATCCGCACGAAGAGAACCTGCGCGACTTCGCCACCGTTGTGGTCACCCATGAGCGCCCTGCCCTTGCCGGACTGGGCAGTTTTGCCCGCACGCCCACCCGCTTCATGGTGGATGTTGGCGAGCGCATGTGGGTGCGAGACTAGGGCCTATCGTTTTCTAGACGCGCCTTTCCAGGGCTCCTCAGGCCAATCATGTTTGGGATAGCGGGCACGCATGTCCTTGCGCACATCCTTCCACCCCGCCCGCCAGAAGGCCGGAAGATCAGCCGTCAGCGCGATGGGTCGCTGAGCAGGCGACAACAGTTCGATTAAGATGGGTTGGTGATCCACACCAAATGTCGGGTGGATATCCAACCCATAAAGCGCTTTGGGACGCACCGAGATCGCCGGGCCAGCCGGGTGATCATAGTGGATGCGGGCGCGCTGATCATCGCGCAGCGACACAGACGAGGGCCATTGCTGGTCAAAAGCCTGGCGCTCATCCCAATTGAGCGCATCGCCTAAGGCCTTTTGCAACGCGCCAGTTGCAAAGGGCGGCGCGCTCGCTTCTCTCATCAGCGCAGGCAGCCATGTTTCCAGACGATCGAGAAGAGCATTGGGTTCACCGCGGGCGCCATGAAAAGCTTGATAGCGAGCCAGCAGCGCAAGGGCGGCTTTGTCTCGGCCCGCCAGGCTGTCCAACCCCTTGCCGCGTAGATGTGTGACAATGTCTGGCAAAGCGTCCAAGCCCGTTCGGCGGGGCTGGGTTTCCGATGACAGGGTAATCCCGCCAAGCCTGGTTTCCTGGCGAACACGTACCGCCCATGTGGCAGGATCAAAGACAGCCACATCCCCCAAGACAATCTGTTCAGCGAGTTGGTCTCGCACCACCTCGTCGGTTATGGGCAGCGCGAGGCGTACCTCTGGCACGCGCGCCGTTCCGGTTTTGCGACCACCGCCCAAATCGATCACCAGTAGGAACAGCGCGTTTGCCAAAGGATGGTGGGTTTCTAGCGTTGCCTGCATACCCTGAGCCAGCTTGTAGGTTGCGCGCTGACCATCATCCTTTTCGCGCTTGGCCAACCGATCCGGATAGGCACGCAGCAAGTGACGAGCGAGCGTTGCCTCATCCGGTGCGGGGCGCGGTTTGGCGTTGCCCAAAAACCTGCCATGTAACATTTTCAGCTGCTTGCCGGTGCGGCGGTCTTGTAAGGCAGAACGAAGCCGTTGCGACCCATCCAATGGCCCTCGATCAGACAGTTCACCGGCCAGAACAGCTGCCCAGGCGGCATCGCTTTCCTCGCCGGGCTTTGCCTGTTCCAACATCGCGGCGAGCCTTGGATGGGTCGGTCGCCGTGCCATGCGTGCACCAAGCGGCGTGGCCCCACCGGTTGCATCCAACGCTCCGAGGCTTTGCAGCAAACGACCTGCCTCATCCCAGGCACGCTGCGGTGGGGTATCAAGAAAAGGAAGACCATCGCGCGACCGTGCACCCCAAAGCGCCATGGCGAGCCTCAGATTGGCCAAATCAGCATCCAGAATCTCTGGTCGATCTTGCGCAGGACGACCGCCTTCTTCCTCGCGGCGCCATAGACGAATGCAGTGGCCGGGCGCCAAGCGGCCAGCACGACCACGGCGCTGATCAATAGACGCACGGCTGGCGGCTTTGGTTTCAAGTCGTGTGATGCCGCGCACCGGATCATAGGTTGGCCGACGGGCAAGACCGCAATCCACCACGAAGCGCACGCCGGGAATGGTGAGGCTGGTCTCCGCGATGGAGCTGGCCACCACCAGCTTACGACTTCCATCCGGGTCAGGCTTGAGGGCCGCATCCTGGGTCGTTCGTGATACTGCGCCGTATAGGGCATGGACAGCCACGCGGTTGTCCAAGACCTCACGCAAGGCGCCGCACGCCGTTTCTATCTCGCGCTGGCCAGGCAGAAAAATCAGCCCATCGCCCTCAAAACGTTTGAGGGCTTTAATGGCTGCTTCTGACACCCCGTCGACCGCCGACTGGTTTGTCGGTTCATGGTGTGTTGTGACTGGAAACATGGCGCCATCGCTGGTGATCAACGCGCATGTGCCATGATCATCGAAGAGAGCCTGGAACCTTGCACCATCCACCGTGGCGGACATCGCCATCAAGCGCAGATCAGGGCGCAACGCGGATTGAGATTCCAGCGCGAACGCAAGACCAAGGTCAGCGGCCAGCGCACGCTCATGCACCTCATCGAACATCACCAGGCCAATGCCGGAAAGCTCCGAGTCATCGGCGATCATGCGCGTGAACACACCATCGGTGACCACTTCCAACCGCGTTTGCCCGCTTACCTTGGTGTCAAACCGCACGCGGTGACCAACGTGTTGGCCCACCGGTTCGCCCAGTTCATCGGCCATGCGGCGTGCGGCGCCAAGGGCCGCCAACCGGCGCGGGACAACAAGAATGATTTTTTGATCGGCGAGCCAAGGTTCATCGAGAAGCGCCAAAGGCAGTCGCGTTGATTTACCGGCGCCAGGTGGGGCAATGAGCACCACATGTGATCCGTTAGCCAACGCCTGTCGAACAGCGGGCACGCTGGCATCGATCGGCAGAATTGGTGGAATGCGAGACGGCATGGTGGGCATGGCATTCGCGCCAACTCCATTTTTGTCAACCTTAACTCAGCGTTAAACGGCGGCCGCTATACCGGTGCAGCTTGGAAGTTGCGTCTTGTAGAGTATGCCTGGGAGTAATCGATATGGCCCACCGCGCTTATACACCGTCCCTTAGCGCGCGCCTGTCGCTGGCCCGCCCTATGCTTTTTCGTGCTGGCTTGCTTGGTTTGTGCCTCGGGCTTGTGATTGTCGGACTGATGGAAAACGTCGCACGGTTCGGATCGCCTGAAACCCTACGCTCCGATGCCCGCGTTGCCCCTTCGGAAGTAAGCGCGCCCATTGAAGCAGCGCACTTGCGTGAAGATCGGATGCACGTGGTTGCTCGTGCCGAAAATCCGGCAGATATGACGCTACGATAAGATTACCGGCGGTTTGGCCAACTCGATGAGCCGCCATCGTAGTATTCCCATTGGGCAATAATCCTGTGGTTTAATTACTGACATGCGCTAGGTTGAGTAAGGAGCTCAATCATGTCGTCCACATTTGGCACCCCCAAACCGCCCTCTTCGCGCCAGCTGAATGCAGATGGCACATCAGATGCGGCTACATCCAGTAACGTCGATCTGAAAGCACTTGCGCAGCATCTTAGCCTTTCCAAGGGCACCATTTCGCGTGCGCTCAACGGCTATCCTGAAATCGCTGACCGCACCCGTGCTCGGGTCCTACAGGCAGCTGCCGAACTTGGTTACACACCCAATCGGGCTGCCCGCCGCCTGGCCACAGGGCGCAACGAAATAGTCAGCTATATCGGTGTTGGCTCAGATTGGATGACGGTTGAGCGATCTTTCCTGGGTGCTCTTTCGACAACACTTGCCTCACGCGGCTATGGGTTGATGGTGTCGCTGGCCGACACGATGGACCATGCTGAAGCAACGATGCGGCAGTTGATCGAAGATCGGCGCTGCGATGGTTTTGTGCTCAGCGCGGCTTTTCCGTCTGATGGGCGTATTGCTCTGGCCCTAGAACATGATGTGCCAGCAGCCGTGATCGGTGGAGCGTCTATGCGGTCCTCGCACACAGGCGCCCTGCCAACGATCGGCATCAATGACAGCGCTGTGTTAGATGGGTTGGTCGACTATCTCAATTCGCTTGGCCATGAGAGCTTTGCCTATTTCGGCTGTGATGCGCCGCAGACAATCCAGGAGCTGCACAGCGAAACGCTTGCCGCCTCATGCAGCAACCGCAACACCGTGTTTGTGCGCAGCATTCGGTCAGAAACGGCAGAACCAAATACATTGCTTCTTGAAACCGAGACGGCAGCCTCGTTGACCGAGCGCGCCACACGCATTCTCGACAACAAGCCGAGTGGACCAACTGCTGTTTTCTGCGGCTGCGAGCGCACGGTGGTTGCGCTCTACATGGCCGCGCGTGATCGCGGTTTGTCGGTGCCTGAAGAACTGTCCATCATCGGCATCGGATCCAGCCAGCTAGCCTCCTGGTTATCGGGTGGATTGTCGACGGTGATCTGGTCACTCAGCGAAGCCGGGCGCTTGGCCGCCGACTGTGTGCTGGCACAGGTTGAAGGGACCGCATCGCCTGATCTGAATGCCGGTATTGAGGCAGAGTTCTTGGCGCGGTCCAGCCATGGTCCGGCGCCCCGCGCCGTTTAGCGCAGCGCTTGCTGCTCGGGTGCGAGTGGTGCGTTATGTATCATCACATCTTTCTGACCCACCGCTTCAACCGCTCTTGCCAAATCGCTGTCAAGCATTTGTGATGTGCATGTGTGCGCAGGCCAAGGCATGAGTGCCGCCGAGCGGCGTGCACCTGCGCGGTCCGCACTTCTTTTGAGGGTTTTGCTATGACGCCGACATCCGTTCTTCGCCCATTGCTGGTCAGCGCAGCGCTTTTGGGCGCCAGCAACCTTGCGGTGGCCGACAGTCTCGAGAACTTCGATGCCTTGGCTGAGGCCGCACGTGGAGAAACAGTGTTCTTCCATGCTTGGTCCGGCGATCCAACCATCAACGCCTATATCGAATGGGCCGGCGATGAGATCGAGGCGCGGTACGGCATCGAGCTCGAACATGTGCGGGTTACCGATACCGCTGACGTGGTTGGTATCGTGCTGGCTGAAGCAGCGGCAGGCCGCGAAACGGGCGGTTCAGTCGATCTGGTTTGGATCAATGGTGAGAATTTTATCGCGCTGAAAGATGCCGGACTGCTCTACGCCCCGGACGATGAGGGTTGGGCGCATCGCCTTCCCAACTGGGACGTTGTTGATGTTGCTGGCAATCCGTCGCTCACCACGGATTTCACCGTTCCGGTCGACGGCCTACAAGCCCCTTGGGGCACAGTTCAGTTTTCCTTCTACTATGACAGCGAAGAGATCGCGCAAACGCCCACCAACCTGGACGAACTTCTGGCCTGGGCAGAGGGCAATCCAGGCCGTTTCACCTATCCGCAGCCACCCAACTTTCTTGGCTCAACGTTCCTGAAACTTCTGCTCGCTTACACCATTGATGATCGTGAGCGCCTTGGCGCGCCGCTACCCGACGATGACGCGGAAGCTGCCCTCGCGCCGCTCTTTGCCTATCTGGATGAGCTTCACCCACATCTCTGGCGGTCAGGTCGCACCTTTCCGGCCAACCAGGCTGCCTTGCGACAGCTTTATGGCGATGGTGAAATCACGATTGGCTTTGCCAACAACCCTGCTGAAGCATCAGGTGCGGTTGCGCGCGATGAATTTCCCGCGTCAACGCGCTCGTTCGTGCTTGATGATGGCATGATTGCCAACTCCCACTTTGTGGCGATCCCTGCCAATGCCAATGCGCCCGAGGCATCTCTGGTGGTCGCCAACTTCTTGATGAGCCCAGTGGCGCAGTTGCGCAAACAAGACCCTGCCATGTGGGGGGATTTCACGGTGCTCGACGTTTCAGCGCTTGATCAGAACGTTCAAGACGGCTTTGCCGCTCTTGACCTTGGTGCCGCCACATTGACACCCAGCGAATTGGGCCCAGCCATTGCCGAACCGCATGCCAGCTGGCTGAGCGCCATCGAAGCGATGTGGGCAGCCCGCTACCAAGGCGGCTAACGCACTACGCAGGGGCGAGACGATGCCTGCTTGGCTACGCCTTGCGCCAGGAGCGACCATTGCACTGCTGATCGTGCCGGTGGCCGCAGGGCTGATCGCTGCTCTGTTGCCCGCTTTTGGATACTTTCCACCGCTTGGCGGTGTTGCGTTTTCTCTCGACCCGCTGCGCGATGTGCTCGCCGCACCTGGCATTGAGCGGTCGATTGGGCTCGCGGCGCTTGTTGGGCTGCTCTCACCGCTTGTTGCGCTGGCCCTCACCTTTGTGCTCCTGGCCTGCGTTTGGGACACCAAAGGCCTGTCCGCTGTGCGCCGTATGGTGGCGCCGTTGCTTTCTGTCCCGCATGCGGCAGCGGCCGTGGGGCTGGCCTTTTTGATCGCACCTTCGGGGTTTCTGTTTCGGCTCATCTCACCTGACATCACCGGTTGGGAGCGCCCGCCGGACCTCTTGATCGTCAACGATCTCTGGGGCCTTTCGATGATGGCTGGGCTGGTCGCCAAGGAAATGCCGTTTCTGCTTTTGATGGCGCTCGCCGCGCTGCCCGCCCTGGATGGGTCGCGGCGACGCATGGTGATGGCATCCATGGGCTACGGTCGTGGAACGGGTTTCTTTATCGCTGTCGCACCGCAGCTTTATCGCCTGATCCGCCTGCCGGTGTTTGCCGTTATCGCCTATGCATCTTCGGTGGCAGACGTTGCCATTGTGCTTGGGCCAACAACTCCTGCGCCGCTTTCGGTGCGTATTCTAGAATGGGCGTCAGACCCCGTGCTTTCCACACGCTTCACTGCTGCGGCGGCGGCGCTGATCCAAATGACACTCACCCTATCCTTGTTGGGCCTCTGGATGCTGGGGGAAAAGCTGGTGGCCCAGCTTTGGATGCGCTTCACGACATCCGGCATTCGCTCCGGTGGCGGAAAATTTCCAAGAGCCGTTGGCCTTACGGTTTCCTTGCTGCCGATGCTCGCTATCGCTTTCGGGCTGGCGCTGCTGATCATCTGGTCGTTTGCAGGGCGTTGGCGCTTCCCCGACACGCTGCCTGCCGGTTGGGGTTTGCGCGCTTGGGAGCAGTTGGGTGGTGGCGCGATGGAACTGGCAACCACATCGCTTGTGGTAGCTTTGGTGCCAACCATCATCGCGGCGGTGATGATTATCGGCTGCTTGGAAGTGGAACACGCGACCGGTCGAACTGGGGGCAACCGTTCGCTGCTCATCCTCTATGTTCCTTTGCTGGTGCCGCAAGTGACGTTTCTGTTCGGCCTGCAGTTTTTGGGTGTGGTGCTGCGCGTCGATGGGTTGATGGCATCGGTGATGTTCGCGCATCTGGTGTTCATCTTGCCCTACATGTTTCTCTCGCTCGCCGATCCTTACCGACGATTTGATAGGCGTATTCTTCAGGTTGCGGCAGGGCTTGGGATGGGCTTTTGGCGGCGGCTGTTTCAGGTCCGTTTGCCGATGATGATCGGCCCTATTCTGACAACACTTGCCATGGGCATTGCGGTCTCCATCGGCCAGTATCTGCCAACATTGCTCATAGGCGCTGGACGCGTCCCGACGCTGACCACCGAAGCGGTGGCACTATCGGCGGGTGGCGACAGGCGTGCTCTCGCTGTTGCAGCGACACTGCAGGCGCTTCTGCCCTTTGTGGCGTTTTGGATTGCGCTCGCCGTGCCCTCCTTCCTTGCGCGTAGGCGCCGAGGCATGCAAATCCGATGAGAATGATGACACCCGCCGCCGACACGCTGAGCCTTGAGAAGGTCGCCATTCGTTTGGATGGACGCGCGCTCATCGATATCTCGGCCAGCGTTGCCCCAGGTGAAGTGCTAACCGTGATGGGGCCGTCTGGCTCAGGCAAGTCGACGCTGTTGCATGCTTTGGCAGGATCACTCGCACCGGTGTTCAAGTTGTCCGGCTCGGTGTATTTGGGCGATGCTGACGTGCTTGCCCTGCCTGCTGAAACACGGCGCATGGGGCTATTGTTCCAGGATCCACTGCTTTTTCCGCACCTTTCGGTTTGCGGCAATGTGATGATTGCCATCCCACGCGCCGTTTCCAAAGCGCGAGGCGAGCGCCAGGATTTGGCTGAAACTGCACTGACGGCCATTGGCCTTGAAGGCTATGGCCCGCGCGACCCGGCAACGCTCTCAGGCGGACAAGCGGCAAGGGTTGCCCTTCAACGCACGCTGCTTTCCGGGCCGCGTGCTCTGCTGCTCGATGAGCCGTTCTCCAAGCTTGATGCGGCGCTACGCCAGGAGATGCGTACGCTGGTGTTCGACCATGCCCGCGCGCGTAACTTGCCGGTGATTTTAGTCACCCATGATCCAGCCGACGCGGAAGCGGCGGGCGGTGAGGTTTTCGTTTTAACGTAGCGGTTAAATCAATGGTCCGCGCATCTGACCCGGCAGAGCATCAAGCACGCGAACCAACGCCTCCAGGTCTTCGTCCCGGGATAGGCGGTGATCGCCGTCCTTGATGAGGGTCATCACAACATCCTCACCCGCAAGCGCATCCATGAGTTTCAGTGCATGGATGTGCGGCACATCCGGGTCAGCCACGCCTTGAAGAATGCGCACCGGGCAGGCCGTCTCAATCAGCCCATCCAAGATCAGATGTTTCTTGCCATCCTCAATCAGGTTGCGTGTGATGATGGTGGGTTCAGCGTCATAGGGGCTGGGCTGAACCAACTGTCCCTCGTCCAAAATGGTTTTCTGCTCAACGTCAGAGAATTTCGGCCACATCAGCTTTTGCGTGAAATCAGGCGCCGGCGCGATCAAAACCAGGGCTTTGATGCGGCTCGCACGACCTTCTGCCGTGGCACGTTTGGCCTCATTCATCGCAAGCAGTAGCGCGATCCAACCACCCATCGACGATCCAACAAGAATGGACTCATCAGGCGCATGCGCCTCGATCATCGCCGCCGCATCGTCGCGCCAAGAGCCGATGGTTCCGTCAGCAAAAGCGCCGGTGGATTGGCCATGGCCAGCATAGTCGAAGCGCAAGCAGGCCTGGCCGCGTTCCTTGGCATACTCTTCAACTTTCACGGCTTTGGAGCCGGTCATGTCGGAGCGAAAGCCACCCAGCCAAACAAGTGTTGGTTGGTTGCCATCGGTTTTTTCAAAGGCAAGCTGGTGGGTGCCACGGTCGAGGAAGGATGGAGACATGGACAAAGCCGTTCTGCGTTTGCATTTTGCGTTTCGCTCTTGCGCGGTATAGCAAGCACAAGCCTCACCGCCAGCCCTTAAGGGCCAAAGAAAACCCACAGAAAGCCCTCTGCTGTTGCGTGTTCTACAAATTGTTCCAGAACTTGAAACCGGCGGTGCGGAACTGACCACCGTCGACATCGCACACGCGTTGGTCGATGCGGGACATGAGGCGTTTGTTGTCAGCCAAGGCGGGCGCATGGTGGCCGACCTGCCCAAGGCCGCCACGCACATCACGCTGCCCGTCGCCTCCAAAAACCCGCTAACGATTCTGGCCAATGCTCGGCGGATCAAAACCCTCTGCGAGCATCACAGCATCGACCTTCTCCATGCGCGCAGTCGCGCGCCTGCCTGGTCAGGGTTCATGGCGGCGCGGCGTGCCAAGATCCCTTTCGTCACCACCTACCATGGCGCCTACAAAGCCTCGAACGCGCTAAAGCGCTGGTACAATTCGGTGATGGCGCGTGGTGATGTTGTGATTGCCAACTCGCAGTTCACCGCCGATAGCATCGCAACCCAGTATCCCTTTGCGAAGGCCAAATTGACGGTCGTGCATCGCGGCACTGATTTGGCCCTCTATGATGGTTCGGCGCAGCCCTATGACTGGCACCTGCCCAAGAAAGCTCGCGTGGTCGTCCACATTGCCCGCCTCACTGAATGGAAGGGTCAAAGCGTTGCCATCGGCGCGCTGGCTGGCCTGCCAGAAGATGTGCATCTGGTGATCGCCGGTGAAGATCAGGGCCGCACAGACTATCGTGAGAGCCTCATTCGCCTCGCCGACCGGGCCGAGGTTGCCCATCGCATGCACCTTGTTGGCCATGTTGATGCGCCGCGCGCTCTGGCCTCGGCGGAAGTCTGCATTGTACCCTCCACCCAACCCGAAGCCTTTGGCCGTGCAGCAGTGGAGGGTCAGGCGGCAGGCGTGCCTGTTGTGGTGTCAAAGCTGGGCGCGGTGCCTGAAACCGTGCTTGCTCCACCTGTCGTTAGCGAAGAAGAACGCACCGGCTGGCATGTGAAGCCCGGTGACCCGATGGCGCTGTGCAACGGTGTGCGAAACGCGCTTGCCCTTGAAGGTAAGGCACGCGATGCCCACATTAATCGAGCACGCGAGCATGTTCATGCTCGCTTTTCGCTGGCCGCCATGTGCCAAGCAACCCTTGCCGTCTACCGCCAATTGGTGCCCTAAAGGCGCCAATGGCGCAAAAAACGGCGTTCCAAACCCCAAACCGCCGCCAAACCCGTGATCTTTGCCCTGTGCAATCTTGCCACAGGCGCGTGCTTGCGGCACAACTCCTCACCCTATATCGACACCCATTTTCGAAACGTCCTAGGAGACTTCGCCATTCGCCGTCCACACCGTTCACAAGCCGTTGTCAAAGAAGGCCCGCGCATCAATGACAAAATCCGCTCCTCATCCGTTCAGCTGATCGACGCTGAGGGAGACAATCGCGGAGAAACCGATACGCGCGAGGCTCTGGAACTTGCCCAATCTGCCGGACTTGATCTGGTAGAGATCTCACCCAACGCCAATCCGCCGGTCTGTAAGATCATGGATTATGGCCGCTTCAAATATCAGCAGCAAAAGAAGGCCGCTGAAGCGAAGAAGAAGCAGAAGACGGTCGAAGTCAAAGAGATCAAGATGCGTCCGAACATCGATGTGCACGATTACGATGTGAAAATGCGCAACGCCCGCCGCTTCTTCAACACCGGCGATAAGGTGAAGTTCACGCTACGCTTCCGTGGACGTGAAATGGCCCACCAAAATCTTGGCATGGATGTGCTGCGGAAAGTGCAAGGTGAGACCGAGGACTACGCCAAGGTTGAAGCCTATCCAAAGATGGAAGGCCGTCAGATGATGATGGTGCTTGCCCCCATCCCAGCCATGGTTGGTAAGATCGACGTTAAAGGCGAGGTCGAGCCTGAGGTCGATGACGGGCCAGATGACACTGAGGACTAAGTTTTTGAAAGCCCCGCTTCGGCGGGGTTTTTTGTTGGGCTTGCCATCTTTGGCCTGCCGCGGCCGGTGCAATCAAAGTCAACGCAGCTCGGCGTTTCCGTAAGCACCCGCCAACTCGCCACGCGCCCAATCAGCCAGCAAATCGTAGTAGCCCGGGGTTATACGTGTGTAGCGTCGGGTACCGTCGTCCAACGTCTCAAACTCCCACATACCGTGATCAGTCTGCGGAAAAACCATGACCGTTAGCTCCTCACCGGCTCGCTGCAAGGACTGAAGGCGGTCCAAGGTCGTGTCGACCGGCGCTTCGCGGTCTGATCCAGCAAGCATCCACAATTGCGGCACACTGACCTGCGCGATGACGGCCACGGGATCAACAGACCAATCGATCTGAAAGCTGGCGAAGTAAGGCGCGATCTGCGTCAGAATTTCGTCGGTTGTCGCGTTGAACAAAAGGCCCGTGAAGTCGCCTTGAACGTGCGCGAGCCATGGCTGGCCGGCAAATTCGGCGCGCAAAGGCTCAAGGGCTCGAACAGCTTCTTCCGTCTCGCTGGTTGCGATGAGGGCAGTTGCATCGGTGATCCGGCGTGCCAGCGCAATCTCAGTTGCTCCGTAGCCCGCCTCACGAAGCGCAAGTTCAACCTCCGCAGCGTCCTCTTCGAGTATGTCGACCGCCAACCCGTAACCGACGGCTATGAAATCAGCCCCTGCTGCCTCTGCCGCGTAGGTTGCCACCCAGCCGCCTTGGCTTAACCCCACAAGGCCGAAACGCCCAAAACGGCCCTCGGCGATCCGTTTGGCTTCGGCAGCCGCCGCGGCAAGGTCAGCTGCCAGGCGTGGTACGTTTTGGGAGTACTGCCCACCAGAAGCGCCAGTGCCTCGTTTGTCATAAACGAACACAGAGACCCCGCGGCCCACCATTTGATAGGGGTCCCTATGGCTATCAAGCCAGCCAGATCGTTCAGAACCGTGCGCGTAAACAATCAGCGGTGTCTCCGGGCTGGCCTGCGGTGGCTCTATCAGCCGACCGCTGAGCATCACGCCATCGACCTCAAAAACTGTATTGGTTTGCCGGATATCGAGGCGCTGCCAGCTTTCACCGCCGACGAGAACTGAACCATCATCACAGCCAACGCGCGATTCTGGTAATCCCATTTCTCCCACAGTCCCATCGGCGAAACTGTAGCGCTGTTCACCATCAGGCTGGGTGACGACAGCAAAGCGTTCGCCATCGCCATAAAGCCCAACCTGGCACGCTTGCTGCGCAGAACTCACATTGACGCTTGCAAGAACGGCTATTGCAATAATGGCTGCGTGGAATTGGAGACGCATTGAATGTCCTCTGTTGGAGCGCGCGGGCTGGATTGCATGCATGGGTACGATACGCGCAAGGATTTTTTCTTTTTTGTGGCGAGCGCAAACGGCATTGCCAAGCGCGAGGCTGATCTGCGTGGCGCGGACGCGTGAACCGGGGGTTTTGTCTATCTGGGGTTCAGCCAAGCATCCAGATAGGTGGTCAACCGTGCGGGCATTGCCTGTTCATTGTTGACGGCACAAAAGTGCAAAGCCATCGCTTGAACAGAAAACGCCTGTACACCGTCCGCCAACAGTTCCGCTGGCACATCGTTGCGAAACGGACCATCTTCCAGCCAGCGAGCGACAACCTCAATCTGCCGCCCAAACGTTTGAGCGATAGCGCCAATCTCTTCTTTGGCAGCGGCGCCCGAGTGCCGAACGATCACATCGAACACATAGCGTTCGCACGTCATGAGGTGAAGCAATGGCATGAGATGGGACACCAAGCTCTCCACGTTCTTTGGCGTTGAAAGCTTGTCGATGTCGTCCAAACAGGCATCGATGCGCGCGCCAATGATGCGATCCATCAATGCGTCTTTATCGGCGAAGTGCGCGAAGAACGTGCCTTTGGCCACACCGGCTTTTTGCACCACCTGCTCGACCCTCATGGCGCTATAGCCCTCTGCCGCGATAATCTCCTCTGCGGCGGCGACCAACTTCGCCCGGGTTTCCAAGGTGCGTTTTTGAACAGCTTTGACCATGGGGTGATCTTATAAGATTCTTGACCGTGGTCAAAATTTATATTGACCACGGTCATTTTCATTAATATGACCACGGTCAACTTTAACTGACCAATGGCAAATTCCTATGTCCTCTACCAACCCACCTGCCCGCAAAATCTATGTTCTCAACGGCCACCCAGGCGAAACGTCTCTGTCACGTAGCATCGCCGAAGCGTATGCCAACGCAGCTCAAGCGGCTGGGCATGAGGTGCGCCTGACACATTTGCGCGACCTTACTTTCGACCCAGACCACGGGTTTGCCGGTTACGGGCAGCACAAACCCTTGGAGCCTTGCTTGCTTGCCTTTCGCGAACATGTTGATTGGGCCGACCACATCATCATGACGACGCCCATGTGGTGGGGTGGATTGCCAGCAAAACTGAAAGGCCTCATCGACCGAACCTTCTTGCCAGGCTGGGCCTTTGACTCTCGCCAGCGCACAAAGATCGGCATGCCACTGCCGCTGCTTACTGGCAAAACAGCGCGCGCCTTTGTCACCTCCGATACGCCTGATCTGTTTTTTGGACTGCTCTATCGCAAGGCGCTCTTGCGCCAGATTAAGGGGCAGATTTTTGAGTTTTCAGGCATCAAGCCAGCACGGATCACACATTTCGCACCCGCTAGCAAAGCAGATGCGCAAAAGGTTGCACCTTGGCTCAATGAGGTGAGAAAACTTGCCCAAAACGGCATCTAGAGGTTTGCCGAAATGATCGCCACTGAACGTCTGACACTTCGCAAGGCACGCCCGGATGACCTTCAGGCCATGCACGCCATTTTCAGCCGTGCTGATGCTATGGCCTATTGGGATACGCTCCCGCACAAGGAGCTCGCAACGACGAGACGGTTTCTTGATCAGATGATTGCGGCAGATCCGAAATCAAGTGATGATTTCATCGTTGAGCATCAGGGTGCGTTGATCGGCAAAGCAGGATTCTGGCGGAAGCCAGAGGTGGGCTATATTTTTCATCCTGATCAATGGGGCAAAGGTTTTGGCAAAGAAGCTCTGCTCGCGCTTATTGAGCGGGCATTTGACCACCATCGCTGGGATCACATCACCGCAGAGATCGACCCGCGCAACGAACGCTCCCGCAGACTTCTGCTTGGCCTTGGCTTTGATGAAACCGGCTTCGCGGAGAAAACGCTGAAGCTCGGCGATGCCTGGGTGGACAGCGCATATTTCAAGCTCGTACGTTCTGCTGCCTAAAGCTTGCGTGCCCTCGATTTTGGCGTTATAGCACCGCCTTCATCAGCGAGCCGGCCAGTGTTGGGCTGCCGTGTTTGCTGAACCGCTCACGCCAGATTTTATCAGGCTGCGTAACCTTCGCCCGCGCATCTCTTTCGCTCGGGCCAACATGAGACGAGCAAAATGCCCAAGATGAAGACCAATTCAGGCGCGAAAAAGCGCTTCAAACTGACAGCCTCCGGCAAAGTGAAAGTCGGACAGGCTGGTAAGCAACACGGCATGATCAAGCGGTCGAACAAGTTCATCCGCCAAGCCCGTGGCACCATGGTGATGGCCGAACCCGATGCACGGGTTATTCGCCGTCACTTCCTGCCGAACGGATAAGCTGCGCTTACCCTAAGTTCATTGTTTCTCTACCAGTTTGGAGCCTGACCCATGTCACGCGTATCTCGCGGCGTAACAAACCACGCCCGCCACAAAAAAGTAATCAAACAAGCCAAAGGCTATTATGGCCGCCGGAAGAACACGATCCGCGTTGCGATGCAGGCCGTGGAAAAGGCGAACCAGTACGCCTACCGCGACCGCCGCAACAAAAAGCGTGCCTTCCGCTCGCTCTGGATCCAGCGCATCAACGCTGCTGTTCGTGAACAGGGCATGACCTATGGCACGTTCATCAACGGCCTGACCAAAGCTGGCGTTGAAGTGGACCGCAAAGTGTTGTCGGACCTCGCCGTGCATGAACCAGCTGCCTTTACCGCGCTGGTCGACCAGGCCAAAGGCGCGTTGGCTTAAGGGTAATAGAGCCTAAGCCAATCTGGCATTCGATCAAAAAGCCCCGCCAGCGCATCGTTGGTGGGGCTTTTTCATTCCATCGCGCATCTTGCCAATTTCCACCCCAGCGTTACAACGCCCGCACACACACCCTTGGATATCTGACCCATGAGCGAAGCCGCCACCCTTTCTGACATCGACACTCTGGAAGCCGATGTGATGGGCGCCATTAACGGCGCTGCCGATGAAGCGGCGCTGGAAGCAGTACGCGTCGGTGCGCTGGGCAAAAAGGGTTCCGTCTCCGAGCAGATGAAAACGCTTGGGCGTATGACGCCAGAAGAGCGCCAGGTTATGGGCCCAGCCCTCAACGGGCTGAAGGTGAAGCTGACCGATGCAATCCATGCGCGCAAAACCGCGCTGGAAGATGCCGCGCTTGACGCCCGGCTTGCTGCTGAAACGCTAGACGTTACCAAGCCTGTGCTGGTTGGGCCGACCGCTGAAGGGCGCATTCATCCGGTCACGCAGGTGATCGATGAAATCACCGCCATCTTCGGCGATATGGGCTTTGCCGTCGCAGAAGGCCCAGACATTGAGACCGATGAGCTGAACTTCACCGCGCTCAATTTCCCAGAAGGCCATCCGGCGCGTGAGATGCACGACACGTTCTTCTTCAACCCGAAGGAAGATGGCGAACGCCTGCTGCTGCGCACGCACACCTCACCGGTGCAAATCCGTACGATGCGCAGCCAAGAACCGCCGATCCGCGTCATCATTCCAGGGCGAACTTATCGCCAAGACAGCGACCAGACCCATACGCCGATGTTTCATCAGGTCGAAGGGTTGGTGATCGACAAGGAAAGCCATATCGGCCATTTGAAATGGATTCTTGAAGAGTTCTGCAAAAGCTTCTTTGAGGTGCCAAGCGTGAAGATGCGCTTTCGCCCGTCCTATTTCCCATTCACGGAGCCGTCGATGGAAGTCGATATTGGCTGTGATCGCTCCGGCAACGAGGTGAAGCTGGGTGAAGGCGACGATTGGATGGAGATTTTGGGCTGCGGCATGGTGCATCCCAATGTGCTGCGCAATTGCGACCTCGACCCAGATGTCTATCAGGGCTTTGCATGGGGCATGGGCATCGACCGCCTGGCGATGCTAAAGTACGGCATGCCGGATCTTCGCGCCTTCTTCGAGGCTGATGTGCGCTGGCTGAAGCATTATGGCTTCCGTCCGCTGGACATGCCGAGCCTTGTGGGCGGGCTGAGCCGTTAAGTAGTAGCTTAACGCAGTCTTTCGTGAATACCCGAAAATCCAGACCCTCGCTTAGCCGTTTGTTGGCGCAGCGCTGCTAGGTTCGTGCCATCGTTACCGATGATGGATAGCTGTTCATGCGCGCTTTGCTCTTTGCCCTGGTCGCTTTCGCGGCCGGTTACGCCACAGCGATTGCAACAAGTGGGCAGTCGGTCGAACAGGCACCGCAGACCGCAGCGCGTGAGGCGGCACCGCAACAGCTGGCTAGCAATGCACGCTCCTCAGGACGCGAAGTTTTTCTCACCGATGCTCGCGGCCATGTTGCTGCGCGTGCAGATATAGACGGTCGCGGGATCGAGGTCTTGGTGGATACAGGGGCAAGCGCTGTCGTGCTGCGCGAAAGCGATGCCCGCCGCGCTGGACACCGCCCGCACCACTCAGATTTCACGGTTCCGGTGAACACCGCCAACGGGCAGGCTTTCTTTGCACCGATTACGCTACGCACCGTCGAGCTGGGATCGATCCGCGTGCGCAATGTGCAAGCGCTGGTGGCACGCGATGAAGATTTGAGCGCCAATCTGCTCGGTATGTCGTTTTTGAGCCAATTGGACAGCTTTCGCTTTGAAGGCCAGGAACTGATCCTGGAAAACTGATCAAGACGAGCTAGGCGGCGCTTGCTGCTTGGAACTCATCGACACCCAGGCTATTGGGATATCATCTGGCGCCCTCCAATGAGCGAGTATCGATGATTTTCCCCACACCCGTTCCCGACCTTGCCCCTAACACCGATGCGTTTGAAATCACGCCTCTGGTCAAGCCTACCGGCTTTCGCGAGTATGATGCGCGCTGGTGGTTTGGCCATCCTGGATCAGATGTTCCGCCGGAACTCAACTTGATGGGCGTGCAAGCGCTGGGTGCTGGTTTGGGCAAGCTGATGCACGAGCAGGGGTCGCGACCTGAGATCGTGGTTGCCCACGACTTCCGCAGCTACTCAGCCTCAATCAAATACGCGCTGATCACCGGACTGATGGCCGCTGGTATCAATGTGCACGATATTGGCATGGCGCTCTCGCCGATGGCCTATTTCGCCCAGTTCGAGCTTGATGTGCCAGCCGTTGCGATGGTCACGGCGTCACACAATGACAATGGCTGGACGGGTGTGAAGATGGGCACCAATCCTCCGGTGACGTTCGGCCCAGATGAGATGGGCCGCCTGCGCGATATCGTGCTTGAAAGCGCCAGCCAAGCCCGCGACGGCGGTGGCTACACTTTCGTTCCAGGATTTGCTGAAACCTATCTGGACGACCTTTCGCGCGGGGTTATGTTGGAGCGCCCACTTAAAGTGATCTGCGCCTGCGGCAATGGCACCGCGGGGGCATTTGCCCCGCACTTCCTCAAACGCATTGGTTGCGAGGTGATCCCGCTGGATGTGGAGTTGGACCACACCTTCCCGCGTTACAACCCGAACCCAGAAGACATGGAAATGCTGCATGCCATGGCCGATGCGATCAAAGAACACGGTGCTGATGTTGCGCTTGGCTTTGATGGCGATGGGGATCGCTGTGGCGTGGTGGACAATGAGGGCAACGAGATTTTCGCCGACAAGATTGGCGTTATGCTGGCCCGCGATCTTTCTGCTCAGCACCCCAATGCAACCTTTGTTGCCGATGTGAAATCCACTGGGCTCTTTCTCACAGACCCTGTGCTGCAAGCCAATGGCGCGCGTGCGGACTATTGGAAAACCGGGCACAGCTACATCAAGCGCCGCGTGGCTGAAACCGGCGCATTGGCGGGCTTTGAAAAGTCGGGCCACTTCTTCTTCAATGACCCTATTGGCCGAGGTTATGATGATGGCTTGGTGACCGCGCTGGCGGTTTGCAAAATGCTGGAACGAGCGCCCGGCAAGAGCATGGCCGACCTCTATCGCGATCTTCCAAAAACCTGGGGCTCACCCACAATGAGCCCGAAATGCGCCGATGAAACCAAATATGGTGTCGTCGATAAAGTGGTGTTGCGGTTCAAAGATATGGACGCCAATGGTGTGCACGTTGCGGGTCAAGCGATCCGAGAACTGATCACCGTCAATGGCGTGCGTGTTGTGAGCGAGGACGGCACATGGGGTTTGATCCGCGCATCGTCCAACAAACCAGAATTGGTTGTTGTTGTAGAAAGCCCGGTTAGCGAGGCGCGCATGCGCGAAATGTTCAAGGCGATGGATGAGGTGTTGCGGGAGAACCCCGAAGTCGGCGCTTACAACCAGACGATCTAGATCCGGTCGATCCAGATGCTGACCATCTTCTCGCCCGACCATGCCCGCCACGACCCGCAGGTTGAAATGGCCGATGGCAAGCTTGTGCCAGCGGTCGAAATCCCGCGACGCGCGGAGATGGTGCACTTTGCTGTGCTTGAAGCGGAGTTGGGCGAGATCATCACGCCCGACCCGCTTGATCGCACTCTGGTCGAGCAGGTTCATGATCCAAGCTATGTGCAGTTTCTGGAAAACTTCTGGCAGCGCTGGCTGGATGCTGGCCGAGACCCTAACGCGCACGACACATTCCCCTTTGTCTGGCCAACACAGGGCGGGCGATCTGGATTGCGGAAGATCGAAACCCGTCATCTTGATGGGCTGATGGGCCGCTATTCCTTTGATGCTGGCACACCCATGGGGCCAGGCACCTGGGCAGCGGTCTCTGTCAGCGCCGCGACCGCGCAAACGGCTGCGGCGCGAGTTTCAGACGGCTTGCCGCATGCCTTTGCGCTCTGCCGTCCGCCGGGCCATCACGCCATGCCCGATGCCTATGGCGGCTACTGCTTTTTGAACAATGCGGCCATCGCCGCCCAGGCGCTGCGCAATGGCGGTGCGAACAAGGTGGCGGTGCTGGATGTTGATTATCATCATGGTAACGGCACGCAGGCGATCTTCTATGACCATGCCGACGTATTTTTTGCCTCCATCCATGCTGATCCGATGGATGAATACCCTTATTTTCTCGGCCACGCCGATGAGATCGGCATCGGCGCAGGGGAAGGCACGAACCTCAACCTGCCCATGCCGTTGGGCACGCTCTGGCCAGACTACGCGAACGTCCTCTCGCATGCCTTGGCCCAGATCGAAGCGTTCAAACCTGACGCGATGGTGATATCGCTCGGGCTTGATACGTTCGAGCGCGATCCGATCTCCCAGTTCGCGCTGAAGAATGATGATTTTAAAACACTCGGCGCAGCTTTAGGTGGCGTGACCGTGCCTACCGTCATCGTGTTTGAAGGCGGCTACGCGGTGGACGATTTGGCCGTCAACGCCGTCAACACGCTGAACGGCTTTCTAGACCGTCACGCCGCCCGGTAAGGCATAGCCGCGCAGGGCTTCGCGCAAGTCTGACGGCGTGGTGAAGTGAATGGCGTGCATGCCCACGGCACGCGCGCCTTCCACATTTTTCGGGCTGTCATCAATGAACACCGTGCGCTCAGCTTGCAGCCCCGTGCGTGATAGCAAGGTGCGATAGATCGCTGGATCAGGCTTAATCAGCTTCTCCTCACCGGACACGACCGTCACGCAAAAATGATTGAGGAACGGGAAGCGTTCACGCTCACCACCATATTTCTCGGCCGAAAAATTGGTGATCGCGTGTACCGGCACACCCTGGTCAACCAGGGATTGGAGAATTTCAACGGTGCCGTGGATTGGACCTGCAATGGAGTCGATCCAATGGGTGTCATAACGCGTGATGAGCTCACGATCGGCAGGGAACTTTTCGGCCAACACCTCAATGCCATCGGCAAACGAGCGCCCGCGATCCTGTTCCAAATTCCACGCGTCGAAATCGACACGCTCAAAAAACGCCTCAATTTCATCATCACTCATGCCCAGAGGGCGGTAAACGCGGCGCGCATCCCAATCCAGAAGTACCTTGCCAATGTCAAAAATAACGGCGTCGATGGCTGGATCTGTCATGAGATTCTTTCTCCAATTAGGATGTTTAGGTACTTTTGTGTCGCCTAAGGTATGGCAAAGCTGCGGCGCAATCAGAGTGGGTAGACCAAACGTGATGGCAGTATCGTGACAATGGTGTTGAGGCCTTTGAAAGCACTCATGGTTGGTGTGTGCCTGGCCAGCGCATGCCTGCTTGGTGCTGGTTTTAGCCTGGCGCAATCCAATGAAGCACCCATCACATCACGCCCACTTGGCCCACCACCTGCCAGCATCACCCTGGATGTTGAAAACCGGAACACTCCAGAGGGAGACGTGTTTCGTGTCGGCTTTCTAGCAGATGCCGCACCTGACCACCAACGACGGCTTTATCTGCCGTTTCGCTCGCATTTGGAAGCGGTGTTATCGCGACCAGTTGAGTTGGTGCCCTTTCGCGATGCGCGTGGGTTGATGATGGCTATGCAGCGCCAAGATATTGGCTATGCGATGGCCCCCAGCAGTGTTTTTGCCGCGACGCATAGACTTTGCGCGTGCGTTGCACCGCTGGGCACGCAGCCAAACCGTGATGGGTCGCATGGGCTTTTTAGCGTGCTATTGGCGCCTGAGGGCGGCTTGATTGGTGGTCTTGATGACGCGGCAGATGCGCGGCTGGCCATTGTCGGCGAAGGCAGTGTGGTGGCACACCGCGTTGGTCTATCGGAACTTTGGCGCACTGAGCTTCAACTCAATCCCGAGAACTTCCTCTTCACCGCAACACTGCAAGAAGCCGCCGATGCGTTGGCGACAGGACAAGCTGACGCCATCCTTAGTTGGCTACGACAGGCCGATGGCCGGGTGGTGTTCGATCGTGAACCGGCAAGCACTTTAAGTGACGAGGTACGATCCAACTTGCGTGTTGTTTGGCGCTCGCGACCTGTTCCTGGATACACACATTTTGCGCATTTGGATTTGCCCGAGCCGTTGGGTCAGACACTTCAAGCGATGCTTGTTGACCTCACCGGGCGCAATGGCGATGCGTTTGATGCAATCGATCAAGGCAGCGGGCGCGGGTTTGTTGCCCGCGATCTCACCGACTACGATCCATTGCTTGAGGCATTTGTGTACTGGGATGGTGCCAACCAGGCGGCGAACTGACGGGTCGTCTTACGCAGATTTTGCCATCTTGAAATCAACCTCTGTCACGCCCGTTGGCTTGGCAGCGGCAAGCGTGAAAGCCACGTGCACCGCTCCATCGGTCATTTCCATGGTTTCAAAAGCGCCGCCGGCCTGTTTCAACGCGCTTTGCAAGGCCGCGCGCGGCAGTGTTGGGTCAACATTTTTCTCTCGCGCAGCTGCGCCGGTATCCGGTCGATCGGCGGACACATCCACGATGGACAAGCGAATGCGGCCTTCTGATTTGACGGTGGCATCCACTTTCAAGACAGGCTTTTCAGCCCTGGTCTGAGAGTAGGCCAGCAGCATGGCTTGGCGCAGAACCCGGCGAATTGCCGTTCGGTCGCCTGAAAGTGGTGGAAGGAAGCCATGCTCCAGATTTCCAGCCACCAGTCCATCACGCGCAGCCTCTTGATACCAATCGTTGAGAATGCGGTCTGGTAGGAAGCTGTACTCAAAAGCTTCGTCGCCTTGCGTGGGCGGCTCAAGCAGACACAAGCACGACTCCAACAGCCGTCGCATTTCCTTAGCTTCGATGTTGGCAGCGCGCTGCCCTTCTTTGGCCTTTTGAGCGCCTGTGATGGCCTGGCGCGAGTTCTCTAACAGCTCATCCATCGGCATGATGGCGACAAAGCGATGATGCACTGAGTCATCAGGACGCTTGACCAAAGCGCAGAAAGCCATCGCCGTGAAGAAGCCGGTGTCCGTGTGCAAGGTAAGAAGCATGGGCTCGCGGGTTTCACCCAACAGATCGACAATGGGCTGTGGTCGTTGGCCACGTGAGCCGAGGGCTTGGGCGCAATTTCGGTTCATGCGGCGCAAGCTGTCAAAATCATCTTGCTTGAACAACTCTATCGCCATGGAATTGGCCGCGATCAGGCGATCATCATAGTCATATTGCAGGATGCCAAATCCAAAATCCTCATTGGCTTTTTTCAAAGAGGACAACTCGTCCTGGAACACAACCGAGACCGATGTCAGCAGCATGTTGAGTGATCCAGAGATCTGACCGATTTCATCACGGCGCAGCATGTTGAGTTGATAGGCATCGGCTTTGTCGGGATTGTCCACGGCCCGGCGCAACGCAGCGTTGATTGCCCGGAGCGGACGGATCACCAAAAGCATGGACGCAAAGATGAACAAAACGGCGGTTAACCCAGCGATGAACAAAACGCTGAGCCCAAAATTGCGCAGCTGCGCAAAGGTTTCTGCCTCAATGGGTTCAGTTGGTAGACGGACAACCATGTGATGGGAAAGACCGGTTTCTTCCGGCGACAAGTGCACATCTATCGCTGGTGAATTTGGGCTCGCCTGAACGCTCATGCCCGACAGTCGCGCGATGTTGAGATCGAGCACAGGCCGATGACCAAAAACGGAAAGTGGCGCACCGGCACTGTCGAAGACAACACCGCCCAGGAGCAATCCATCGCGGATCATACGCTCGCCAAGGCGTGTTTTGTGTTCAGGCGTTAGAAAAGCTGCGGGGTCGGATGCATGATACCAAGCAAGCCGAACCTCTTCGATAGCTTTGACTTCGTTGGACTTGTACCAAAAATAGCCAGCTGGGATGAGAAAGATAATCTCGGTGACCAGTACAGCGGTGCAAACAGCGACGCCAAAGCCCAGCGTTAACTGCTTTGGCCACAGTTTGGCCAGCCATGATGCTTTGCTATGTGCGGCGACAGCCACAGGCGTCCTCATCAACGGGAATTACTTAGTTAGCTTGGCATAGCATTGGTTAAGGAACGCTTTGCGACGGCTCAGACATGCCACTTAAAAGTAATGAAATTCAATTGTTTAGAACGGCGCGGTTTCTGGCATCAAAATCTGCCGAAAACCGTGATTAGGGATCGTATGTGATTGTTTGAGAGCGACGCGGGCGCAAGTAGAAGGCGTCTGTCAGTTCAATTGACCCATTGATAACGTGAGATACCGCAGGCGTGTGGGTGTAGCTAAGATTTGCCACAACTAGAAAGCTGTTGGGAATCAACAGTGCGTCAGGAATCGCGTAAGTGCCACCGGTTGCTGGCGCCGTGCCATTGCGCGCTTCGGACCACATCACTTCAGTTGCACCATCCCCATCAATTTCAACACCAGCAACTTGGATCGCCAGATTGTCGGGATCAAAAGGTGCAATGATGGCCTGTGTTGCATCCATAATGTCATCCATCTCGCCACCTGTCAGATTGGTCTGTTGGGTGATAAGGTCCGCTAAAGCACTGGCCGCATGAGACACCTTACGATCTGCGCTGACACCTTGACTTAGCTCTATCGATCCAAGCCAAAGTGCAATCATAAATGGCGCGATGAAACCAAACTCGATGGCTGCAACCCCGCGCTTCTCCGCACGAAATGAACGAATGCGTCGGGCGACTTTGAGAACGCCAAATCGGTCGGCGTTAAACTTCTGTGTTGCTTGCTTCTGCGTCATGACAAGGCTCCTTAGGACCCAAACGGCTCGTTGCGGAAGGCCGTGGTGGAGACCAAAAGACGTTGCTGGCCTGCAATATCGGACGCATCGAGACCTAAAATGTTGAAAAGCAGCGGCCAGCGGTAAAAAACACGAACGATAACGGTTTCACCGCCGTTGCCTGGATCAAAGCTGAAGGTACCATTGAAGTTGCCTGCAGCATCAACAGGTTGCGGTTGAAGTTCGAGATCATCGAACCTGTCCACACGCTGGACGTCGATTGCTAGACGGTCATCACAGTCGAACATTGAGCCAAGCTCATTGCACAGCAAGGTTTGGAAACCCTGTTCGTCAATGCCCTGTGACTGAACCTGACCGGTTCGAATTTGGCGACTGGCGTCTGCGACACCAGACTCCAAAATCTGCCCAGCCCAGAACACCATGGCTGTTTCGATTATTGCAAATTTTAGGAAAAAGAACGGGACAGCAAGCAAGCCAAACTCAATTGCTGTCGCACCAGACGGTTCACGAAAAAAGCGCCGTGCCAGCGCATTTATGCGACGGACCCTGTTTCCTAGTGCTTGTATCATGCTGCCAGCCTCTAAAGTCGCCCACCGACGGCGCACTGAAAAAGCACGCTACAACACCGGAGTTCGGCTATATTAGGCAGAGAAAAGTAAAGCCTTAGCTCAGCGAGACGGTAAACGGACCCTCTCTGAGACTGCTAAAAAGAAATGAAAACTCGATAACCACACCAACGCGTCATCTTAGATTCGCGCGAGCATATTTAGGCAATGTCAGGCGAGACTGCTTTTTTACTCGACACCGCGAACAGCATCCAGCGCTGCCTGATTGCGCGCTTGAAAAGCGGTTAGCCCAGCTTGCACCGTTTCTGCTGAATCCCCAGGCGTCGGGCGAATTTCGCAAGTGGGTGAACAAGAAAGCGTGGTTCGCTGAACACCGCGGTAGACTGACACCAGGCTCTGCCCGCGCACTGTCACACGAAGCGTTTGCTCAGCTAACACTTCGCCTTCATCATCAAGCATCACCATATTGGTTTCGCCATAGCTCTTGCCGGTAAGAATAATTGTGCCCGGATCGGGCATGGATGCATCGGCAATGGCCGGATTGCCGATGATGATGGTTGTTACCCCTCCAACAAGACGCATAACGCGTGCATGGTCGAGCGCCAGAACAATGCCGCCAGCATCGGTAGCCTCGCCGGCGAGACTGGCTGTCAGTCCTACTGTTGGCTGTGTGTCGGCCATCGCCAACTCAGTTTCGGACCCGCCATCATCCATAGCAGGCGAAACAATCAGGTCAGATCCAGACTCCATTTCGCTATCAGCAACAGCATCGGCTTGGATCGAAGACTCCATGGCGCCTTCCGGCGAATGCGGCAATATCTGACGCGGCACCTCGGCCTGCTCGACATCGAGATCGTCAGGAAGGTCGGTCAGCGTTGGCTCGCTGTCATCCACCTTGGCAATGGACTGCGTGATGATCGGGTCGATGCCATTGCGCGTTACTTCATTGGCAATGGTCGGTAACGCAGCCGCTAGGCCCAACCCACCAAGCGAAACGCTCGCTAGAACAACGCGGAAAGGAACAGAATGGGAGCCAATACGCACAATACTTCCTCCAAAAATAGCTGTTTTTGATCTTGCGGTGTTTTGGTGAACATCACGTTAAACAGTGGATTCGCATTCGAGAGCTCACAAAAAATCACTTAAATTCAATGTTTTAGATGCCTAATGAAAAGTTTCTAACCCAGCGGAATGTTGTGACTCAGAAAAGTATGAACGGAAATAAACGAAATGTGTGGCTATTCGAAAACCCTGCCTTAAGGGGTCGGGCCTAATGTCCGTCGTGTTCCGAGCAACAACGCATCGGAGCGCGCAACAAAACACAGTGTGTATGGAGTCTGGACATGAAAAAGTTTCTTGCGAAGTTCGCTAAAGACGAATCTGGCGCAACAGCCATCGAGTACGGCCTGATCGCCGCCGGCATCTCGATCGTTATTATTGCTACTTTGCCTGCGATCGAAACGAACCTCGGCGCTCTTTGGGCTGAAATTTCGACTGCTCTTGCTCCATAACATTTGGACAAGTTGAAAATTCGTATGGCAGCGCGCTCTTTAGGCTCGCTGCCATTTTTTTTTGGTATAAAGGCTTTCCGTGCCCAAGAGAGGCGTTCAATGCTGGAATTCTTGATGCTTGGCGTGTTCCCAGGACTTATTGTGTTGGCCGGGACAATGGACATGTTCACCATGACCATTCCAAACAAGTTATGTTTGGCGATCGTCACTGCATTCTTTTTGGCCGCCGGTATTGCGGGACTACCTTTGTCAACTCTGGGTTGGCACGTTGTGGCCGCGTTGATCGCCCTGGGCATAACTTTTCTTTTATTTGCATCAGGCGTGTTTGGCGGCGGTGATGCCAAACTGACCGCTGCAATCGTGTTATGGCTCGGCCCAACGCTCGCGATTGATTTCGCCCTCCTAGCGGCCTTACTAGGCGGGGTCTTGACGGTCGGATTCTTGGTCCTGCGTTCGTTCTCGACCTACACTGTAGCGATCAGAAGCCCCTGGGCTGCAAGACTGCTCTCCAGCAATGTTGGTATTCCCTACGGCATTGCGCTTTCCGGGGCCGCTATGGTCGTGTTCGCGAACAGCCCCTGGTTTCTTGCGGCAATCGCGCCTTAGTCAAGCGCTGGATTGAACCGGGGACAAGCAATACTTCAACTCGCTCACGTTCGGTTAACCTTACCTATACCTTTACAGCGCACTTTGAAGGTGAGTTTTGCGCGCCTTTGGTCGGAGTTTGACCCCATCTGATGATGTGTTGGCGCGCCCTTGTGTTGAAGGGATAGCGTTATGAAGTCCTCACGCGTGATCGTGTTTGGTGTTGCAGCACTGGCAGGTGGTCTGGCCTGGCTGGTGGCGAGCAATATGACCGCCCCACCCCCCGCTCCTGATGTCGTTGCCGACGAGTCGTCCATCCCGTCCACGCGGGTGCTTGTGGCGCGTTATGACTTGACGATTGGCGAACGGCTAAGCCCATCCGCGATGGAGTGGCAAGAATGGCCAGCGGCCAACGTTGCCGAGGCCTTCATCTCAGAAGAGGTCGAGCCCGATGCGCTTCGCGAGTATGACCAAGGTATTGTAACGGCGCCGATCTATAGTGGTGAACCGATCCGCGCTCCGGTGATCGCAACATCTGGACGCGGCTTCATGTCGGCCATCCTACCGTCAGGCCGCCGCGCCGTTTCTGTGCGCGTTGAAGCCGAAGCGCGCGCCGCCGGGTTTATCCTTCCCAACGACCGCATCGACGTCATTTTGACACGGGTGGAACGAGGCGATTCCCGCGACGGCGGAGATTTGTTCTCCTCGGAGACAATTCTGCAAAATGTGCGCGTTCTGGCCATCGACCAGACCTTTGAAGAGCGTGATGGCGAGAAGTTCGTCACTGGTGAAATTGCGACACTAGAGCTTTCACCCGGTGATGCCGAGCTGATTGCGTTAGCCGACGAGATGGGCGGGCTTTCGCTCTCGCTACGGTCCATTGCCGATCTAGATGAGGGTGACGGCGAGATCGATGATGATGTAGCCCGCCGCCTGCGTGGCGGTGGCGGACAAGGCGGCTCGGTTCGCATGATCCGCTTCGGTATCCAAGGGGGTTGAGGACTATGACCACTTACACCCACACCCCACTTGTTACCTCCCAAAAGGATCGTTTCATGCGCTGGATATTTCTGTGTGCGCTTGCGTTCACTCTAATTGCGGTCGCTTCGCCAACGCATGTGGCCCGCGCAACAGGCATGGACGCCTTGACGATTGGGAGTTTTGGCGAAACCCGCACGCTCTCGCTTGGCATCAACAAGAGCATGGTGATCGAACTTCCCGCCGATGTTCGCGATGTTCTGGTTTCCAACCCCGCTGTTGCCGATGCTGTGGTGCGTACAGCGCGGCGCGTTTTCGTTATTGGTATGGCAGCGGGCGACACCAATATCTTTCTGTTTGACGGTGCTGATCGGCAAATCGCCGTTCTCGACATCACCGTCCAGCGGGATGTGACCGGCATTCAAGCAACGCTGGCCGATCTCATGCCGGAAGCACGCATTGGGGTTGAGCCTGTCAATGACGGTGTGATCTTGCGCGGCATTGTGGAAAGTGCCGCTCAGGCCCAAACGGCTGTAGATGTGGCGACCCGCTTCGTTGGTGAGGCGAGCCGCGTGGTGAATGCGCTTCAAATTGCTGGCGGTGAACAGGTTCAACTGCGCGTAACGATTGCCGAAGTGCAGCGTACTGCTCTGCGCCAACTGGGCGTGAACATTGGCGACTTTACCGGCGCCGCTGCACAGCCTGTCACAGCAGGTATTGGTGCTGCAACACTTTCGGCTCTGACCTCCAACCCGCTCTCGCTCTCCGGACAAGCGATCTCCAACTCTGTTCTTAACATCACAAGCAACGGCATTTCGGCGCAAATCCGCGCACTGGAACAGGACGGTATTGTTCGCACTTTGGCCGAACCCAATCTGACGGCAGTCTCTGGTGAAGCGGCAAGCTTTCTGGCTGGCGGTGAATTTCCGGTGCCAATTAGCCGCGACACTCAAGGCAATGTGATTGTCGAGTACAAGCCATTCGGTGTGGGTCTTGGTTTTACGCCGGTTGTCTTGGCTGGCGACCGGATATCACTTCAGATCGAAACCGAGGTTTCAGAACTGACCGCCGAGGGCGCTTTTACCCTTCGCAGTGATAACGGCAATGACCTCTCGATCCCAGGGTTACGTGTACGTCGCGCATCAACAATGGTTGAGCTGCCTTCTGGTGGTTCCATTGTGATGGCCGGGCTGATTGATCAGCGCTTGGCTCAGAATGTCGATGGCATTCCGGGGCTTATGAGCTTGCCGATCATTGGCCAATTGTTTCGCTCGTCCGACTTCCGGCGTTCGCAAACCGAGTTGGCCATCTTCATTACACCCTACCTGACCCAGGCCGTAGCGCGAGGTGACCTGGTACGCCCAGACGAGAATTTGCGCCCGGCAAGCGACCTTTCCACTCTATTTTTCAACCAGCTGATCGAGCAGTACGGCGTGCAAGGCCAAGCGCCTTCAGGCCGTTATCACGGTCATGCCGGGTTCATCGTTCCCTAAGCGGGGATAGCGCGTGAGGATGTGTGCGTATGACCGACAAAATTTCTTCATCAGCCGAGCGAGCGAAAGCGTTACGCGTTGGCCTCCTTGGCACTGCCATGCTGGCGCTTAGCGCGTGCAGTTCCATGCATAGCGCGACTGGAACATATGACCCGCGTTTCATGAACTACGACCAGCGCCATGCACTGAGCCTTCAACAGCAGGAAGCGACGCTACCGTTGCTTGTCGGCGCAAACGCTGTGGGTTTGACAAGCGGCGACCGCACCGCGTTATCGGGCTTCATGCAGTCTTACGCGTCCCAAGGTGAAGGAGCACTGCGCATTCGCGTGCCGCAGGGATCACAAAATGCCCACGCGGCGACCAACGCCCTTGGCGACATTCATGATGTGGTTTTGCGGTCCGGCGGCAATCCCAGTGCCATTCATGTTGAGCACTATCAGGTTGGCAGCCCGAACGCTCACGCACCAATCATTGTGGTGTACGATCGTTTGGAAGCTGTGACCAACCCCTGTGGCACTTGGGCCGACCCCTTCAACCCTCCAGGCGAACAGTCAGATTACTACAATTTTGGCTGTGCCAGCCAAGCCAACCTTGGCGCAGCTCTGGCTGATCCGCGAGATTTGGTGCGCCCACGCGGTGTGGGTCATCCTGATGCAGGTCGACGCGCTGAAGTTTTGGCCGCTTATCGCCGTGGCGAGCCGACAGCGACAGAAAGTTCTGAGGAGGCACAAGCCTCCGTTGCGCAGGTGGGTCAATGATGCACGACGATAGTCCAAATGATTTTCACGCTGGTCCACCGGCATTGCCGGAAAGCGACGCATATCACGATGGCGGTGGGTCAGCCCATGCTACCAGCGACATCGCACCGGTGCCAAGGATATCCATTCAGGCGTTTTGCGAGAGCCCGGCACTGATCGAGGCAGTGCAAGAGGCCGCGCGTGATCGCCGCATGGCCAAGTCCCATGTACGCGCGCATCCAGGCGGCATTACCGCTGCTCTTGAGTTCTATACCGCCTCACCCACGCCCAACCTGTTGCTGCTGGAAAACACGGCCGCACCGGACAAACTGCTGGATCAGCTTGGCAAACTTGCTGATGTTTGTGACCCAGGTACTGAAGTGGTGATCATCGGCCACGTGAACGATGTGCTGCTCTACCGCGAGTTGGTGCGTTTTGGCGTGCGCGACTACGTGGTCGCACCGCTGGGCCCAATGGACGTGGTGCGTCTGGTGTCAGAGCTTTATGCGTCTAGTGCCGAGAAGGCGATCGGCAAAACCTACGCGTTCATTGGTGCACGTGGTGGGTGCGGCTCGTCCACCGTCGCCCACAATGTGGCATGGACCCTGTCAACGTCGCTGGAAACCAGCACGGTGATTGCCGATTTTGATTTGCCTTTTGGCACCGCAAACCTTGATTTCAACCAGGACCCACCGACCGGTATCGGCGATGTGGTGAACGCACCAGACCGTGTTGACGAAACGTTCGTCGATCGCTTGCTTGCCAAGTGCTCGGATCGCTTAAGCCTTCTGGCTGCACCCTCTACGCTCGACAAGGTCACCGATTTCCCCGAACACCAGTTTGAGCAGATAACGGACATTCTGCGGGCCTCTGTGCCAGCATCTGTGTTCGACCTGCCACATCACTGGTCTGGGTGGGTGCGCAAATCCCTGATTGATGCTGACGAACTGGTGATCGTTGCAGCACCAGATCTTGCAAGCTTGCGCAATGCGAAAAACCTCATTGATGCAGTGAAACAAGCGCGTCCCAATGACGGCCCGCCACGGCTGGTGTTGAACATGGCGGGTATGCCCAAGCGCCCGGAAATTGAAGCGAAGGATTTCGCCGACGCGCTTTCTCTTGAGCCTCTGGCAGTGGTCCCGTTCGATGCTGAGGTTTTCGGTAACGCCGCCAACTCAGGCCATATGATTGAGGAAGTTGCCCCCAAGCACGAGGCGGTTGCCGCCTTTGAGGCAATCGCGGCTGCCATTAGCGGCCGAAACACCGGAAGGCTTCAGAAAAAGTCGCCTTTGCCACCCTTCATGCAGAAACTTCTGCAGCGTAAAAAGGCTTCGTAAGCTATGTTTGGGCGTCGCGGCGTATCTGGTCCCACATCAACACCTAGCTCCGGACAGGGAGGCATTGCGGCGCAAATCCCGACGCCGGTACCCAGCTCTGGTCCTACGGCAGTGGAGACTCCTATGGCTGTGGCTGAACCCGTAAAAGCTTCACCAATTCCAACGCCCCCCGCTGCCGTAGCTCCGCAACCAGCACCGCCTCCAAGTCCGGCGCCGCAGGCTGAGCCTGCCCCCAAAGTGCGCCGCTCGGACTACTACGATATCAAGACCGATGTGTTCTCCGCAATGATTGATACGATCGATCTGGCGCAGCTCACGCGGATGGATAACGATTCAGCACGCGAAGAGATCCGCGACGTCGTTACCGAAATCATCGCGCTTAAAAACCTTGCCATGTCGATTGCGGACCAGGAGATGATCCTGGAAGACATTTGCAACGACGTAATGGGCTTTGGTCCGCTGGAACCCCTTCTGGCGCGTGATGACATTGCCGACATCATGGTGAACGGTGCCGACAACACGTTCATCGAGGTTGACGGCAAGGTTCAGCTGACCAGCGTAAAGTTCCGCGACAACCAGCAACTGATGAACATCTGTCAGCGGATCGTGAGCCAAGTTGGCCGCCGCGTGGATGAAAGTTCGCCGATCTGCGATGCGCGCCTGCTTGACGGCTCGCGTGTCAACGTCATCGCGCCGCCTCTGGCAATTGATGGTCCGACACTGACCATTCGTAAGTTCAAAAAAGACAAGCTCACACTTCAGCAGCTGGTGAATTTCGGGACGATCACGCCAGAAGGTGCCCAAGTTCTAGAAATCATCGGTAAAGTCCGCTGCAACGTCGTGATTTCAGGTGGTACCGGTTCAGGTAAAACGACATTGCTCAATTGCCTGACGGCATTCATCGAGCAAGATGAACGCATCATAACGTGCGAAGATGCCGCCGAACTTCAGTTGCAACAGCCGCACGTTGTGCGTTTGGAAACACGCCCGCCCAACCTTGAAGGCGAGGGCACTGTGACGATGCGCGACCTGGTGAAAAACTGTCTTCGTATGCGTCCAGAGCGGATTATCGTCGGTGAGGTGCGCGGACCTGAAGCCTTTGATCTTTTGCAGGCGATGAACACCGGCCATGATGGCTCAATGGGCACGCTGCACGCCAACTCACCGCGTGAAGCTCTCAGCCGTATGGAGTCCATGATCACCATGGGTGGGTTCTCGCTGCCATCACGAACCATCCGCGACATGATCACGTCCTCTGTCGACGTCATCGTGCAGGCTTCGCGTTTGCGTGATGGCTCACGCCGCATCACCCACATCACCGAAGTGTTGGGGATGGAAGGTGAGATCATCACAACGCAGGATCTCTTCGTTTACGAACTGCTGGGCGAAGATGCGAACGGCAAAATCATTGGCAGACATAAATCAACAGGCGTTGGTCGTCCGAATTTCTGGGATCGTGCTCGCTACTACAACGAAGAGAACCGCCTGGCCGCAGCGCTGGACGCTTCGGCGGTTGATGAAGAGCTGCTTTCGGCATGAGGGTGAGAGCTGACCATGTTTGACCCTCAAACCGTAACCATAGCTGTTGGTATCCTGGCCGCGCTTTCGATTAGCGGGCTGGCCTACGCGCTTCTTTCACCGCTGATGGAGCGGCAAGACAAGAAAGACCGCATCAACAAGGTTTCCGTCGTTGATCGCCGGGCTGCTCATGCACGCCAAGCCTCGGCTGAGGATGCTGCTAGTCGGCGCAAGAACATCGCCTCCAAGCTTAAGCAGCAGCAGCAACTGATAGACGAGAAAACAAAGAAAAATGGTTCAAGCCGTGCTTCATTGGAAGTGCGTATCACGCGTGCGGGCCTAACGTGGACAAAGCGCACTTTTTGGATCATCAGCATCGCTTGTGGCGTTGCGTTTTATGCCGGGTTGAGCAGTGTCGGAGCGCCGATTTATGCCGCCGTGGCCGGCGCCGTGGCGGGCGCATTCGGTTTGCCCAACTGGTATGTGAACTTCAAAGGCAAGAGCCGGATGAAGAAGTTCTTGACCGAGTTTCCCAACGCGCTGGACGTCATCGTCCGCGGCATGAAAGCTGGTCTGCCGCTGAACGACTGTATGATGATCATCTCGCGCGAAGCCGCTGAACCGGTGCGCGCGGAGTTTAAGCACGTCGTTGAGCAGCAACAGTTGGGTGTCCAACTCAATGAAGCGATTGCCAGAATGCATGAGCGCGTACCGCTTCCAGAGGTGAATTTCCTTTCGATCATGATGGCCATTCAAGGCCAGTCTGGTGGCAACCTTTCGGAGCCCTTGGGCAATCTTTCTCGCGTGGTTCGCGATCGTAGAAAGATGAAGGCTAAAATCGACGCCATGTCGATGGAGGCCAAATCATCGGCGGCCATCATTGCCTGCCTTCCGTTGGCCGTGATCACATTCCTCTACCTGTCATCACCCAATTACATCCTGCTTTTGTTCACTGATCGGCTGGGCAATCTGTTGCTCGGCGCTTGCGTCCTCTTGATGCTAACCGGCGTTCTGGTCATGCGCAAAATGATCAATTTTGACATCTAACGGGTGAAACGGATCAACCGCCATGGATGAGCTTCTCTTTACGCTCACAAATCCGCAGTTCCTGTTTGCCATGTTCAGCGCAATTGCGGTGGCAGCAACAGTGTTTACTGTGGCCGTGCCGCTGCTTGCTAAAAGCGATCTTTCGATGCGTAAGAAGCGTATGGCGGTCGAACGCTCAACCATCCGCGCGCGCGAACGGGCTGCACTGGCACGCGAAAATCAACATGGTCCACGCCCCAATCTTCGGCAACAACCCAAGCAGTACATGCAAAATATTGTCGACCAGTTCGATCTTAAACAGCGACTGCTGGCCGATGGGACGCGCGATAAACTGGCGCAGGCCGGCGAACGTGGCGAGACCGCTGTGGTGCGCTACATTTTTTCACGGTTGGTTATCCCGTTGGCGCTGTTTCTCTTCGCTCTTGTGTACCTGTTTGGCATCGGAGATTTTGATCAACCAGCGTTGATCCGCATACTCATAGCGGTCGGCATCGGTGGCGTCGGCGTTTACATGCCCAACGTGCTTTTGAAAAACAAAATTCAAAAAAGACAGCTGTCCATCCGCCGTGCCTGGCCGGACGCCCTCGACCTGATGCTCATTTGCGTTGAGTCTGGCATGTCGATTGAACAAGCGTTTAAGAAGGTTGCCGACGAGGTGGCGGTACAATCCATACCGTTGGCCGAAGAACTGGCGCTGGTAAACGCTGAACTTTCCTACTTGAATGATCGTCGCAAGGCCTACGAGAACCTAGGACGTCGCACAGGATTGGAAGCAGTCAGATCGGTGATGACATCGCTTATTCAAGCCGACAGCTACGGCACGCCCGTGGGCCAGGCACTGCGTGTCTTGGCTCAAGAAAGCCGCGATATGCGTATGGGTGAAGCCGAAAAGAAAGCTGCAAGTTTGCCGCCGAAGCTGACTGTCCCGATGATCGTGTTTTTCTTGCCATGCCTCTTCATCGTGATTATTGGCCCGACGGTTATTCAGGTGATGGCGAGCGGTTAAGCAACATCGCGCCGGCCACCGCCTTGAGAATCAAACCTTAAAAAATTCACACATCGTCTTAATCATTCGCATCCAGACGTTGATAGGACGCACTCTTGTCACAGCGCTCTTTCAAATCACTACTCTTGACATAGTATCATTTGGTTTCTAATTCTTTGATACCAAATGGTACTATAAAAGGAGATGAGCAATGCCCTTCAAACAAACCCTACTTGCCCTCGCCACAGCTTGGATATCCGTTGTTCCAACTTCGGCCGGAGAACCGATCCAGCCCGTCCCACCCTCGGCATTGGATTGGGCGACGACGCCTGAAGGTGTCGCTTTTGCGCCACTCATCGGCGACCGCTTCGCGGAACCTTATATGGCGATGGTTGCTCTACCAGGCGGGCTTGTCAGCCCAGCTCACGTCAAGAGCGCGGACATGTACGGTGTTATTGTGTCGGGTGTGATGACCCATGTCGCTCTTGGCGATGACGGGCCGCAAGTGCACCTGCCACAGGGCTCATTCTATCGCATTCCAGCGAACGTACCGCATGTCAGCAGTTGCGTTTCAGAAGAAGAGTGTGTGAGCTTCCTCTACCAAGATGGCGCGTTTGATTTTGTGCCGGTCGAGGAGTGAATCGCCAGATTTGTCTGGCCAAGGCAGGCAGCCTCTTAGCTTTTTCTAGTGCGCTCCGGTCCTGCGGACCGACCGCTACGTTTCTGGCTACTGCCCATCCACCGCGGCGACTTGGCCCCAACGGTCGGCCTCCGAGAGCATCTGCCGGAGATAAGCAATATTCGCCTGGGCTTCTTGCGGCGGTAGATCCTGTTGGGCGATCTGCATGGCCTCGTCAAAACGGCCCTGCAGGCCAACAACAAGGGCTAGGTTGCCGCGCACACGTGGGTCAACCTGGCGGCCACCTGCAATCGCTTGGCGTAGCGTACGTTCGGCCTCTACCAAATTGCCTTCCAGCACATACGACATGCCAAGATTGCTCAGCACCGTTGGCTCATCGGGCACGATGCGCAGAGCACTGGCATAGGATGCGCGTGCGTCAGCGTGACGACCCAGTTGATCGAGAATTGTGCCTTGGGCCGAAAGCAAGCGCCAGTCCGGGCGAGCTTGTGTATGAGCCTGACCGATCACCTGCAAAGCTTCTTCAAACCGTCCCGCGGATGTCAGCGCCTTGGCGTAAGCCGCTTGCACTTCTCGGTCCCCTTCATTGGAGATCACCGCGCGGCGCAGCACGGCCACCGCTTGATCATGACGTCCAAGCCCGCGCAAGGCGGCACCATAGTTGAGCGCTGTGGTGCGGTCATTTGGATCGCTGTCATAGCGCTGCTCCCACCGGCTGGCAGCACTTCGCAATTGATCTTGCGAGAGCAATTCTGCCCGACCCTCAACAGCTGTGCCATGCGTTGAGACCGCAGATGTGCTGCAACCAGCGACCACAAGCGCTGCGCCGACAAGAGCCAGACTGGCCAGCTTGCGCCAGCGGCGTGACGGAGAGGGCATATGAAAAACGTTGTGGCTCATGACTTGCTGCGCACCGAAAAATCGTGGTTGGCGCAATGCACTTGGTGCATCAGCCCTTGCCACTTGGTTGCTTGAAGCAATACTCCGTTAACCCTAATGAACCCTTAAACCCGACCGAAATCAGCGGTTTGCTGCCGCCATCCAACCTACCTTCGAGGTTCCCCTTGGCCGTTTCCCTGCCCGACTATGATGCGCTTGCCGCACAGCTGCCTTTGCCTGAGAGCCTCGATCCAGACGTGCCCAGGATCCCGCTTTTTGGCGTGACATCGCTCGATGCGGCCAAATCCGTTCTACCGGAGCATGAGACGGCTCTTGTCAACTGGTCGAAGGCGCAGGGGTTTGAGGCCAAAGCCGGTCAGTTACTGGTGTTGCCCAACGGCGAAGGGGCAATCGTCGCAGCGCTTCTGGGATGCGAGACAGGCAAAGATGGTCTGCCTGATCCGGGCTTCACCATGGGTGCCTTGGCAGGCCAGCTGCCCGCAGGCACCTACACATTGGAAACGCCTCTCGCCAATGCAGAGACAGCGCTGACGGCGTTCCTGCTTGGGGCCTATAAATTCACCGCCTTCAAACCCGCAAAGCGTGGCGCGGTGCATTTGGCAACGGCGGACCCTGCCCGAGAGCGCGCCTTGATCCAAGCGCGCGGCGTTATCTTTGGGCGTGAGTTAATCAATACACCGGCCAATCTGCTTGGGCCGGAGGCCTTGGCAGACAGCGCGGTCGGTCTGACAGAGGCGTTTGGTGCGAAGGCCAGTGTCATTGTTGGCGAAGACTTGCTCGACCCGGACAACCCGTTCCCCATGATCCATACGGTTGGGGCGGCGGCCAAGGACGCACCGCGCCTGTTCGACATGCAGTGGAATGGCGGCAAGGACGATGCACCACGCGTAACCCTGGTTGGCAAGGGCGTTTGCTTTGACAGTGGCGGGCTCAACATCAAGCCGGGCAATTCCATGGCGTTGATGAAGAAGGATATGGGTGGCGCAGCTGCGGTGCTCGCTTTGGCGCTGATGATCATGCAGGCCAAGCTTCCCGTGCGGCTGCGGGTGCTCATCCCATGCGTTGAGAATTCCATTGCTTCGCAGGCTTTCCGGCCCAGTGACGTGCTCACCAGTCGCAAAGGTCTCAGTGTAGAGATCGGCAACACCGATGCGGAAGGCCGTTTGGTGCTCGGCGATGCGCTGGCGCTGGGCGATGAAGAAACACCCGACTTGATGATTGATATGGCAACGCTGACCGGCGCGGCACGGGTTGCACTCGGCCCTGACCTGCCGCCGTTCTTCACTGACGATGATGCGCTTGCCAGTGAGATCGAAGCAGCAAGCCGAGACCATGATGATCCGGTGTGGCGCATGCCGCTGTGGGATCGCTATGACAGCGCTATCACTGGCAAGGTTGCCGACATTTCTAACACCGGCAACATGCCCTTTGCCGGTGCGATCACGGCGGCGCTTTTCCTGCGCCGGTTCGTATCCAACGCCAAAAGCTGGGCGCATTTCGACATTTACGGCTGGACACCATCCACGCGGCCTGGCCGACCGGAGGGTGGCGAGACGCAAGCTGTTCGGGCGCTTTTTAACCTTGTTGCCAAGCGCTACGCCCCTATGGATTGATTCAGACCCCCAAAATACGGTATCAATTGCGCTTCCGAAACAATTGTCATGCGGAGCGCGTGTTGCGTTGAGTGGGTTCGCATCAGCAGGGTTTTCGCCCAGTCGTGGGGCAGGGCTGTCGCCGCAGAAAGCTCTGCGGCTGTGGCACGATGTTGCGCTGACGCGTGTGCGCGGGAACATCGGTGATCTGACCGAACGGCAGATGCTGATCCTGCTGACGATCTATTTGGAAACCCCGCCCCACACAGTGCGCGGCCTAGCCGCCAAGCTTGAGGTCACCAAGCCAGTGATCACCCGCGCGCTCGACACGATGGGGTCCATGGGGCTCGTCAGCCGCAAACGCGACGATGCTGACAAGCGCAACGTGATCATCCAGCGTACCGTTGATGGCGCGCTCTATGTGGAAGCGTTGGCCGAAACCATTGTTGGGCACGCTGAGGATATCCGCTGATGCCAGATGGGGCTGGCCCCGATTTGGATCGCCGTTTGCATCCCTACAAGCAGGACATCGCCGCGGCTCATCTGAAAGGCCAGTTGGATGCCGCTCAGTTCGTTGATGGAAAACCGCATCGCGTCATCGAGCCTTTAACCGATATTTTGAGCGACCAGATGGGCGAGGCGCGGACCAGCCAGGCGCTCTATGGCGAAACTTTTACGGTCTACCAGACCGAAGGATATTGGGCTTGGGGCCAACTGATGACTGACGATTATGTCGGTTGGATCAGTGCATTGAGCCTGGTTGCAAGCGACGGAGCAGAGCCAACACATCTGGTGAGCGTGCCGCTAACCCGTGCAACAAACCAGAGCATCAAGGTGCTTGGCGACGGGCCGATACCGATGGGTGCGCAGGTTCGTGTTTTTGATCCCATTATACGTGTTGGTGGTTCGTCAGCGCCTTTTGCGCAAACTGACGCCGGTGCAATCCCCGGAGCACACCTGAGGGCGATGAATACTCCTTTTGAAGACTGGGTGGCCGTGGCGCAGCTTTTCACGCACACGCCCTATGTCTGGGGCGGACGATCAGCGCTGGGTATTGATTGCTCAGCACTCGTCCAACTGGCGTTGCAACAGGCTGGCATCCGCTGCCCGCGCGACAGCGACATGCAGGAAAACGACCTTGGCATGACGGTCAATCGCGAGAAGGGTTTGCTGCGCGGTGATCTGGTGTTCTGGCCAGGGCATGTCGGCATCATGCTGGATGATGCAACGCTGTTTCACGCCAATGCATTCGCCATGTCGACGGTGCCTGAACCGCTAAGCGATGCAGAAAAGCGCATCGGAGAGGCACGCACCATCAAGCGGCTTTAGTGTTGAAGCCTATTGAATAGCATCGGCCCGACGTTGCGATCAGATTGAGCCCTTCAAACAATGATCTCAACGGGTTTCGATCCTAGGACTTCACTTTGTGCCTTTTGTAGAACTTGATGCCCGCTTCTTTGATCGCCTCGTGCAGCCGGTCAGACATGAAAGTTTGGAAAATATAGCCTTTTTCGTGCCAAAGGTTGGCTTCCGACAGCTTACTTTCATCAAGAACCACACCGGAAGGGCTGGCAATCAACTTATTCGACGTCCAAGTCAGATCTCGTAGGCCACGTGATTTTTTTTCATCAAGAGTTTCTTGATGGCATAATATATTTAAAAGATACCAATCGTCCCTAGCGCGTATTTTTTCTTTTCTGTACTTCAGATAAACAGGCATATCGAGAAACTGGTGCAAGCCGGGATCCATATCTTCGATCATCTTCCGAAAATCATCGCGAATGATGAGGGCTCCGCTGGGAGCAAAAGCCCAAGCATTATCATATCCAAGCTCAGGCGCGTTTTTTACGCCCTTTAACAGCAATCCATCGGGGATTTCGTCCTGCGTGAGACGCCGCGCACCATTTTGCCATCCATTGCGAACGACTTCGCTTCTTCGACGGGCTTCAACCTCACCTGGCGCGTGCCCCCAGCCAATCCACTCGGCCTCCATCCTCGGTCCGTCATAGTCAAGACTGTCTAGAGTGTAGGGCATGCGTTGCTGTTCCGTTGCGATACAGAGGCAGAACTCAAAGTTCGAACTTAAGCCTAACGCATCAAATTACTGTGCGGCTTTAGGGTTGAAACTCTAATACCCGGCTTTGCGGTCCACCAGATTGTCAAGTGTCTTGCCGGAGGCAAAGGCGATCAAATTGTCCACCATACGCCCGAGCAAAGATTCTGGCGCGCTCATGCCGGCGGTGTGCGGGGTGATGAGGATGTTCGGGGCTTTCCAAAGCGGGTTGTCGCTGGGCAAAGGCTCCTGATGAAACACATCGATGGAGGCGCCTTTTAGCGTGCCGTCTTGCAAGGCTTGCAAGAGATCAGCCTCATTCTGATGGCCGCCACGCCCACCATTGATCACAAACGGTCCGCCGGTCACGCCATCTTGGGGCAGCTTGGCGAAAAGGTCGGCGTTTAAGATTTCGCGTGTCTCGTTGGTCAGCGGCAGCAAGCAGATCAAAATGTCAGTGCGAGCAAGAAACGCATCCAGCTCACCAAGTCCGGAAAACACTGGAATGTCCGCATTGGGCCTGGGGCTGCGCGCCCATCCGGCAAGGTCATAGCCCAAGAGCTTCAACACAGCGGCAACCGACTGGCCCAGCTCGCCAAAGCCCATAATGCCAACACGCACATCGGGTGCGGACGTCTGCGGCAACGGGTTCCACTCAGCTTGATTTTGCGCATCCAGATAATCCAGCGCTTGGCGATGATGGGCGATCACGTTCATCACCGTCCAAGCGGTCACACGGCCGGTTAAGTCCGGATCAATGACGCGGATGATCGCGACGTTCTCTGCCAAGTCAGCCCGGCGCACCAGATGGTCCACACCCGCACCGGTGGACAGGATCGCTTTCAGGTTTGGAAAGTTGGCGAAAAACCCATCGGGCGTGTGCCAAGCAACGGCATATTTCACCTGCGCGCAGATGTCCGGCGATGGTGGGGTTTTGCCATCTGTGAAGATCACATCTTCGCGCGGAACATGCCGCTCGAGATGGGAGATCCAGCCTTCCGGAGACCAATCACCAACGGTCAGAACGACCTTCCCGAGATCGGGTTTGCCAAGATTAAGTTGTGTCATGCCTTACACTCCAGGCGAGGGGCGCAGGGCGCGGTTTTCTTCAGGCTCTAAGATATAGGCGCGATAGGGGTGCGCCGCGAAGGTGCCGAGGATGCGAAGCTCAGCGGAGAAGAACTCCAGCTCTTCCATGGCCAGCGCCACGTGCTTGTCATCCGGGTGGCCATCAATCTCAGCGTAAAACTGCGAGGCGAAGAATTGCCCGCCGGTTTGATAGCTCTCCAGCTTGGTCATGTTTACCGAATTGGTCGCAAACCCCGACAGCGCCTTAAACAGCGCCGCCGACACGTTGCGCACCCTGAAGATGAACGCTGTTACGACAGGCCCGTTGCCAGGTGCCAGGCTGATCGGCTCGCGGGCCAGGGTGATGAACCGCGTGGTGTTGTGATCTTCATCTTCAATGTCTTGCGCCAACACGTTGAGCCCATAGACCTCGGCAGCCAAGGAGGATGCTATTGCTGCCTGAGCAGGATCATTGCGTTCGGCGATCTGCCGGGCCGAGCCTGCCGTGTCTGCACCAATGACCGCCTCCAAGCGATGCTCGCGCAGGAATTTACGGCACTGGCCAAGCGCCATCACATGGCTTTGGGCGCTTTTCACTTGATCAAGCGTCACGCCCTTCAGCGCCACAAGCTGATGGTGGATAGGCAAAAAATGTTCGCCGGTGATGTGCAGCGGCGACGTCGGCAGCAGGTGGTGGATATCTGCCACGCGGCCAGCAACCGAGTTCTCAATGGGAATCATGCCCAGATCGGCTTTCCCATCCTCGATCATCGCAAACGCGTCTTCAAATGTCGGGCACGGCACGGGCTCGGCATCTGGATAGGCTTCTTTGCAGGCAATGTGCGAGTTGGCGCCAGGCTCGCCCTGGAAAACGATACGCATTACTTTTCTTTTTCTTCCTGGTGCGAGACGCTCCGTTCCTACCCGCGGTTGGGCCGCAGGCCCAGAGCCAAAAGGCACGGAACGACCGCTTGGTCGCGCTGTTTCTTACTGTGGCAAAGCTATGCCAGTTGCCGACGGGCCTCGTCTAGATGGCCGGGCGTGTCCACGCCAAGCGGTACACCATCAACAATGGCAACATCAATGCGCATGCCAGCTTCCAGTGCGCGCAACTGCTCCAGCTTCTCACGCTTTTCCAGCGTTGAGGGTGGCAGGCTGACAAAGCGCTCCAACGCCGAGCGGCGATACACGTACAGGCCGATATGATGGAACAGCGGGCCATCGCCGTGGGGAGCGGTGGCGCGGGTGAAATACAGCGCCCGCAAATGCTGGTTGCCAATAGGTGTGCCAACCACCTTCACCACATTGGGATCGGTTCTTTCATGGTCGACTTTGATCGGCGTTGTGAGCGTGGCGACGTCCACCGCCGGATCGTCCATCAGAGCAGCGGCCTTTTGGATGATGGTGGGGTCGAGCGTTGGCAAATCGCCCTGCACATTGACGATTATGTCCACCTCACCTGCCGGGTCCAGCAATTGCAGCGCTTCAAAAATGCGATCAGAGCCCGACGGATGATCAGAACGGGTCATTACCGCTTTGCCGCCATGGGCCTCCACGGCTTGCAACACATCAGCATCATCGGTTGCCACCACGGGCTCGCCAAGGCCAGCGCCGCGCGCACGGTCAACCACATGCACGATCATCGGTTTATCACCGATCATTGCCAGCGGCTTTCCGGGCAGGCGGGTGGAAGCCATACGGGCCGGGATCAACACCAGGGCGCGGGCTGATTTTTCCTTCATGCAGGCATGCCTTTGGACATTGTTCAGTGTTTCTGGCCCATAGGACTGGGCAAATGGTCGCAAGACCCCCCTGTCATCCCTTTGCACTTATTGCAAGGCAGCCGGTTATGGGGTTATCACCGCGACCAGTTGGGGGCGTGCGAACGCTCGATACTTCTGTTGGCCTCAACATAGATTGGGATTTTTCGACATGGACGGTTTTGAGCTCAATAAGATTGTGGGCGCGCTTCTGGGATCAGTTCTCGTGATCATGCTCATCAGCTTCGTCGCTGAGCTTATCTATCACGTCGAAGAACCGGAAGTTGCCGGTTACTCCATCGAGGTTCCTGAAGCTGACGTTGCTGATGCAGGCGCCGAAGAAGAAGAGATGGTCTCCGTGCTTGATCTTCTGGCCACCGCTGATGTTGCTGCGGGCGAAAGCGCCGTGCGCCGCTGTGCATCCTGCCACACGTTTGACGAAGGCGGCGCCGATGGCGTTGGCCCACACCTCTGGGGCATCCTTAACCGCGCCAAGGGCGAAATTGGTGGCTTCAACTACTCCGATGCCATGGCTGGCGTTGGCGCTGCTGGCGAAGTCTGGGGCTTTGAAGAGCTCGACGGTTTCATCGCCAACCCACGTGGTTATCTTGATGGCACGACCATGGGCTTTGCCGGTATTCGCGATGTTGAAGACCGCGCCGACATCCTGGCCTATCTCAACACGTTGCAGGCTGAGCCGATTGACCTGTCCACGGTTGCTGCCACGCAGTAAGCCTAGCTTTTTGCTGGCAAAACACACCAAAGCGTCGGAGGTATCCGGCGCTTTTTTGCGTCTGACGGCATCAACACGGCACTTCAATAGGCTGTGATCACACGCCTGCCCTCGCCGCCACGCCGCAACTGCGCCATATTCCCCATCACGTTTGGTTTCGAATCAGTGTGGCCTGATGCGGGTTGGCATTCTTCCTGCTTGGCATGTTGCCGACGGCCTGATGAGAGATGGACGACACTAATGCATGAAGGTACCGCCTCGTGATAATCGCTGACCGCAAGGGTCACAGCCGTGGCATGGCTGCCGCTGCCAAAGTTACCGGTCTCGCCGTGTGGTTGGCGGTTGGTTTTCTGGTGTTCGCCGGTTCGGATGCCTACGCGCAGAGCGAGCCCAGTGCGCAGGCGCCTGATGGCGCGGTGCAAGAGAGCGAACAGAGCACCGAGCTTGCTGAACCGATCTATGATGATTGGCAGCATTTCATCACGCTCAATGAAGGTGCGCCGAAATACCCCGAAGACTTTGCCCATTTTGATTATGTGAACCAGGAAGCGCCCAAAGGTGGTTCTGTTCGCCTGGCTGACCTGGGCACCTTTGACAGTTTGAACTTTGTGCCGCCGCGAGGGATCACGCCACTAGGGCTTGGACTTGTCTATGACACGCTGACGGTCGCCTCGCAGGATGAGCGCTCGACGCAATATGGTCTGCTGGCGGAAGCGGTGCGCTACCCCGATGACTACTCCTATGTCACTTACCGGCTGCGCGAAGGCGCCCGCTGGCATGATGGCATGCCCGTTACACCGGCCGATGTGGTGTTTTCCTTCAATGCGCTGGTGGAGCACAACCCGCAGCAGGCGGCCTATTATTCGCATGTGACAAGCGCGCAGATAAGTGGCGAGCGCGATGTCACCTTTACTTTTGACCAGACTGGCAACCGCGAGCTGCCCCTTATCGTCGGTCAGCTGACGGTGGTGCCTGCCCATTGGTGGACGCAGCCCGATGCGAACGGCAACACCCGCGATATCTCACGCGGCACGTTGGAAGCACCGCTGGGTTCAGGGCCCTATCGTGTTGGCTCGGTGATCGCCGGGCGCAGCATCACATATGAGCGCGTTGAGGACTATTGGGGCGCTGCGGTGAACGTGAATGTCGGCCAGCACAATTTCGATACGATCAGCTACACATTTTTCCGCGACAGCGATGTGGCGTTTGAGGCGTTCAAGGCCGACGCTTTTGATTTTCGCCTTGAGAATCGGGCACGCAACTGGGCGACCGGCTATGACATTGCGCCCGTCGAGGATGGCCGGATCGTTCTGGAGGAGTTTGTCGAGCCCTATCGCAGCCGCGGGCTGATGGTCGGCTTCGTGATGAATGCCCAGCGCCCGGTGTTCGAGGATCGTAATATTCGCCGCGCGATGAACTATGTGTTCGATTTCCAAGCGATCAATCGCGGCCTGTTCTTCGATAGCTACCGCCAGTATGACAGCTACTTCACCGGTCTGGATGAGCTGGCAAGTTCTGGCGTGCCGCAAGGCGATGAACTTACGTTGCTGGAAGAGCTGCGCAGCGACGGCATCACCATTCCTGATGAGGTTTTCACCACCGCGCACTTCAATCCGGCCAATGGCTCATCAGAGGCACGCCGCGAGAATATCCGCACTGCATTGGATCTGTTTGAAGCTGGCGGTTGGACCGTTCGCGAAGAGGTTGATCCGGAGCAGGCTGGAACCGGCTTCATCCATCGTATTCTGGTTGCAATTGGCCTGCGCTCAGACCCGACGCGACGTGTCATGCGCGATGCGTCCGGTGCGCCGGTTTCCATCGAACTTCTGCTCAACGGCCCGACACAAGAGCCAGCGGCCAATCAGCTTGCCCAGTCACTTGAATTGGTGGGTATTGAGCTTGTCGTGCGCATCGCGGACTCCTCGCAATACACCAACCGCGAACGCTCGCGCGACTATGACATGATCTATTCGGGTTGGGTGCAGTCCTCTTCACCTGGCAATGAACAGCGCGATTTCTTCGGCTCTCAGTCAGCCGCCCTTGAAGGCACGCGCAACACCGCAGGCATTGCAGACGAGGCGGTGGATGCGTTGATCGAACGGATTATCTTTGCCGAAGATCGCGACGCGCTGGAAGTCGCCACACGGGCGATGGACCGGGTTTTGCTGTGGAACCATTATGTGATCCCAGGATGGGGCTTGCCAGCGGCACGTGTGGCCCGGTGGGACAGGTTTGACCGCCCAGATACACTCCCGACCTATGACATCGGGTTTCCGACAATCTGGTGGTACGATGAAGAGCGTGTCGCCATCACCGGGGAAGCTGACCAATGAGCTTGAAAACGCCATCGCTGATCTTGCGGAACGTCACGCGTCGCTCGGTTCTGAAATCCACTGGCGTTATGGCGGCCGCAACAACGCTCCCGCTTTCCGCCTTTGCGCAATCCAGCGTCACGCGCAGCCACGGGCTTTCCTCGTTCGGCACGCTTGCTCTGCCTGCTGATTACAGCCATTTCCCGCATGTGAATGTTGATGCACCCAAGGGTGGAATGCTGAGTTACCAGCCTGGTACGCGGCTCATGAATCAGAACTTCAACACCTTCAACACACTCAATGGTTTTGTGAACCGTGGAGACGGCGCATTGCGCGTCGGCCTCACCTTCGATGGCCTGATGACCACCACCGGCGATGAGGCGGATTCCTACTATGGTGCGCTTGCGCAGTGGGTTGAGTTCACCGACGACGGTCTGACCTACGATTTCAAGATAAGGCCCGAAGCCCGCTTTCACGATGGTAGCCGCGTGATGGCCTCAGACGTTGCTTGGTCGATGCAGACGCTGGCGGAGCAAGGGCATGAGACCCTGAAGCCGGGCCTTGCCCCGGTGGAAAGCGCCGAGGCTCTAGAGGATGATCTCCTGCGTGTCACCTTTGCCGAAGGTCGCCCGCGCACGGCCCATCTGGCGATTTTGGGCCTGCCGGTGTTTTCGCAAGCCTTCTGGGACGGCAAGGACTTCGAAGCCTCCACCCTTGAACCCATCCTCGGCTCTGGCGCCTATCAAGTTGGTGATTTCGAGGTTGGCCGGTTCATCGAATATGATCGTGTGGAGGACTATTGGGCCGCCGATATGCCGTTCGCGCGCGGCACCAGCAATTTCAACACCATCCGCATTAACTATTACCGCGACCGCGATGTCGCGTTTGAAGCGTTCAAAGCGGGCGAAATGAATGTGCGGCGAGAGTCCGTCTCGCGCCTATGGGCCACCGCCTATGATTTCCCACGCGTGGAAAGCGGCGAGGTCGTCCAGTCAACCATCGAAAACGAACGTCCTGGCGGGGCGCAAGGCGCTTTTTTCAACACCCGCCGCGATAAGTTCTCTGACCGTCGCCTGCGCCATGCCATTGGGCTGTTGTTCGATTTTGAATGGACCAACGATCGCATCTTTTACGGCCTTTACAAGCGTACGCAATCGACGTTCCAGAATGCGCCTTACATGGCGTCCGGCCTGCCGAACGCGGCAGAGTTGGCACTTCTGGAACCGCTACGTGATGAGCTTTTGCCAGAGACGTTTGAAGAACCTTATGTGCCACCGATCTCCGATGGATCGGGCGCTGACAGAAATCTTCTGGGCGAGGCCAACCGCTTGATGAACGAGGCTGGCTGGCGCTTGGATGGTGGCAGGCGCATCGATGAGAATGGCGAACAGCTTGAGGTGGAGTTTCTGCTCGTCTCGCAAGCTTTTGAGCGCATCTACTCGCCGCTCGTTCAAAACATGCAGCGCCTTGGCATCAACGCGTCTCTGCGCATCGTCGATCCAACGCAATATCAGGCGCGCATAAACAGTTTCGATTTTGATGTTGTCGGCCTCAACTTGGCACCTGCCCTCACGCCAGGCAGCGGTATGCGCGCGGTGTACGGCTCCTGGTCGGCCAACCAGCCCGGCGCTTGGAATGTTGCCGGCATTGCGGTGCCTGCGATTGACGGGCTTATCGAGAAGGCCGAATTGGCCGAAACGCTGGATGAGCTTTACACCGTCATGAGCGTGATGGACCGGGTGCTGCGGCCCTTCCATTTCTGGATACCGCAATGGCATTCGGGCGCGCACTGGATTGCGCATGAAACGCGTATCAGGCGGCCAGAGAGTGTGCCACGCTTCACCCTGCCTATTGAAACACATTGGTGGATGGAGGGATGATGCTCACTACCTGCACATCGTCATCCCGGCCGAGCTCCGTGAGAGCCGGGATCTGCCAAGTTCTCGTTGGCAGCAGATCCCGGATCACCTATGGCGTCCGGGATGACAAAGGCGCGTGTGGCAGCATCTCAGCCAACGGCTGGCGCAAAGGGCTCTAGGATATGCTCGCCTATATCGTCCGCCGCGTGCTTTTGATGGTGCCTACAATTCTGGGCATCATGGCATTGTCGTTTGCCGTTGTGCAGTTCGCGCCTGGTGGTCCGATTGAGCGGGTGATCGCGCAGCTGCAAGGCACGGATGTCAGTGCGACCGAACGCTTTACCGGCGGCAGCGGCGACTTTTCCGGCCAAGAACAAGACCTCGGCTCAGGCGATGAGGGCTCCGGGGTTTATCGTGGGGCGCAGGGGCTTGATCCTGAATTCATTGCCGAACTTGAGCGCCAGTTTGGCTTCGACAAACCACCCCTGGAACGCTTCGGCCTGATGATCTGGAACTACGCTCGCTTTGATTTTGGCGAGAGCTATTTCCGTGATGTGGACGTGATTGATCTCATCATCGAAAAGCTGCCGATCTCCATCTCACTTGGCCTTTGGATGACGCTGCTTTCCTACGGCATCTCCATTCCGCTGGGCATCGCCAAGGCGGTCAAAGACGGCACACGCTTTGATATTTGGACCAGCGGGATTGTCATCGTTGGCTACGCGATACCTGGCTTTCTGTTCGCCATTTTGCTGATCGTCCTGTTTGCCGGCGGATCGTTCTGGGACCTCTTTCCGCTCACGGGCCTGACGTCAGAGAATTGGGATCAGCTCTCCTGGTGGCAAAAGATCCTGGATTACTTCTGGCATCTCACCCTACCACTGATCGCCATGGCCGTGGGCGCCTTTGCCACCACAACGCTGCTGACGAAAAATTCCTTCCTCGATGAAATCCGCAAGCAATATGTGACAACAGCGCGGGCCAAGGGCCTGGACGAACGCACCGTGCTTTACGGCCACGTTTTTCGCAACGCGATGCTGATCATCATCGCCGGGTTTCCTGGTGCCTTTATCTCCGCCTTCTTCACCGGCGCGTTGCTGATTGAGACGATCTTCTCGTTGGACGGCCTCGGCCTGCTTGGCTTTGAGAGCATCTTTGGGCGCGATTATCCCGTCGTGTTTGGCACGCTCTACATCTTCTCGCTGATGGGCCTCATCGTCGCGCTGCTGTCTGACCTTGTTTACATGTGGGTTGATCCTCGCATCGATTTTGAAGCGCGGCGAACCTGATGGACGCCCGCAACCCTGCGATTGATGTCGACGTGGAACCCGTGCCGAGCGACGCGCCGGTGCAGATGAAGCGCAAAGGCCTGTCGCCGCTTAATGTGCGGCGGCTGAACAATTTCAAAGCCAACAAGCGTGGCTGGTGGTCACTTTGGATTTTCCTGGCGCTCTTTCTACTCACCCTGTTTGCCGAGCTGGTGGCCAATGAGCGCCCGCTGATCGTCTCCTATCAGGGCGAGTTGCTCTTCCCGGTGCTCATTGATTATCCGGAGGAGAAGTTCGGCGGCTTCTACGCCATCACGCGCTATTACGATCCTTTCATCCGCGAAGAGATCGAGGCAAATGGCTGGATGATCCACGCGCCGATCCGCTATGATCACACCACCCGTTCCTATGCCTCGCAGATGCCCTATCCCATCGCACCAACCTGGACGCTGAATGAGGATGTGGCCTGCGCCAACCTGCCAGATGGCACAGAAGACAGCTTCTGCGGACCAAGCGGCTATCACTGGTTGGGGACCGATGATCAAGGGCGCGATGTGGCCGCGCGGCTTATCTATGGGTTCCGTCTTTCGGTGCTGTTCGGTCTTACGCTAACGCTGATTTCTTCGGTGATCGGCATCGCAGCCGGCGCCGTGCAGGGTTACTTTGGCGGCTGGACCGACCTGCTGTTCCAGCGCTTTATCGAGATTTGGACCTCGATCCCCTCGCTCTACCTGCTGCTCATCTTTTCGGCTTTCTTCGTGCCGGGCTTTTGGACGCTGCTCTTCATTCTGCTCCTGTTCAGTTGGGTGGCGCTGGTGGGGTTGGTGCGCGCGGAATTTCTGCGGGGGCGCAACCTTGAATATGTGCGCGCCGCGCGAGCGCTTGGCCTATCAGACATGCGGATCATGTTCCGCCACATCCTGCCCAACGCGATGGTGGCGACGGTGACTTTCCTGCCATTCATTCTGTCCGGCTCGATCACCACGCTGACCGCGCTCGATTTTCTGGGCCTTGGCCTGCAAGGCGATGCACCCTCGCTCGGTGAGTTGCTGGCGCAGGGCAAAGAAAACCGCAACGCGCCATGGCTGGGGCTCACCGGCTTTTTGACCATCTCCATCATGCTCTCGCTGCTCATCTTTATCGGTGAGGCGGTTCGCGATGCCTTCGATCCGAGAAAGGTAGAGGGCTAGATGGCACCGCTGCTTGAAGTGAAAGATCTTTCAGTCGCTTTTCGCTCTGGCGATGAGGTGAACACGGTCGTGGACCATGTCTCGTTCGATGTCTCCATGGGCGAAACAGTGGCGCTGGTGGGCGAGTCCGGGTCCGGCAAGTCAGTGTCTGCGCTCTCAATCTTGCAGCTTCTGCCCTATCCAGCCGCCTCGCATCCCTCCGGCTCGATCCAGTTCGACGGGCAGGAGCTTCTAGGCGCTGAAGACAAGCAATTGCGCTCGGTGCGCGGCAACGACATCTCGATGATTTTTCAGGAGCCGATGTCCTCGCTCAACCCGCTTCACTCGGTCGAGCGACAGGTGGGCGAAGTGCTGAAAGTCCATCAGGGGATGCGCGATGAGGCTGCCCGCGCCCGCACGCTGGAGCTGCTTGATCGCGTCGGCATCAAGGACCCAGAAAGCCGTCTGCGCAGCTACCCGCATCAACTATCTGGTGGTCAGCGGCAGCGGGTGATGATCGCGATGGCGCTCGCCAACACGCCCAAACTTCTCATCGCTGATGAACCAACCACAGCGCTTGATGTGACGGTTCAAGCGCAAATACTGCGACTGCTGGTCGAGCTTCAGCAAGAGCTTGGCATGGCGATGCTGTTTATCACCCACGATCTGGGTATCGTGCGCCGGCTGGCAAAAACCGTGAACGTGATGCAGGGCGGTAAGATCGTTGAAACAGGGTCAGTGACCGACGTTTTTGCCAACCCAGAGCATCCCTACACACAGATGCTGCTTTCCACCGAACCATCGGGTGCACCGCTCGGCGAGCCGGACGAAGAGATCACACTGGCCGCCGATGACCTCAAAGTCTGGTTCCCCGTCAAAAAGGGCGTTCTGCGCCGGACCGTCAGTCACATCAAAGCCGTTGATGGCGTCGATCTCACCATCCGCCAAGGTGAGACGCTTGGCATTGTGGGTGAGTCCGGCTCCGGCAAGACAACGCTGGGTCTGGCGCTGCTGCGGCTGACGGAGTCCAAGGGCGTTATCCGCTTCCAGGACATGGACATCACCGATCACAACACCAAGCAAATGCGACCTCTGCGCAGTGAGCTTCAGGTGGTTTTTCAGGACCCGTTCGGCTCACTCTCTCCGCGCATGTCGGTGTCCGACATCATTGAAGAGGGGCTGCTGATCCATCAGACGAAAATGGGCTATGAGGAGCGTGACCGGGAGATCATCGGCGCGCTGGAAGAGGTGGGTCTTGATCCAGAAACCCGCTTCCGCTATCCGCACGAGTTTTCCGGTGGCCAGCGCCAGCGCATTTCCATTGCGCGGGCGCTGGTGCTTAAACCGCGTGTGATCCTGCTGGATGAGCCAACGTCAGCGCTCGATATGAGCGTGCAGGCGCAGGTGGTGGACCTGCTGCGTGACATCCAGAAAAAGCACAATCTGGCGTATCTGTTTATTTCGCACGACCTCAAAGTCGTCCGTGCTCTGTCCCACCGCATTCTGGTGCTCAAAGACGGCAAGGTGGTGGAATCGGGCACGCGCGAAGAGATTTTCGAGAACCCCAAAGAGCCTTACACCCGCGAACTCATCGCCGCCGCGTTTGACGAGACGATGCTGGCTGCGGAGTAGAGGTTCTATTGACCGCTACTTATCTGCTTTGACAATTTAAGAACTTCCTCGATGACCTCGTTGGCTCGATTATAATCCCCTCGTTCCTCTAGATTTTTGGCTAGTGTAACCAATACTTCCATTTGCTTACCAATGTCGGAGCCTGGAATATCTCTAGCATTCCCACTGAGCTCCAATTTGTTATTGCCTGATTCCGATGAGAAAAAGCGCTTCTGGCTTTCACGTAGATCGCTTATCTGCTCTTCCAGCTTGGTTCGAACCTCTGGATCCTCGATCTGCAAGACTGTCTCATCCTGCTTGGCCGCCTGAATCAATTCGTCCACCATGCTATTCTCGGCATTCTTGTGCTTGGCTCGAAGCAATGCAATTTCGTGTGCTGCTTGTGCGTTTCTTGTTCGCTGCATCATCATAGGTTTTTGAACAGCAACCTGCCCAGCCCAGTTTACCCAGGGCGTTAGAAGTGCTGCCAGAATGCCAGCTATCAACGGCAATCCGAGCAACGACCAGCCATTGGTGTTGTCATCAAAGAACGCGAATTTGTCGATGGCAGGATCACCTGAAAAAAACAGAAAGAAGAATGCTTTCCAATTAAATAGAACCGCCATCAAAAGGATGTAACCGATGACTGGCGAACGAATTCTTTGTGCGAAAGCTTCAAACAGATCTTTGATGCTATCCAATTGCGCCTCCAATATACCGATTGGATATTAATAGTGCGCGATTCTGTTCCCCGTGCAAGCCAATACCGAGCTGACTTACTTGTCACCGATGGGCGCGTTGACGACGCCCACCAGTGTATTGCGACCTAGGTCGGCACGGCCTCAGCGGCATATTGCGCCAGGAACTCCGGAGAGGGCGGGATCGGTTTGATAACGTCGATCAGCACGCCATTTGGGTCTTTGATTATAAAATGGCGCTGGCCAAACGGTTCATCGCGCAAGGTTTTCAGGATCGGCAGACCTGCCTTCTGCGCGCGCTCATAAACACGATCAGGGTCGTCCACTTCAAAGTTGAGGATCAGGCCGCCAGTCGCGCCACGCCCCTCCTCTGGAATTGTTTCGTGATCAGCGTGCAGCACCGCGATGTTGACCCTCTCATCTTCGCTCGACTGCAAATGGTAGTACCAGTCGCTTTCAAAGGTTGGTTTGAAGCTGAAATTCTCCACATAGAACGCCACCGTTCCGGCCACATCAAAGGTTTGAACGACGGGATAGTATTGGGTGCATTTCATGGGTTGTGCCCTCCCTGACATAAACATACAATCTGTATGTATCTGTCAATAAACATACAGGCTGCATGTATGCAAGAGAAAAATGAACGACGCTCCAATGCCGCGCGCACCAAGGCAACGCGCGAGGCCCTGATTGGCGCGGCGCGGACGCTTTTCGTGGAGAAGGGTTATGCGGAAACGGCCACCCCCGAGATCGTGAAACTGGCTGGCGTGACGCGTGGTGCGCTCTACCACCATTTTGAGGACAAGACCGCGCTGTTCCAGGCCGTGGTGCGCGTCGAATTTGAAGCGGTCGAGGTGGAAATCACAGAAGAAGCGACCCGCGAGCCGAAAGACACAATTGATGCGCTGATGCTAGGCAGCGAAGCCTATATGGAGGCGATGCGCACGCCGGGCCGCGTGCGGCTGTTGCTGCTTGACGGCCCCGCGGTGTTGGGGCGCATGAAACTGGATGAGATTGACCGGGAAACCTCCGCCGACGCCCTGCGTCTTGGGTTACAAGCAGCGATGGACGCCGGCGAGATCAAGACGCTGCCGGTGGCCCCTCTTACGGCCCAGCTATCAGCCATGTTTGAGCGCGCGGCGCTGGGCGTGTCGGCGGGCGAGGACGAGCAGGCTCATCTGGCTGTCCTGAAAGCTTTGTTGACATCGCTAAAGTAACCGCACGGCGGCAGACATATCGTAACCACCCGTTAACCTTAACAATTCATCAACGCGATCCATTCCCTTTGCCCTATCCCGGCAAAAGGAATACATTGGTGTCATGAGCGAAAACCACACCACCCCGCACCCATCATGCATTCACCCTGGCATCCTCCTGCTGGAGGAGTTTTTGAAGCCACTGAGCATCAGCCAAAACCGCCTGGCGCGCGATATTGATGTGCCGGTGAGCCGCATCGCGGCGATTGTGGCGGGGCAACGGGCGATTACGGCGGACACGGCGATGCGCCTGTCAGCCTATTTCGACACCAAGCCAGAGCTATGGATGAAGCTGCAAGCGTCTTATGAAATCGCGGTGCTGCGTGACAGCGATTGGCCGCGTATCGAAGCGCGCATTCGCCCCTATGAACCGGTGGACGAGCCGCAGCCAGCCCGTGAAGAGGGCGAAGCTCAGATGCCGCAAGTCGATGATTTCCGCGTAACAGTCGCCAGCTAAGGCACTTTATAAGAGGCTGCTACTCGGCAGCTTCTCTTTCGCGCAATTTCGCGGCCTTTTTGAATTTCGTCATCACGCGTGAGCGCTTGAGCGTCGACAGATAGTCGATGAACAGCTTGCCATCCAAGTGATCTACCTCGTGCTGGATACAGGTGGAGAGCAGCCCATCGACATCAATCTCGTGGGTCTGGCCCTCGATATCCATGTAGCGCACGCGCGCATTGGCGGGCCGCAAAACCTCATCATAATAGTCGGGGATCGACAGGCAGCCCTCCTCATAGGGCACGTCCTCGCCGGAAAGTTCTAGAATTTCCGGGTTGATCAGCGTCAGCGGTTCGGACTCTTCTTCGCGAGCCGAACAGTCTGTGGCTACGACGCGCAGCGGCACGCCGATCTGGATCGCCGCCAGGCCAATGCCCGGCGCGTCATACATCGTTTCGTACATATCGTTGACCAGCGTGCGCACCTCATCGGTGATCTCGCCCACCGGTTTCGATACCTCGCGCAAGCGCTTGTCAGGGATAACCAAAATCTCGCGAATAGCCATGCACGGCACTTAAGGGGGCGGTGAGTTTGGGTCAAGGCATCGAGCCTGCACAAGGGCCAGCATAGCGTTTGTTCGCGCTTTGATCTAAAGTCGTAACGGACCCGATTCGACCGAGATTCTTGCTTTGGCCCTCACCTTTTCCTCTGTGCTGTTCACCCTTCAGGGCACGCCTGTAACCCTTGCCATGCTGCTTTGGGCCGTGGGCGCTATGGTCGCGCTGCTGATCCTCTGGGTTTGGTCATCCACTGCACGCATGAAGCGGCAGACCGCTGAGATTGAAGCCAAAGCAGAGGCGGAAAAAGCCGATCTCACGCAAAAGCTCTCCAGCATGGCTGGCGCTCAGGCGGAGCTGACCGGCCGCGTGCAATCGATGACCGAAATGCTGGGCAACCGGCAGGCAGAACTGGCAAAGGTTATGTCCGAACGCATGGACGGCCTTGGCCACCGGTTAGGCCAGTCCATGAGCCAGCAGACGAACCAGACCCACGAAACACTGCGCAGCTTGCACGAGCGGCTGGCGGCCATCGACACCGCGCAGAAAAACATCACCGAGCTGTCGCAAGGTGTGGTGGAGCTGCAATCGATCCTGGCCGACAAACAGACTCGTGGCGCCTTTGGCCAGGGGCGGATGGAAGCCATCGTGCAGGATGCCCTGCCGCGCGGCGCCTACTCGTTTCAGCACACGCTCACCAACGGCAAGCGGCCCGACTGCGTGATCTATCTGCCCAATGGCGCGCCGAGCCTGGTGATTGATGCCAAGTTTCCGTTGGAGGGCTGGAACGCCTTTCGCGACGCGCCCGAAGAGCGGATTGCCAACCAAGCCGCCCAGCGCTTCCGTCAGGATGTTGGCAAACATGTACAGGACATCGCCGCGAAGTATTTTTTGCCCGGCGAGACCCACGAAACGGCCTTCATGTTTGTGCCGTCAGAAAGCATTTTTGCCGACCTGCATGAAAAATTTGAAGACGTGGTGCAAAAGGCCGCTCGCCAACGCGTGGTGATCGTCTCACCCTCGCTGCTGACGCTTTCCATTCAGGTGGTGCAGGCCGTGCTGCGTGATGCCCGCCTGCGCGAACAGGCGCATCTCATTCAGGATGAAGTTGGCCGTCTGGTGGATGATATTGTCCGGCTGGATGATCGCGTGGCCAAGCTCGCCACCCACTTTGGCCAAGCGCAGCGCGACATTGAGCAGATCCAAACTTCAACGGGCAAAATCACCAAACGTGGCGACCGCATCGGCAACCTCGACGTAGCTCCCGACGCGGGGGAGCGAGAGAGAGGGCAGGTGGAAGCGCCGGAGCCGAGATTGCCATTGGCGGGGGAGTAGGCACCTTCCCCCCGTCGTCATAGCCGCCCTTGAGGCGGCTATCCAGGCTTCGAAAAAAACGGACGAATACACGCTGGATGGCCGGGTCAAGCCCGGCCATGACGAATGATGGCGTTGCAATTGGCTGGTATTCTGCACCACAGTCTGTTCATGGCTGGCTTTGTGTACATCTTGGCGTCGCAACGCAATGGCACGCTCTACACCGGCGTGACGGCCAACTTGCTGCGCCGCATTCAACAGCATCGCGACACGCCAGATGGATTTGTCGCGCAGTATCAGGTTCAGCGCCTCGTTTGGTACGAAGAACACGACACAATAGAAGCTGCGATCCGACGTGAAAAAGCGATCAAAAAAGGCAAGCGCGTTTGGAAGCTCGATCTGATTGAGAGCTTCAATCCCGACTGGCGTGATTTGTGGGATGAGATTGCCAGCTAAATGACTTCATGCGGTCATGGCCGGGTGTCCGCGCGTCACGCGCACGCTACTAACCCGGCCATCCATTCCTTCATCGAAATGGTCCAATTCGATTTGCTGGATAGCCGGATCAAGTCCGGCTATGACGGCCAAGGACAGTGCGAAATCCTTGGGGAGCCATTGGCATGAAACACATCGGCGCTTTGATCTTTCCCGGCTTTGAACTGCTCGATCTCTATGGCCCGCTGCAAATGTTTGGCATGCTCAAGGATGACTTTGAGCTTCACTTGGTGGCCGAGAAAGAAGGCGCTGTGGTGAGCAACCAGGGGCCGTTATCCGTTGCCACACAAACCTTCGGCAGCCAAGCCACCTACGATATTCTGTTTGTTCCCGGTGGGGCCGGTACGCGGCAAGAGGTTCACAACCAGGCTCTGCTTGCATGGGTCGCTGCCACCTCGAACAAAGCTGAATATGTTCTCAGTGTCTGCACCGGCAGCGCTTTGCTCGCCAAAGCAGGCGTCTTGGATGGACGGCGCGCGACCAGCAACAAATCGGCCTTTGCGTGGGTAACTGACCAAGGTCCAAATGTTGATTGGCAACAAAAAGCACGCTGGGTGGAAGATGGAAAGTTCATCACCGCCTCCGGCGTATCCGCCGGGATGGACATGACGCTCGGTGCGCTTTCAAAGATGTTGGGTGAACCTATAGCTCGCAATATCGAACGGTGGTGCGAATACACGTGGAACGATGATCCAAATGAAGACCCCTTCGCCGCACATTATGGGTTGAGCTAGCCCGCCGGCGTTTCTGTGCTCATGATAACCATGCTCATATCGCCGCCCCTGAAGCGCGTGCCTTACTCGTTCGAGACAAACCGCGGATGTCCGCAAAAAGGTGCTCAGCTATTTCAATGACGTTGGCGTAATCCTGGATGATTTGCGGGTGGATCATAACCGGCTGCACGTCTTCCCGGAACGAGTGCATCATTACGGGTAAAAATTCTCCTAGCTGATCTTGTTGATCGAACAGCTGTTCAATCTTTTCCGAGTAGAGAACCTCGGCGCCTAGCTGATGCTCTAAATCCTCATAAGCTTTTGTCTGAGAGGCGCTGAGCACCTTGGGAGGCACATATAACGGCGTTCGATGGGCCACAGCATGACGATAGTTGCTTACGTATCTCAACCATTCGAGCTTTTCAGTCAGAGCCGTGCTTGTGTTATGCTTCATAGACCGACGCAAAGGTTCGATTTTTCGGCCAGAAACCAATCTCTAACGGCTTGAGCTCACTACCGTTGGCGTCTTTCACTTGAGCCTCAGCACACCAAATCTGCGCTAGGTTATCGAGCGCACCACAAACGTTTAGAACGAAGCAGTGTAGGTAGCAGGCGGTATCATATCTATCGCTTTTTGTGGGTTCCTGCGCACCAGCAGGAAGGGCTTTGAAGACACCCTTTATCGAATGTTCTAGGATTTCGACCCGTCTCCTGAAGCCTTGGTTGACCAAATCCTTCGTCGCAACGTCTATGAACGGGTGCATGTAGACCTGATAAGATAGCTCTCGTGCCCGATTGGACCAGACGGTTAGGTCCTCTCCGAACTGCTTGATTTGCTTAGGCGTGTACCGGCGCATCACTTAGACCTCTGTCCGGGCTTTCATGGCAGCCGCAAGGGTGCCCTCATCCAGATAGTCCAGCTCACCGCCGACGGGCACGCCGTGAGCGAGGCGTGTGACGGACACGCCGCAGTTCACCAGCCGGTCAGTGAGATAGTAGGCCGTCGATTGCCCCTCCACCGTGGCGTTGATGGCCAAAATCACTTCGCGCACGTCCTGCGCCGTGGCCCGCTCAACGAGAGATTCAATCGATAGATCATCGGGCCCGACGCCATCCAGCGGGGAGAGTACACCGCCCAGCACATGGTAGCGGCCGCGGCTTGCTTTGGCACGCTCCAGCGCCCAGAGATCGGCGACATCCTCGACCACCACCAGCACGCTATCCTCGCGGCGCGGGTCGGTGCACACCGTGCAGGGGCTGACGGTATCGATGTTGCCGCAGCGTTCGCACTCCATCACATTGTCACGCGCGACGGCCATCGCCTCGGCCAAGGGTCCAAGCAATTGGTCTTTGCGTTTGACGAGATGCAGGGCGGCGCGGCGGGCCGAACGTGGGCCTAGACCTGGAAGCTTTGCGAGCAACTGAATAAGGCGTTCGATTTCTGGACCGACGGTATGATCGCTCATTGATTATCGAACGCTTTTCTCATGACGCGCTGTCGCGAGCGCAAAAGTCTGCAACTTTTGCTGACAGCGCTGCGCAATCTCCGGACCGACGGTATGGTCAGACAATGCCTGATTACATGCCCGGCAGTTTCATGCCTGGTGGCAAGCCCATGCCCGACATCATGCTTTGGGTCTTTTCAGCCATCATCTGATCGGCCTTCATCTTGGCATCGCTATGCGCGGCGATCAGCAGATCTTCCAAAATCTCGACATCATCAGGCACCAGAAGCGATGGGTCGATCTTCAAACCCGACAGTTCGCCCTTGCCCGATAGCGTGACCGTGACCATGCCACCACCTGCAGAACCGTCGATGGTCTCGTCGGCCATCTCTGCCTGCATGGTCTGCATTTTGTCTTGCATGTCCTTGGCTTGTTTCATCATTTTCATGATGTCCATGGCGGGTCTTCCTCGTCGTCCGTGTCTGTCAGTGTATCGTCGATATCGGGTGCTTCGGCTGCGTCTTCAAGCGCCTCGTCGTCCGCATCGTCTTGGTTGATGCTGCGCACGCCGGTAATCGTCGCACCAGGAAACGCCTGCAAGATCGCCTGTACCGTTGGGTGTTGGCTGGCATCGGCCTTCTTGGCCACTTCGCGCTCAGCGGCCAGTTCATTGAGCGTCTGCGCATCGGCTTGGCTGTTCACCGAGATCATCCAGAGCGCGCCGGTCCAGCTCTTCAAGGACTCGGCCAGATCACCGACAAAGGCCTGCGGCGCTCCAGCGGCAAGGCCAATCTCCAGCTGGTTCTCACCAAACGAAACCGGGCGGATGTAAGCGCGGATCAATGGTGGTAGAGCGCGATTGTCGTTCTTTTCCGCAAGCGCGATCAGCGCGTCCAAGTCGCGCAGCGCGACAGCTTGAGTTTTGGCTTGTGGAGCGGTGGCGACAACCGGGGCCGGTGACTCACTTTGCGGGGCCAAGGCCAAAGAGGCGCGGGCACCGCCACCATTGCCTGATGGCAGTGAGGGCTGAGGCGGTGTGGTGGTAGAGGGCGCGCTATCGCCACCCTGCCCCAAAGCCTTGATGGCCTCATCGGGCGTCGGCAAGTCGGCGACATAACAGAGCCGCACCAAGATCATTTCCGCAGCGATCAACGGCTTGGGCGCGCGGGACAGTTCGTCGAGCCCTTTGAGCAGCATTTGCCAAGCGCGTGAGAGCACCTTCACCGAGAGGTCTTTGGCCATCTCAGCCAGGCGCGCCTGATTGTCACCGGTCAGCGCATCAGAGGGGTGATCCGGCATCACTTTGGCGCGGGTCGCGGCATGCACAATCTCCGCCAAATCGGCGATCAGACCCGCCGGATCCGTGCCACGCCCATAGGCTTCGGCAAGCTGGCTGAGCGCGGCCTGGCTATCGCCCTTCATGACCGCTTCGAACAGCGACAGCGTCGCAGCTTGATCAGCTAAGTTCAGAAGATCGTGTAGCGAGGCAGCCGTGATCGGCGTGTCTTGGCTGGCGCCGGTGTGGGCAATCGCCTGATCGAGCAGTGACAGCCCATCGCGCACCGAGCCTTCGGATGCCCGCGCAATCAGGCGAATGGCGTCTTCTTCTGCGCTGGCACCCTCGGCTTGCGTAATTTTGGCCAGATGCGTCATCATCATCGGCACTTCCACGCGACGCAGATCGAAGCGTTGGCAGCGCGAGAGAATGGTGACTGGAACTTTGCCAATTTCGGTGGTGGCAAAGATGAATTTCACATGGTCGGGCGGCTCTTCCAGCGTTTTGAGCAGCGCGTTGAACGCTGCCGTAGAGAGCATGTGCACCTCATCAAGCAGGTACACTTTGAAGCGCGCCGACACCGGCGAATAGCGCGCCGCATCGGTGATCTCGCGAATGTCGCCGACACCATTGTGGCTGGCGGCATCCATCTCGATCACATCGACATGGCGACCTTCCATGATCGCTTCGCAGTGGATCCCCATATCGGACAGATCGACTGTTGGTGCGCCGTCGCCCGCCTCGGTCTCATAGTTCAGACCGCGGGCAAGAATGCGCGCTGTGGTCGTTTTACCGACGCCGCGCACGCCGGTGAGAATGTACGCTTGCGCAATACGGCCGATCTCAAACGCGTTGCGCAGCGTTTGCACCATTGGCTCTTGGCCGATCAGGTCATTGAAATTGGCGGGGCGATATTTGCGGGCAAGGACGCGGTAGCCAGTCTCCGTCTGATCGGATGGTGGTGTATCGGCCATGCGCCCTGAAACTCGCCGCTTGAAAAGAGGTGGAAGGCTGGAACGGCAACCCGAACCGGAAAACTCGTTGGGGCTGCTTCCTTCCGGACCTGACCCGATTGGCGAGCGGCTCGTCCGCCGCCAACCTTCCACTCCCTATATCGTATGCAGGGTTGGCTTTGTCTAGGTCAACGCGGCCCGCGCGATACGCCCAGCGCAAAAAATGAAGATGGACCGCGCCCTTGAAACTGATACACAGCCCTAATGACTGACTTCACCCTAGACGAGCGGCTTTCCGCCGACAGCCTCCCCTTCTGCCGAACCGATATGAGCCTGCTGCGTGTTTCACGCGATGCACGCTTCCCCTGGCTGATCCTTATCCCGCAACGCGATGGACTTGCCGATCTGGCGGATTTATCGCCGGACGATGAGACTCGTGTAATGGCCGATGTGCGCGCTGTTTCTCTCGCGCTACGGGCGATTACCAAATGCGACAAACTGAATGTCGCCTCGCTGGGCAATATGGTGCGCCAACTGCACGTGCACATCATTGCGCGTTTCGAGGACGATGCGGCATGGCCCGGCCCGATTTGGGGTGTGGGCGAAGCAGAACCGTTGGATGCTGTGCCTGACTGGGCGCAGAGCGTCCGGGCAAGTCTTGGGTGGTCAGCATGAGCAGTGTTGCCGCCCTTTTTGCCAGCCTGCCGCGCGCGGAACTCGCCGCAAAAACAGGTTTCTCCGGCGGGCGCACAGACCGCCATGGCGACCGGCGTGATGATGTGGCGTTTTTGGACGCTCAAGAAGCCAAAGCCCGCTTTATCCTGTTCGATGGGGCAGCGCTGGTGGAGGGCGATCATCGCCCTGGCGAGCCTGGCCCGAACGGCATGTATCACACGGCCTTGTCGGTCGATGTGGATCGGGAAACCCGCGTCTATTGCGGCGAAGACGCCGAAGGGCCGATCTATGCGTACACGTTGAAGGCCGGAGAGGGGACCGACGATGTCGGCGGGCTCGCCACCACACCGCCGGCGCAGCAGCCCTTGCGGCCGTTTGCCGAAACCTTTGACATTCTGGACCATCATCTTGGGCTTCTGGCCGAAGCCGCTTCGCTCACCGGTTGGCATCTGCGTCACAAATTCTGCGCCAAATGCGGCGGCACCACACGCAATGAACAGGCTGGCTGGCGTCGGCGCTGCGAGGATTGCGGCGCCATGCATTTCCCACGCACAGATCCGGTGGTGATCATGAATGTGGTGGACCCGAACACCGGCGATGTCTTGATGGGTCGTCAGGAAAAATTCGCCACCGGCATGTTTTCATGCCTTGCCGGGTTTGTGGAGCCCGGCGAAACGCTGGAAGATGCTGTGCGCCGGGAGGTGCTGGAGGAAGCGGGCATTCCGCTTGGTCGCGTGACCTACAAAGCTTCGCAGCCCTGGCCCTTTCCCTCGACGTTGATGATGGGCTTTGAGGGCGAGGCGCTGGCGCGCGAGATCACACTGGATGAAACCGAACTGGTCGAGGCGCGCTGGTTCTCAAAAGAAGAGTTACGGCAAATAGCACCCAATCCGCGCGATACCGGGTTGACGTCCATACCGCCAAAACTCGCCATCGCCCGCACGTTACTGGATGATTATTTGGGGGTGTGAGGCGCCTGTCACCAATGAGGCGGCTTAAGGCCCGCCAATCTCGTAGAACAAGCGGGGGGCGTGCGGGTCGTCGGACTTCACACCCAAGGCTATCGTTCCAGCACCGCTGAGAACGACGGTTCGGCGCAGCACAACCAGTTGTTCGCCAGATTGGCTTACCACCAAGCTTCCTGACGAGCTGTGGTCTTCGAACTCCACAAGGCCGTTTGCCAGCCGGATCGTCGCATGCTGTCGAGAGACAGTTTGAACGAGCACCTGAAGGGCATTCTCGGGCAGACGCCCAACACCTAGAGGCACGGTCTCGCTGATCTCCCAACGCTGTCCTTCATAGTCGATCACGGCTTTGGGCGCGGCATTTTCCGTGTGATCGGGATCGAGAATCTGGGTTCGATCCCCATCGCCTTCAATTTGTAACGAGTAAACGCGCGATGCTTCACGTCGCCCCTTCAGACGAAAAGGCGAGATGCTGACATAGTATCGTTTGCTCGCCAGAGCCAGATTCTTGAAGGAGGCCTCGCCAACGAGCAACTCACGTGGATTGGACAGCGCGCATAACCTGGCTGCTGCGTTCACACAGTCACCGAAAATATCGTTGTCGAGGCAAACAAACGTGCCCGACTCTAAACCCGCATGCACTTTAAGGCCGCCCTCGCCGGTGGCCTGGATCATCTCGTACGCGGCCAAATGAGCGTCATTGGGCAGGGAAAACCAACTCAAGATATCATCACCGGCGGACTTCACGAAGGTGCCGCCGTGACGTGCAACGATGGCCTTCAGATATTCTTGAAAGGCGCCGATGGTGGCGGCCGCCTGTTGATTGCCCACCTTTTGGTAAAGCGGTGTGCTCCCAGATACATCGGCGAAAAGAATGGCGCCGTTCTTGCTATCAGCGGTGTTGGGCCCAGCGTTAGCCAAGGTTTCGCAGTCCTCGTCCGTCTTCTCCATCAAGCTTGAAAAGGCTTTGCAGGTTTGATCGAGAATGGAAAGGGCCTGCCAATGTGCGCGGGTAGCAGCTTATAGCTCAGCGCTTGCTGCCATCCCGCGTGATGCAGGGCTGATTTCCATCCCGCAGAAACTCGCCATTGCTTGATCATCACTCGATGATTGTTTGGGGGCCTGCGATGGAGTGGCTCGGCTGCGCCCCGTATCGGACGTGATCGCCGAAAGGCTGATTGGAACACCGCTGTATGAACAACGCAAAGGCGTTATCTACCACTTGAAGAGACGCGTGGCGCACGATCGACTTTCAAATTCTGGCATGTCGGCAAGAATGCGCATGAGACTGACAGGTCCATAGCTGGTCGGTCGCGATCTGGGGATTTCCTCAACCCCAATTGGCAGCCCAGATGGATTGTAGAAATCTCGACCCGCGCCATAGTTCAGCTCTCCAGCCTCCTCGACGACCATGGTGTACGCCTCTGGATTGGACCTATACATAACGACGCCAGTATCGGCACGCCATGCAAAGGCCTCGCCACCATCACGCTGCGACCCAATCGCCACACCAAACGCTGACGTATCGGAAACAAAGACGCTCCAAAGATCCTGGTCGACCAGCGGTGTCCCGTCAGCGAATTTGATCGTGCCTCCAGCGGAAATAGCGGGTTTGTCGAAGTTAAACACCGCTGTATAGCCCAGATAGAGGCCGTTAGGCAGCGCCACGCACTGGCGATGGTCTCGATTGTAAACCCAGATTCCAAAAACGATTGGTGCCAGCAGTATGAAAGCGACCAAGGCAAGACCGAAGGCAATGTCCTCATTCACGGTTTTTCTGCCTGTTTCGCTCATTGCATCAAGAAAGTACCCTTAGCGGAACCGGCTGCGCGCAGCGTCCGCATAGATTTTGCCGTCGAAGGTGCCCAACCACCTGTCTGTGATTGGAAAAGGTTCGCCCGTGTGGACGCCAAACCGAAGCGGACCGTTCGGACGGCGACGAACGAAAGCGTCGGCCGGGCGAACAAGATTCTCGGTGATGATCTCTTGTAGGTCGATACCCTCAACATCATCGATGTCCAGCGGCTCTTCAAAGACGTCATTGAGCTGAAACGCGATATCTCCAGAAACTGTGAGGATACCAGCGTCCTCAATCGCCACACCGGCAATCTGACCGCTAATTGTCGTATGACCAAGGCTAAAAACGACGGACGTCATATTATAGATGTTTTCAAAGCCGTCACGGTAAGGTCTGTTTCCTGCTCGCCGTGCCGGGGTCGCAATATGTTGGATTCTAATCGCATCGCCTCGCAAGTTCATGAAGGCTGAAACAACAGCACCAAGGTGGCCTGTTTGGCGCAGCGTGACGCCACGCCCGCCACCATTGAAATAGTGGTTGATGAAATCGTGACTTGACCAAGCCGCGCCACTGTTGGTCACACCCGTCAATCCGACGTTGATGTGCTCCTCGATCTCTGGATAGTAGGGCTCTGCCGTACACCGACAGCCCGGCGCATCACCCGGATGTCCGGTTGGCGGCGGGTTGTCCCAGGCAAACACTTTGCCATCGTTCTGCGCATGGGAGGAGCGCACGCTTCCATCGCCACGGGTACGCCAGATACAAGCGATGTCAGCAAAAGTTGCAGACTTTTGCGCTCGCGACATCGCGCGAAAGGATGTGCGTGGTCGTCCTTGCCTGCTTGAGACCAAGCATGGTTGGCGCGTTCGGGTGGATCAGACCATGACGCAGATAGCTGTTAAAGGCTGCTTTGGTCAGGAAGCTGGTGCTGTACATGGCGATCTTTCGGGCCGAGGGATGAAGCCCGATTGCACCACAGCCTGCGAGAACGGGGATAAGTGCGGCGACAGTTCGGTCCGGCCATGACGACAATGGTCAGGATGAATCCTAAGACGCTGAACCCATAGGCACGTCATCCTCGCCCCTGTGGAGGGATTCATTCCAATGAGCGTTATGAGATCTTTACGTTTGCCAGAAGGGTCGCTGGAATGGATCCCTGTGACAAGCACAGGGATGACGAGGTGAGTGTCATCCCGGCCTTGAGCCGGGATCTGCAGCCCAGGTAACTCCTCAGTTCCCGGATAACGTTGTACGTTTCCGGGATGACCCCGTGTTTTCGCTAATCGCCGAACAGGTTTTCCTGCTTGGGTGACGGGCGGGCATCGACCACGCGTTTGGGCTTGGCCGATTTGGGCTTGGAAGCCTTGGGCGGTGAGCCATCTGCCGCCCCACCAACAACCGCACTGCGGGTACCATCAGCCAGTTCGATCTGCACCGCGCCCGCTTCATCCAGCGCCGCGACCTGGCGCAAGGGCGTGCCTGATTCATCGCGGATGACGGCAAAGCCTCGATCCAGCACGCGGCGGTAATTGAACGCATCGAGCAGCTTGGCGCGTTGGGCGACCTTGTCCTGTTTCACTGTCAGCTGCTGACGCATGGCACGCAGCATGGCCGCATCCAAACGGGCCAGCGTCTTTTGCCCCTCGCCCACCAGCCGTTGCACCGCGCGCGGTGACACGCGACTGCCGAGGTTGGCCAGGCGATCGTGTTGCCGCCCGTGGCGCTGATCGAGTGCGCGGGTGAGTTTGTCACCCTGCACATGAACACCCTGACGTCGCTCAGCAATACCTTGCGTGATAAGGCGCGGGGTCAACCGTCCGGCCACGCGATCCAGCCTGCCACGCTGGGTTAATGTCCCGCGTGTCAGCGCCTGCGCCAAGCGCAGGCTCGCCTGATCCAGTCTTTGGCGGGGGGTTGTTAACAGGCTATCGGGCTGCGGTAGAGCGCGGGTCAAAGCGCGCAGGTCGCGGCGACGGGTTTCGATCCCACGCAGGGCTGAGGCGGTAAGGCGGCGGGCGAAATCATCCACCGTGAGCACCAGATCGGCCTTCACCGGAACCACCATTTCCGCAGCACCGGTGGGAGTCGGCGCGCGCACATCGGCGGCGTAATCGATCAGCGTCCAGTCGGTCTCATGGCCGACCGCTGAGACCAGGGGGATCAGGCTTTCGGCTGCCGCGCGGGCGACAATCTCCTCGTTGAAACCCCAAAGATCTTCTATGGAGCCGCCACCGCGCGCGACGATCAGCACGTCCGGCTGAGGTATAGGTCCGCCCGGTTCCAGAGCGTTGAAGCCATGGATGGCGTTCGCCACTTCTTTGGCGCTGGTCTCGCCCTGCACGCGAACCGGCCAGACCAGCACATGGGCAGGGGTACGGTCAGACAGGCGGTGCAAGATATCGCGGATCACAGCGCCAGAGGGTGAGGTCACCACGCCGACCACTTTGGGCAAAAAGGGCAAAAGCTGTTTGCGCTCTTCGGCGAACAGCCCTTCGGCGGCGAGCTTTTTGCGGCGCTCGTCCAGCAGCTTCATCAACGCGCCAACGCCCGCCGGTTCGATCCGGTCGATCACCAGCTGGTAGCGCGATTGCCCGGGGAAGGTGGTCATGCGCCCGGTGGCGATCACCTCCAAACCCTCTTCGGGCTTGAAGGTGAGCTTCTGCGCCGTGCCCTTCCACATGACCGAAGAAAGTACCGCACGATCATCTTTCAGGTCGGTGTAAATATGCCCCGATGCCGGGCGGCTGACGCGTCCCAACTCACCGCGCACCCGCACATAGCCGAAGGCATCCTCGACGGTGCGCTTGACGGCGGAAGAAATCTCGCTGACGGAGTATTCTGGCGTGTTGGAAACGGCTTCTTCGCTCATGGGGGCACCCTGCCGTGCACGCCGATTCGGAGCAAGGGTTGATGCCGCCCAGAGTGGATTTCAAAAGCCAAAGGTTGTTTGTCGAGCACGCGTTAGAGACGGGTGCAGACCATCCCTTATCGGAAGCGCATGCGCACTATCTGCTGACGGTTCTGCGAATGGAAACCGGTGCTACACTGTTGGCTTTCAACGGAAAAGACGGTGAGTGGCGGGTGAAGGTGACCCGGCAAAGCAAGCGGGCGGGATCGCTGAAAGTCCTTTCTCAAACTCGCCCGCAAACCCCACTGAATGATCTGACGCTGCTGTTCGCGCCGATCAAAAAAGAGCGCATGGATTGGATGGTGCAGAAAGCGGTGGAAATGGGGGCTGGAGCCATCCGCCCGGTCATCACCGAGCACACGCAAAATCAAAAAATCCGAACCGACAAACTGGAAGCCAACATCATCGAGGCGGCCGAGCAGTGTGGCGTTTTGGCAGTGCCATCGATGCAGACCGTCTGCAAAATCGACGACTTAGTCCGCTCTTGGGATGCAGACCGTCCGCTTTTTTGGTGTGACGAAAGCGCTTTCGTCTTCTCGCCAAGCGGACTGTTGGCGGACTATCGCGACAAACCCAAGGCTGTTTTGATCGGTCCGGAAGGTGGTTTTAGCGAGCGCGAACGTGAACTTCTTTTGGCCCAGCCGTTTGCGCACGCTATCTCACTTGGCCCACGCATTTTGCGCGCCGACACGGCTGTCGTAGCAGCGCTTACGGTGATTCAATTGGTGGCTGGCGATTGGTCTTCTGATTGAGGGAAAGTCGCATTCATCCGGCGCGGCAAAATCATTCCAAGTGTGATGCCGCGAATGCCCAGAAACAGCAGAAAGCTGATCCACAATCCAGTGTTCCCGAACACCGGGGTCAGCGTGTAAGCAGCAACCAAGAACAGCGCCAAGGACGCCAACATCATGTTGCGCATATCGCGCGACCAGGTGGCGCCGATATAGACCCCATCCATCAGGAACGCGCCTGCGCCGACAATGGGTGTGAGGGCGGCGAAAATCAGGAATTCGCGGCCCAGCGCGCGAACATCTTCGGCGGGCGTCATGAAATCGAGCAAAGCCCCGCCCGCCAGAAAGAAAACGCCGGTGGCAAAACCTGAAAAGATGACAGACCAAAACGTGCAGAGCTTGAGTGTTCGAACGAATGGTTTGCGCCGCCGTGCGCCCACTGCCCGACCGACAAGCTGTTCGGCAGCCGTCGCCATGCCGTCCAAGAAATAGCCCGCAAGCAGGAAATACTTTTCCAAAATCGCGTTGACGGCCAGCATCACCTCGCCCTGCTGGGCGGACAGCCTGGTGAACGTGGCGAACGCAAACAGCAGCGCGAAAGAGCGGATCATGATGTCGCGGTTCACGCCCATCATGCGGACAAGCTCGACCCGGTTGAGCACTTCGGCGCGGGTGGGCCAGGGGGCTTTGCGCAAGCGTAGCCAAATGAGCACAAGCCCAAACAGCAGCGCCACCAATTCGCCAAGCACGCTGGCGAAGGCAACGCCCGCCACGCCCCAATCGAAGACCAACACGAACAGAATGTTGAGCGCAATGTTGGTGAGGTTGAGCACGGTTTGCAGCGCGAGGCCCGTCATCGCTTCGCCTCGGCCCAGAAAGTATCCAAGCACGGAGTAGTTCGACAGCGTCAGCGGCGCGGCGAGCACCCGCACCGAGAAATAGACGATCACGGCTTCCTGGACACGCTGCGTGCCGCCGATAAACCACAGGCTTGCCTCTAGCAGCGGGGTTTGGAGCAAAACGGCCAACACGCCGATGCCGACCGCCAGAATCAGCGCGCGGGCCAGGATGGCCGCTTCTTCGCGCTTGCGCCCCGCGCCATATGCCTGCGCGACGAGGCCCGTGGTGCCAGAGCGCAAAAAATTCATGGTTGCGAACAGGATATCGAAAATGATGCTGCCGACGGCAATCGCGCCGATCAGCGCCGCATCGCCCAATTGACCGATGGTCCAGGTGTCAGCAAGGCCGACTAGGGGCGTGGAGATAAACGCCAGCGTCATCGGCGCGGCGATGGCGAACACCGAGCGGTGGGTGACCTGAAAGTCTTCGGCCTGTGATCGCCCTACCATTTTTCGCAAATAGCCGGGCTTATCGGTTTTTCCGCGGTAGCATCCGCATCAGAAGTCCGTCCTTGAGGAAAAGCTGATGCCGCAGCACAAGACCGACATGACCAATGATGGCAGCCAGGAGCACATAGCCTGAGATGATGTGAATCCATTTTGCAATGAACGCCAATTCTTCCCATTTGCCGATGGGATTGGGGAGCCGCCATACGCCGAAAAGGTTCACGCCAAAGTCGCCAGCCATCACATAAAAATAGCCAGAAATGGGCATGACAAACATCGCGGCATAGAGCACTTGTTCGGCGCGGTGAATAAAACTCTGTTCGCCTTGCGAGAGCGTTGGTGCCCAATCCGGCAGCTGCCCGACCTTGCGGTTGATGAGGCGGGGAATGGCGATGACCAAGGCCAGAAGACCCAGAGATTTGTGCCAGTTGTAATAGAAGGCCTGCGAAAGCCCCAGAACGATGTCGCCGCCTGCCATCGCTGTCATGATATTGCCGCCCACATATTGAAGCGCAAACAGTATGACAATCAGCCAATGAAAGAGCTTGGTGAGGGCGCCATAGCCCTCTTGCGTATTGCTAAAACTCACTGCCCATCCCTCTTGCCTATCCCTGGCCCAAACGCGCGGACAACCAAAAGCGCGACGCTATACCGGAATGGCCGGGAAAGAAAACTGGCCAGGCGTTGTTTGCGCGGAAGACATCACCCACCGCCCTTAAGGCGTTTTCACCGTTTGGAGGTGAGGACACAGAGGGTCATTAGAAAAAATTACAGCGGCACGCCGAAGCGCGCCGCTGTTTTGTGTTGGAAACGCTCGGCGTGACTACTCCGCCGGGGCTGTTGCCGGGCCTGTATCGTCTTCATCGATAAAGGTGGTTGGCAAGCCATGCTTTTCGCGTTGTCCGTCCTTATAGATGGCGCGGATAAGCGAAAGGCCCATCAGCACCATGACAAGGCTGAATGGCAACGCGCCAATCACCATGGCCGTCTGAATGGCGCCAAGACCACCGGCAATGATCAAGCCGCCGACCACAAACGCAAGCGCTGCACCCCAGAAGAGAATGTGCGGACGTGCTTTGGGTCCTTCATCGCCAGCTGCGTTGATCGTGTTGATGATCAACACGGCACTATCGGCAGAGGTGACCAGATAGGTCAGGAGCAAGATCACGACGACAACCGACATGATGTAAGCAAGGCCGTCACTGAGCATGACGGAAAGCATGGCGAACAACTGGTCTGCCTGACCCGCACCGGCGATGGCGCCATCAGCAACACCGGTAAGTTCCAGGTCGATGGCGGTGCCACCAACCAGAGCGAACCAAACGAAGCACATGAGTGCAGGGATCATCATCGCACCCAGCACATATTCGCGGATCGTGCGCCCTTTGGAGATGCGAGCAAGGAACACGCCGACAAACGGCGCAAACGCAATCCACCAAGCCCAGTAGAAGATGGTCCAACCACCCTGCCAACCAGCAAGTGCATCACCTGTTTCTGTGCCGTCAGTAGACCAAACGGTGAGGAAGTTGCCTGGGATCGACACCAGATAATCGAACAAGCCGACCACGAGCGCCTGCGCACCAAAGAAGGTGGAGCCGAACAGCAAGAAAAAGGCCAGGATGAAGAAGCTGAGGCCCATATTGATGTTGGACAGCCACTTGATGCCTTTGCCAACGCCCGACAGGGCCGAAAGGGTGGATGCACCCATGATGACGATCAGCGCAAAAATGATGCCGAGTGTCGATGAAGACCGCTCACCAGCTTCATTGACGCTGTAGAGCCAATCACCGAAGCCGATGCGTGACAGCCCAGAGATGAACTGCTCCACACCGAAGCCCAGCGTTTGGGCAACGCCAAGAACGGTTGCAACTACAGCAACGATATCAACCACATGTCCGACAGGACCGGATAACTTCTGACCGAAGATCGGCGTCAGAGCTGAGCGGATCGTCAGCGGCAAACCGCGACGGTAAGAAAAGAACGCCAGTGCCAAGCCAACAATGGCGTAACAAGCCCAAGCGGCCAGACCCCAGTGTGTGAACGACCAAATGTATGCATCGCGCACATTGCCTGCCGTGCTGCCCTCGGTGATGCCTTGAATGGTCGCCGGGTTGGAGGCGAAATGGTACATCGGCTCAGCGGTCGCGAAGGTCAGCATGCCAATGCCGATACCGGCGCCAAACATCATGGAGAACCAAGAGAAGTTTGTGAATTCCGGTTTGTCTTCCTCAACGCCAAGCTTCATGCGCCCGGCCGTTGGCCAGAGCGCGAGGGCGAAACAGAGGATCAAAAAGAAGGCGACGGAATAAACGTACCAATAGTTGAACGAGGCCAGAATGATGCTGTTCACCGCACCGAGCACACCAGCGGCCTGGTCGGGAAAGGCGATCGCCCAGAGGATCAAACCACCCACTAGGATCTTGGCCGTAATCGTGACGTCTTTGGTGAAACCACGATAGAAGCCAGACTTGGCAACGCGGATGGGAAGGTCGGTAATCGGTGGTTTAATGGGCATGAATCCTCAAAGGTCTGCCGACCAACCACCCGTTTGGCTGGCCGTGGAAAAAATTGTTTGGGCTTGGTTTCGTCGAATGACGTTGACCACCTAGGGTAGCAAGCGCTCCAGGTAATTGCAAAAAAGCCCCAATTTGCAGCTTTATCCGACTGGCGTAGCTTGGCCTCGCTGATAGGATTTTGGCGTAGTGGGCATTGACGATCCGCCCTTCGCTTTCTGGTGATCCCGGCCTATATCGCTGGCAATGTCATCAAGCCACCTCCCCCTTGTTCATCATCCGGGCTATGTCGCTGAACTGCCTGAGAAGCATCGGTTTCCGATGCGCAAGTTCGGCGCGTTGGCGGAGCATCTGCGCCAAGAAGGGCTGGTGCCGAACGGCTTTCACGAACCACGCGAAGCGCCCGATGGCTGGCTGCGTTTGGCGCACAGCGCGGCCTATGTGGACGGTGTGAACAACGCGTCTCTTCCCCGTCAGGTTGAGAAAGATATTGGCCTGCCGATCACGCCGGATGTCGGGCGACGTGGACGGCTCGCCACCGCCGGTACGGTGCTCGCTGGCAAGCTGGCGCTGGAGCATGGCATGGCCGCCAACACGGCTGGTGGCTCGCACCATGCGCGCTTTGAGCAAGGGGCAGGCTTTTGTGTTTTCAATGATGTGGCGGTGGCTGCGCGGGTTCTGCAAGCGGACCGCGAGATCGGCAAAGCGCTGATCATTGATCTGGATGTGCACCAGGGCGACGGTACCGCGCGCATTTTCACCGGCGATGGTAGCGTGATGACGCTCTCAGTGCATGGTGCGCGGAACTATCCCGACCAGAAGGCGGTCAGCGATGTGGACATCGCGCTTGATGATGGCACCGGCGATGCCGCTTATCTGGATGTGATCAAAGCGGCTATCCCGCGCGCGCTGGACGGGTTCGCGCCCGACATCGTGTTCTACAATGCGGGCGTCGACCCTCATGCCAATGACAGACTGGGGCGCTTAGCGCTGTCCACACAGGGGCTGATCGATCGGGACTGGTATGTGATCGACCAGGTGCGCCAGCGCGGCCTGCCACTGGCCGCTGTTATCGGCGGTGGCTATGGGCTCGACCATGATGCCGTGGGTGTGCGCCATGCCACCATCCACAAGGTGATGGCTGGATATTTGAGTGCGGGTTAGCGGTTGCTGCGATCGAGCAGCCGCATGATGAACCAGACCGGGATCACCAGCGTTGCACCAAGAATGATCCAATTGCCAAACTGGCCAAGCGCGTCGAAGCCAAGATTCCAAATACGCTGAAAAAAGTCGACAATGAACTCGACCACCGCAAGTGGCGTCAGCCCCAGTGCGGAGAGAACCACACCGACCAGCAGCGAGATCAGCAGCAGCTTGACGAACACACCAAGCGGCGATCCTCCAAGGAAGCGGTTGACGGCGTTGGACATGTTTGGTCTCCCCTATGGGACGAAATTGAGCGTTGCCAGCATGTGGCAAGCAAAACGCCAACTTGCAAGGTGATCGAGAAATGCGTGTTTTGGTGATTGGCAGCGGTGGACGCGAGCACGCCTTGGTGTGGGCGCTGGAACGCTCGGCAAGCTGCACCGATGTATGGTGCGCGCCGGGCAATGGCGGCATCGACTGCTCGGTTGATCTGGATATATCCGATTTTGAAGCGGTAACCGACTTTTGCGCCATTGAGGCGGTGGATCTGGTGGTGGTTGGCCCCGAGGCGCCTCTGGTGGCCGGGCTTGTCGATGATCTAGAAGGCAGCGGCACGGCGGCGTTTGGACCAAGCCAAGCCGCGGCGCAACTGGAAGGCTCCAAGGCTTTTACCAAGGCGCTGTGCGATGAGAGGGGCATCCCAACGGCGGCGTACGCGCACTTCACCGATGAAGCGTCAGCATTGGCGTATCTGGAGGCGCACTCCGCGCCGATTGTGGTGAAGGCCGACGGCTTAGCAGCCGGCAAAGGCGTGACAGTGGCGCAAACTATCGATGAGGCGCGCGCTGCTGTCATAGCTTGTTTCGAGGGCTCGTTTGGCGAGGCTGGTGCGAGTGTCGTGATCGAAGAGTGCTTGGTGGGCGAAGAGGCAAGTCTTTTCGCGCTGTGTGATGGCGAACGCGCGGTGCTGTTCGGTAGCGCACAAGATCACAAGGCCGTTGGCGAGGGTGACACGGGGCCCAACACCGGTGGTATGGGCGCCTATGCGCCTGCTCCAGTGATGAGCGATGCGATGACAGCGCGCGCGATGGCGGAGATCGTGCAACCGGCCGTCGATGGCATGGCTGCGCGTGGCACACCGTTTAAGGGCGTGCTCTTTGCCGGGCTGATGATCACCGAAGATGGCCCGAAGCTGATTGAGTTCAACACCCGCTTTGGCGACCCTGAATGCCAAGTTCTGATGATGCGCTTTGATGGCGATCTGGCTGAGGTGTTGATGGCCTGCTCGCACGGGGATGTTTCCGGCGTTGACATCCGCTGGAACAATGATCCGGTGATGAGCGTCGTCATGGCCACGCAGGGCTACCCGGGCAGCTACGCCAAAGGCTCAAAGATCACCCTGCCCGAGTCAAGCGGCGACGCTGTGATGGTGTTTCATGCAGGCACCACACGCGATGATGATGGTACGCTGCGCGCCAATGGTGGGCGGGTCCTCAATGTGACCGCGCGCGGCACAACGCTGCAAGATGCCCGCGATAAAGCTTATGCGGCGGTCAATGCCATCGACTGGCCAGAAGGCTTTTGCCGTAAGGATATTGGCTGGCGGGCACTTTCGAAATGAATGTCATCCCGGATGCCAAAGGCGCTCCGGGATCTGCAACACCTGCGTCGGCAACAGATCCCGGCTCTCGCTTCGCTTAACCGGGATGACGATTTCTATCTTCCGCTAGTACGCAAACTCTTTGAAGATGCGGTCCAGATCGCCCTTCCAGCTGCCATGATAGCGCTCCAGGAGAACGTCAGCAGGGGTGCGGCCGGTCTCAACGACTTCTTCCAGTGCCGACAAGAAAATCGTTTCATCATTGCCTGATGGGTTCTGATTTCCGCGTGCAGCCAGGCCCTTCTTAGCAAGACTCACCATCTGGCGGGCAAGGTCTTGCACGGTGCCATCACGGAATGGCGCCTTAAGGCCTTGAACGGGAACAGTCTCGCGGATAGAGGCACGTTCGGCAGCTATCATATCCATGACAAGCGCTTCGGCTTCAGCCAGCACGGCCTCATCGTACATCAGCCCGACCCAAAGGGCAGGAAGCGCGCAAATGCGGGCCCACGGGCCGCCATCGGCGCCGCGCATTTCGATGTAGCGCTTCAACCGCACATCAGGGAATAGGGTGGAAAGATGGTTGGTCCAGTCCGACAGCGTGGCCTTTTCACCAGGGACCGCTGCATGGGTGCCTGCCATCAGATCGCGGAAACTTGAGCCGGTGACATCGTGATAGGTCTCGCCGCGCTTGATGAAATACATCGGCACATCCAGCGCCCACTCAACATAGGCATCGTAACCGAAACCATCATCGAACGCCTGTGGCAGGGCGCCAGCGCGGTTGTTGTCGGTATCGAGCCAGATGTGCGCGCGCTTGGACTGCATGCCGTTCACCTGGCCGTCGGTGAAGGGCGAGTTGGCAAACAGGGCTGTTGCCACAGGCTGAAGCGCCAGACCGACGCGCATTTTGCGCACCATGTCGGCTTCATTCTGGAAGTCTAAATTCACCTGAATGGTGCACGTGCGGTACATCATATCCAGCCCGCGCGTGCCGACTTTGGGCATGTAGTTGGACATGATCGCATAGCGCGACTTGGGCATTTGCGGCGTCTCCGCCAGCGTCCAAGTGGGCGAGTGGCCAAGACCGAGAAACCCGATGTTGAGCGGGTTTGCTACTTGGCGCAACTGCGCCAAATGGGCGTGCACTTCTGAACAGGTTTGGTGCAGGTTCTCCAGCGGAGCACCGGAAAGCTCAAACTGACCGCCAGGTTCCAGACTGATGGCGCCACCGCCAGTTGGATCGGCAAGACCGATGATCCGGCCTTCATCCAAGATCGGCTCCCAGCCAAGGAGGCCTTCCATGCCGCGCAGGAGCTGCTCGATGCCGCCTGTTCCTTCGTAAGGCACCGGTCGATGATCGTTGAGGGTGAAGGGGAACTTTTCGTGCTCAGTGCCGATGCGGAAGGCGGACGAAGGTTTTTCGCCGCCTGCCAGATACGCCACGAGCGCATCGCGGCCACCCAATGGGGTCGCGTCGTCGCTATCTCGTGCCAATTCAAAAAGCCTTTTGGGCTGTGTCTATCGTTGAACGACGATTAAGCCGGTTCGCGTGTCCTGTCGAGTGGCTGCTTTTGAAGGCCAGATAAGATGTCGCCGATAAGGCCTGGCCCTTTGAACACGTAGCCCGTGTAAAGCTGCACCAGATCCGCTCCTGCATCCAGCTTGGCTTGCGCTGTTGCTGCACTGTCAACGCCGCCGACACCGATGAGCGCTTTGGCATCTCCCAGCGCCGCCTTCACCTTGGCGAGCATGGCGGTGGAAGGCTCAAAAAGCGGTTTGCCAGAGAGACCGCCTGTCTCGCTTTTGTTGGCCGACCGCAGGCTTGCCGGGCGGGCATTTGTGGTGTTGGACACAATCAAGCCTTCGATAGGACTTGCCTCGATTACCTCCAGCGTGTCGGCAAGACCTTCCTCATCCAAATCAGGGGCGATTTTCACAAACACTGGGCAGGCCTGCCCACCGGTCAGTATGGCCTCACGGGCATCCAGGGCTTCGCTGAGCAAGCGGGTCAGCGCGTCCTTGCCCTGAAGATCGCGCAAACCTGGTGTGTTGGGTGAGGAAATGTTGATGGTGATGTAGTCGCCAAGACCAGCAAAGCGGCGCATACCGGTGACATAATCGGCGATGCGATCTTCAGCATCCTTGTTGGCACCAATGTTGACGCCAAGGATTCCAGGTCGACGGCCTTTTGGTGGCAAAGCTTCCAGCCGTCGAGCTATGGCGTCGTGGCCTTCATTGTTAAAGCCGAGCCGGTTGATCATCGCCTCATCGTCCACCAGCCGAAAGACACGTGGTTTGGGGTTACCGGCTTGCGGACGCGGCGTGGTGGTGCCCACTTCAGTGAAACCAAAACCTTGGTCGAGGATTTGCAGCGGTACCTCGCCATTCTTATCGAACCCAGCGGCGATACCGATGGGGTTTTTGAAGCTGAGGCCCACAACACTGGTTGCAAGGTTTGATCGAGGCTTGGTGGCTTTGGTCGAGGGTCGAACAAGCCCAGCCCGCAAGCCTTTGAGAGCCAAGCCGTGAGCTTCTTCCGGCGGACGGGTGAAAACCAGGCGGCGAGTCAGCGGCCAAGGATCAAAGCTCATGAGCCAGCCCTCATGCCTCAATCTCCCAATCAGTAAAACCGGAGAGATCATGCGGGTCAGGAATCGAACGCGCGGCAATGGCCATTTTTGGGTCAAGCTTGCCGTAAAAGTGCGGGAACAATGCGCCGGCGCGTGAGACTTCCCAGTGCAGGCCCGATCCAAGCGCATCGGCATCAAAGGCGATCAGCAGAAGGCCTGCGCGATCTGAGAAATGCTTTTCTAGCGTGCCAGCCACCTGGTCGGCTGCTGAGAGATGAATGAATCCATCGGCATGATCGACAGGCGCGCCGGTATAGACGCCTGCGGTCTGCGCAGCTTGCCAAACCTCCTCGGACTCAATCTTGAAAACCAGCGTTGTCACGCGTGCCGCTCCTGATGTTTGCTGGCCACGGGTTAGGCGCCACGCCAGGGGCGGTCAATGTCATTGGGGCGTGAAGGGATACAAACGGCGTTTTGTCAGTGATGCAGAAATGCATGGGCGCGTCAGAAAATGGAACGTTTCAAGAACAAATGGGTGCACGAAACCGCTATATCCCGCTAAGGTTGTATTCCTAAACCATACAATTTTACGGACGTGGACAGGAACACATGCCTGACATACGAAAAAATAGGTCGTCATTCCTATTCAAGGACCCTATCGCCATGTCGCATACGCAGATTTGGTCGGCCATCGACGCGCTTGCAACCCGCCACGCGCTTTCGGTCTCGGCGCTGGCCCGCCAAGCCGGTCTGGACGCCACCGCCTTCAACCGTTCCAAGCGATTTGCTCCGGATGGTCGCCCGCGCTGGCCATCCACAGAGTCGCTTTTTAAAGTGCTTGATGCCACCGGCGAAGACTTTGACAGTTTTGCCAATCTGTTTGGCGGCGGCGCTCCAGAGACCAAAGGGCGACCCTCGCGCCGGATCAGCGACGTGGTGCCAGTGATTGGGTTTGCCCAGGCCGGTGATGGCGGCTTTTTTGATGATGCTGGTTTTCCTGCCGGTCATGGCTGGGACGCCATCCATGTGCCTGACCTGGAAGATGATCAATCCTACGCGCTGGAGGTGTCCGGTGACTCGATGCTGCCGCTTTATCGTGATGGCGATATCATTGTGATCTCGCCAGGGGCGCAGGTGCGGCGTCATGACCGGGTGGTGGTGCGCACCAAATCCGGTGAGGTGCTGGCAAAAATTCTGCAGCGTAAGACCAACAGTCATGTGGAACTGCATTCGCTCAACAACCAGCATCCTGACCGCAAAGTTGCCCTATCGGATATCGACTGGATGGCGCGGATTGTCTGGGCAAGCCAGTAGGCGCAGAGCCGTGCCGCACTGGATTGTGATCGGTGCCGTGTTGCTTGTGGCTGCCGCGTGCTCGCCGCAGGACAGTGCTCCTGAAGGGGATGAAGCGCCCCAAGAGGAAGAGGTCGGCAACACACCGCCCGCCCCCATGCCCATCACCGAAACGCTGCCCGAGGTACGCCAAGTGATACCTGGTTCAGCCGTACATGCGCCGGCACCTGGTGCAACGTTGGAGCGCTTGCCGGCGCCGGTTGTTGTACCGCCGCCGCCTCGCCCTGTGAACCTTGGCATCGTGGTGGTGGAAGAGGCCAACCGTCTACGCACTCGCCGTGGCATGGTGACATTGGCGGGCACGCAAAGCGTGGCAAGCGATGCGATATGCCAACTGGATGATGGCCGCACACCAGCTTGCGAGGTTTTGGCCCGCACGGCCATGAGGCGGTTTGTAGGTCGCCGATCTGTTTCCTGCACACTGGGTTTGCGCGAGGATGCCGGAGACGATCACACGGCATCCTGCACGGCAGGCGACAGCGATTTATCGCTGTGGGTGGTGGCACAGGGCTGGGCGTTTGCCGATGGAACGGCGAGTGCAGAATTACGTGCTGCAGAAACCACTGCGCGCAGTGAGCAGCGCGGCCTTTGGACCAGTCTTTCCAACTGATACACGCGCCTTCAAGCAGCTCAGCGTTTCTGCGGCGGGTCGGTCACAACGTTGACCAGCATGATCCCGGCCATGATGATCGCAATCATAAAGAATGTTGCCAGCAGGTTGGAGTAGAGATTGCCGATGTAACCGCCCAGTCCGGCGACGACACCCAATGTGCCGACAAAGGCTTGAAGCTCACGGCGTTTGTTTTTGAGGTTCATGAACGTATCTCCCTTACGTTCTGCACAGTATCGGGTTGTCTCAAGCACTGGGCTGACAAGCGTCAATGAACAGATATGGCAGCGCGGTGCGCGCCCTGCTAAACCACGGCCATGGCGCTTCTATCCATCACCAATTCCATCGCTGTGTTTGACGATGAACTGCATGAAAGCTTTGTGCGGGCGAGCGGGCCTGGCGGTCAGAATGTCAACAAGGTGTCGAGCGCCGTGCAGCTGCGCTTTGATGTGCGCCAGTCACCCAATCTGCCGGAGCGGGTGCGCGAGAAAATCCTGAACTCGGGTGATAGCCGCCTCACCAAGGACGGTGTTCTGGTGATCTTGGCCGACCGTCATCGCACCCAAGAGATGAACCGCAAGGATGCCCGCGACCGCCTGTTTGCGGTGATCCGTAAGGCTGCCTACGTGCCCAAGCGCCGTATCGCCACCAAACCGACATTGGGATCAAAAAAACGGCGGTTGGAAAGCAAGGTCAAACGCGGGGTTGTGAAGAAGGGCCGAAGCGGCAAGATCAGCTTGGACTAAGGATGCTCTGCGACGCCAAAGCGCAGCGATGAGGCGAAGAAACCCAGGCGATCAAAGGCGCTTTGATTTACCCTGGCACCCAACCATTCACCCTCACGATCTGGACCCCCTGATGCTCTATCAGACAGCTTTTCCTTTGCTCAACTTGGCCGTCGTCCCGGCCTGGCTGATGCTCCTTCTTGCACCGCGTTGGCAGGTTACCCGCACGCTGGTTCATGGTGGCATCTATCCCACCATCTACTGCGCCATCTATGCGGTTTTTCTGTTCAATCACCTGTTTCTGGGCGCCGCATCAGCTGATGCGAGCTTCACCTCCTTGGACGGTGTGATGGGTCTTTTTGATCATCCAAACGGTATCCTGCTCGGATGGACCCACTATCTGGCGTTTGACCTGTTTGTTGGTGCTTGGATCGGGCGCGATGCGTTGCGGCGCGGCATCTCGCACTGGCTTGCAGCCCCGGCTATGTTGCTCACCTTCCTGCTCGGCCCTTTCGGCTTGCTGGTGTACATGGCGATCCGTTTTTTCCAGGGAAAAGACCGCCTGAGCTTGGTTGAATAAGAGCCGGTGGCCTGCTGCTTATAAGCACTATTGAAACAGCACTTCGTAGAGCAGCTTAATTGAGACCAGCCCTAGGGCGATCTCGATCAGGAGAAAGAAGATCTTTTCAGGCAGCAATCGGCTGATCTGGGCGCCACTCCAGGCACCTAGAAGCGCGAACGGGGCGAGCCACAGCGCCTGTTGAATGCTCTGCCAATGCATCTGCCCGACATAGATGTAGGCTGGCACTTTCATCCAATTGAGGCACGCAAAAACGATGGCCGTGGTGCCCAGATAGGTCATCTTCTCCAGCTTTTGCGGCAGCACATACGCCTGGTAGGGCGGGCCGCCGGAATGGGCGATGTAACTGGTGATACCGGCGAGCGTCCCCCAGAAGAGGCCGCGTGGCACATCGGCAGGCTTGGGTTCCACCTCGCGCTGAAGCAAGCGCTTGCCAATGGCGTTAAAGAGGTAGGAAAAGCCAATAAGGGCCAGCAACAGCTTTACCCCGTTAGCGGGGACCGATGACACCGCAAACGTCGCGATCACCACGCCCACGCCGACAGCTGGAATAAGGATTTTCAGGTTGCGGACGGAAAACGCCTTGCGAAAGAGATAAAGCGCGTAGCAGTCGGCGATGAGATAGAGAGGCAACAGCAGACCTGCCGCCTGAGCCGGATCCATAAGAAGCGACAAAAGCGGGACAGAAAGGATTGCAACAACCGGCATGCCACCCTTGGAAAGACCCAAGATAAAGGCCGCCAGGCCCGCAACAATCCAAAACGTCATAAGCGCGCTACTCGGCGGCGACGGCAGATAGGCGCGCTGCCTCTTGATCCATCTGCTGTTGGCGTTGGCGGAAGCGCGCGCGGGCTTTGTCGGTGTATTCCTCCACGCAATGTTGGCACTGCACGCCTTTTTCATAGGCTGGGTGATTGCGTTCAGTCTCATCCAGTGGACGGCCACAGGCCCGGCAGAGAGAGTGTGGGCCTTCGACCAGCCCGTGGCCGACTGAGACGCGCTCATCGAACACGAAGCAGTCGCCGCGCCAGAGGCTTTCTTCGGCGGGTACAGTTTCCAGATATTTTAAGATGCCGCCCTTGAGGTGATAAACCTCTTCGACTCCCTGGCCCATCAGATAGCCGGTGGATTTTTCGCACCTGATGCCGCCGGTGCAGAACATCGCAATCTTCTTGTTATGGAACCGCTGGGCGTTCTCCTCCCACCATTTTGGGAACTGCCCAAAGGTGCGCGTTCCTGGATCAACCGCGCCCTCAAAGGTGCCAATCGCAACTTCGTAGCTGTTGCGCGTGTCGATGACGGCCACATCAGGCTGGCTAACAAAGGCGTTCCAGTCCTCTGGCTGAACATAGCGACCCACAGCACATGTCGGATCGACATCAGGTTGGCCCATCGTGACGATCTCGCGCTTTAGCCGCACTTTCATCCGCTTGAACGGCTTGTCGCTGGCCGTGCTTTCCTTCCATTCCAGGTCAGCAAAGCCAGGTAGCCCACGAATGTGTGCCAGCACTGCATCCACGCCTGCGCGCGGCCCAGCGATGGTGCCGTTGATGCCCTCTGGAGCAAGCAGCAGCGAGCCCATCACGCCGCTAGCCTCACAGAGCTTTTTCAGCGGGCCTTGCAGCGCGGCTGGATCGGGGACTTTGGCAAAATGATAGAGGGCGGCGACTGTGTGCATGGTGGGCGGTTAGCTTTGATCTGTGATGCGCATGATTTTGCCATCGCGCAACTGAAACGCCGATGCGCCGCGAAAATCAAGAGTTTGACCAGCCTTCCACCCCTTAGGCAAGTCGATGGCAACAACCGCATCAAACTGAATGGTGAGCACGGTGGTGTCGCCGAACATGAAGGCCGTCTTCACGGTTTGCTTGCGCTCCTTGGATGCGCTGATGTGGGCCTCAACCGCAAAAGGCATTTGCAAGCCCTTGCTCGGCTTGGGCATTTTGATCAGAGGCATCATTACTGCGAAGCGATCGATCGAAGTCCGGCACTTTAGAGGCAGGATGAGGCATAGCTGCCGCCGATTTCAGTGACTAAGACGCCATCGGTTTCCAAACTGATGTAGAGGTTTGTGCCGCAGACGAACCCGCCTTTGAACCATGACGCACGGTTTTCCTCCGGAAAAACCTCAAAACCTTCCTGGATGAGACGTTCTATGACGATATCCTCGTTGATTGGAACTGGAAATGCCTCTCCTACCCTAACGTCAAAAATGCGATCCTTTTCGGAGGTGATGCTGCTACCGAACAATCCCTCGGCGATAGACGGCGTTGACCTCCAGGGCTGCTCAGCCCAAACGAAAAGCAAAATCAACAGCACCGCCAAGAGGCCGAGAACGATAGCGATAAACTTTACGATAGAGAGGCAACCCTTTTCGACGGCGCCGAATGCATCATGAAGCTTTTGTATTGCCACGGAACTCTCCGGTCAGAAAGCTAACAGGGCTCTTCCATTGTGGGCCCTTGCGCAGTTTGCGCGTTTTAAACAGAGGCATGGGCGCCCTTGAAGAAGCGTTTTATCGCCTCTTCCTAGCTTTCATCACAACTCACCACCAAGTGCTTTGCCGATCAAGGCGCGGGTTTCTGGCACGCCGTAAAGCTCCACGAAGGAGCCGAAGCGCGGGCCTTTTTCTTCGCCCAACAAGATCTGATAGAGCGCGGAGAACCAGGTAACTGAAACACCTGGCGTGCCGTCCTTGTTGGGCTTGCTCGGATCAGGGAAGTGGGTTCGACCAACCTCATAGGTCGCGCCTTGGAGCGTTTGCGCATCGGCACCCTCCAGATCGGCAAGTTTGGTATCGAGGTCCTGCAACGCTTTGCGCTCTTCGTCCGTCGGAGCACGGTAGTTCTTGTGCGGCTTCACACGGTCGATGAAGTAGCGAACCGCCGAGGCGACCAGCGCATCAAAGCTGGGGTTGTCACCCTTGGAAAGATCCGGCGCGTAGCGGTTGATGTAACCCCACAGCACGCTTTCATCTTCTGCGTTGGAAGCGCTGGCGAGGTTCAAAAGCATCGAGAAGTTGACCGGCAATGCCGCCGGCTGCGGATCGCCACCATGAATGTGGTAAGCTGGGTTGCCAAGCTTCTGGTTCACATCCTGACGCTCAAAGGCGTTCAGATGCTGGAAATACTCATCCACAGCGCGTGGGATCACGTCGAAATAGAGCCGCTTGGCCGTGCGTGGCTTTTGGAACATGAACAGCGCCAGGCTTTCCGGCGAGGCGTAGTTCAGCCACTCATCAATTGAGATGCCGTTGCCCTTGGTTTTTGAGATTTTCTCGCCTTTGTCATCCAGGAATAGCTCAAAGACATAATGCTCTGGCGGCCTGCCGCCCAGCGCCTTGCAAATCCGGTCATAGACAACGGAATTGTTCTGATGGTCTTTGCCGAACATCTCAAAATCGACATCCAACGCCGCCCAGCGCATGCCAAAATCAGGCTTCCATTGCAGCTTGGCATTGCCGCCGCGCACATCAAGCGTCACGTCGCGACCATCTTCATCTTCAAAGGTGACGGTGGCGTCGGCGGGGTTCACTTGCTTCATTGGCACGTAGAGAACGCGGCCCGTGGTTGGTGAGATGGGCAGGATGGGTGAGTAGGTCGCCTGCCGCTCCTCGCCCAGCGTCGGCAGCATGATGTCCATGATCTTTTGGTAGCGCTCCAGCGTGCGCACCAGCATCGCATCGAACTTGCCTTGGCGGTAATAGTCGGTGGCCGAGGCAAACTCATAGTCGAAACCGAACTGGTCCAAAAACGCACGCAGCTTGGCGTTGTTGTGATGGGCAAAGCTCGGCTCAGATGCCCCTTCTTGACCCTCAAACGGGTTGGGCACCACGGTGAGTGGCTTGCCGATATTCTCTTCCAGCATGGCTTGGTTCGGCACATTGCCGGGCACTTTGCGCATGCCGTCCATATCGTCGGAAAAGGCAATCAGCCGCGTTTCCACCTTGCCGCCGGTCAGCACTTGAAAGGCATGGCGCACCATGGTGGTGCGGGCCACCTCGCCAAAGGTGCCGATGTGCGGCAAGCCGGATGGGCCATAGCCGGTTTGAAAAAGAACGGGGTCGGTTTTGCCGGACTTTTCGATGCGCTTGACCAGCTTGCGGGCCTCTTCGAACGGCCAGGCTTTGGCGCGCGTGGCGGCGTCCAAAAGGTCAGGGTCAAGATCGGCGGGGGCAAGCGTTGGCATCGGGAGGTTTTCCAAAGTTCTAGACCAGCACATCTTGTGCGGCGGTGATCGCGTTCCTAGCTTGAGGCCTGACGAAACACAATTGGCGGCTGCCGAACAGCCTCAAGCCCGCCAGGACAGCTTAAGGATTGCCCATGTCTGATATCACCGCCCAAGATGCCTTGGTTATGCTGATGGTTATGGTGTCAGCCTCAGATCGCGCGATGAAGGATGAGGAGCTGGCCAAGATCGGCCAGATCGTCTCATCTTTCCCGGTGTTTGACGGCTATTCCCATGACCGGCTGGTGGCGACATCCGAAACCGCAAGCCTTGCGCTGTCCGAAGAGGGCGGGTTGGACGCGGTCGTCAAAGCGATTGCAGAGGCAGTTCCAGAGCGCCTGCGCGACACTGCTTATGCTTGCGGCGTGGAAGTGGCGGCGGCTGATCTCTCGCTGCGCCAAGAAGAGCTGCGCGTGCTGCAAATGCTGCGTGATGCCTTTGGCCTGGACAAACTGACCGTGGCCGCACTGGAGCGCAGTGCAATGGCCCGCTATCGCGGGGCTTAAGGGCAGTTTGAGGCCAACAAAGCCCGCTCACCCTTCGTCATCCCGGATCGACCTCTGGCCGTCCGGGATGACGACCCTGCGATTTGGTCGCTTCGTCCACCTAGCCGACGTAACACCTCAGTTCATTTTGAGGTGGCGGGTGTTTTTCGTTTGACCCACCATCCATGCATCGCCTCGAAAGCAGGCTTTAGGGCCAACGCATCGCCAGTTGCCTTGTATTCCACCCGCGGTGGCACTTCGGCGTAGACGCGGCGCTGCACCAAGCCATCATCTTCCAAGGCGCGAAGCTGCTTGGTGAGCATGGTCTGGGTGATCCCGTCGATCTCGCGGCGCAGTTCTCCAAATCTTTTGGTGCCGCGGAAGATGAGAATCTCGAGAATTGTGAGCTTCCATTTGCCACCGATCATCGCGAAAACGAGCGGGGCCGGACAAAGGTCCGCTTGGTCGGTCATGTTCATCAAACCATCCAATAGTATCTTTTCGATATTTTAGTACGAAAAAAATGCCTACTTTTCAAACCCAATGCATTGCGTAGTGTGCTGGACACATCAAGAAAGGCTCAGCCATGCAAACGACCCTGCAACCCACAAGGCAAACCGACATTCAAAACTACACCGCATCGATTGAGGTTTCTGCCTCGCCAACGCGCAGCTTTGAGGCCGTGGCCACCCAAATGAACGCGTGGTGGACCAAGACATCCGAAGGGCAGATCGAGAAGATCGGCGATCGGGTGAAAGTGATCTTCCCTCCGCATTTTGGCTTTTGGACGTTCGAGGCGACCCTGATTGAGCGCCCGAACCTGATTGTCATGCGCTGTGTGGATGCCCGTCACAGCGTCGCCGGACAGCCAGACACCATCGAGCAAGAATGGATGGGCACTCTGATCAACTGGCATTTTGATGGAACGGCCAGTGGCACACGCGTGTTGCTGACCCATGACGGATTAACGCCGCAGTTGGCCTGTTGGGATATCTGCCAGGACGGCTGGAACCACTTTTTCAAAGGCAGTTTGAAGGCGTATTTGGACGGCGATGCGCCAAGCCCTCACAGCGCGCCGTAGTGCGGCACCACGGGCATTCGATCCAACTTTAGGTATCGTCGTGGACGTTCAGTGGGCCAGCAGCTTCAGCCCACTGAGCAGAAGACCCAGAGCACCGGTAACCGCCGCGCCAGCAAGAACGCCCACAACCGTGCCGCGCACACGCCAACCGATATGGCCGCCAAAATAGACCAGTAGACCAAGCGCGAGCGCTTGAGCCAAAATCAAAGCCAATTGGGCGCTGTAGAGACCCAACCAGGCAAGAAAAAAGGCGGCAGCGGGCGCATTGGCCGCGAGCAAGACAGTGCGGCTGTGATGCCAAACCGTTGTCACATCTGCAAAGCTGAGCTCTTGGCCGGTTGCCAGCATCTGCTCACACAGCTCGGCGAAAGCCTTGGCCAAGGCGACCGTGACAACGGTTGCGACAAGAACAAGCCCCACGCGACCAGTATTCTCGACCGGGGGATGCAAGGCCATCAACACGGCCATGACCGAGATCGACCCATAGATGACGCCGAACGCCGCCTCATTTATGGCGCTAGCGGCTTTGATCGTCACCTGTGTCGGTCCATTTGGCATCATAGTGGGACCCGTCGCAGAAGGGCTTGTTTTTCGACAATCCACAACGACAAAGCGAATATTTCGCCCGGCTCGCGCCAGCACCGTTGAATTCGGCTTCGAGCACGACATTGGTCACGTGGTAGGGGCCGTTGCGCTCAATGCTGATCGACACATCGCCGGAGGTCAGATGCTGTTCCGGCCTGTTGCCAACAGAAACGCGAAGGGCGCCCGATGGACAAGCGGCCATCACATCGAGGATTTCATCCAGCTTCCCGCCCTCAGGTTGAATCCATGGCTTCTCGCGCGGATTGAACACCGATGCAGCGCGCGCCTGGCATTGGGCGGCATGGGTACACAAGACCGGCGTGTAACCGATGGTGACGTCTATACCGTCAGCAACCCCAGAATAGGTGACCGCGCTGTTGCGCAGCTTGCTATGATCCGGTGCGCTGGTGAAACCGGCCTTGGCATGGCTGCCATCGCAATAAGGTTTGTTGGCGGACGCGCCACAGCGACAGAGCGCCATCATCGGCTTTGGCTCGGACAAGTCACCGCGCGCATCAGTCAATCCCGGCCCGTTGGCGACCAGAAGTGGACCATCGTCTTTCATCGAAATGGTTGGGGTGTTGGTCATCGCGCTTGTCCGCCGTTGTTTGCTTTATCCGGCTGCCTTGGATCGATTGATCCACCACAGCGGCACACTGAGCAGTATGGCTGAGGCGGAAATAAGTGTCATGACCGTGCCAGGGACAAAGTTCACGAAGCCACCAAGGTCCATAAAAATGAAATAACCAACATCGGTCACGCCGCCAACAATGGCAGCCGTCCAGATCGCGGTGAGGTTGGCCCGCCAAATGAAGATGGCCGCGATCAGCGTGTAAGTGCCGATCCAAAGCAGGTTAAACCCGTGCTGGTTGAGGACAGCACCGACGGCAGGATGGTAATCACCGGCCAAAAGCGCTGGGTCCACCGCATCGGCAATGCCAGCAACCGACCCGGCCGTATCTTGCACAATTGTCATGACCCCAGCGAACATATGCACCAGCCCCCACACGACCCATAGGACTGCGGCAACCTTTAGAGCTAGCATCTGGTTCTTTGTCATGGTCAAAACCCTTTTACGTGATGCCCCGCTGCGACGTGGCAGAGCACGTGATGATGAGATAAGTTGACTTTATCAACTATCATAATGTGGACTATGTCAACTGGATAACCATGCCGGATATTGAAACCGCGCAGCTCACAGACCGCTTCATGCGCCGCATTCATGCTCAGTTGGGCGCGCGTTCTGGGCAGTTTGACACGCACAAGGTTGGCCCATCTGGCGGCATCTTGTTGCTGACGCTGGCCGACATGGCGCCGGTGAAGATGCACGCCCTGGTGAGCGCGATGCGGCGCGACAAATCGCAGATGACGCGGGCCGTTCAGGGCTTAGAAGCCAAAGGTTTGATTGAGCGACAGGATGACCCAGACGATGCGCGCGTGAGCGTGCTGCAACCAACGCCACTGGGGCAGGAGGCCGTTTTGCGCATCCAGGAAGCGGTTGCGCAGGTGCTGGCTGACATCCTCACGCCCCTATCGGGCGAGGAGCAAGAAACGCTGCGAGCGCTGCTGCGCCGCTTGTAATGGGTTGCTGGCGAAATTGGCGCGGCGGCTGCGACCTCACACCCATTTGAGGCGACGGTGAAGGAACGCTGACCTATATGGGCATGAAACGACACCCACTTGAGGTTCCCGTGTGCCAGAGTTTTCTGAAGCAACCGTCCGCCTAACCGCCTTTATCGGCATCTTCACCGCCATGGCGGTGTTTGAGCAACTGTTGCCCCGCCGCGAGCGCTTTCCCGCGCGTGGGCGCCGTTGGTTGACCAATTGGGGCATGCTGATCGTCGACTCCATCGTCTTGCGCATCCTCTTTCCAGCCGCTGCTGTCGGCGTCGCCCTTTGGGCTGAAGGGGCAGGTTTTGGCCTGTTCAACCTCATCGATGTGCCATCGATTTTGGTGGTGATCTTCGTGATCGTGTTTCTTGATTTCGCGGTTTGGCTGGAGCACGTCGTCTCCCACCACTGGCCCTGGCTGTGGCGCATTCACAAGGTGCACCACGCCGATGTGGACTTGGATGTAACCAGCGCACTGCGTTTCCACCCGCTGGAAATCATCGTATCGATGATCTGGAAGGGTGCGCTAGTCGCTCTTCTCGGCGCCCCGGCCATCGCCGTTTTGATTTTTGAGATCATCTTGAATGGCATGGCGATGTTCAACCATTCCAATGTGAAACTGCCGCTGTGGCTGGACCGACTGTTACGCCCAGCCGTCGTGACGCCGGACATGCATCGCATCCATCACTCGATTATTGAGCGAGAAACCAACACCAACTACGGCTTCAACCTATCGATCTGGGATCGGATGTTTGGCGTGTACACACAAGATCCGGTGATGGGCCAACAGGGCATGGTGATTGGGCTTGCCGAGCACCAAAACCGCGAACCAACCGGCCTTCTTTGGAGCCTTTTGCTGCCGTTTCGGACCTATCAGAAAGTCCACGCGCCTGATCCGTTGGTGGATGGCGAAGCGGCTAAAGCCCCAGCGGATCCAGTGGAAACGCCGTCAACATAATGGTTTCCAGCTCGCCAGAGGATTCCAAGCGAATGAGAGCGGCGTTGAGCGCCTGAACAAGCTGCGACTGTCCGCGCGGTACGGCAAAGGCTAACCCTTCGCCGAAATAAGTAACCGAAAAAATCGGTTGGCCGACAAACGCACAACAGTCGCCCGATTGGTTGCCCGCAAGCCAGATGGCCAGATCAACGCCATCACCAAAGGCGTGGCTGATATCCTCGCGCCGAAGGGCGCGCAGCATCGCTTGCGCCGTGGGAAATGCTTCAATGTCGGTGTCAGCGTAGGCATCGCGAAGGAAAGCGGCGTGGGCGGTGTTTTCTACCGCGCCAATAACCGCATTATCTATCCAATCAGGATCTGGCTCATCGGACTGCGCTCCAATGAAGCGGGCCGCAAACCGGTAGTAGGGCAGCGAAAAAGTGAAACGTTCGGCGTTTTGGCGGGTGATCGCCAGGCCGGCGGCCAGAACCAAATTGTTGGGGTCTTCCTGCGCCGCAGCTGTGACTTGATCAAACCGACGTGCTTGCAGGGTGCAGGGCAAATCCAGCGTGTCGCAGACCGCACGGATGAGGTCGATATGCATCCCGGCAAGACGCCCGGTTCCATCAAGAAACGCAAACGGTGGAAAATCATCGGCCACCACGAAGCGCAGCACAGGCCCCGGCATTGGCTCGGGCAATGCGATCCTCGCCCGTGGATTGATGAAGCGCAGATCCGACTGGCCCGCCGATGCGCCGCTGTCGCCAGCGTCTCCGTCTTGCTCAACCGTGCTTTCATCAGCGATTTGGGCATTTTGCGCCGAACTTGGTCCTGCCAGAGGCACCAGGAGAAGAGCGGCCAGCGCCAAGCAGAGAGGGTGATGAAGGGTTCGCACGGCTATCCGCAGATCTGAACGGTGAAGATTTGCGTTGGGTATAGCGCCCTGGCAGCCAAGCTCAAACAGTGAAATTGGCCGCCTGGCGTTTCTGCCAGATCTCAACCTCTAGGCAGAGACCCTGATGGCGCAGAGGCGAGAAAGACGACAAGCTGGTCTGCTGACCAGGAGGAAGCCTGGGTCAGATCGGCTTTTGGGGGAAGCAGAGATGGGCAGTCTTTCCAATCACCAGGGCACGCCAGTTACACCGCCGCCGCGTTATGCTGATGCGTTGGCAGCTGCGCGCGCGCCAGTCAAACCGGCCGATCCACCGCTGAAAGCAGGGCCAGTACCCGGCGGCTGGAAACCAGACCTGCTCGGCCAGCCTGAGCGCTTGCGCGCACTGGTCAACAAGGTGCGCTACATGCCGCTGCGCCGTTCTGATGGAGCGCGAGGGGCCGTCTATGAGGACACGCCTTCAGCGCGTTCCACCATTGCCAGGTTGCGCCAAGCCCACCCCAAGGCTGCTGATCTGCTTTTCCTTTCGCCGCGTGGAACGGTTCAAGCCATGTGGGCCGATGCCTTGGGTGCTGATCTCACAACCTTTTCGCAAAACCATCTGGCCCATACACAACCCGATATGAGCGCGCGGGAAACGCTTGTCCGCAGCCAAGCCATTGCGCTGGTAGCGCTGGCAGTAGGTTTTGCGCTTTGGGTTTTTCTGGCTACGCCCAGCTTGTTTGTGCTGCTGAATAGCGTGTTTGGTGCTCTCTATTTCTCGGTCGGTATGGCCCGTATTTTGGCGGTGCTCATGCCCATGCCTCGGCTGGTGCGTCATCAGCCTCTGGCGAACCGGACACCGGATGAGGCGCTGCCGATGTTTTCGGTGCTGATCCCCATCTACGATGAAGCGGCAATGGTACCGCAACTCATCGCTTCCATGGGCGCGCTTGATTATCCGGCGGAGAAACTGGAAATCCTCATCCTTGCCGAGGCCGATGACAGCGCCACCCTGCTGGCACTGGCCAAGCAGGACCTGCCCGACCACATGGCGGTGATCCGTGTGCCGCCGAGCAAACCGCGCACCAAACCAAAGGCGTTAAACTTCGCACTGCCGCTCACGCGCGGCGCGTTCATCACCATCTATGATGCCGAAGACCGGCCCGAGCGTGACCAGTTGCGCAAAGCGGTGGCGATGTTCCAGGCAGCCAAAGGCAAGGGCGGCGCCAAACTTGGGTGCGTGCAGGCGGCCCTCCACGTCACCAATGGGCGGACGAACTTCCTCACCCAACACTTTGCGTTGGAATATATGGCGCTGTTCGATGCGTTTTTGCCGGCGTTTTCGCGCTTCAATCTGCCTATCCCGCTGGGCGGAACATCCAATCATTTCCACCGTTCAGCACTCATCGAAGCCGGTGGATGGGATCCTTACAATGTGACCGAGGATGCTGACCTGGGCATTCGCCTGGCGCGTCTTGGTTACGCCACACAGATGATCGCCTCGACAACCTTTGAAGAAGCACCGACCGGTTTCAAACCTTGGATTAAGCAACGCGCGCGCTGGTTTAAAGGTTGGTGGCAGACCTGGTTGGTGCACATGCGTCACCCGTTGCAACTGTTGCATGAGCTTGGGTTGGGCGGCTTTCTTGCCTTCCAAACCATTATGCTTGGCGTGCTTGTATCGGTCCTGATCCATCCGTTCTTCTTGCTCGCAACCTTATGGGCGCTGAGCGGGATGGGTGGTCCGCTTTATGCCACAGCGACTGGAACAGGGCTGGTGCTGATCACCCTCAACCTTGTCAACTTCAGCATAGGCTATCTGTCAGTGGTGGTGCTGAGCGGAGCAGGGGCGAACCGGCGCGGCATGAAACGGATCGTACCGGTTCTGCTCTCCATCCCGCTTTATTGGATTTGCCTCTCAGCAGCAGGGTTTTTGGCGCTGTGGGAGCTGATCCGCCGACCACACCATTGGAACAAGACACCGCACGAGGCTGTGTGAGCAATCGGAAAGGTGCGATAGGAGCGCTCTCGGCATTTGCTGCGCAAACGCCTGCCGCGCGTTCCGCCAATCGCTCCGCGATTGGCTATGGAGCGGGTGAAGGGAATCGAACCCTCGTCGTCAGCTTGGGAAGCTGCTGCTCTACCATTGAGCTACACCCGCTTGCTGATCGCCTGTGTGGCAGAGCTTGCTGCATCCAGCAAGCCCGCCAATTCACTCTGTCAAAATCGCTCCGCTAAAGCCCCTCATCCATCAAGAGCCTGATCTCGGTTGCCGAGGTGCCAGCCACGATGCGGCCAAGCTCCTGATTGCCTTTCAGCACCAGCAGCGTTGAGCGGCGCGGAATAGACCGGCGCACCGCCACCTCGTGCGTGCGATAGGTGTCCCAGTCGACGCGCACAAAGGTCATCGCCTGATCATAGGCTGGATTGGTCGCGCGCAGATTGTTCACCACCCGCTCCTGGCGGCGGCAGGTGCCGCACCATGTGGCGGAGTAGTCCACGAACACAGTGCGTCCCTCAGCCAGCGCCGCGTCAATAATCCCTGGCGTGTACTCGACGAAGTCTGAGGCTCTGGCCACCGTCGGCACCAGCAAGGGTGCTGTGGCGAGGGCAAGCGCTGAGGAAAGAAAGAAGCGACGGTTTATAGAATGGGTCAAGGCGGTGTCTCCCAGGTTAGAGCGCAACAGAAAGATCTTGCAACCAAATCGGCATCACATCCAAAGCCCAGCCTTCGATGTAATGGTGCAGGCCAAAAAACAGCATCAGCCCGACGGCGATGAACGTGAAACCGATGATGGGTTTGGAACGTTCGGCAAGCCCACGCAGGCTTTCAACGCGGGCGCGGATGGTCTCACGCGCGCCGTATCCCAAAGCCAAAATCAACGTTGAAACACCGAGCGCAAAGAACATCATGATGAGCGTGACATAGCCCAGATTTTGGCCCTGCGAGGCGAGCGCGATGGCACCGCCTAACGTTGGTCCAATGCAGGGTGACCAGACCATGCCGAGCAGCGCGCCGCCAAGAAACTGGCCGCGCAGGTCCGATGTATCGGTTTCGACCATGCGCTCACCCGCACCGGCCGCCGGGCCTGCAGCGACAAGCTCAAAGCGTTTGGAAAAAGCTGGAACCATCAACACCGCGCCAAAGACCATCATTAGGACCGCGCCAATCTGCGCAAGCAACTCCGGTGTCAGGCCGACAGCGCTGCCAAAGGCAGTCACAGTGACACCGAACAGCACAAACGAAAGGCTCATACCGGCGGCAAGCGCGAGCGGGCCAAAGCGGCTGGCGTTCAGTGCACCGACCAAAACAATCGGCAACACCGGCAGCACGCACGGGTTGATCAGCGTGAGCAGGCCAGCGGCGTAAGCAAAAATCAGCTCCATACTGCTCCTTTGCAAGCAGACGGGAGAAGGATCAAGCATGCAGCAGTCACGATTGGTTTACCGGGCATCGTGGCCACGCCTAAGCGTCCAATTGCAGGCACACCTTGAAGGCAGCAAGGCCGGTGACCATAAGGATATTTGAACTCTCGTTTACCCCCAAAGATTCGCCCAAGGACCCCCCGCATGCGCGATCAGGTTGAAGCCTTCATCACCAGCCGCCGCTTTGAGCTGGCGATCACAGCCCTCATCCTCCTCAATGCGATCACGCTTGGGCTGGAAACGTCAGAAACTGTAATGGCGCAGTTCGGATCGATCCTGCTGTTCGTCGATGAGGTGGTGCTTTGGGTTTTTGTGGTGGAGCTGGCGCTGCGGTTTTACGTCTACCGCACCAAGTTTTTCCACGACCCGTGGCGCATCTTTGATTTCGTGATTGTCAGTATCGCGCTGATGCCAACAACAGGCGCTTTGTCGGTGCTGCGCGCGCTGCGCATTTTGCGTGTGCTGCGGTTGGTTTCCATGGTGCCATCGCTGCGCCGCGTGGTTGGCGGGCTTATTGCCGCCCTGCCCGGTATGGGCTCAATCACGGTGCTTTTGACGCTGATTTTTTATGTTTTCTCCGTGGTCGCCACCAAGCTTTATGGCACCGGCGAAGGGGCCTGCGAAGCGGTGGCCGGACGCTGCGATGAGTTGGCACAGTGGTTCGGCACATTGCCAGCCTCGGCCTACTCGCTGTTTCAGATCATGACGCTGGAAAGCTGGTCGATGGGCATTGTGCGCCCGGTGATGGAAGTGCACCCTTATGCGTGGGCGTTCTTCATTCCGTTCATTTTGTGCACCACGTTTACGGTGCTCAACCTCTTCATCGGCATCATCGTGTCGGCCATGCAGGCAGAGCACGAGGAGACTGCTGAACAAGAACGCGCCGATCTGCATGAAGAGCAGAAGGTAATTTTGAGCGAGTTACGGGCGCTACGCTCCGAAGTGGCAGAGATGAAGAAGGGTTAGTTACAGATTGTCATCCCGGCCTTGAGCCGGGATCTGCAACCAGCACGCCGACATCAGATCCCGGATAGCGCTCTGCGCTTCCGGGATGACGCCAATAATGGTGAAAACTACCGAAAATGCTTGGATAGTTTCAGGCCTTGGGCCTGATAGTTGGAGACACCGCCAGCGCCGTAAAGCGTTGTCGGACGCTCGCGCATCGTCTCAAAAACCAAGCGCCCAATCATCTGGCCATGCTCGACCAGGAACGGCACCTCGCGAGACCGCACTTCAAGCACGGCACGCGCGCCGACGCCGCCCGCTTCCGGCGCACCGAAGCCTGGATCGAAAAAACCTGCATAATGTACCCGAAACTCGCCGACCAGCGGATCAAACGGCACCATTTCTGCGGCAAAATCAGCTGGCACGTGCACAGCCTCTTGGCTCACCAGAATGTAAAACGCCGCCGGATCGAAGATCAGTGACTGGGAGACGTCGGCATAAAGCGGTTCCCAATAGGACTCGCGATCGAGCGCTGCCTTTTCATCCACCTTCACCAGGCCACCAGGGCGCTTGGCGCGATAGCCAATGAGGCCATCTTCGCCGCCTTTCAGGTCGATGGAAACCGCCAACCCATTCTGAAATTGCGCCTGTGCTCCAGAGACCAAACCCAAACGCTGGTCGAGACTTTTCAGTTCTTTGTCGGACAGCAGCGTGTTGCCGCAGCGAAACCTGATCTGTGACAGGCGCGACCCGGGTTTCACCAAAATCGGGAAGCTCTGCGGCGCAATCTCCAGATAAAGCTTGCCAGCGTAGCCCGCCGGAATCTGATCAAACACCGCGCCGCCATCGGTGATGACACGGGTGAAGATATCCAGCCTGCCGGTGGAGCTTTTCGGGTTCGTCGCTGCGCTGACTTCCGGCGGCAACGCCAGAGCCTCGTTCAACTCGACCAGATAGATACAGCCAGTTTCCAGAACGGCGCCGTTTTCGAGCGGCATCTGATGCAGAGCGATTTCATCAAGCCGCTGGGCCACGGTGCGGCCCGCGCCAGGCAGAAAGCTTGCCTTGATGCGGTAGGCGGTCTGACCCAGGCGCAGGTCCAGGCTTGCAGGCTGCACCTGGTCGTCATCCAGAGGGCTCGTATTACTGATCGCCCCAGCCTCGACCATCGCAAAAATGTCGTGATCGGGCAGAATGCCATCGTTGGGGCCGAAAGAAGGAAGGGCTGTGCTCATCGTGCCTGACTGTTTTCGCAAAGCTGATCGCGAGTCCATGTCCCGTTTGCAGCCATGCACAGCTGGATTGGATGGATTGTTCTATAAAACGGACAAACGTTCGTCTTGACGAACGACACAGCTGTGATACTCGGTCTCACAGTCACTTTTGGGATACTCTGATGACCGACGCTGCACAGCCACCACGCACTCTACGCCCTGAAACAAACCTTGTTCATGGTGGTACTATGCGTTCAGGTTTTGGCGAGACGTCTGAAGCGCTCTTTCTCACCCAAAGCTTTGTCTATGACAGCGCCGAGCAAGCCGAGGCGCGCTTTCAGGGTGACGAACCAGGGTTCATCTATTCGCGCTTCTCCAACCCGACAATCAAGATGCTCGAAGATCGGCTGTGTCTGCTGGAAGGCGCTGAAGCGTGTCGCGTCACGGCCTCGGGCATGGCGGCGGTAACGGCGGCTATGCTCTGCTCGTTATCGGCGGGCGATCATGTGGTGGCCGCGCGTGCACTCTTTGGCTCATGCCGCTATGTGGTGGAGGATTTGTTGCCGCGCTTTGGCATTGAAACAACGCTGATTGATGGCCGTGACCTGGGCGCCTGGAAGGCTGCGCGACGGCCCAACACCAAGGTGTTTTTCCTTGAAACACCGTCCAACCCAACGCTCGAAGTGATCGACTTGCAGGCAGTGGCGGACATCGCCCATGAAGGTGGCGCGAAGCTGTATGTGGACAATGTGTTTGCCACGCCGCTTTACCAGCGCCCGATGCAGTTTGGCGCTGACGTCGTGATCTATTCAGCCACCAAACACATGGATGGTCAGGGCCGCTGCCTAGCTGGTGCCGTGCTGGCCGATGAGGCGTGGATCAACGACCATCTGCATAATTTCCTGCGCCAGACCGGGCCAAGCCTCTCACCATTTAACGCTTGGGTGATCCTGAAAAGTTTGGAAACGTTTGCACTTCGCGTCAACCAGCAGACCGACAACGCCACGGTGCTGGCTGATCGTCTGGCAGACCAACCCAAGGTGGCGCGCGTGTTCTTCCCTCACCGCAAAGATCATCCTGACTATGCTGTTGCTTCACGGCAAATGGAGCGAGGTGGGAATCTGATCGCGTTTGAAGTGGAGGGCGGCAAAGCCGACGCCTTTGCGTTTCTCAACCGCTTGGAGATCATTAAAATCTCCAACAATCTGGGCGATGCAAAAAGCCTGATCACACACCCTTCAACCACCACCCATCAGAGGCTGGAAGAAGCTGACCGTCAGGAGCTTGGTATCCACCAAAACCTGCTGCGGCTGTCGGTCGGGTTGGAGCATGTGGACGATCTTTGGGATGATTTGTCCTCAGCCCTCTAGGTTAAGGTCGAAATGTCTGCCAAGCCATGATGATACGAGCGATGGCCGTGAGCATGACAAGCACCGTGAAGGCATAGGCGAGCCAGGGAAACCAGGTCGGCATCACGCAGGCGATGACAAAAACTGCGATGGTTTCGGTGCCTTCGGCCAAGCCGCCGGTGAAATAGAGTGACTTGGACCCGCGCCGATCCGTGCTCATTCCATGTTTTTCGGCCAAAATCGCGAAACCCAAAAACGATCCGCCATTGATGTAGAAACTGAACAATAGCACGCAGGCCGCCACCGCGTTGGTGGTGGGATCAGCGATGGCAAAGCCCAACGGCACAGCGGCGTAGAACGCATAGTCACACACGATATCGAGATAGCCGCCGCGGTCCGTTTTGTGAGTGACGCGCGCAACGGCGCCATCGAGCCCATCTGCCAGACGGCTCGCCAGTACTAGCCCAAGACCGGCCCAATAGGCCTGCACGGCAATGGCCACGCCCGCGGCCAAACCCAGCACCAGGCCGATGAGCGTGATGTGATCAGCCGTCAGCCCAGCGCGCGCTATGGTGCGCCCCAGCGCATTCAGCGGCGGATCAATCAAAGTGCGCATTTGGCCATCAAGCATCGCAACGGGCTTTCGATGTTTACGTTGGCTATCGCCTAGGGGCTTGGCGCGCCGCACGCAAGCGCAGGGCGGCCCAGCTCAGCAGCTTGTGAACACGCGTGACACGTTCCGCGCCATATGGGAGACTGGTGCTGACGAACCGAGAAGGGCCGAGCAAAGTCTACGATGTACCAAGCGGTGACAAAAAACATCCAGGTGACGGTGGAGCCGCAGTTTCTGCCAGATGAATCCGATGTGGATGCAGGGCGCTTTTTCTTCGCTTACGGCGTGGAGATCGCCAATCTGGGTCGCTCGGTTGTTCAGGTGCGCACGCGCTATTGGCACATCACCGATGGCCTAGGGCGGGTGCAAGAGATCAAAGGCGAAGGCGTGGTTGGGGAAGAGCCGATCCTTCACCCCGGTGAGAGTTTTCGCTACACCTCCGGCTGCCCATTGGATACGCCCACCGGTGTTATGGTGGGCCATTATGGCGTGGAAACGCTGGAAGGAACGCGTTTCGATGTTGAGATTCCAGCCTTCTCGCTCGATGCACCCTTTTACGAGCGCACGCTGAACTAGGTTCTTCATACCCGCTGATGTTCAATCCCGGACCGATCTTTCTGATCATCGGAGCGTTGCTGGCAACGCTTGGTGTCGCGATGATGATCCCCGCGTTGGTTGATCTGGCCAATGCCAACACCGACTGGGTGGTGTTTGCCGCCAGCTCGCTGGTAACAACGCTCGTGGGTTTGGGGCTGGCGCAAACCGGGCGCGGACGACCGGCCATCCTATCCTCGCGCCAAGCTGTGCTGATGACGGTTGGGGCCTGGACAGTGTTGCCGGCCTTTGCCGCTCTGCCACTGCTCTGGTCGGGCGCCACACCCACCTACACCGACGCGTTCTTCGAAGCGATGAGCGGCATCACCACCACCGGCGCCACGGTTGTCAGCGGTCTTGATGATCAGCCGCCAGGTGTTTTGGTCTGGCGCTCTATGTTGCAATGGCTTGGCGGCCTGGGTGTGGTTGTGATGGCCGTGTCTATTCTGCCGATGCTGCGCGTTGGTGGTATGCAGCTGTTTAAAACCGAAGCTTTTGATACGCCGGACAAAATCCTGCCGCGCGCGACGCAGATATCCGGCTCGCTGATTGGCGTTTTTTCGGTTTTCACGCTGCTCTGCACCATGGCCTACACGGCGGCGGGCATGACGTTTTTTGATGCCGTCAATCACGCGATGACGACCGTGGCGACTGGCGGATATTCCACGCGTGATGCCTCTATCGGCTACTTTCAATCCGGGGCGGTTGAACTGATCGGCATCATCTTCATGATCCTCGGATCACTGCCCTTCCTGCTCTACGTGCAAGCGCTTCAGGGCCGACCGATGGGCTTGCTGCGCGACAGCCAAGTTCATGTGTTCCTGGTTCTGCTGATCGGTTTCTCGCTCGTTGTTGCGCTGTCTCTCGACCCGCTAACCGCCGAGCGCGGTGTGATCGCTGATCTGCGGGTTGCCACCTTCAACGTGGTCTCCATCATGACCGGTACGGGCTACGCCTCGGAGAATTACGGCCAGTGGGGCGCAATGCCGGTGGTGGTGTTTCTGGTGCTCACACTGATCGGCGGATGCGCTGGCTCAACGGCCTGCGGCATGAAGATTTTCCGCGTGCAGGTAGCGCTGAAAACCGTGACCCAGCATGTGCGGCGTCTTGCCTATCCGCACGGCGTGTTTGTGATGCGCTACAATGGACGGCCGGTAGACGGCTCGGTTGTTTCCGCCGTGATGAGCTTCATCTTCCTTTATTTCCTGCTCATTGGCGTGTTGGCCATCGCGCTCATGGCCATGGACCTCGACCCGATGACTGCCTTTTCAGGTGCCGCCACAACCCTTGCCAATGTTGGCCCAGGCTTGGGCGATGTGATCGGGCCGGATGGCAACTTTGCCACCTTGCCTGACCTTGCAAAATGGCTGATGGCGCTCGCGATGTTGATTGGCCGCTTGGAGCTTTTCACCGTTCTGGTGCTGATCCTGCCCCGCTTCTGGCAGCGGTGAGCGATGTCCACCGATGGCTGCCTATTCGGCGGGAGTCAGCGTGCGGCTATCACTTTCACCATCATCAGCCAATCTGCGCCCAAAGAAGGTGCGCAGCACGATCCCAATATCGTCGCCAACTTTAAGTAAGGACGGCACCAGCACGGTGACAAACAATGTCGCCGTCGCCAATCCGAAGGTGATGGTGATCGCCATCGGCAGCAGGAACTGCGCCTGAAGCGAGGTTTCAAACAGAAGCGGCGAAAGACCACCCACCGTCGTGAGCGAGGTCAGCAAGATGGCGCGAAAACGATCCTGCGTTGCCTGAACCGCAGCCTCGGCAACCGCCATGCCCTCTTTCAGCCGATCATCAAACCTCGACACCAGGATGATGGAGTTGTTGACCAAAATACCTGCCAGGCCGAGCAGCCCGATGAGCGAAAGGATGGTCAGTTGGAAGCCCATGATCCAATGGCCCAAGATTGCGCCGACAATGCCAAACGGGATGATCATCATCACCGCAATGGGGCGCCAGTAGCTGGCAAAAACCCAAGCCAAGATGATGTACATGATGCCGAGCGCCAGCATGCCGCCGAGACCAAGATCAGCAAACGCCTCTTGGCGCTCTTCGGCGCGGCCTGAGAAAGAAAAATCCACGCCATAGGTATCGGCGACACGTTGAAGGTCACCGGTGCGCAACGCCGCTTCGATCTCGCTGTTGGTGGTCACTTCAAAGTCAACATCTGCGGTGACGGATACGGTGGTTTGGCCATCGCGGCGCTGAATGACCGAAAAGCCCTGGCGGTCTTCCAAGTTCACCACCTCGGTGACAGGCACGTAGATGCCAGAGGGCGAGCGCAGCTCAAGCGCGCGCAGCGTACCCGTTCCACCCTCTTCAAGATTTTGGCGCACGATGATTGCAATCTCTTCGTCAGGGAACGGCAGATTGCGCGCGGTTCGCCCGCCGACGGCATCGCGGATTTGTGCCCCAACACCATCGAGCGTGAACCCCAGCGACTCCCCGCGTTCGGTCAGCGTCATGACGATTTCTGGTTTGCCGTAAGGCAGATCATCATCAACACCTGAAACGCCAGGGAATTGGGTAAGCGCCTCCTGCAAATCGGCAGCGGCAGCTTTTAGCGTTGCGGCATTGTCGCCAAGCAGACGGATATCCAAGTCGCGTCCGGGAGGTCCGCCGCGCCGCTCAAAAATCGAAATGCGCTCAACGCCAGGAAGGTCTGGGACCGATCGTTGCCACGCCCGCACAACATCTGGTGTGCGGATTGAACGGGCCTCAGAGGAGGTGAGTTCCACGTCGATGCGCGCAAAATTATCACCCTGGTTGCGGCCAGACTGGCCGTAGACCGAGTAGGCCGACAGCACCAATGTGTCTTCGCTCTCAAGATTTGCCGTCAATTGCTCATCGGTGGCGCGCAGAGCTTGATCCACACGCGCCAACGTTTCCAGCGCCGCAGCTTCCGACACGCCCGGCGTGAACGTGATGGAGGCGGTGATGTTTTCTGCTTCCGGTGAGGGGAAGAACACGAAGCCCACATGGTTGCCGCGAATGACGCCGACAATGATGATCAAAGCCGACACACAGAGCGCCAGCGTCACATAGCGCCAAGCAACGGCGGTTTTAACGATGATGCGGAACGGATTGTCACGCACCCAGCCAAAGCCAGTGTCAAACCCGCGCCGGAACCAGCTTTTGTGATTGGCCCCACCGATTGAGCCGGATCGTTCGCGACGGCGCTCGCCGCGCAACCGCAACAGCTCGATGAGCCCGGCCAGCCCAAACGCGGCCACGGCAATCGCAACCGCTAGCGCTGGGGTCTGGGCAAGCGGATGGGCGTTGATCAACCCTGCGATGTCACCCAAGCCAACAGCGCCTGCAAGCGGCGCTTGGTAAAGCACCAGAACCATGGGCGCAGCCAAAAGCACGGCGGTGAGAATGAGACGTGTCCAGTTGGTGCCACGGCGCGGCGTTGCGCCCAATGAGTGGGCTAAATGGCCAGGCAGGACGAAGAAAACCTCCACCAAGCTGGCGATCAAAACCGCCACAACAACGACAGGCAGCACGCCCATGATCTGACCAATGGTGGAGCCCACCAGTAGGATCGGGCCGAAGGCAGCTGTGGTGGTGAGCATGGCAGCGATGACCGGCATCATCATGCGGGTTGCGCCATTTTCAGCCGCCTCATACGGCCCATCGCCCATATCGAGACGGGTGGCGGTGTGTTCCCCCACCACGATGGCATCATCAACGATGATCCCCAGCGTCATGATCAGCGCAAACAACGAGATCATGTTGATCGACTCGCCGAACACGAACATCAAGCCAAGTGTTGCCATGACAGCGGTTGGGATACCGACCGCCACCCAAAACGCGATGCGCATGTTGAGGAAGACGAACAGGATGGTGATGACCACCAACAAGCCTGAAAGACCGTTGGTGACCAGCAATTGGATGCGTTGCTCCACCGCCGTGGACCGCAAATCATAAATCGCTAGGTTCAGCGACTGAGGATATTCCAGGCGCGCTTGCTCAACCGTTGCCACCATCGCATCGGCGACAGCCAGCACATCTTGCGAGGCCGAGCGCGAGACATCCATGCGGATGGCCCGTTCGCCCTGCACAAATCCTTGGCTTTGGCTGCTATCGTAAGTCTGGCGGATATCGGCAATGTCACGCAGTTCGATGCGCTCGCCGGACGCTTCACCGCGCACCACCACATGCCCAAGAGACTCGATGCTATCGGCTTGGCTGAGCGTGCGGATCTGGCGTTCCAAGTCGCCATCCAAATTGCCCGAAGGAAGGTCACGGCTGTTCTCACTGATACGGCCAGCCACATCACCGATGCTCAAATCGAGGCGGCGCAGTGTGGAGGGATCAATGGTGACCTCATATTCGGTGTCGCGCATGCCGGAAAAGCTAACCAGATCGATGTCATTGTCGATCAGCCGATCGCGCAGGTCGCGGGCATAGCTTTTCAGTGCGTCTTCAGAGAATGGGCCAGAAATGGCAATCCGGCCCACGCGGTCAGCAAAGTTGCTGGTGGTGATGACGGGTGTCTCGGCGCCATCGGGCAGCAAAGTAAGACCGGCGACAGCTTGTTCCACATCCGCGCGTGCGTCGATCATGTCCGTATCGTCAGTGAAATCGAGACGGATCGAGCCAGACCCTTCGCGGGCATAGGACACAATCTCATCCACGCCATCGATGAATCGCACTTCCGGTTCAACGACTGTCAGGATGTTGCTCTCAACATCCTCCGCGCTGGCGCCTGACCAACTGACGGAGACGGTGATGTTTTTGGTCTCGATATCGGGGAAGAACTGGGTGTTAAGGTTGGCCAGGCCATAGATGCCGAACAGCACCATCAGCGCCATGACCAGATTGGCAGCATTGGGGTGGCGCACAAAAAGCCTGATCATGCCGCGCGCGCCGCTTGGCCCCTCATTCAAGCGGCTGGCAGCATCAATGCGGGTCTGACGCAGGCGAGACAGTGGCTGCTTGCTCATCGTGCCCCCTTATGATGTCGGCTGAACGCGACGCACAGCGACGCCGTCACCCGCGTCGGTCAGTCGTGAGGTCACAACTTCAGCGCCATCCAACGCTGTCTCCGCCGCTGAGCGCACCAAGGCATGGGCGCCGTCCCAGGCGACCAGCTCCACATCACGGCGCTGCAAACGATCATCAACAACAATAAAAATATGGTCTGTGTTGTAGAGCGCGGTTTCAGGGATGCGCACGGTGTTTTCAAAGGCCTGGTCGGCAAGCGAGACGGAAACAAAAGCGCCGGGGCGCAAATTGGTGGTTGATTGCTCCCGGCCCAATTGGCCAAACAAGGTCACGCCGCCAGAAGCCGCCGATATATCAGCATCCAGCCGGTCGATGGTGCCGACCAGTTGCACATCCTGCCCGCCGGTTGACCAGGTGACCGTGATCGGGCGACCAATCAGCGGTTCGGCCTCGCCAGCCAGACGGCCAAATTGGCTGTCGGACAGGGTGAAGCGGGCATTGAGTGCTGTGTCATCATAGATGGTAGCAACAGGGTCATTGACCGAAACCAGGCGGCCGATTTCCACGCTTTCAGAGCGGATGACCCCTGAAAAAGGTGCGCGCAATATCGTGCGTTCCAGATCGCGCTGCGCCTGCGAAAGACGCCACTCTAACCGAGCAATTTGCGCGCGTAGCTGGTCCAAACGTGCCTCTTCAACGCTCAGGTTTGCCTCGCGCTGGTCCACCGCCTGCTGGCGTTGAGAGAGCGTAAGTTGACGGGCTTCAAGATCACGTTCGGTCAGTTGGCCGCGCTCAACAAGCTGGCTAGCTCGCGTGAGATCACGCTCGGCCAAACCAACCTGCTCAATGGCGCGGGTAAGCTGATCACGCTCCAACGCCGAGCGCGCCTCAGATTCAGCAGCACCGGCGCGCGCCTCAGCCAGATTGGCCTCCGCCTCCACAACCGCACCTTCATAGGAAAAGCGGTCGATCTCAACCAGCGGTGCACCTTCATCGATGCGACGACCAGCTTCCAGGTTGGGGTGAACGCCGGTGATTTCGCCGGCAACAAGGGCGCGCAGATCCACCAAGCGACCGGCCACCACTTCGCCGAAAACTTGAATGGTTGGGCTGTGCGTTGCCACTTGGGCTGTTTGGGTAAGCACCGGAACCTGGCGTTCCACCGCCGGTCGCTGCGACACTTCGGGTCTGCTGTCGATCAGGCGCTGCATCACTGTGACGGCACCAGCGATGATGGCGATGGCCAACACCGCCGAAATCAGCGTTTTACCGGCAACCCACCACGGTGACGTGGTGCGCGCTGGCTGCGCCTCATCCACCGTCACAAGATCAGTGTCGCTATCGTGGTTCGGATTGGGATCCGGATTCAGCATGGATTTGAGCTCATCGCATGAAAGGGGGGTTGCCCATCTACGTGCTCAACATTGCCACAGATGCCTTCAAAGCTTCAGTTAAAGATTGGTCATCTTGCCGCAAACAGGGTGAGGTCGGCCAATATGTTGGTCTTGGCCGACCTCGTTCTCTGCGTCGCTAGAGCGCTTCATAGGTGGCTGGATCAAAGCGATATTGCTTGGAGCAGTACTCGCAGGTCACCTCAATCGCGCCGTTTATGATCATGCCTTCATCGGGATTGTCCCCGAAGGTTTTCACCGTGGCTTGGACCCGTTCCACCGAGCACGTGCAGCTCTCGCGCACCGGCATGGCTTCAAACACGCGCACGCCCCGCTCATGAAACAGCCGATAAAGAAGCTGATCGGAACCGACCTGCGGATCGACCAGTTCTGCTGCTTCAATCGTGCCGATCAAGGCCTCAGCTTCGCGCCAATGATCAGGTTGATCGACTGACATATCGGTGCCGGTTTCGCCACTTGGATCATCGCCCGGATGCAAATCCTGGACCGGAAGCTGGCTCGTGTCGCGTGGTAGATACTGGGCGAGAAAACCACCAGCACGCCATTTGGCTTTGCCAGCATCGCCGCGATCCACCGTTTGCGCCACAGCAAGGCGGACAAGCGTTGGAATCTGCTCCGATTGCAGGAAATAAGCCTGCGCCATTTCTTCAAGGCTTTTGCCCTGCATGGCCACAACGCCCTGGTAACGGTTCATGTGCGTGCCTTGATCAACCGTCAGCGCCAAATGCCCTTCGCCCAGAAGTTGGGAAGGCTCGGTAAGACCTGCAGCAACAGCTTCTTCCAGACGTGCGTCATCGAACCGTGCCATGGCGCGCACAGCATCAGGCGTTTGGAAATCGACCACCAGCAGGGACACCGGACCGTTGCCCTGAGCCTGCACGATGAAGCGACCGTCAAACTTCAGGGCCGTGCCCAGAAGCAGGGTCAGCGCCACCATCTCGGCAAGCAAGCGTGCGACAGGCTGCGGGTAATCATGACGATCCAGCAGATCATCAATGGCGCCGCCAAGGCGAATGACGCGGCCGCGCACATCCAGCTCTTCCACGGCAAACGGCATAACATGATCGTCATCACCGGCATGGAAGCTGGCAGGTGCACGCGAGGCTGCGCCCGAAGGTGTTGTGGAAAGCCGGACAGGATCGGTCCCGCCGGATGAAGGTGGGTTCGGTGTCATGGGATGTCTCGTATCACAAGGGGGAGGCGCAGCAGAACGGCTGCGCACTGTCGGCGTTTTACATAAGTATCCTGCGCTGGAATCCAACCCATGAGGTTAGAGCCCCAGGAGAGCTGCTATTCCACCAGACCAAAGCACCAGGCCAGCACGCCTTTTTGGGCGTGAAGGCGGTTTTCCGCCTCATCAAACACCACCGATTGCGGACCATCGATAACGCTGGACGTCACCTCTTCCTCACGGTGGGCAGGCAGGCAGTGCATGAACAAGGCATCGGGGTTGGCCTGGGCCATCAGCCGGTCGTTCACCTGGTAAGGGCCCAGAAGATTATGGCGGCGCTGAGCCTGATCATCGCCCATAGAAACCCATGTGTCGGTGATGATGAGGTCCGCGCCATCAGCGGCGGCTTCAGCATCGGTCGTCACTTCCAGCTTGGCGCCTGCAGCATGGGCTTTAGCAACCACATCCTCATCCAACGCCATTTCTGGTGGCGCGGCGACCACGACGGTCATGTCGATGTGGGCTGCAGCATGGATCCAGCTGGCAAGCACATTGTTGGTGTCGCCGGACCACATGACACGCTTGCCTTCCAGCGAGCCGCGATGCTCCTGATAGGTCATGATGTCAGCCATCACCTGGCATGGGTGCGAGACCTTGGTCAGGCCGTTGATCACCGGCACCGTGGCATGTTCGGCAAGGCCGGTCAGAAGCTCATGGTCGAGCGTGCGGATCATGATGCCATCGACCATGCGCGAGAGCACCTTGGCGGTGTCGTGCACGCTTTCACGTTTGCCAAGCTCAATCTCGGCGCCGGTGACCATCAGCGTCTGCCCGCCAAGTTGGCGCATGCCGACATCGAACGACACGCGGGTGCGAAGCGAGGGCTGTTCAAACACAAGCGCCAGCACCTTGCCATCCAGCGGCTTGTCGGCGGTGCCTGCTTTCTGCGCGCGTTTGCGGGCATGGCCATCGGCAAGAACGGCTTCAAAGGTATCGGTGGAAACAGCATCAATATCGAGAAAATGATGGGTCATTGGCTTCAGCCCGATTGCTGGGAACAGAGGATAGGGAGGTTGATGCGCCATCGTTAAGACTGGCGCTGATCGTCCAACTGACGCGCGGCATCTTCCAGCGCGTCCATGGCAAAGGCGATATCGTCTCGCGTGACGATGAGCGGCGGAAGAAGGCGCACCACATTGTCGCCGGCTGCCACAAGAAGCAGGCCCTTTTCACGGGCCGTTGCCACGACATCACCAACGGGCACTGCGCATTTCAGGCCCATCAGCAGGCCCTCGCCACGCACTTCAGTGAAGATATCGGGGTAAAGATCGATCAGCGCACCCAGACTTTGGGTCAGGTCGCGAGCGCGGGCCTGGACGGTGTCGAGAAACCCCTCTTCCAAGACGACATCGAGCACGGCGTTGCCAGCGGCCATCGCCATCGGGTTGCCGCCATAGGTGGTGCCATGGGTGCCCGGCACCATGCCTGCAGCAACCTCTGCAGTCGCAAGGCACGCGCCAAGGGGGAAGCCACCGCCAATGCCTTTGGCGACTGCCATAATATCCGGCTCGAACCCGACCCGTTGATGGACGAACAGATGACCGGACCGACCAACGCCGGTTTGCACCTCGTCCAGTATCAGAAGCACGCCATGCTTGTCGCAGGCCTCGCGCAGGCCACGCAGGCACTGATCGGGCACGGAACGGACACCGCCCTCACCCTGGATCGGTTCAATCAGAACCGCCGCGCAATCCTCGCGCGAAATCGCCTCATTGAGCGCATCATGATCGCCGAACGCCAAGTTTTCAAAACCCGGCGCTGCAGGACCGAAGCCTTCCAAGTAAGCCGGGTTGCCACCAGCAGCGATGGTGGCCAGCGTGCGGCCATGAAAGGCACCTTGGAAGGTGATGATGTTCACCCGTTCCGGCTGGCCTTGATCATAATGATACCGCCGCGCGGTCTTGATCGCGCATTCCAGAGCCTCAGCACCGGAATTGGTGAAAAACAGTTTTTCGGCGAACGTCTCATCGCAAAGGCGCTGAGCAAGACGTTTGCCGCCATCGATCTGAAACAGGTTCGATGTGTGCCACAGCTTCTCAGCTTGGCCCTTGATCGCCTCCACCAGATGGGGATGCGCGTGGCCAAGTGCGTTGACGGCAATACCAGAGACGAAATCCATGTAGCGTCGGCCATCGTCATCAAACAGCCACACGCCTTGCCCGCGCACAAATGTCTGTGGCGTGCGGTTGTACGTGCCGAACAGCGGATTTTCATCCGGATCGGTGGTGGACGGTGTTTGGTGGACGGGCAGAGACTGCGCCATGGATACATGCCCCCTTTGCGGGCCATTAAAAGACGGTATGCGCATCGAGGATGCGTGTTTGTGCCGTTTTGTTACTATCAGGTGGGCATTGAGTGTTGAATTTCACCTAACCCAACGGCAGGTCCAACGTCGGCCCAAAAAAGAAACGGCCCTGTGCGGGCCGAGCGCCTTTTGTCTAACATTTTTTTTCGCTCTGCTGTCAAATTCTAAGTCCTTCTAACGACTCAAGAAACCGGATGTTTTCCCCGGAAAGACCCGATCTTGTTCACTTTTTTTTAACCCATGACTCTTGTCACCGATTCAACCGCTGGTGTAGCTCTAATGGCGAGGGCCACGAGATGTGGTGGCTGTTCACCGTAGATTTGGCAATCACGTGGGCCACGCCTGCCGGGGATTAGAAGACCCTGGCGTGTGCGCGGCTTCGCTTTGCTTGCTGAGGCGTCAACGGTGAACACAGACATTGGTAATGGGGCGGGTCGGCGCAAACCTTCGTTTGGGTGGCGCTGCATGTGCGGAGGAAGCAAGCAATGGCATGGACCGATGAGCGCGTGGACGTGTTGAAGACAATGTGGCTGGGCGGATCGAGCGCGAGCCAGATCGCAGCAGCATTGGGCGATGTCACCCGCAACGCGGTGATCGGTAAAGTGCATCGGCTCGGCCTTTCTGGCCGCGGCAAACCAACGGCCACTGCCACACCACGCGCCCGCAAGCCACGGGCACCATCATCCGGCGCATCACGCCCACGTCGCAGCACGACAACCTCACGTGTTGGCGGCGGCGGCATGTCGGTCGGTGCAACGGCTCTGAAATCTGACGAAATGGCTGTTACCGCGTTGGAACAAGCACCGGTTGCACGCGGTCAGGTGGACCTGGTGTTGGTGGGAGAAAGCCCGAAGCTTTCAATCCAAGAGCTTAAAGAAGACACCTGCCGTTGGCCGGTCGGCGATCCGCTGAGCGATGATTTCCACTTCTGCGGTCGCTCAGCCCTCGATGGGCAGCCGTATTGCGAGTATCATTGCGGCGTGGCTTTCCAGGCACCCAACGAACGCCGCCGCAACCGCTAGTCGGCTACGCTCCACCCAAACACGCTTAGCAGCGCGCCATTTTGCTTGGCCCCCAAGCAGATTGGCGCGCATTGCGTTTAAGTCTCAGGCTGACTGGCGCGTTGGCGCATCGTGGAACCGGTCATCGAAGGCGTAACCCGCGCCGCGCACTGTGCGAATAGGATCACGGGCGCGGCCCTTGTTGATCGCCTTGCGCAAGCGGCCGATATGCACATCAACTGTGCGATCATCGACATAAACATCATGCCCCCACACACCGTTGAGCAACTGTTCCCGTGAGAACACGCGGCCCGGCGTGCGCATCAGAAACTCCAGCAACCGAAACTCCGTCGGTCCCAGGTGAATTTCGCGCTCCTGACGACGGACCCGGTGGGTTTCGCGGTCCAACTCAATATCACCGACCGTGAGGGCGTTGGTGATGAGCTCTGGGCTGCTGCGACGTAGAAGCGCTTTGATCCGCGCTGCCAGCTCAGGAATAGAAAAGGGTTTTACCACATAATCATCAGCGCCGGTGGTCAGGCCGCGCACGCGCTCGCCCTCTTCGCCACGCGCGGTCAGCATGATGACCGGCGTAGAACTGGTTTGTGCACGCGAACGAATGCGGCGACAAAGCTCAATGCCAGAGAGGCCAGGCAGCATCCAATCGAGCAGGATGAGATCGAAACTGCGCTCTTGCAAACGCGTTTCAGCATCGTCGCCGCGCATGGCCACATCGACGTCGTAGCCAAGGGCTTCGATGTTGTATTTCAGAAGCTCCACCAGTGGCGCTTCATCCTCGACGATCAGAATGCTCGGTTGCACGGGCTACCTCAGCGTTGCTCAGTTGGGCAGGTTCGGTTCGGACAACGACGTGCCAAGCTCATCTTGCTTTGGACGGCTGGTGGCGATCATCTCGCCGGTCCGTGTGTAAATCGCCCGCTCAGCAATGTTGGTGGCGTGGTCGCCGATGCGTTCCAGATTTTTGGCGCAGAACAACAGATGCGTGCAGGAGGAAATGTTGCGCGGATCTTCCATCATGTAGGTCAGCAACTCGCGGAACAGCGAGGTGTAGAGCGCATCAATCTCAGCATCGTGGCGCCAAACATCTTCCGCCTTGGTCGTGTCGCGTTCAACGAAGGCTTCAATGGAACGCTTCAATTGGCCCAATACCAAGCGTGACAAGCTATCGACACCGTGCGCCAAGGTGCGTTGCTGAATCGTGCCGTCGATAATGAGCGCGCGCTTGGCGATGTTCTTGGCCAGATCACCGACGCGCTCCAAGTCTTGGCTAACGCGCATGGACGACACGATAACGCGCAGATCATCGCCCATTGGCTGGCGACGAGCGATCAAAAGTACAGCATCGCTTTCAATCTTCCGGTCAGCCTCATCAACGCGATCATCGTCAGCAATGACGCGCTCAGCCTCATCACGCGCACCGGTCATCAACGCATCAACGGCGAGTTCCACGGACCGCTCAGCCCAACCGGCCATCTGCGCCAATTCGAGCAGCAGATCGCGAAGATCGGTATCAAACGCGGTGACGATGTGTTTGGTCATTAGAGTGTCTCCTCGGTGGCACCAGGTAACGCCACAGAATCATAGCATAATTAGACTGGTCTAATCCTAGCCGAAACGACCGGTAATATAGTCGCGGGTCCGGCTGTCGCGCGGGTTGGTGAAGATCTGATCGGTGGCCCCAACCTCCACCAGGATGCCCAGATGGAAAAAGGCGGTGCGCTGCGAAACACGCGCCGCCTGCTGCATCGAGTGCGTGACAATCACGATTGTGAAATTCTCCCGCAACTCGTCGATCAGTTCCTCAACTTTAGCGGTCGCGATGGGATCAAGCGCAGAACAAGGCTCATCCATCAGCATCACTTCAGGTGACGTGGCGATGGCCCGCGCGATGCACAAACGCTGCTGCTGACCACCAGACAAGCCGGTGCCGGGCGCATCGAGACGGTCTTTAACCTCTTCGAAAAGACCCGCTTTTTGCAGCGAGCCAACAACGATTTCTTCCAGGTCGGTCTTGTTGTCGGCCAAGCCGTGAATGCGCGGGCCGTAGGCGATGTTCTCAAAGATGGATTTGGGGAACGGGTTGGGCTTCTGAAACACCATGCCGACGCGGGCACGCAACTCCACCACATCGATGGACGGATCATAGATGTCCTGCTGGCCGATTGTGATTTTGCCCTCCATCCGGGCAATATCGATGGTGTCGTTCATGCGGTTCAAGCAGCGCAGAAAGGTCGATTTACCGCAACCTGATGGGCCGATAAGTGAAGTGACCTGGCGCTCGCCAACATCAAGATTGATGCCAAACAAGGCTTGTTTGTCGCCATAGAAGACGTCGACATTTTCGCCCTTCATTTTGACGTTTTCCGGTGGGGCGTCGGTGATGGTGGTGCCTCCTGGCGCGACATCGTTTTGAGGGGTAGCAACCTGTGCGACCGGCGCAGTGTCGCTTTCTTGTACAGTTTGGGTGGTCGACATGGCGATGTCTCCTTGAGAAGCCGTGTACTCGATACGAGGCGCGCTTACCAGCGCCGCTCAAAGCGCTTGCGCAGGATCACGGCAAGAGCGTTCATGGTGATAAGGAAGGCGAGCAGCACCAAAATCGCTGCTGAGGTTTTTTGTCTGAACAACACTTCGGGGAAGTCAGCCCACATGAAGATTTGCACCGGCATGACCGTGGATGGGTCCAGCGGTGTGGACGGCACATCGACAATGAACGCGACCATGCCGATCATCAGCAAGGGTGCGGTTTCACCCAGGGCTTGCGCCATGCCGATAATCGTACCGGTTAAAATGCCCGGCATGGCAAGCGGCAACACGTGGTGCAAAACCGTTTGCAGTTTGGAGGCACCAACACCCAGCGCGCCCTCACGAATGGACGGGGGGACAGCCCGAAGGGCCGCGCGGGAGGCGATGATGATGGTTGGAAGCGTCATCAATGCGAGTACCATACCGCCAACGATGGGGGCCGAACGCGGCATGCCGAACACGTTCAGGAAGACAGCAAGACCAAGCAAACCAAACACAATCGAGGGCACCGCGGCCAGATTGTTGATGTTGACTTCAATGATCTGAGTTAGGCGATTTTTTGGGGCGAACTCTTCCAAGTAAATCGCCGCTGCGACACCCAGAGGGAACGCCAGGGCCAATGTTACGACCATGGTGAAAAACGAGCCGACAACCGCACCCCAGATGCCGGCAAGCTCAGCTTCGCGGCTGGCGCCAGAGGAGAAGAAAACGGTGTTGAAGGTACGCTCCACGCGATCCTGACCGGCCAATTGATCGAGATACACCAGCGAGCGATCATCCAATTGGCGATTGCGCTCCGGCAAAACGATCTCACGGATTGACCATTCGCCGCCAGCAGCATCAGCGGTGCTTTCCAGCGGAATGATAACCTCACCCTCAATACCCGTTGCGCTGATGCGCGATGCTTTGACCACGCCGCCATTGATCTCCACGAGGATGGATGGCAGCTGTCGGGAAAGAACTTCATCGGCACCAGCGGCATTGGACCGGGTGCGCAAATCGGCCAGTTCTTCGGTGAGGTTTTCAATGTCACGGCCAAGCGAGACAATACCGCGTTCAAGGATGCCTATCTGCGACTCAAAGAAGTCTGAGCGGCCTTCCGGCGCATCAGGCAAGCGCGTGCGATAGGAGTCCAAGTCAAGACCAGCGCGTTCCAACGAGCGTTCCTTGGCAGCTAACTCACGCTCAACGCCATCAGCCTGCTCAGCTAGAAAGTCTTTCACATCAGCAAGCAAATCGCGGAAATCGTTGGCGGTGGAGAGAACCTGAATGGTCCCCTGTGTGCCCGTTGGCGAGGCGATACCTGTCGGAACGACCCGTTGCTCATCGGAAATCAGATCTTTGAAATAAAGATCAGCGACATCATCAAGCGGCACCGTGAAGCTTGTCTGTCCCATGAGGGTTTCGGGATCGTTCAACACCGCTTCACGCACACGCACGGCCGACCCTGAAGAGATCAATGAGGAAACAGTGCGCTGGTCGTCGCGACTTTCGGCAAACGGATAAAGGCTGCGAATGCCGTCGCGCACCACGGCATCGTAGTTGGCGCGGCGCAGAACACTCTCGCCCTCATTGTTCGGATCAAGCACCTCTTGGCTGAGGTCCACCGGGATTGTGACCTGGTGGGACAAAAACGCAGGAAGCGCCTGGCCAACAATCGTTGAGAGCAACAGCACGAGAAACATCGCGGCGGTAAACACAGCGGCGATGCCATACAGCTTGAAGCGAAACTCCGATGCGTAACGCGCCTTCAGGCGACGGCGTGCCGCATCTGACGTGTGCAAGCCGGTAGCACTGGGGGAGGCAGATGCAATATCAGTCATACTGTTCACGGTACTTTTGAACGACGCGCAGGGCGATGAAGTTAAGGGTTAGGGTGACACAGAAGAGCATCAGGCCGAGGGCGAAGGCCGCGAGGGTCTTGGCGCTATCGAACTCTTGGTCGCCGACAAGAAGCGTCACGATTTGAACCGTAACAGTTGTCACAGCTTCAAGCGGATTGATGGTGAGATTGGCTGCAAGACCAGCGGCCATCACAACAATCATCGTTTCACCGATGGCGCGTGAGATGGCCAAAATCATTGCCGAAACGATGCCAGGCAGCGCCGCAGGCAAGACAACGCGGCGGATGGTTTCTGACTTGGTGGAGCCAAGCGCCAACGATCCATCGCGCAAGCTTTGGGGCACAGCTGTGATCACATCATCAGAAAGCGAAGACACGAAGGGAATGATCATGATGCCCATCACCAGACCAGCTGCCAGAGCCGATTCCGAGGAGACATCCAAACCCACGCCTTGTCCGCTCTCTCGAATGAACGGCGCGACCGTTAACGCAGCGAAGAAGCCGTACACCACGGTTGGAACACCGGCGAGAATTTCCAGCACCGGTTTGGCGATGGCACGCACCGATTTGGATGCGTAGTCTGACAGGTAAATCGCGGCAAACAGACCAATGGGACCAGCGACGATCATCGCGATGAAGGTGATAAACAAGGTGCCCACAATTAGTGGGATTGCACCAAACACTTCCGGGTTCGCGTCAACCACTTCGCCAGCACCGGCAAAGGCGGATTGCGGCGACCAATGCAGGCCGAACAGGAAGTTATGAATAGGGATCATTGTGAAGAAGCGGATGCTCTCAAAGATCAGCGAGAGCACGATGCCGATGGTGGTGAAGATCGCGACCACGGAGCAGGCGATCAGCAGGATCATCACCGCGCGCTCGACAAAGTGGCGGGTGCGTCGCTGTGGCTCAATGTTGCGATAGCCAGCACGAAACCCGAAGAAGGCGAGGGCCGCCATGACCACAACCATCGCAATAAGCGAGATGGTGCGCAGATTGGCATAAACCTCGGCAGCAGCTTCTTTCAACTCATCGGTGAAGCCAACAATGCCGCCAAACGCAATGGCGCGCGCGTCACGCAGGAACGCTTCCTGCGCAGGCAGGGACAGGGCGGCGACTTGATCAGAGAACTGGCCAACAACCAGCGAGTCCATAATTGGACCTTGGGCGATCGACCATAGGATCAACACGCCCAGCGCGGGAAGTGTGGACATGATCGCGAGGTAGCCACCATGGTAGCTGGGCCGCGAATGAAGGACGCTGGTGCTGGCACCTGCGACCTGACGGGAGCGCTTTGCGCCAATGTAGAGGGACCCGACAAACAGGGCCGCCAAAGCTAAGAGAAGCAACCAAAACACGAAAACACACCACCCCGATTGGCCAAACGCGGGCGCTTATTGCCCTCAATGCGATTGACGGAAGACGTGCAAACCGAGGCAAAACCCCGAAAAGCAAAAAAGAAAATGGCAGCGCGCATGCAATGATGCGCGCTGCCTTATCCACAAACGTGGATTACATAGCGGTGAATGGCGTCAGCGACTGCACTTCAGCCGCTGCTTCGGCACGTGCTTCGGCAGGAAGCGGGATCAGGCCACGCTCAGCAAGGTAACCTTCGTCGCCCCAAGCGGCTTCAGAGGTGTACTCAGCGATGAACTCTTCCATGCCAGCGATCACGCCAACATGCTCAGCCTTCACGTAAACATACAGCGAGCGAGACACTGGGTAGTCGCCCGAAGCAATGTTTTCAAAGGTTGGGTCAACACCGTCAACGCGTGCGCCTTTAACAACGTCGCCGTTTTCAGCCAGGAAGGAGTAACCGAAGATGCCAACAGCATCTGGGTTGGCCTGCAGGCGCTGAACGATCAGGTTGTCGTTTTCACCAGCGTCAACATAGGCGCCATCTTCGCGCAGCTCTTCAAAGATTGCTTCGCAGGTCTCGCCTTCAAAGCCAGCTTCTTCGCAGCCAGGCTCCATAACCAACTCAAGGAACGCATCGCGCGTACCGGAGGTTGGTGGTGGGCCAAGCACTTCGATGTCGGCTGAAGGCAGACCTGGATCGATGTCAGCCCAAGCAACATTTGGGTTGTCCATCAGCGCGCCATCATCGCCTGGGATCTGCTTGGCAAGCGCCAAGAACAGCTGAGCGCGTGTAAGATCAAGGGATGGGCCGTCAACGGAGTCAGCAATCACGATGCCGTCGAAGCCAACGCGCATTTCAACAGGTGTCACGCCGTTGGCAGTGCAATCTTCCAGCTCGGAAGCTTTCATGCCGCGCGAAGCGTTGGTGAAGTCAGGCGTATCAGCGCCAACACCGGCACAGAACAAACGCATGCCACCACCAGTACCGGTTGATTCAACAACTGGCGTACCGAAATCGGTCTGCTGGCCAAAGCGCTCTGCCACGGCTGTGGTGAACGGGAACACAGTGGACGAACCAACAACTTGGATCTGGTCACGAGCCTGGGCCGGTGCAGCAACCATGGCGCCAGCCATGGCAAGTGCGGCAACACTTGTGAGGGTTGCAATTTTCACGAGTCAATCTCCCTGATTGATGCAAAAGGTCGGTGTGGCGCATGGGGCTCTGAGTGAACCGCCAAGTGAAAAAATCACGCCGTACGACCGAGGGTGTAAAGCTTGAATGCGAGCGGACCGTAGCCCTCAGGCATGAGCGTTCTATGACAGTGATGTATCAGTCGTGTGACAGTTTAACTGACTGATTTTGAACATTTTTGTCTGATTTGACCGTATTTGAGGTGGTGTCGGCCATGTAAGGCAACCGGATGCTGAAGGTTGCGCCTTCGCCCACCGTGCTTTCAACAATCAAGCGTCCACGGTGGCGTGCCACGCTGTGCTTGACGATGGCCAGGCCAAGGCCAGTTCCGGTGGCCACCGGATTGCTTTCCTCGTGGGCGCGATAGAAGCGTTCGGTCAGCCGTGGCAAATGCTCTTGGGCAATGCCCGGGCCATAGTCGCGCACCTGCAATTCCACCATACGCACCCCGCCTTCGACAGCGTCGCGCAGAGCTATATCCACCCGCTCCCCGGTGGCTGCGTACTTGATCGCGTTCTGCAAAAGGTTGGTCACGATCTGGCGAAGTTCACTGGCATCACCACGCACAGTGGCCGGCGATTGAGACGGCTCCAGGTTGAACGCCACACTGGCAGCCTCGGCGGCGGGGCGTGCAAGATCGATGGCCTCGCGCACGGTGGACTCCAAATTCACGCACTCGGTGGGGGTGCGGTGACCGCGCATCTCGATGCGGTTGAGCGAGAGGAGATCATCGATGAGCCCCGTCATCCGATCAGCTTGCTGGCTCATAATCGTCAGAAAGCGCTCTTGAGCCGCTGGATCGTTGCGCGCTGGACCCTGCAACGTTTCAATGCAGCCAGTGATCGAGGCAAGCGGTGTGCGCAGCTCGTGGCTTGCGTTGGCCACAAAGTCTGAGCGCACGCGCTCTGAGCGGTAGGTGGCTGTGTCGTCTTCAATCACGATCAACACGAAGCGTGCCGGACCGGCCTCACGGCGCCCACCGGGATAGGGCATGTCGGACGAGCCGGTGTAAGAAAAGGGACCAATGTGCAAACGCAGAACACGTTCTGAGGGCACTTTTTCCAAAATTGTGCGGGTGCTCTCGCGGCCTTCGTCAAGCGCGGCCTGGACGGCGGCCAACACATCGGGCTCGCGCAGGCGGAAGGAAAGTGGGTCACCGGCCTTGCGAATGTCCATCAGATCGGAGGTGGCCTGGTTGATGGTGCGAATGATCATGCGCTGATCCACCAAAATCACCGGCTGAGGCCAGGCGCGGATTAGCTGCTCATAACTTGGACGAAGGAGCTTTCGTGGCGTTTTTTCCGCGCCTTCTAAGGGCGAACGCCGCACCGCGACGGTGCCAGTGACAATGGCGGTGACAGCCAGAAAAAGGAAGGTGAAGGCTGCTTCAGGCAGATCAATTCGGCCAGATACCAGCAGCACGCAAACGACGACAGCCACCGCGACGACCATCCATCGCACGCGGCGCATCTGCGCCATATAGCGCTCCACCAAGCTGATCGGCAGATCAAGCGAGCCAGATCGATCAGCGTCGTTGGACGCTCGTGTTGCTGTAGTGTCGGGCTCGCTAACCATGCTTCCAAGCGACCTTGACGTGTTCGTCGCCCAGAACAATTGAGCGAATCATGAAATGACTTTGAATGAACTTGAGTAGCTTCTAGTCGGTGACAGGCGCGTGACGCAAATGCGGCGTTTGTTATACCGCGCGCTTGTCATACCGTTTCAGCCCAGGCAATCTCGGCATTCGCTCCTCACACGCCCCTTTTTGCAGCCCGCGTGCGGCTGCCTTTTCTGGAACTCTCTCATGTCCCACCCCAGTGATGTAAAAGCTGCGCTTTCCGCGTTTGACCTTGACGACCCAACCTTCCCAGAGGTTCTCGATAGCTATCAAATGCAGGATGGTGGCTACCCTTATGCGAAGAAACTGAAGCGGTCGAAATACGATGCTCGACTGGAGGAGTTGCAGATTGAGCTGGTGAAGCTGCAGCGCCATATGCGCGACAATGGCCAGCGTTTGGTGGCCGTGTTTGAAGGGCGTGATGCGGCTGGCAAGGGCGGGTCAATCTTCAATTTCCGCCGCTATCTCAACCCGCGGCACGCGCATGTGGCAGCGCTTGCAAAACCAACTGAGACCGAGCAGGGCCAGTGGTACTTTCAACGCTACGTCTCGCACCTGCCGACCGAAGGCAACATGACGCTTTTTGACCGTTCCTGGTACAATCGCGCGGGCGTGGAACCGGTGATGGGGTTCTGTTCACCTGACCAACACAATCAATTTTTGTCCGAAGCGCCATCGTTTGAAAAAGCCCTGGTGCGCGACGGCATGGTGTTTGTGAAGTTTTGGCTGAACATCGGCCGCACCACGCAGATCAAGCGCTTTCATGATCGCCGGCACGATCCCCTGAAAGTCTGGAAGCTTTCGCCGATTGATCTGAAGGCACTCACCAAGTGGGATGACTATACCGGTGCACGTGATGAGATGCTGGCCCGCACGTCAACAGATGTTGCGCCGTGGACTATCGTGCGTATGAATGACAAGCGCCGCGGGCGCCTGGAAATCATCCGCCACGTGCTCACGCAGTTTGATTATGAAGGCCGCGACGATGGCGTACTGGGCGCTGCAGACCCAGCGATCATTGGGCTAGACCCATCTGATCTCACACACGCTTAGGACCAACGGTATGACATTTCGAGCCGGCCTTGTTGGCTATGGCGCTGGCGGGCGGATTTTTCATGCGCCGCTTTTGCAGGCAGCAGCCATTGAACTGGCGGCCATCGCTTCAAGCCGCGCGCAGGAGATCGCGCGTGATCACCCAAGCGCAACGGCCTATCCAACGGCACAAGCGCTGTTTGAAGACAGCTCGCTGGATCTGGTGATCATCACCACGCCCTCGCCCACACACGGGGCGCTTGCCATCGAAGCCTTGCAGGCGGGGCACAATGTGGTGGTGGACAAGCCGTTTGCTGGATCGGTGGAGGAAGCAGATCGGGTTATTGAGGCGGCCAAGAACGCAGGCAAACTGGTCAGTTGCTTCCAGAACCGACGCTGGGACAGCGATTTCCTGACACTTAGAGATCTCATGGCCCGCGGCGTTCTGGGCGATGTGCACCACGTGCATTCCTCGTTTTCGTTTTTCAAACCCGAGCCACCAGCCAGTTGGCACAACCAGGCACTGAATGCTGTGGGCATCCATTTTGACCTCGGCACGCATTTGCTGGACCAGCTCGTCCAGCTGTTTGGCATGCCCGATTGGGTGGAAGGCGAGGTGCTGACGCGGCGGCCAGAAAGTGGCGTGCCCGACCGGCTGCACGCGCGGCTTGGCTATCCAAGCGTTCGAGCGATTGCTGAGGCGGATATGTTTTCGCCTGAACACGCACCGCGTTTTGTCGTGCAAGGCAGCAAAGCAGGTTGGCGCAAAGACTTTATGGATGGGCAGGAGGCACAGCTCAAAGGCGGTATGAAAGCCCATGATGACGGCTTTGGCGTGGAAGCGCCAGAGCATTACGGCACGCTGACCACCTACCCGGACGGAGTGAAAACAGTTGAACGTGTGAAGCTGCTGAACGGTGAGCACCACACTTTTTACCGCCTGGTACGCGAAGCCATCCAGAACGGCACACCACCGCCGGTGACGGGCGAGCAGGTGCGCGATGTCTTGCGGGTTATCGAAGCGGTGGTGCAGTCAGGCGAAATCGGGCGCCGTGTTGCGCTGTAACTTGCACCCAAGCCCAATTGCGCTAAACGAGCCACATGACCAAGACAGCTTCCCCTTACGCCGATGAGATTGATCAGCGGCGCACCTTCGCGATCATCTCCCACCCGGATGCTGGTAAAACCACGCTGACCGAAAAAATGCTGTTCTTCGGCGGCGCCATTCAGCTTGCCGGTGAAGTGAAGGCCAAGGGCGATCGCAGGCGCACACGCTCCGACTGGATGGACATTGAGAAGCAACGCGGCATCTCGGTCATGACGTCGGTGATGACGTTTCGCTATCAGGGCAACATCTACAATCTGCTCGACACGCCGGGGCACGAGGATTTTTCCGAAGATACTTATCGCACGCTTTCGGCTGTCGACAGCGCGATCATGGTGATCGATGCCGCCAAGGGTATCGAGGCGCGGACACGCAAACTGTTCGAAGTTTGCCGTCTGCGCGACATCCCGATCATCACCTTCATCAACAAGATGGATCGGGACAGCCTGCATCCCTTTGAGCTGCTCGAAGATATCGAAAACACACTCGCGTTGGACCTTACGCCGTTCAATTGGCCCATCGGGCAGGGCAAAAACTTCGCTGGCCTCTACGATATGCGCCAAAGCGCCATCCGCCGGATCGACAATCCGGCTGGTGAGCTGGAAAAAGTGAACGGGCCGGAAGACCCGAAGGTCGCTGAACTCTTCAACGAGCACGATCGCGAGGCAGGCGTTGAAGATTTGATGCTGGCACAGGAAGCCTCCAAACCCTTTGATGCAGACGCCTTTAATGAGGGTCACCTTTCACCGGTGCTCTTTGGGTCGGCACTGCGCGAATTCGGCGTGAAAGACCTGATCGACACGCTGGGTGCCATCGCCCCGCCGCCGCAGGGGCTGGAAGCTGACCTACGTGAGGTCGCGCCCAGCGAACCTGCCATGACCGGCTTTGTGTTCAAAATTCAAGCGAACATGGACCCCAACCACCGCGACCGGATCGCTTTCATGCGGGTGTGCTCCGGCAAGCTGTCGCGCGGCATGAAGGCACGGCTGGCGCGAACCGGTAAAATGATTGGCTTGCACACGCCGCAGTTCTTTTTTGCGCAGGATAGGGCGCTGGCCGAGGAAGCCTATGCCGGTGATGTGGTGGGCATTCCCAACCACGGCACATTGCGCATTGGTGATACGTTGACGGAAGGGGAAGTTCTTGCCTTTCGTGGCGTACCGAGCTTTGCGCCTGAGATTCTACGGCGCGTACGTTTGGCCGATCCGATGAAAGCCAAGAAGCTGAAAGAGGCTCTGCAACAACTTGCCGAAGAGGGCGTGACACAAGTGTTTACGCCCGTCGATGGGTCTCCGGCTTTGGTGGGTGTTGTCGGCGCCTTGCAGCTGGATGTTCTCAAAGACCGGCTGATGACTGAGTACAAGCTTCCGGTGGATTTTGAGAGCGCGCGCTTTTCTCTTGCCCGCTGGGTTGTATGTGAGGACAAGGCCGAAATGTCCAAATTTGAGACACGTCATCGCGGCTCACTCGCCGCAGATCTTGACGGCGCGTTGGTGTTTCTGGCGGCCTCAGAGTTCGATTTGACCTATGAGGGCGACCGGTTCCCTAGCGTCCAGTTCTTCGATGTGAAGGATTATCAGCGCCAAGGCATAGCCGCCTAACTATTAGCGCGGAGGCGCTGTAACACCGGCTATGCTTAACGCTTTCGGAACTACCGTGGGCTAAGGTTTGTACACCTTAAAGTTGATGTGTGCACGCCCGAACAATGAGTCAAACTGACCCTAGTCTTTTTGCAATGGTGTCGCCGGAAGCTCTTTCCGACGCGTATCGGCGCGCGTTGGATTCCCATTCCATCGTATCGGTGAGCGACACAAAAGGTGTCATCCGGTATGCCAATGACAAGTTTTGTCAGGTTATGGGATATGGCCTTAACGACTTGATTGGGCAAAGTTATTCGCTGATCAACAGTGACCGAAACGGTGCCGATTTCTTTGAGAGTCTGTGGGCGACGGTCAATAGCGGGAAAAGCTGGGTTGGTGAAGTCTGCAACCGAGCCAAAGACGGCAGATACATCTGGTTCGACAACATTGTGGTGCCTCTTTACGACGCCCAGAATACCGTCACCGGCCACCTTAGCGTGCGTAAGGATATCACCAACCGCAAAAGCGTCGAAGAAAAGCTCCAGCGCAATGAGCAGTTTCTGCTGGACGTGTCGGAGATAGCCGAGGTTGGCGGTTGGTCTCTTGATTTGCAGTCCAACGAACTTTTTTGGTCCGATCAAACCAAACGCATTCACGACGTACCGCTCGACTTCGAACCTCAGCTTGATAAGGCGATTGATTTTTATGCCCCCGAGGCGCGCGGGGCGATCACGCACGCGGTGGAAAACAGCATTGGTGGTGGAGAAAGCTGGGACCTCGAGCTGCCAATGATTACAGCCAAAAAGCGCTATATCTGGGTGCGCGCGGTTGGTCATGCAATCTTCGATGATAGCGGTAAGGCTATTGGCCTGGTGGGTGCGTTTCAAGACATCACCAAACGCAAAATGGAAGAAGATATTCTGCGCGGTGAAGTTTCGCAGCGCCACAACGCCGAACAGCTTTTGCGCGATATTCTCGAAACGCTGCCCGATGCGGTTGCAGCTTACGATGAAGAGGACCGGCTGATCGTTTGCAATTCGGCCTACCTTAACACCTACGCCGCCTCAGCGGAGGCCATCACCCCCGGCGCAACGTTTGAAAGCATCATACGGTTTGGCCTGGCGCGCGGGCAGTACAGCGACGCCGGTACAGATGCTGATAGCCAGGAAGCCTGGCTGAATAAGCGACTGAAGGATCACCGCAATCCACCAGAGCAACTGACGCAAAAACTGAGCGATGGTACCTGGTTGCAGGTCCGCGAGCACGTGTCGGTGGGTGGCTCAACGGTTGGTGTGCGCACCGATATCACCGGCTTAAAACGCGCCGAGGCCGAGCTGCGGCGATACGCAGAGACCGATCAGCTTACGGGGCTCTTGAACCGTCGCAGCTTTAGCGCACGCCTTGATGCCACGCTGGAAGAGTTTGCATCAGGTGGGCAAACCGGCGGATGCGTTGCGTTGTTCGATATCGACCATTTCAAGCCGATCAATGATGCCTATGGTCATGACGTTGGCGATGAGGTTTTGGTGGAGCTGGCCCGCCGATTGAACGCCATCCTTGGACCCGATGATTTCGCCGCACGCTTGGGAGGGGACGAATTCGTCTTTGTCCTTACCAACCGTGATGGCCAAACCGGGTATGAAGACGTCATCATCGACTATTTTGAGCGCATGCGCGAACCGATCATGACCATGGCGGGCAAGATCACCACCGGCATCTCGCTTGGTCTTGTTGAGTTTGAAGGCGTTGACACCAACAGCCGCAGCCTGATGAAGTATGCTGATCTTGCCCAATACCGCGCCAAAGAAGAAGGCCGCGGCCAGTGGTATTGGTTTGCAACCGCAGACGCTGCAAAACTGCAGCAAGCCGCCGAACTGGGTAAGGCGCTGGCTGCCGACATGGGTGAGCTGGCATTCACGCTGCAACCGATCGCTGGCGCGCATGACGCTGAGGCACTCGGATTTTCCGTCGAACCTTCATGGACATTTGAAGGCAGTGTGTACGACAGCCAAACACTGAAAAGCTTGGCGCAAAAGTGCGGACTGGTGGCAAAATTGTGCAGACTGGGTTTGGAGACCGCGATGATCGCCATCGGCGATGCACAAGCGCGCGGCGCCGATACCGGTCAACTTTGGATCAGTGCCAGCGCAGATCATATGAAGCTTGACCCGTTCGTTTCTTTGGTTGAACGGCTGCGCATGCACCATGGCCTGGAGGCCAGCTCCGTTACCTTTGCCGTGGATGAAGCAGCGCTGATCGACAGGTCGGCCACCGCGATCGAAACGACATTTTTAACCCTCGGCCAACATGGATACCGCGTTGCCGTGGATAATTTTGGGTCACAGGCCTGTTCTCTGGCCACTTTGGAACGGCTTGGCGTGCATGCTGTCCGCTTTGATCCGGCCCTGACCGATCCGCTGGCTGATCCCCAGGCTGAAGACCGTCTTGTGCGTGGCTTGGTGGCCATGGCCTCGGTGCTCGAAATTGATATTCTGGCCAGCGGTGTTGCCAGCCCGCGCCATGCAGCCCGTTTGGCCAGCCTAGGGTTTGCTGCTTTTCAAGGGCCTCTGCTTGGCCAGGCCGTGCCAACAGACGATCTGCCACTCTATCTGGCCGATATGGCGCGCCGCCGTCTGTCTTCGGTTTTGGACGATCACAAGCCATCCACCAAAGGCAAGAGTGCCGCTTAGCGCTTAACGCGTGCCTCGGCAGCTTTCAGTGTATTGGCCATCAGCATGGCGATGGTCATGGGGCCAACACCCTTTGGCACCGGGGTTACAGCACCGGCAATCGCCATTGCCTCGTCAAAATTGACGTCCCCGACAAGCTGGCTGGTGCCAAGGTTTTGATCTTCAATACGGTTGATACCAACGTCAATCACCGTCGCGCCGGGCTTGATCCAGGATGCATCGACCATTTGTGGTCGCCCAATAGCGGCCACCAAAATATCCGCTGAGCGTGCCAACGCCTCGATGTCTTTGGTGCGACTGTGCGCAACAGTAACGGTGGCATTGGCCGCCAGAAGAAGGTGACTGATCGGGCGCCCGACAATGGTCGAGCGGCCTAGGACCACAGCGTTCAAGCCTGACAAATCCTTGCCATGAACGGTGCGGATCATGTGCATGATGCCTGCTGGGGTGCAGGGTATGAGCGGGTTATCAATATCGCCTGATGCCAGCCGTCCGGCATTCACAGGATGAAAGCCGTCGACATCCTTGGCGGGATCGATCGCATCAAGCACGACACCGGCGTTGATGTGTTCCGGCAAGGGCAACTGCACCAAAATACCGTCAATCGCATCATCGTTGTTGAGCTGATCGACAACGGCCAGAAGATCGGCTTGCGAAAGATCGGCGGACTTCCGGATCGTGACCGAATGAAATCCACATTTTGCAGCCATTTTACCCTTTGAGCGGACATACACCTGGCTGGCTGGATCTTCGCCGATCAGAACCACCGCAAGACCGGGTTGGCGTCCTTGGCTGGCGGTAAACTGTGCCGCCACATCGGCGACGGCATCGGTGACGCTTTTGGCCAGCGCCTTGCCGTCAATAAGGCTGGCCTGATGGGCGTTTGAAGTGTTGGGCGTCTGTTGGCTCAAGGCTCTAATCTTCCTTTTGCAGAAGCGCTTCGATTAAACCGCGTGTTGATGGATCAAACGCAACCGCCAGACGCGGATCGGCAAGCGCTGGCGTGATTTGCTTGGCCAATTGCTTGCCCAGTTCCACGCCCCATTGGTCAAAGGCATTGATGCCCCACAGCACGCTTTCAACAAAAACTTTGTGCTCGTAAAGCGCAATCAGTTTGCCCAGTGTTTCTGGATCAAGCTGATCGTAAACGATTGTTGTCGATGGGCGGTCGCCAGGGAAGGTGCGATGCGGTGCAAGGCGCTCAATCTCGCCCGGTGTGATGCCGTCACGGGCCATTTCAGCGCTGGTTTCTTCCAGCGTTCGGCCCAGTGCAAGCGCACGCGTTTGTGCCAAAGCGTTGGCCATCAAATGGGTGTGATGCACATCGGCGCGTCCTTCCACCGCCTCACCCACAACCTGCCTGCCAACCAAGACATCGAGCGCTACAACATCATGGCCTTGGTGCAAGAGTTGGAAAAACGAGTGCTGTGCGTTGGTGCCTGGCTCGCCAAAAACCAACATGCCCGTGGCATCGTTTGCCGGGCTTCCATCCGTCTTCACGCGCTTGCCGTTGGACTCCATATCCATCTGCTGCAGATAGGCCGGGAACCGCGCCAACCGCTCTTCGTAGGGAATGACGGCGTGGCCGACGAGCCCCAGCGCGTTACGTCGCCAAACGCCGATCAGTGCCAGAATAACCGGCAAATTGTCCGCAAGAGGAGCGTCTGCGAAATGCACATCCATGGCATGCGCACCGGCTAAGAACGCCTCGAAATGCTTGGTACCAATCGCCAGAGCGAGCGGTAGGCCGATGGCGGACCAAAGCGAGTACCGTCCTCCGACATAGTCCCAAAAACCAAACACACGGTCTTCTTGGATGCCAAAGGCTGCTGTAGCCTCAGCGTTCGTTGAAAGGGCGGCGAGGTGCTTGCCAATTTGATCATCACCCAGGGTTTGCGCCAGCCAAGCCCGCACCGTTTGGGCATTGGTGAGGGTTTCTATGGTGGTGAATGTTTTAGAGGCGACCAGCACCAAGGTGCTCCTCGGATCGAGCGCTGCCAACACATCAACGGCATGCGCACCATCGACGTTGGAGAGGAAATGCACCTTCGGGCCATCGCAGAATGGCGCCAGGGCGCGCACCGCCATGGCTGGCCCAAGATCTGATCCACCAATGCCAATGTTGACCACATGCTCAAAAGGGGCGCCATCACTGGCAGTGATGATGCCCGAGCGCACATCCTCCGCGAAGCCCAGAAAACAGCTTTTCTCGCGCGCAATTTCTTCAAGAGCTTGGGCTGGTGCCCAGTCGCCACCGCGTAGGGCGGTGTGGAGAACAGCACGGCCTTCGGTGGTATTGATCGGGTCACCGCGCAGCATAGCATCCCGCGCGTTTTCCACCGCGCGCTCTTGCGCCACGTCGAGCAAGCTCTGCCAGACAGCTGGATCAATCTTCTCCTTCGACCAATCAAGCAACAGCCCGCAGCCGGCGCGACTGAACCTGACAAAGCGCTCCGGATCGTTGCTCAGAAGGGTGCGCAGGTGAGTCGTGCGCATGCGCTCAGCGTGCGGTTTCAACAGGGCTGCAAGAGGGGAAGATTCGGTCATGAAGCGGTCAAAGCTCGTTGATTGATGACTGCCAGGGCGTGTTTGCATGGTGGCCGCCTGAGGGCAAGCAGCACAGCGGATAACACTTCTCAATTGCGAACATTCGTTCGAAAATTTTCGATGTGATGATGACGTTGCGTAAACCTATGAAATCGCCCGTTTTTCCTCTGACGTTCACCAGTCCCTAAGACTTCTGTGGAAAAGCTGGTGGGCTGATGGAGGATGCTTGACCGATACGCCTATTTCGCTGGTGCGGCAATTGGGGCCACGTGACCATCTCCGTTTCCCGGAGCTGGCATGCATCAGTGCGGCTATTGCTGCGTATGCGGACGGACCATCACCGAAACTTGAAACCTTTCTAGAGGCTCTAGGCGATCAGGCTGATCAAGTCACGATTGCCTATGAACGCGAGGATGGAAGCTACCAGTATCGACACTTCGGTGCCCGCTTGGTCGACGATGCTGGTTTTGACATGACCGGCAAGTCGACCGCCGATTTCGACACCATCACGCGCAACCATATTGAACGCAGCTTTCTAGCCACGAAAGACAGTGGCGTGGCACTGAGCACCATCATGGAGGCCGCACCAGGTTCACTGGTGAACAGTTGGCAAAGGGTTGTCTACCCTATTGAGTTGGACAGCGGCCCGCACATGCTCACCATGGTCAAGCCTCTCTACAAAGCGCTTGAGACCATCCATGCACGCCGCAATGATGTTGCGGTGTGTGTGGTGCCACTGCGCGCTGAAGAGGCAAAGAACGCGTACACCTTGGCAACCCACGAGCCGATCGAACGGTATGTGGGCCCTATCGACATCGCACCAATCGAAGCCTTTGCTGGCTCCGTCGCCAGCCCTGAGAACGCACCGCAGGTCGGCACGCTGATCGCCACGCAATCGCTGGAAGTTCAGGATGAGAACGGCCAACCTCTCCGCCTTATCCTCGATATCGTGCATGGGTTCACGGCGCCATTCCTGGTTGTTTTGAACGCAACCAGCTCAACGCAAACCAACGAAAAACTGCGATCAATCACGCACCTGTTGAAGGCAAGCTTTGAGCTTGGTCGGCTGGGTTCATGGATCAGCTCCGGTCGAGACGATGGTCGGTTCCGTATCGCTCCTGAATTGGCCACCATGGTGGGTGTTAGCATTGGTCGCGATGGCCTTGTGGACTTGGAAGAGCTGCGCCAGCATTATGATGATGATTTGCGTGCCGCCACCGAGGAAGCCGTCGAGACGTGCTGGAAAGACGGAACCAGCTACGTTGTTGAAGGCGGCTTAACACACACGGATGGTCAACGGTTGCAGGTGCGCATCTCTGGCAGCCCAATGCGCGATGAAGCCGGGCGCATTATCAGCCTATTTGGATTGGTTCAGGACATCAGCGCAGAACAGGCCGTGCGCGATCAACTGCGCGAAAGCGAAGAGCGTTTTCGTGATTTTGCTGCCTCAGCCAGTGACTGGTGCTGGGAAACGGACGAACAGCATCGGTTCGTCGAGTTCACCAACAGCACCGATCCAGCCAGCCGCCACTTGCAGGCCAAATATGTTGGCAAGACCCGCCGCGACTTGCGGATTGTTGAAGAAGATCGCTGGATTGTTAATGCGCATTTTGAAGATCTAGAAGCCCATCGTGCGTTCGATGAGCTGGTCTACCGAATGCACTCTGAAGACGACGAGGATACAATTTACAGCCTGGAGATAGCAGGCAAACCTCGCTTTGCGGCTGATGGAACCTTTCTTGGGTATCGCGGCACTGCTCGCAACATCACCGAGAAGTTGGAGGCTGAGCAGGAAAATCGCGAAAACCAGCTCGCTCTGAAAACCGCTCAGTCAATTGCAAAACTTGGCCACTGGGTCACCGATCTTAACGGCCGCTCCACTCGTTGGTCAGACGGGCTGGTGGCGCTTCTGGGTTTTCAATGTGACGTGTGCAAGCCGCAAGGCGATACCAATGACGCATCTGACAGCGGTGTATTCCATATGCCCTCCTGGCGCCAATTGCTGTCGCGTATCCACAGGGCTGACCGGGTAAAATTCAATGATTGCCTGCGCCGCGCTGCCGCCGGTGAAACGGTTGAACCGCTGGACATTCGATATTTCCTCCCCGGCACGCGAGGCGCGCGCTATTTCCGCATCATGATGCGACTGAAGGAGGCGACATCCAGTCACGGGGCCCAACTGATGGGCGTGGCGCAAGATGTAAGCGATCTCAAACGCGCGCAGAAAGAACTCGAGAAACGCAGTGCCACCTTGAGTGAAGCGCAAGAAATGGGCGGTATCGGTGATTGGCACTTTGACCTGACCACCAAAGAAGTTACTTGGTCACGTCACCTCTACACCATTCTTGGGCTCGATCCCGATCACTTCATTCCAAGCTCGCGCGGGTTCCTCTCGTTGTGTGCCAACGAAGATCGCGAGTCGATACGCGCCGAGCACTCCGCGGCCCTAGAAGGCAAGCCCTCTTCAAGCATTGATGTGCAGGCACGGCGTGGTGATGGCACGTTTGGCTACTACACGATGATGACCAAGCCGCTGTTTGATGAACAAGGCGCCATCACCGGCCTGTTCGGCACCTTACAAGACATCACTGAGCGCAAGCACTCGGAAAAGCAGCTGCGCAACCTTGCTTTCTTTGACCCGCTGACAGGCCTGGCCAACCGAGCGCTTTTCTCCCGCGAACTGCGCGATGTGATGTATGGCGTGCAGACCTCTGGTGGGTCTGCTGCTCTGTTTTTGCTGGATCTGGACCACTTTAAAGAGGTCAACGATACGCTCGGTCATGCCGCGGGTGATGAACTTTTGCGGACCATTGCGCGCATCGTGAAAGAGCATGTCGACGAGCGTGGTTTTGTTGCCCGTTTAGGCGGCGATGAATTCGCCGTTATCATTCGCGACTATTCCAGCGTCGAACATCTGGAGCGGTTCGCCAACTCCATCATCACCAAGCTAACGGGTATTTTGAAACTCGAACGTGGTGAAGTTCTTACCGGAACCAGCCTTGGTATTGCGCTGATCCCACAGGATGGCGGGGATGCGGAACAAGCGCTGCGTAATGCTGATTTGGCGCTTTACATGGCCAAGGATGAAGGCCGCGGCAAAGCGCTGTTCTTCACACCGGATATGAGCCACTCGGTTCAAGCGCGCCTCAACCTTGCTCGCGATTTGCGCTTGGCCATTGAGAACAATGACCTTGAGACGCGCTATCAGGGTCAGGTGCATCTGACGACTGGCAAGGTGGCTGGTTTTGAGACATTGGTGCGCTGGAAACATCCAACACGCGGTTACATCTCACCTGCGGAATTCATTCCGGTCGCTGAGAGCTCCAGCCTTATCTGTGACATTGGGCTGTGGGTTCTGCGCGATGCCTGCGAAACCGGCAAAGCATGGCTGGATGCTGGTGAGCCGGAGCGCATGATATCGGTGAACGTGTCCGCCGCTCAAATCTGGCAATCAGACTTCGAAGACGACGTTATCGCCATCATCGAAGAGACCGGGTATCCGCCCAGACTGCTCTGTCTGGAACTGACGGAGAGCGTTTTTGCTGATCATGGCGAAGGGCGCGTGCGCAAGGCCTTGGCCCGCTTCAAAAAAGTCGGCATTCGCCTGGCAGTTGATGATTTTGGAACCGGCTATTCGTCGCTCGGCTACCTCAATGATCTGCCGTTTGACGAGCTGAAAATTGACCGCTGCTTTATCGCCGGTGTTCACCAGGCGCCTGACAAGGCGCGCCTGCTGCAAGGCATCATCGCGCTGGGCCGTGGCCTTGGCATGAGTGTGATTGGCGAAGGCGCTGAGGAAGATGGTGAGATTGCGCTGCTACGCGCCTATGGCTGCGACATGGTGCAGGGCTTTGCCTACATGCGCCCGGAAATTGCCGAGGAAGCGTTGCGGTGCGCTGAACAATTGGAGTTTGGTCTGGCTGAAACCGCCAACAAGCTATCGATTGTGAGCGAACCGCTCAAAAAGACGGGGTGAGATCGCCGCTTCCAGCGCATCCGCTTGGGGAATAACCGGCCCTTGCTGAGCGCAGATGCGGGCCGCGACAGCTACCGCCGCTTCAGCGATATCCACCAACGCCTGCAAGGATACATCGCGCTTGCGCAGAGCGTCGGCAATTTCCTCACGCGAGGCCCAAGCGATCAACGTTGTTTGAAACGAGTCCCCCGCGCCAACCGTGTCGACCACGTCAACTTTGGGGGCGAGAATGCTCTGCGACACATCGCCCAAAAACACCGTCACGCCCTCATGTCCCAGCGTTAGAAAAACCGGCGCCCCGCTAAGCGCCGTCAGATCACGGGCATAGTCTTGCGGATCAGCGCCAGGGGCCAAGAACGCAATATCCTCATCGGAAAGCTTGATGATGTCAGCACGGGCGTAGAGCGGCTCCAAACGAGCCCGCCACACATCGACACTTGGCTCAACCATCGGGCGAACATTGGGATCAAGCGTTAAAAGGCTTGTTTTTGGAAGCCTGGCGACCAAGCTTGCAAGCGTGTCGGCCAAGGGCGGCATAGCCAGGCTGTAAGAGCCCAAATGCAGAAGGTCGGGCATCTGCGGCAAGGCAGCAAGATCGTCCAGCGTGATGTCCACATCAGCTGTCGACTGGCCATAATAGCTGTAGGTTGGCTGGCCATCCTGCGCGAGCGCAATCAGCATCAACGGGACAAGGTTGGGCTTGCGCACAATAGCTTCAGGTCGCACACCAGCATCGGTCAAGATCTGCGCCTGGCGATCGCCCAACTGACCTTCGGCTATCCCGCCGAAAAAGAGAGGGGCAAAACCAAGGCGACCAAGCCCACAGGCAACATTGAACGGTGAGCCGCCGGTTACGGCATCCAAGCCGATCTGTGAGTCCTGCGCTGCTCCCATTTTTGGGAAAACATCGTAAAGCGCCTCGCCAGCAATGGTAATCAACGGTGTGCCTCCTAAGATCGGGCGCCCGCCCGGGTGGCAGCCCTTCTAAACCTCGCATGCTGGAGTGCAAGGCTTTGCTTGCAGGTTACGCCAGCGCGGGTGGGCTTTTGTCGGCAGCACCGTTAGTGTCGGGTGCAAAGCTTCCCAGGAGATTCTCGTGACATCCCCCTCGCATACGCTGTCGATTGTTTCTGATTTCGTTTGCCCCTGGTGCTTCATCGGCAAGGCACGGCTGGATGCAGCGCTTGATCAAATGCCCATCGAAGACCAGCCTCAATTGCGCTATCTGCCCTTCAAGCTAAACCCGGCCATGCCGGAAGAAGGCATGGCACGCGCCGACTATCGCGAGCAAAAATTTGGCTCGCTTGAGCATTCCAACGAGCTGGATGCGCAGGTGCGCCAAGCCGCCGAGGAAAGCGGCATTGCGATCCATCACGATAAGATGGAGCGCACGCCCAACACGATCAAAGCGCATATGCTGATGGCCATGGCCGCCAGCCTGAAAACCGATGCAGGCGATGCCTCCATTGTCTTGGCCAACTTGTTGTTCAAGGCCTATTTCGTTGATGGCAAGGACATTGGCGAAGAGAGCGTTCTGGTGAGTCTGGCCGAAGATGCCGGCCTACCAAGCGAGGTCGCAATGGCGGCACTGAGTGACGAGGAATTGCGCTCAGCAACAAACAATCTTGCAGATGGATTGGCCGGGCAGGGCGTAAACGGCGTGCCAACCTTATTGCTTGATCAACATTTTTTGATTTCCGGCGCGGTGCCCACCAATGATCTGGTGCGCATCATCCCCGAAGCGATTGGAATTGTGGAAAAAGCGGCTGAGTAGCACCTTTTTTATGACGCTTGTTTTGAGCGCATGACCTTCCCACATCGCTGGGGTGTCCTGACCCCAAAAGCATCCAGCACCATGAGGCCTTTATGTCCAACAATCCGTTCCTTCAAACGTGGCAAACACCTTTTGAGGTACCCCCTTTTGGTGAGATCACGCCGGACCATATCAGCCCGGCGCTTGATCAGGCGTTTGAAGAGCATCTGGCTGAGGTGGATGCTATTGCCTCCAACACCGACCCAGTAACGTTTGAAAACACCATCGATGCGCTGGAGCTGGCTGGCGCCTTGCTGACCAAAACGGCCTCTGTCTTTTACAATCTGGCGGGCTCAGACACGAACGATGCCTTGCAAGCGTTGGAACGCGACCTTGCGCCAAAAATGGCCAAGCACAGCCAAGCGGTCAGCCTGCATGAAGGGCTTTTCACACGCATCGAAGCGCTGTGGGCGATCAAAGACACGCTGGGCCTAACCTCCGAACAGGCGCGCGTTCTGGATCTGACCCGCAAGGGTTTTGTACGCGCAGGCGCCTTGCTTGAGGGTGAGGCCCGTGAGCGGATCAAAGAGATCGGACAACGCCTTGCCGTGCTTGCCACGCAGTTCTCGCAGAACGTGTTGGCCGACGAACAGGTGGAAGCGCTGCACCTGACGGATGAGGCCGATCTGGCAGGCCTTGCTCCCTCGCTGGTCGCTGCCGCGGCAGAGGCTGCCAAGGAGCGCAACAAGCAAGGCTGGGTGATCACGCTCTCAAGGTCTTTGATTGAACCCTTCCTCATTCAATCCACGCGCCGCGACCTGCGTGAAGCAGCCTTTGGCCAATGGACCTCACGTGGCGAACGCGGTGGGGAAACCGACAACCGTGCCGTCGCCGAAGAAACGCTCAAGCTGCGCCAAGAGCGGGCGAAGCTGCTGGGCTACGAAACCTACGCGCACTACAAGCTTGAAAACGAGATGGCCAAAGATCCATCAGCGGTCCGCAAACTGCTCGATGATGTTTGGGCGCCGGCGCGTGAGATGGCGCTGGCCGATCAAGACAAGCTGGAAGCTTTGGCCGCCAGCGAAGGCGCCAACATCAAACTGGAGGCCTGGGATTGGCGTCACTACAGCGAAAAACGTCGCCAGTCAGAGTTCGCGATTTCTGATGATGAGGTGAAGCCCTATTTCACATTGGATGCGATGATTGAGGCGGCTTTTGCGACAGCGAGCCGATTGTTTGGTCTATCCTTCAAGCAGCGTGACGATATTCCAGTCTACCACGCCGATGTGCGGGCTTATGAGGTTCTGGGTCCATCGGGCGAGCATGTGGCAGTGTTTTTGGGTGACTATTATGGGCGTATGTCCAAGCGCTCAGGCGCTTGGATGAGCGCGTTTCGCGGCCAACGCAAACTGGGCGAGGATGTACGCCCGATCATCGTCAACGTGATGAACTTTGCCAAACCGCCAGAGGGTGAGACGGCTCTGCTGACGCTGGATGACGTGCGCACACTGTTCCACGAATTCGGCCACGCTCTGCACGGCATGCTGTCCGACGTCACTTATCCATCTGTGGCCGGTACGTCGGTGGCGCGTGATTTTGTTGAACTGCCATCGCAGCTCTACGAGCACTGGCTGATGGTACCTGACATTCTGCGCACCCATGCCCGCCATGCGCAGACCGGCGCGGTGATCCCCGATGATTTGATCGCGCGTCTGACAGCGGCATCCAAATACGATCAGGGCTTTACGACCGTGGAATATGTCGCCTCGGCCATGGTGGATCTTGATATGCATGACGGCACCACTGACGGCACCAGTGATCTGTTGGCGGCCGAAGCGCAAACGCTTGAGCGCATCGGTATCCCAAGCGCGATTACGATGCGGCACCGTTCACCGCACTTTCAGCACATCTTTTCCGGCGGCAGCTACGCATCAGGCTATTACAGTTACCTCTGGTCGGAGGTGATGGATGCCGATGCTTTTGCCGCCTTCAAAGAGGCCGGTTCGCCGTTCGACAGCGATGTCGCCGCCAAACTGAAGACGCACATTTATTCAGCAGGTGGGGCCACCGACCCGGCGGAACTTTACACCGCCTTCCGTGGCCGCATGCCAACCGTGGATGCACTGCTTGAAAAGCGCGGTCTCGACAAAGCTGCTTGATCTGGCTAGCCGCCTAATAGAGATGCGGCCAGAGGATGAACCAGAGCGTAACGGTTGCCGCTGAAAGCACGGTGCCAACGGTGACGCTTTGGGCCATCAATGGCGCGTTGCCGCCCAGTTGGCGCGCCAGAATGTAGGACGATGTTGCACCTGGAACGATGGTGGCGATGAGACCGAGCGCCGCCAAATCACGCGGCAGTCCAACCAGGTAGGCCACCAGCAAAAAGAGCGCTGGTAGCGCCACCAGCTTGATGATGCTGGAGGAAGCGATGGCAAAAAGTGAACCCTTGCCGGAAATCGGGCGCAGGCCAGCGCCCACAGCAAACAGACCCAGGGCAATGGCGGCCGTGCCGAACCAGCCAAAGGCCGTGTCCACTGGCCCCGGCCATTCGATGCCCAGCGGATTGATTGCAAGTCCGGCAGCACAGGCAAGGATCAGCGGGTTGGTGGCAAGAGCCTTGACTAGCGAAGGGGCTTCAACGCCCTCCTCAGGCGCGCCGTAGCGTGCGAGGATCGAGACGCACAGTATGTTGATGGTGATGATCATCAGCGCCATCGGAACGGTGATCTGCTGCACGCCTGATGCGCCATAGACCGCAAATGCCAGCGCCAAAACAATGTAGCTGTTGAAGCGGTTGGCACCCTGAAAAGCGCTGGTTGCCGATGGGCCGTCCAGGCTTGAGCGGGTGTAGAAAACCCATGTGATGATGCCGACGGTCAGATGGGTGCCTGCAAGCAGCAGAGCCAATGTCCAGACGCCGGGATCATCAAAGCTTGCGGTGGAGAGGTTTGAGAAGAGCAGTGTTGGGAAGAACACAACATAGGTAACCCGCTCCACGCCCGCGACATGGACATCAGACACAAGTCCGATGCGCCTGATGATAAAGGCGAGCGCAATCACCAGCATGACAGGAAAGAGGGCCGAACCGACCACAGATGTAGACATGGTCCCGCCCTAGCCGATGTGCCGCGCCTGCGCAAATCACCGCGGGTTGGGGTCGCCTTGCGGTCTGAGTTGTTGTCGGGTTTTGATTTTGGCGCGCTGCGCCATGCCTGCCAGAAACAGTGGAATGAAGGTGAGAGCGTTCTTAGTCCACCGCTTCATCTGCACTGCTTTCGTGGGCACGCTAGCTGGTTGTTTGGTATCGTTGAGAAGCAGCATCGGTTTGCCAAGACGTGCCAGCGCCTTGGCTGTTTGGGACTGTAAGTTCACGCCCACCGCGCTTTGCGCCCGCTGCCACACCGCCAGATCAGCGTCGCTCTCACCGGCGTAGATAAAGCCCTGCGGAAAGAGCTCTGTCAGGCGCTGCGCCTTGGTTGCGCCTTTCTGGTTCTGTGTCTCATCGCACACCACAACCTCGCCCATGAAGGCAAATCGTTTCATCGCACGGCGCGCCTTCAGATCATCGGATGCCGTTGCCATCACCACGCGGCGGCCCCGGCAAGCCTCACGCTCGGCCAGCTCCATCAGCAAATCAGAACGCAAAAGCGTGCGATCCAGATCGAGCACGAGCGGCTGGTTAAGGGGCGCGGTGTACACCGAACCGCCATCAGGCACGGTGTCGTTGGCGGCGGTGTGCCACAAGGAAACGCTTTCTAGGTTGGCCATAGTCGCTCTGTCCCGGGGAGACTGATTGATCGACACTTTGACACCCTTTCTGCCCCCAATTGCCTGACAGGCAGCGTTAAGAGGACCCTAATCCGCAAGAGGGTTGGCGAGCGGTAACCTCGGTGCCTCAAATTTGAATCATTTCACGACATCGCAAAGGCCCAAGGATGCTGTGCGCAGTTTTTTCGGAAGCGCTACCGGAAACCCTTTGACAGGGGGTTCTGCTTGACGCAGGTTTTCAACGCTGGCGGGTCAAAACCAAGGCCCGCCACGCCAAACAGATACCTTCGAATTGGAATCTCCGATGTTCGTCTCGCCTATCTCATCCAGCGTACACACACGTCGCCAACTTGGCGGCGATCCTGATTGGTGGCGCGGTGGTGTTATCTACCAAATCTACCCGCGCTCTTACCTGGATGTGAACGCTGATGGCGTTGGTGATCTGTCCGGCATCACCTCGCGACTGGACTACATCAAGAGCCTGAACGTTGATGCGATCTGGATTTCGCCGTTCTTCGTCTCGCCGATGGACGACTACGGCTATGACGTGGCCGACTATAAAAATGTCGATCCGATGTTTGGCTCGCTGGAAGATTTCGATGCCCTGCTGGACGCGGCGCATGAACGTGGCATCCGCGTGCTGATCGATATGGTGATTTCACACACGTCGGACCGTCATCCCTGGTTCCGCGAAAGCCGGGTGGATCAGAACAATTCCAAAGCCGATTGGTATGTTTGGGCTGATGCGAAGCCTGACGGCACGCCGCCCAACAATTGGCTATCGATTTTTGGTGGCTCGGCATGGGAGTGGGACTCGCGGCGGCGGCAGTACTATCTGCACAACTTCCTGACCTCGCAGCCGGACCTTAATTTCCACAACCCGATTGTCCAGGCCGCTGTGCTGGATGCGGCTCGTTTTTGGTTGGAGCGCGGTGTCGATGGGTTCCGCTTGGATACGGTGAATATGTACTTCCATGATGCCGAACTGCGCGACAACCCGGCCATTGAGCCTGGCATGAAGGTCAACGGCATCCCCGAGCAAAATCCCTATGGACAGCAGCAGCCGATCTACAACATCACGCGCCCCGACAATCTGGCCTTCCTGGAACAGTTGCGCGCCCTGATGGATGAATACCCCGCAACCACCACCGTTGGTGAGGTGGGCGCGGTGCTCGACATGTACTCCACGCTGGCGGACTACACCGAGGCGGGCAAACGCCTGCATATGGCCTATTCGTTCGACTTTTTGGATCGCGACTTTTCCGCTGATTTCATTCGCCAGGTCGCTGAGCGGATGGAAAACAACCGGGATAGTTGGGCGAGCTGGGCCTTTTCCAACCACGATGTAGAGCGTGTTCTCTCGCGCTGGCAGCTGGGCTCGGATGCCGATCGCGCTGCGCCCTTGCTGATCGCGCTGCTCTCTTCGCTCAAGGGCACGCCCTGCATCTATCAAGGCGAAGAGCTTGGGCTGACCGAAGCCATTGTTCCGTTCGAAAAACTCAAAGACCCCTATGGCATTCGTTTCTGGCCGGAGTTCAAAGGCCGTGATGGGTGTCGCACGCCAATGCCGTGGAACCCCGCTGCCGCCAATGGTGGTTTCTCCGAGGGCACGCCTTGGCTGCCGGTGCCGCCGGAGCATGTGGCGCGCGCTGTATCGGTTCAGGAGGCCGATGATCGCATGCCACTGCGCCACGTTCGCCGGTTCCTGGGCTGGCGCCGCGAACAGATGGCGTTGCGGCGTGGGTCAGTGAAATTTCACGACACGCAGGGCGATGTGGTGGCCTTTACCCGTGACTATGAAGGCGAACGTATCTTGTGTGTCTTCAATCTTGGCACCTCGCCTGGCAGCTTTGCCACGGGCGGATTCGGCCCGATTAGCCCACTGGGCGGACACGGGTTCGGCGGCAAGCTTGAGGGCATGGGCGTCGCCCTTGATCCGCTGGATGCTTTTTACGCGACGTATGATTGATAGGGATAGGCAGCACCCGGCTGACCGATTAAGCGGTCAGCCGATCAGTGCCAAACTGAAGTTCGTAAAGCTTGGAATAGAGCCCACCTTCGGCCACGAGTTCATCGTGGGTACCCCGTTCAACGGCGCGGCCACCATCCATCGTAACGATCTGATCGGCGTCTCGCACAGTGGACAGCCGGTGGGCGATGACAAGCGTTGTGCGGCCATCAGATAGCCGCGCCAAGGTTGCCTGAATGGCGTCTTCTGAATGGGCATCCAGCGCGGATGTCGGCTCATCAAGCAGAAGGATCGGTGCGTCACGCAGGAACGCGCGGGCAATGGCGATGCGTTGGCGCTGGCCACCAGACAACAGCGAGCCAAGTTCACCCACAGGCGTCTCGTAGTTTTGCGGCAAGGCAGTAATAAAGGTGTGTGCTTCAGCCCGGCGCGCGGCTTCCTCAACATCGCTCTGGCTTGTTTCGCTCAAACCTGCACGGATGTTGTCAGCCACTGTGCCGTCAAAAAGGTACGCGTCCTGACCGACATAGGCCATGGTGGCGCGCAGCGAGTGCGTTGAGAGGGATGTGAGATCCTGGTCATCGATCAGAATGCGCCCGCCATCTGGGTCCCAGAACCGCAGCGCCATTGCCATGACGGTTGATTTGCCTGCACCAGAGGCACCGACAAGCGCGGTGGCCTTGCCAGCAGGCGCGGTGAAAGTGAGCCCTTGAAGCACGGCATCGCCGCCTGGGTGGTAGCCAAAGCTCACATCTTCAAAGGCAATCTCGCCCTTGTCAAAAGTGAAGGCCTCACCGCTGCCAGCCTCGCGTTTGGAGGGTGGGCGATCAAGGAAGCCATACATCATGCGCACCCCAACCAGACCTGCTTCCAGCGGCACGCGCAGGTTCGCCAGCTTGCGGGCTGGCTCGTAGGCAAGCAGCAAAGCGGTCACGAACGAAAAGAACTCACCCGGTGACTGACCCTGCTCGATCACGCGGTAACCGCCGTAAAAAATGACGATGGCCACGGCAATGCCGCCTATTGTCTCCACCAAAGGCACCGGACGTGCCTGGTAGATCGCGATCTTGTCGGCGGTCTTACGCAGATCATCGATGGTGTCGCCGATTCGACCGCCAAGCTCTTCTTCCATTCGGAAGGCTTTGACGATGCGAAACCCCTGCGCTGTCTCGCGCACATAATTGCCGATCTCTGCGGTGAGTGAGACCTGGCGCTTGGCGATGCGGCGCACACGACCCATCATCTTTTCAATCAGGAAAGCCATCACCGGCAGTCCCAAGATCATCGAAAGCGACATGACCGGGTCTTGGATGAGCATCACGATCAACAGGGCAATCAGTGAGAGCACATCACGTCCCGCACCCGTGACGATGAGGTTCAAGACCTGGCGCGCAGCATTGGCATTGTTGGCAAAAACAGCAGCGATCTCCGCTGAGGGCTGGCCCTGAACGAAGCCGACATCTTCTTCCAGCAAGCGCTTGAACATGCGGTTTTGCACATCAGCAACAATGGAATTGCCGACCCGCGCCATGATGACCATCTGGAAATACATCGACGCGCCCTTGGCGAGGTAAATCAGCACCACAGCCGTGCCGATAAAGATCAACCACTCCTGCGAGCGGTTGATGAAAACCTCATTGATAAGGTCACGCATCATGTAAGCGGTGAGCGCCGTTGCGGCAGCCGCCACAGCCATGAAGAAGAAGGCCAGCGCGTAGCGACCAACATAGCGACGCCCTGTGTCCAGAAGCAGCCGTTGCAGCACTTTCTGGCCATCATCGGATGCAACCGACAGGCGTGTGTTGGGAGCCGAAGAACTCATCCCGCTCCGATTAGGGCCACTGGCCGCTCAGCGCAAGTTTGGTCTGGTCACAGAATGTATCAGAGCGTGGCGTTATAGGCACTGTTAGGCTCGGCCAGAACGGCGGGCCGAGCCCAAGGCGCGTGATCAACGCATGCTTATTTGTAGAGGAAGCTATCACCTGCTGCATCGAACAGGTGCATCTTGTCATGCGCGCCGGTGAGCTGAAGCGTTTCACCCTTCTTCACATGCGCGATGCCAGGGATCTTCGCAATGAGCGATGATTCACCCTGTGCCGCTGGCTTTAGGTACACAACGGTCACCTCACCCAGACGCTCTGAATAGAGAGCCTCGCCAGAATAGATGACCGGGTCACCATCCTGCGCGACCACAAAGTCTTCAGGGCGAATGCCGAAGGAGACAGTATCGCCAGCTGACGCGTCGGACTTGATTGGCACGACGACTTCCTCGCCGTGGTCGAGCTTGACGGTCGTGCTCGCTCCGCCGCTGACAACCTTAGCGCTGAGCAAGTTCATTTTCGGAGAACCGATGAACTGTGCAACAAAGGTGTTTTTGGGCTTCTCATAAAGCTCCAGCGGCGTGCCGACCTGGCCGATGGTGTGGGTGACATTGTTGAGCACCACAATCCGGGTCGCAAGCGTCATCGCCTCCACCTGATCGTGCGTCACGTAGATCATGGTCGAGTTGGGCATATCCTCTTTGAGCTGCGCGATCTCGATGCGGGTATCGACACGCAAAGCTGCATCAAGGTTCGAGAGCGGCTCATCAAAGAGATAGACTTTCGGGTCGCGGACGATCGAGCGACCGATGGCCACACGCTGGCGCTGACCGCCGGACAAAGCCTTTGGCAGTCGCTCCAGATACTCGCCAAGCTGAAGGATATCGGCAGCCTTTTGAACGCGCTGATCAATCTCATCTTTGGGCATTTTGGCGATGTTTAGCGCAAACGCCATATTGTCGTAGACCGTCATGTGCGGGTAGAGCGCGTAAGACTGGAACACCATCGCGATGCCGCGTTTGGACGGCGGCACCTCGTTCATGCGCTCACCGTCGATCTGGAACTCACCACCGGTAATGCTTTCCAAACCAGCGATCATGCGCAGCAGCGTGGACTTGCCACAGCCTGATGGGCCAACGAACACGATGAGTTCACCGGTCTTGATGTCGAGGTCGATGTTCTTGAGAACCTCAACCTTCCCGTAAGACTTGGCGACATCCTTTAAGAGCAGCGATGCCATGGTACTCTCCCCCTAAACTTTCTTATCTTTTGTTGTGCATGCGCTTTCTACAGCGCGCTTGGGTCATCAGGCCGGCGGTCTATTTGACCGAACCGGCGAGAAGCCCGCGTACGAGGTATTTCTGCATCGCAAAGAACACCACCAAGGGCACAGCGATACTGACGAAAGCGGCGGTGGCGAGAATCTCCCAATTGCCACCTCGCGTGCCCAACAGTTCCACAATCTGGTTGGTCATGACCGTGGTTTCGCCCGTCGCGTCGATGAGGAACACTTTGGCGACAAGCAGATCATTCCACGTCCAGAGGAACTGGAAGATCGCAAAGCTGGCCAGCGCCGGGAACGACAGTGGCAGGATAATCTTGGTAAAGATCTGGAAGTCCGTCGCGCCATCAACCTTGGCGTTTTCAATGATGTCCTTGGGCAGACCCACCATGTAATTGCGCAACAGGTAGATCGCGAGCGGCAGGCCGAAGCCGGTATGGGCAAGCCAAACGCCCAGATACCCCTTTCCAATGCCGATGCCCAAGTGCAGTCGCAGAAGCGGGATAAGCGCCAATTGCAGTGGAACCACCAACAAGGCGACCACCATCGCGATGAGCAGAGCACGCCCTGGGAAATCCATCCAAGCCAACGCGTAGGCAGCAAAGGCGGCCACCACGATGGGGATGATGGTCGCAGGGATGGTGACGGTGAGGGTGTTGAAAAACGCCTTGGTCATGCCGTCGGTGCTGTCGCCCGACAGAAGAACCTGGTCGTAATTGTCCAACGTGAAGTCAGGTGGAGCGGTGATCGTGGCAAACAGACGCTGGCCACGGCCGGAAAGCTGCTCGTCATTGCCGCGCCACTCATAGTCACCATTGGCCTGCAGCGTGACGGTTTCACCATCACCCAAATCAGCCGTTTCGCCAACTTGGTAGGTATCGATGGCGCGGGACGAAGTGCCCCACACACTGATGGTGGTTTCGGATGCCTCTTCACCAAACACGTTGCCGGAGACAACAAATGTAGCTCCATCGGCCCCTTCGGCGACACGGTTTTCTTCCGGGCTAGCCGCTCGGAAGACCACGTTTTGTTCAGCAGCGGTGAGCGATGCCCACCAGCCAGATGAGTTGATTTGATCGACCGTGCGGAAAGAGGAAACCAACAATCCGACGGTTGGGAACACCCACAAAAGCACAAGCGCAATCGTCGACAGTTGCACTGCCCACGTCAGGCTCGACTTGGTTCCGGCGATAGCAGCCATTAGCGCATCTCCTTGCGAGCGGTGTAAACATTCCAGATCAGGATCGGGCTGACCAGAAGCATGATGATGATCGCACTGGCCGAACCGACACCCCAATCGTTTGCGCGGAACAGCTTGTCGAACATGTAGTTGGCCAACACCTGCGTTTCCCACTGACCGTTGGTCATCGCGAACACAATGTCGAAGACCTTCAAAACAACCAGCGTGATCGTCGTCCAGACCACCACGATGGTGCCCATGATTTGCGGCACTTTGATCTTGAAGAAGACCTCAAACGGGTTAGCGCCATCGACAATCGCCGCCTCAATGGTCTCTTCGGGGATGCCACGCAGCGCCGCCGACAGGATGACCATGGCAAAGCCTGTTTGGATCCAGATCAGCACGATCATCAGGAAGAAGTTGTTGAAGAAGGGAATGGTCAGCCATTGCTGCGGCTCGCCATAGGGCAGCTCAGCGCCAAAGAGATTGAGCACGGAGCGCAGCGCGGTAAACGCCAGGAACAGGCCGCCAACAACGAAAATGAGGCGAAACAGCTGCATGAACAGGCCGCCGGTTTTGCCGCCATCAAAGTACGGCTTCACCACGATATACGCCACGTAGGCGCACAACAGCGCAAAGCAGAGCAGAATGAGACCCGGTAGAAGCTTCAACATAATGAAGCTGCCCGAGCCGCCATCAAACTGTAGCCAGACGGCGTTGAGCACACCGATCTGCGCCTGATCGACAGGTCGCGCCACATAGATCAGCCGGAAGATCACCGCCGCGCCGACAAAGGAAATTGCCATCGGCATGAAGATCAGGGATTTGGCGATGTTGCCCCAGGCAAGGCGGTCGGTGAGCTGCGCGGCCAGCAGGCCAAATGCCGTGGAGAAGGCTGGAACCACCAGCAACCAAAGGAAGTTGTTGGTTAGCGCTTCCCAGAATTTCGGCTCGCTGAACATCTGCTGATAGTTGGCAAGGCCAACAAAAGCACCGCCTGCGTCACGATCTGTCAGTGACAGCCGCAGCGTCTCAACCACGGGGTAAGCGAGGTACAAGCCCAGCGCGAACATCGCGGGAAACAAAAACAACCAAGGCCGGACCATGTTGGCGCGCGAAATGTTGCGCCCAGCGTTCTTCCCAGTGGATGGAAAGATAACTCTGTCCAGAAATTGGTTGGAGAAATAGAAATAGGCGACACAACCACCCACCCCTACGATGATCGTGATCAGACCTTGAATGGCCGGATTCATGGCTCCCCCTCCCCGATGATTTTTTGGTTTTTATGGGGGCTGCCCAACGGCGGTTTTGGAGCCGCCGGGCAGTCCTAGAGCTTTTGAACTTGGTTGCGCAGTCTTACTGCAGCGCTTCCCAAGATGACTGGATTTCCGCAGCCACTGCGGCTGCATCATCGCCACCGGCATAGTCGACCATACCAGTCCAGAACGAACCAGCACCGACACCACCTGGCATCAGATCAGAGCCGTCGAAGCGGAATGTGGTTGCCTGAAGCAGGATGTCGTTCATCTTGCCAAGTGTTGGGTCAGCAAACACATCACTGTTCACACCGGAGTGCGGCGTGAGGAAGTTACCTTGCGCCATCCACACTTCATGGGCGATTGGCGTTTTCATGAACTCAACCAGGCCGTGTGCGGCAGGCGAGTCGTTAGTGATCGCCCAAAGCGTACCAGCGCCAAGCACCGGTGCGCCAAGATCTGCTTCCTCGTAGGCGGGGAAGTAGAAGAAGTCCGCATCAGCACCAACTTCAGTCCCATCTGGGAAGAAGGCTGGGATGAACGAAGCCTGACGGTGCATGTAGCACTGTGGTGGGGAGTCAAACAGGCCCTGTGGACTGTCGCGGAAGTCGGTGGAGGCCACCGCACCGGCACCACCAGCAACATAATCATCGTTGCGGGCAAAATAGCCGAACTCTTCAATGGCAGCGACAACGCGCTCGTCGTCGAACGGGATTTCGTTGGCAACCCACGCATCGTAGACGTCTGGCGTCTGCGTGCGCAGCATCATGTCTTCCACCCAGTCGGTTGCTGGCCAACCGGTCGCACCGCCTGAACCCAGACCAATGCACCATGGCGTTTCGCCATCAGCCACAATCTGGTCGGTCAGCTCCTTGAGCTCTTCCATCGTGGTTGGGATGTCATAGCCGGCATCTTCAAAGTTCTCTGGTGAGTACCACACCAGTGATTTCACATCGACTTTGTAGAAGAAGCCATAGAGATTATCGTCGCCGTTTTCGTCAGCGTAGGTGCCAAGATCCACCCAGGATTGACCAGCTGCATAGTTTTCAACGATCCAATCGCCCGTACCATCAGCCAGCGGCGTCAAGAAGCCGCGTGCGGCCATGTCAGAAGCAAGGCCAGGCTGTGGGAACACAGCAACGTTGGGTGAGGAGCCAGCTTCGGCATCCACCATGATCTGCTGCTCAAAGCTGTCGGAACCGACATAGCGCACATCAGCGCCAGTGGCGGCTGCGAAGTAGGCCAGAACGTTTTCAACGATGGCTTGGTCGGGACCAAGCCATGGGCCGAACACAGTCAGCTGCTCGCCATCAAAGTCGTTGGTCGCAGCAAATGTTTCGTAGCTCGCCCAGTTGAAGTCACCGGAGCCCGGCGCAAATGTCAGGTCTTGAGACGTGGCTGCGGTCGTGCCCAAAACCGATAGGGCTACGCCTGCCAGAAGCAGTTTTTTCATTGGTTTCTCCCTTTGCGCCAGCTCTGATGACCGGCTAAAAATTCGTCCCGCAGAGGATTACTGAAAGCGCTTCCGCTACGGATGTGCTCACATTCACCGCTCCTTCCGCATTCTGTCAAGCCAATTGAGCGAAACAAAAGCGGCCTTATCCACTCTGTGTGGAAGATGAGAGGTCAATTTCCAAAGCGGTTTCAACTGGAAGCGTCCGGTAGACTTGGGTTTTTGTTTGCGTTTCACTCAACCGCGCCCTATGGGCGGCAAAGTTTCTTTCACCCCAGCATTTGAGGTCGCCCATGACGTTTGCCCATCGCCGCGCCGATTTTCCTGACGGTTTTCTTTTCGCAACCGCCACCTCAGCCTATCAAATTGAGGGACATAGCTTTGGCGGTGCGGGCCAAACGCATTGGGACAGCTTCGCAGCAACACCCGGCAATGTGGTGCGCGGTGAAAACGGTGCAGTCGCGTGTGATCATTTTCATCGCTGGGAAGATGATCTTGATCTGGTCGCCGGCGCCAATCTTGATGCCTATCGTTTTTCCACCAGTTGGGCGCGGGTGATGCCCGATGGCGTGACGCCCAATGCTGAGGGCTTGGATTTCTACGACAGGTTGGTCGATGGCATGCTGGAGCGCGGCATTAAGCCGATGGCCACGCTCTATCACTGGGAACTGCCATCACCGCTTGCCGATGTGGGCGGCTGGCGCAACCGCGATATCGCCGACCGGTTCGCTGATTTTGCCACCTGTATCATGGGCCGCATCGGCGACCGCATGCATCGCACAGCACCTATCAACGAGCCCTGGTGTGTCGCCTGGCTGTCGCATTTCATGGGGCATCATGCGCCGGGTATGCGCGATGTTCGTGCCGCTGCGCGGGCTATGCACCATGTGCTGCTTGCCCACGGTAAAGCCACGCAAGCGATGCGCGCACTCGGCATGAGCGGGCTTGGCGCGGTGATGAACCACGAATACGCGCAGCCCGCCGATGGTTCTGAGCGTTCACGGGAACTCGCCAAGCTTTATGATGGCATTTACAATCGCTGGTTCCTGGGCGGGATTTTCCGCAAGGCCTATCCTGAGGATGTGTTGGCTCATCTTGGCCCACATATGCCCGAAGGCTGGCAGGACGATTTTGATACCATCGCCCAGCCGCTCGACTGGGTTGGCATCAACTACTACACGCGCAAGCTGATCGGACCGGACGGTTCAGACCAGTTCCCGTTCCTGGAAGAGCGTGAAGGACCGCTGGAAAAGACCGCGATGGATTGGGAAATCTATCCAGACGGTCTGCTCCACTTTCTGCGCCATACAGCAAGCTACACCGACCTTCCGATCTATGTGACCGAAAACGGGCTGGCGTCCTATGACGTGCTTAAAGGCGGAGCGGTGCAGGACGAGCAGCGCATCCGCTACCTGTCAGACCATCTGGCGCGGCTGAAACAAGCGCTCAATGAGGGCATTGATGTGCGCGGTTACACTGTGTGGTCGCTGCTCGACAATTATGAGTGGGCGCTGGGCTACGAGAAACGTTTCGGCCTGGTGCACGTGGATTTCGAGACACTGGATCGCACACCCAAGGCTAGCTGGCATACGCTGAAGGAGGCCCTGGCCGGATGAGCCAGCATGTCAGTATCGAAAAGACAGTCTGGCGCGCACCACATCTTGGCTGTGCTCGCTTTGGAATGACGCTCCCAAGTTAAGATCTTCCTTGGAAAAATCGTAGCGCAGAAATTCGCCACCCAATGCCAAGTGGCGGGTCAAGCCCCACTCAACGCCTGCACCGAGCACATGGCCGTAGCGCGTATCTGTGGCGCTTGCTGTTGCCGAGACGGTCTCGACACCAGCGACCGCCAGTCCACCAGTTCCGTAGACCAGTAGATGTCCAAACGCGTAACCGACACGACCGCGTACCGACGCAGTCCAGGGCATGGAGATCTCCAATGATGTCGCCCGAACCCGCGGTCGGGTGAAATTGGTCAGCGACGCATCGCCTTCCACGCCGAGCACAACACCGCCCATTTGCAGCGATCCGCCGGCGTGCAATCCGCCCAAGAAGCTTTGCTCGTCTTCCAGAAGGCCATCGACATTGTCCCAACTGTCAACAAAGCCAAGACCGGCATGCACACCAGCGTAGAAACCGGTCCAGCGTGGTGGCTCGTCATAAACGACACGCGGTTGCGGTGCCACCTGTTGGGGCGCTGCCTGCTGATAGGTGACCGCGTCAGCGGCGAGCGCTGATGTTGACAAGCAAGCTGAGCACGCCAGCGCGAGCGGAAGAAGTGATCGATACAAGGTAGACGCCCCCACGGCTAAGCTGCGCACGATGCGCAGCAAGAGCCAGAGATAAAGCCTCATTCACCTTGATGGACCGTTCAGGCGCCCAAATGTGCCCGTGCCGTAACGAAACACGCCACGGGCAATGGGCCACAGCTACAAACCCTCGATCACTTGCTGCATGGCCGCGTTGAAACCCGTTGTGGTGGGTGATCCACCCTCGGTGCCGCGCCCGCCGCCAAGGCCGTGGCGCTGAAGGGCATCGGACACTTCATTGAACCCACGTCCGGCATAATCGCGTACCTGCTGGGCAATGTGGTTGCGACCGCTTTCAGCAAATTGCTCTGCGTACTGCCGCACCGTTGGATCAGAAATCCAATCGGTAAAATTGTTGCCACCAACCTGATCACTGATCCAGGCTGGAACGTCTGGCGCGCCGCCAAGGCCCGCAGGCAGTTCACCGGCGATGCTCTCATAGATCGCCTTGCCCATTTCTGTGGCGGCAGCGCGGAACAATCGCTCGCCAATGTCGCGTGGATCGCCCTGGATTTCGCAAAGCTCAGCCGCGCGCGCCTCCGCTGCGGCCGCGCTCTGGTCCAAAATGGCGTCCGGCTCGCCAGCAATGCTCTCACCCACATAGTTCAACATAACCGTGGAGAAGCACCAGAGTTTCAGCTCTTCTTTCTTGAAACCAACAAAGCCGGAAAAGACGGCGCTTGCTGGCATCGCGCCGGTGGCTGGCTGAACGGCATAGAGATACCAGTCGATGGCCGTGTTGATGTCTTTGAATTGCTGAGCAATTGCCACATCACGGCTGCCTTTGGCCGCCAAACCATTGGTATCCAGGTAGCCAAAGAGGCTGCCGGTTTCTGAGTCGTGCCACCAATAGCGGTCGTCATGAGATACGCTAGCAAGACTGATAGGCGCGCCGTCCTGTTGGCCCGCACTTACGTCCAACCCTGTATCGTCGGCAAAAGCTGCGGTGAGGTTCAGACCGTCTCCAAGCAAGCGGGCTTCGGCATCATTAAGCGCCAAACCCATGCGCGCAACATCGGCGCGGCTAGCGGGTTCAGCAAGGAATGTCGACCAAGCCGGTACATCCAGCGTGGTGGCAAGGCTTACCTCGCCGTCGCTCTGCCCAACCAAATCCGACAGTTGATCGACAACCTGCGTATGCGTGAAAGCCGCCAAAGGGAACCGCAGGGCTTGCTCGTCTGGCAAAGCGGCGGACATCATGTTGGCGAGGCCGTTCATGATGCCGGCATGGGCGGTGGAGAACGCCGGATCGGCCAAGTGTGCGCTCACTGCATCGGCGTCTTCAACCGCAGCGTCATAGGCAAACAGCCATTGGTTGAGACGTTGTGCCGTCATCCGGTCGGATGGATAGGTGCCTGGCGCCAGATAAAGCGCGTGGCTGCCGGTCATCGCATTGACATCGTAAGCATCGCCAAGTGCCACCAGGGGGCGGACGGTGCGATGTTCACCAGCACTGATTTCGACAAAGACACCTGGGTCAGTGGCGATGATATCTTCAGGTACGGTGTACCGTCCCTGCTCCAGGCCATCATAGCCTGCCACTCCAAGTGTGAAATCAAACACTGTTCCGGCATCGGGCACCGGATCGCTGGGCGCTTCAAAGCTTATGGCCATGCCGCCCGATAGACGACGGGCAAGTGCCTGCGCTGCCGACGCGATCTGGTCAGCATCTTGCACCCGCACCAGTTGGCCGCCGGTCTGCTCGGCCATGTTGGCGAAATCGAGCGTCTGCGAGCCGGATAGGATCACCGGATAGAAGGCCGCGTTCAGCGCCTGCGCACGCTCGATCTGCCCTTCCATTTTGCGCCCCATGGAATAGAGCGCCGTGCTGGCGGGCTCGCCATCGGTGACAAAAACGATGGAGGTGCGTTCGGCAGGCTCAGGGCCAAGCTCGATCTCAATGGCGTTGAGCGCATAGTCGAGGGCATCGACGATTTCAGAATCGCCACGCACCGCCTGTTCCCAGAATGCCGGTTCGCTTAACGCGCTGGCATCACGGATGGGATCGAAAAGCCGCTCCACACGGATGGCATTGTTGTGTGAAATGATCGACAGCCGCTGGCCAGCCGACAGATGGGTTGTCATCGTCTGGTTGAAAACCTGCGCCATCGCAAAGCGATCATCGCGGCGCATGGACCCGGTTTGATCGTGAACAGCAATCACATGCGTTGCCGTGGAGAAGGGTTCTTCGATACGCACGGGCACAGGTTCGCCGTCGACCAACAGCCGGAAATGCGCGCCATGCCAATTGGGCATGTTTTGCACGGCAGCGTTCAGCCCAACCTCGACCCGTGGGAACGTGGTTGCATCCGTGCTCGCAATGGAAAGGCTGGCAATTTCTGGCGCCGTGAAGCCCGACACATCGACAGAGTTGCTGTCGTCGGTTGAGAGCGTGCTGACGATGCTTTGCGGCACCACATCGCCATCCAACGTGACAGCGGCCTCGCTGGTCAGTTCACCGCCAACAATGATGCCGGGCGTCAACACCGTGACATCGGAAAGGTCAGGGTCGCCAATCAGCCGTTCCAGTGTGTTGATGGTTGGATAGAAGGCTAAGCTGGCATCGGTGCCGAACGCATCGCCACTCCAGCGCACGATTTCATGTGTGCGGCCAAACCGGTCGCGTGCCGAGACTGCGATCTGTGTGGGGATAACAGGATCACCGTAAGAACGCGCCAACTCTGATCGTGGCGCATCGGGCAAAAGCGGGTCATAGATGGTGCCATCTTCAGCCTCGAGCCAAACCCAATCGAGATAGGCTGCTTGCACGCTGGATGCGCCCTCTAAGTCCAACAGATCTTGGGCATGGGCAAGTGCGCTTTGGATCGTTTGCTGTGCGTCGTCAAACAGTAAGGCGGCTGCCAAATCATCAGCCAGCTGGTCAACACCAACGGCATCATCATCGTAGCCGATGCGTTCCATCAGGGCTGCCATCGGCTCCGGCAAAGCAATACCTGAGGCACTCGCATTGGCGAGCACAAGGGCACGCTCTTCGCCTTGCAGGGGTGCGGCATGGGCAGTGGTGGTGACATCAAGCGCCGACAGCAGCGCCTGCAAAAGCATGGTCTTGTCGGCGGGGTTGGCGGTACGGGTTTCCAGCACCGCTTCCGGCGTTTGTAGGCGCCCTTCATAAACACTGGTCGCGATACGCTCGCTGACGAAGGCAAGCGCGGCTTCTGAGGTGGCCAAGGCGGTTGCAGCCTCGTCCACCGTTACCCAGGGCTCGTGGTAAGCATCACGCGATTGCACGATAAGATCACGCAGCGAGCGCGGGTCACTGGTCGCTTGGCAGTAGGCCAATAGCCCAAGAAGCGCGGCGACCAGAATGATGCCTGGTATGGCGAACCGTGCAATCGTTGAACGGTTCGACGAAGATGTTTCAGCGGTTTCGGTGCTCATGGCTCACGTGCCCAGGGGTTTCTTTGCAAATAGGTTATGGCGCGTGGCTCGCCGGTGGCAGCGGCAAGGCGCATCCAACGGGCGCCTTCCTCGCGATCCTCTTCAACGCCACGGCCATTGATCAGCGCTATCGCGGCTCCATACATTTGGTCCGCATCGCCAGCTTGCGCACCGCGCAGCCCAGCGTTGAACGCAAAGGTGAGAAGCCGCGCGGCATCTGCGCCGCCTCGGCGATCGGCCAACTGTTCAACTGCCCAGGCATCGCCTGAATAAGCACCGCGCCGGGCCGGAGGAATGGAGCGCGCAATATCAGAAAAAACAAACCGTTGGCCAAGCGAGAGATTGCCCAGGGTACCCGGATCGCCGTAGCGGGCCGCGCGCTCAGCCGTCCAGCGCACCGAGCGTTGTCGCTCGTTGGGGATATTATGTTCCAGGTTGTACAGATGCTGGGTGAAGGAGCCGCCTAAATCGAACTCGGCCAATTCTTCCAAGCGCGGCAAGAAGCCAAGGAGGGCCGAGGGGTCGGTTCTCAAGATGTAGTCGCTATAGAGCTCAAAAGCGAGCACATGGCCGTTCTCGATCAGCTGCTCCAGCATTGGGTCGAGCACCTGGCCTTCAACATCGGAGCTAACCTCTCCTTGCAGCAAGGCGGCGCGATAGGCGTCTTCGTTTTCACTCGCCACAGCGAACACTGCCGATACGTATCCGGTCTCTGCCGCGGCTTGGCGTAGTTCAGAAGCCCGTTCGGCACTGCCCGCCACACCACGTGCATCTTCAAACGCATCGGCCAAGGCAAGCATCGCTGGCGGGTAATCGGCGAGCAATGGGCTGGCCAGCCGGGCGACGGATTGAACCGCCTCTTCGGCGAGTGCTTCCACCCGCGCCAGTTGATAGGCCAAGCGGGCGCTTTCTGGCGCATCTGCAACAGCCGCCACACAGGCTTCGAGCGCCTCGCTAACATCGATATCGCGGCTCAGACGACCATAGCCATAGCTGTCGGGATTGAAGATGTTGGCAGCCAGATCATCGCACAGCGTGGCGGTTTGCGGCGTTATGGGATCGCCACCCGCCAGTGGTTCGGGGCGTGGCATGGGCCATCGCATGGCCGTATCGGGTGCCACCGCATCAATCTCGATCTCGGCCAACGAGGCTGTCAAACGAACACCGGAAATCGGCTGTGGGTTTTCGATGGCCACCTTCAAGGTGCGCATTAGGATCGGCTCATCGAACGTGAAGACTGTGGCGCCCTCATCGTTCAACTGCTCATGGGCAATGCGGAAATAAGCGCGACCAAAATCCTGGTGGCTGGCCCAAAGCGTTGCGCGGCGCGAAGGTGTGCCCGCGCCTTTACCGTAGCGATTGTGCAAAGTGACCGACGCAATGGCCACCGGATCGTCAAACCTGAAAACAAAGTGGCAAGGTGCAATCTGTCCGTCGGTTTGCCATAGCGTTTCCAAATCACCATCGGTCAACGCGCTGGCGGCAAACCCATCTGCGTCCGGGCAAATGGTTTCATCGGGCACATGGCCTGCCAATGTCGGCAGCGCTTGCGCCTGCACCAAACTGGGCGCCAAACACACCAGCGCTGCATAGGCCGACCGTTTGGCAACGCGGCCAAAAATTCCTGTCATGATCCCCACCCCGGTATGGTCTCCAGCTGATTTGCGGATTGATGGCTGGTCTGACCCTAAGGTCAAGAGCACACTAGCGATTGGGTAAGCACCCTTCCGTGATGGCCATCACATTTGTGCAGTCGACCACGCGGATGGGTTCCGTCCAACGTCAGGTCTGCGGTTGTCGCGCCATATCGTTCAAGATGGGGCAGTCGGGCCGGTCATCACCAATGCAGCTGTCGGCAAGTGTGGCAAGCGTATCGCGAAGCGCCTGCATCTCATTCAGCTTGCGATCAATTTCAGAGAGCTTTTCCAGCGTCAGCGCTTTGACGTCGCAGCTGGCCCGGTGCTTGTCATCATAGAGCGAGAGAAGCTGACGGCACTCATCAATGGTGAAGCCAAGGCCGCGGGCACGCTGAAGAAAGGCAAGCCGGTGCACATCCTCTTCAGCGTAGTCGCGATAGCCGTTGTCAGCCCGGCCCGGGCGCACCAGGCCGATCTCTTCATAGTAGCGGATTGTTTTGGCGGGCAGCTGCGTGCGTGCCGCCACTTCACCGATGTTCATTGTGGTTCCTTTGCCCTCACTTAAGGTCTTGTGGCAGCAATTGGCCTGGGATCGCTTGGTAGCAGATGGGTCGCAGCCAACGGCGGATGGCCATGGTGCCCACTGATGTGGCGCCGAAGTTGGTGGAGGCTGGGTAGGGTCCGCCATGGACCATGGTGTCGGAGACCTCCACACCGGTGGGGAAGCCATTGGCAAGGATGCGGCCAGCCTTGCGGGTGAGGATTGGCATCAGAGCTTGGCCAAGCTCGGTATCATCATCGTCCATGTGCAGCGTGGCGGTCAGCTGACCCTGTAGTGACCCGGCGATGGCGATCATCTGGTCGGTGTCTTTGACCCGCACGATGAGACCCAGTGGTCCGAACACTTCCTCACCCAATGCATGGTTGGCCAGCCAATCATCACCGGAGACCTCATAGAGAAACGGTGAGGCCTGGCGCTGCGCACAGCCCATGGCAAGCACTTCCTTCACGCCCTTCTGGCTGGCAATCGTGTCTTTGCCCGACGCAAAGGCCTCTGCCATGCCAGCGGTCAGCATGGTCTGGCCGGAGACATCCGACAAGGCGGTCTGCGTGGCCCGTGTGAAAATGTCCGCATCAGGGCCATCAAGCACGATCGCGATGCCTGGATTGGTGCAGAACTGCCCTGCTCCCATGGTGAGCGATCCTGCCCAACCGGTGGCGATCTGCTCGGTGCGGCCCGCCATGGCGTGGGGCAACAGGAACATCGGGTTCACAGAACCCAACTCACCAAAGAACGGGATCGGGTCAGGACGTGCAGCGCAGAGGTTGAACAGCGCACGCCCGCCACCCAGCGAGCCGGTGAAGCCAACGGCGCGGATCAGCGGATGCTGGACCAGCGCTTCGCCGACCGAGCGGTTGCCACCCTGGATGAGCGAGAACACACCGGGGTGCATGCCACAGGTCTTGATGGCAGCTTCAATGGCCTGGGCAACGATCTCGCTGACACCGGGATGGGCGGAATGACCCTTCACCACCACAGGGCAGCCAGCCGCCAGCGCCGAGGCCGTGTCGCCACCAGCCACTGAGAAGGCCAGCGGGAAGTTCGACGCACCAAACACCGCCACCGGGCCAGTGGGCACCTGCATCAAGCGCAGGTCTGGCCGTGGCAGAGGCGCACGATCTGGCAGCGCTTCATCATGGCGGCGGTCCAGATAGTCGCCCAGCTCAATATGATCGGCAAACAGTTTCAGTTGACCGACCGTGCGACCGCGCTCACCATTGAGGCGCATCTCCGGCAGACCGGTCTCCTTCACCCCCATCGCGGTGATCGCATCGCCACGCGCGTCGATCTCATCGGCAATTGTCCGCAGGAACGCGGCACGATCAGTCCGGTTCGTTGCACTGAATGATGCAAACGCCTCCTCAGCAGCCTCAACAGCCCGACCAACCAACGCAGCCGTGCCAACCGCAAACACATCCGCATCACCAATAACTGGCATGTTCGAAAACGTATCCGATCCTTCAACCCAGGAACCCGCAATCAAATGGTGGCCGTGAAGCGTGTTGTCTTTCAGCATGGTCTTTGTCTTTCTATGCGCTTTGATGGAATGCTCGGCCGCTTAGGCCATCGGCCATGTGTCCCCGACGCGATAGCCCTCTGGCCACGGGTCGGATGGGTCGAGCATCAATTGCTTGGTTTCGGTGATCCAGGCACGGCCACTGATTGATGGAATGATCGCAGGGGTTCCGGCAAGATCGGTGATTTCTTCTATCCGACAGTTGAACCGGCTGTCGATGATAGAAACACCAACAAACGCTTCTCCAACCGCCAATTCTCCGCGCGCATGCAACACCGCCATGCGTGCTGAGCAGCCAGTGCCCGTCGGCGATCGATCGATCTTCCCTGGCTCGATGGCCACAGCATTGCGCCCTGTCTTCACGCCACCCTGCACATCTACTGGCGCAGCAAACTGACAAAAGGAGATATGCGACCAGTCGGGGTTCGTTGGATGTGAAAACCCAATCTGCTCGCTGGCGGCCTTGGTGATCTTCATGCCGGTTTCAGACAGTTCCCCTGCCTCATCGGCGGTCAGAGCGAAGCCAAGCGCGTTGGCATCAACAATCGCGAAACTGTCCCCGCCATAGGCTGTGTCAACGCTCAGAGTGCCCAGACCCTCGACTTCGATTTGGCGATCCAGGTGCTGGGCGAAGCTTGGATGGTTGGTGACACGCACCGACTGGGCTTTGCCGTCCTTGCAAGTCGCCACCACATCGACCAACCCGCCGGGTGCCTCCATGGCGAAACGCGTCTCCGGCTCCTGCATCGGAACGATACCAGCATCGAGCAGAACGGTTGCCACGCAGAGTGAGTTGGACCCGGACATGGGCGGGGTGTGCACCGGCTCCATAATGATCCAGCCCATCACAGCACGCGGATCTTTGGGCGGAACCAGCAGGTTCACGTGACGAAACACGCCACCGCGCGGCTCGTTGAGCACGAAGTTGCGCAACCGATCATCCTGCGCGATCCAACGCGACTGTTCCCAAAGCGTCTCGCCCGGCGGTGGTGCAACGCCGCCGACGATCACATCACCCACTTCGCCTTCTGCGTGGCATCCGATGATGTGAATGCTGCTGGTGCTGCGCATAACTAAGCTTCCAGCACGGGCGCGCCGAGCACGTCCATCAACGGCTCGATGCCAAGCCCGGGCTTGTCTGCTGCCTTCATGGTGCCATTGACCCGCCTGGGCGCACCGGCTGCGATGTCCACAGTGCCATAGGAGTTGAAGTCGGTGGCGGAGAACGCAAATTCTTCCGGCGTGGACTGCGCCAGATGGGCGATGCTCGCCGTCACGATGTCGCCGCCCCAAGTGTCCTCGATGGTCATGGGCACACCGGCATTGATGCAGATATCACGGATGAGGCGTGCCTTGGTGAGACCACCGACCTTGGAGATCTTGAGGTTGATGACATCCATCGCGCCATCGCCAAGCGCACGGGTGAGGCTATCGACACCGGTGATCACCTCATCGAGCACGAAGGGCAGCGTGGTGCGACGGCGCGTTACCAGGCATTCCTCATAGGTCGGGCAGGGTTGCTCAATATAGACATCGATATCGCTAACCGCGTTCACCACGCGGGCGGCCTCATGCATGGTCCAGCCGGTGTTGGCATCAGCGACCAGAATGTCGCCCTTGCGCATCTCTTTGGCGCAGAGCCGGATGCGTTCAATGTCACTGTCAGCGTCGGCACCCACTTTCAGCTGAAACTTGGTGTAACCCTCGTCGCGATAACCCGCGACATTGGCAGCCATAGCTGTCGGTTCGATCTGTGAGATCGCGCGATAGAGTTTCACCTCTTCCTGCGCCTTGCCGCCCAGCAGTTGATAGACCGGCAGGCCCACTGACTTGCCCAAGATGTCCCAGCAGGCCACGTCGATGGCCGCCTTGATATAGGGATGGCCGCGCAACACCGCATCCATGTGCCGGTTGAGCACGCCAAGGTCACGCGGATCGAACCCGATCACCTGCGGCGCGACTTCTGCCAAGCCGGAACGTACGCCCAGCGCATAGGCGGGCAGATAGGCTGAGCCCAACGGGCAGCATTCGCCATAACCGGTGATACCAGCATCGGTCTCAACTTCTACCACCGTGCTGTCAAAAACCTCGACATAGTTGCCGTTGGACCAGCTGTAGCGCCCTTCTTTAAGCGGCAAATCCACCTGGTAGGCACGGATGGCGGTGATTTTCATGGTGTTACTCCTGAGGGCCTTAGCCTTATTTGACTTCAAACCCATGGGCGTATGGGTCGCGGTCATCGATAAAGAGGGTGTTGAGCCCGGTCATACGGGCCCAGCCGGATATGGACGGGATGATGGCATCACGGTCACCGACACGCGCTTGGCCCTCAATCCGTCCGGTGAAGGTCGAACCGATGATGCTTTCATGGACGAAGGCTTCGCCGGGCTTCAGCCTGCCCTTGGCTGCCAATTGCGCCATGCGGGCCGATGTGCCGGTGCCGCAAGGTGAGCGATCAATCGCTTTGTCACCATAGAACACGGCATTGCGCGCGGTCGCTTCGGTAGAGAGGGGTTTGCCGGTCCATAGAATGTGGCTGAGGCCCTTGATATCAGGCTGTTCGGGGTGTTCGAAACTGTATTTTTCGTTGAGCGCGGTTCGCAACAAGGGGCTCCAGCGCAACAGGTCGCCAGCGCTGACATCGGCGATGTCGCTGAAGGCCGGCTGGGAGTCGACGATGGCGTAGAAATTGCCGCCATAAGCAACATCCACAATAACCTCGCCAAGCCCCTCAACATGCGCAGTCAGCCCTTCTGAATGCAAGAAGGCCGGTACATTGGTGAGCTTCACCTCTTCGACATACTCACCTTCTTGTTGGTACTCGGCCACCACCAGACCCGCCGGTGTATCAAGACGTACCGTGCCTGGAACCTTGGGCGTGACCAGACCGCGTTCAATCATCATGGTCACCGTGCCGATGGTGCCATGGCCGCACATGGGCAGGCAGCCAGAGGTTTCGATGAAGAGGATCGCGGTGTCGCAATCCTCGCGCGTCGGCGGGTAGAGAATGGAGCCGGACATGACATCGTGACCGCGCGGCTCTAACATCAGGCCACGGCGTATCCAGTCATACTCAGCCAAAAAATGCGCGCGTTTTTCCAGCATGGTAGCGCCCTGCAAAGGCGGCGCGCCACCAGCGACCAAACGCACCGGATTGCCGCAGGTGTGACCGTCGATACAGAAGAAAGTGTGCGAGGCCATCAGCAGAACCTTTCAGCGCGATAGGGATGCATGTCGATGGACGGTGCTTGACCGAGCGCCAGATCGCGCACGAGGGTTGCGGTCGCGGCGCATTGGGTAAGGCCCAAATGGCCGTGGCCGAACGCATACATCACACGCGAGCTGGTGGATGAGCGACCGATCACGGGCAGCGTGTCGGGCAAAGATGGCCGAAAGCCCATCCATTGCTTGCCGCCAGAAGTATTGAGGCCCTGCATCACGGATTCAGATTTCTTCAGCATCATCGCTGAGCGGCGAAAATCTGGCGGGCGTTGTATCCCAGCAAATTCAGCCGCTCCACCGACGCGAATGCCACTGGCAAGCGGCGTGATGACGTAGCCATCGGCTGGCACAACAAGCTGGCGTTTCAAGTTAAACGCATCAATGGGAAGCGTGGTGTTGTAACCACGCTCGGCCTCCAGCGGGATGGTGTCGCCAAGCTGGGCGGCAAGTTTGCCTGACCAAGCTCCACTGGCGACCAAGGTCTGGCGTGCGGTGACGGTTTCCCCACCTTCCAGCGTGATGGTGGTTGTATCCTCACCGGGTTGAAGGCGCACCACTTTGGCCTGTCGGAACTCAGCTCCTTCGGTCACTGTCTGATCGCCAAGCGCCTTGGTGATCTCAAAAGGGTCGGACACCATCATCCAGTCGGGCACGAACATCGCATGGGTGTAGCGCGGCCCAAGACCCGGCTGAAGCTCCGTGAGACGCGCGCCGGTCACCGGTTTAAAGGCCACGCCATGCTTGGCCCGCACACGCCAAACGTCGGCTGCCGCATCGAACGCCGGCTGCCCGGCATAGAGATAAAGTGCGCCCTCGTGGCGCAGATGGGTGGAAAGTCCCGCGTCCTTAAACATCGGTTCAGTTTCGCGCTTTGCAAGCTCCATCAAAGCGGCCTGCGCCTCGGTGCTGGCGGCATGAGCCGTCGGCAAACAGGCACGGGCAAACTGCGCCATCCACGGTGCCATTTTGGGTGCATAGGAGAGCGGCACAGAAAGCGGGCCCATCGGGTCCAGCAACCAGCGAGGAGACTTCAGCAACATGGCGGGTGACGCCATAGGATCGACATCCGCGAAGGCAAACGCCCCGGCATTGCCACGGCTTGCGCCCTCGCCCATACCACCCTTGTCGAGGATCAGCACAGATTGACCGGCCTGCGTTAGCTTGAAGGCTATCGCAAGACCGATAATCCCTGCGCCGATGACGCATTGGTCATAGGTCACCTGGGTCACCTGTTCGCCCACTTGCGCAAGGCCTGAACCGCAACCTCAGGCGGACTTGGCAAGCGCTGGCGTTTCATCGTTCCACTGCGCATACCAGGCACGGAAAAGCCTGTATTGCGCCTCGACATAGTTGCGTTGACTGTCGGAAAGCCGATCTGCTTCGTTCAGATGGAGCGCATACTCCTGCTCGCCGTTCAGCACCATCAGATGCTTGTAGAACAGGACGAGATCTGGTCCCTCATCAAAGGTTGAGAGGACGTGCAGGGCATCGCTCAGTTCTCGTGCCTTGACCCGCGCAACGGCATCGCCGGCAGCTGCTTTCTTGCACAAGGCAATCAGGTGAAGCACTTCACCGGGCAACGCATTACCAATGCCGGTAACGGTACCCTGCGCCCCGCAGTTGATATAGCCATTGTAGACCTCGGTATCGACACCCACCATCAGCAGAACATCATCAGCTTGTGATGTGATGTTCTCGCCCGCATAGCGCAGGTCGTCGGCGCCGCCGAACTCCTTAAACCCAATCAGATTCGGGAAGTCACGACGCAGCTCGAAGAACAGGTCTGCCCGGGTCGCAAAGCCATAATACGGGCTGTTGTAGATCACACAGGGAAGCCCGTTTGCGGCCTCCAGAATCGCTGAAAAATGCGCTCGCTGCGCCACCGCCGACGTGCCGCGCGAGAGAACCCGCGGGATCACCATGAGGCCGGTTGCACCCACTTGCGCGGCATGCGCTGCTATCGCCACAGCAGCACCCGTGTTGATCGCGCCGGTACCAACCATCGTTGGCACACCGGCCTCCACAAGGCGCGCCACGCCTTCCATGCGCTGCGCATCACTGAGCAAGGGCCAATCGCCCATGGACCCGCAATAGACCACACCTGACATCCCCCTGGAGATAAGGTCTTTGCCCTTACGTACCAGAGCATCATAGTTGGGCGTTCGATCGGCATGGCAGGGCGTCATCAACGCAGGAACACAGCCGTAAAACAGTGAGGGATGCATGGGAGTCTCCTTCCTTAGCGGCGGAAAGCGACGGGCTTTCTGCCAGTTTTTCTTGTTTGACTGAGAACTAAAGGCGGCTTGGAAACCGCCTCAGCGAACCTTTGCCAGGAACTTTCGTGTGTTTTCCGAAACGGCGTCTGCGAAGATCTGGGAGGGGGGGCCGATCTCTTCCATCAGGCCATCGTGAAAGTAGGCGACACGATCCGACACATCGCGGGCGAACCCCATTTCATGGGTCACGCAAATCATTGTCATGCCCTCTTCGGCAAGAAGGCGCATCGTATCGAGCACTTCGCCAACCAGTTCAGGATCGAGCGCCGATGTCGCTTCGTCAAACAGCATGTATTGCGGCTCCATCGCCAGGGCGCGTGCAATGGCCAACCGCTGCTGCTGCCCGCCGGAAAGGGCATTGGGGAACGCCTTCAGCTTATCGCCGAGACCGACATGGTTGAGCTGCGCCGCAGCCAGCTCGTTCGCCTCCTTCTTGGGGAGGCCACGAACGATTTTCGGAGCAAGCGCAACATTCTCAAGGGCCGTGAGGTGTGGGAAGCTGTTCCATTGCTGAAACACCATGCCAAGCTTCTGGCGCAGCTTGTTGATGTCAGTGCCTTTGGCATGCACATCGACGCCATCGACGATAACAGAGCCATCGTTGATCGGTTCAAGCCGGTTGATGCAATAAAGAAGGGTGGATTTGCCCGACCCTGACGCACCAATAACTGAAACCACTTCACCGTTTGCCACAGTAAGGTCGATACCCTTGAGCACATGAAGTGGCCCGAACTTTTTATGCAGATTGCGAACTTCGATCATCGTATGGCCCACCTTTGCTCAAGCTTTTCTGCGTACCGGGCGACGGGGAACGACAAAGCAAAATAGAAAGCGCCGGCAATGGCCAGAATCAGGAAGGGTTCTTGGGTGCGCGTGATCAGGATCTGGCTGGCCCTGAGAAGCTCGACGTAACCCAGAACCGATACCAGAGCGCTGTCTTTCATCACGCCCAGGGCGACGCCAATCCATGAAGGAAAAACAGCGCGTCCACCGATGGGAAAAACGACATACCGCAGAGCCTGCCAATAGCTCATGCCAAGGCTGCGTGCAGCCCGTCGCGTCGGCGTGCCAACGGCCTCCAGACCACCGCGTGCCACATTGGCAACCAGCGCGGCTGTGTAAATCGTCAGGACGACAACACCGGATGCAAAAGCATCCAGGTCGAGCCCGACAATCGGCGCCAGGTTGAAGAACAGCACAAGTTGGATGAGCAGGGGTACAGACCGGAAGATGTCGAGGAAGGCTGCCAGCCCCGCCGTGGCCCAGAACTTCCCCTCATACAGCACCCAGCCGAAGAACGCGCCAAGAAGTGTGCCCAGCGAGATTGAGACAACCGAGATCACCAGGGTGCGCCATGCGGCCTGCGCCATGAACCACATGTCACTGAGGGCAAACCCGCTAAAGAATTGAACAGTTGGTTCCATATCCTCGCCCTCTGCCTCAATACCGGAACAGGCGGAGCGCAAGCAGGCGCGATGCCAAAAGGATGATTTTGACGATCACGTAGTAAAGCACTGCTGTGACCGCAAAGTACTCAAAGATGCGGAAGGTTCGCGATGCGAAAAACTGGGTTTCGCCCGACAGCTCGCGAAAACCGACCAGCATGCCGAGCGACGACATCAGCACAGCCCACACCATCTGGTTGGTGATCGGGTGATAGACGATACGCAGGACCTGCGGAATGATGATCCGGGTGTAGGCCTGCCAGGCGGTCATGCCCAAGGATCTTGCGGCGCGCAGCTGTGTTTCGGGAATAGCCTGAAAGCCACCGCGGAAATTCTCTGCAAGGTAGCCTGCGCAGTTGAAGGTCAGGCCCATGAGCACGATCATGAAGGGTGACAGAAAGATACCGAAGGCGCCCAGACCGAAACCGAAAAAGAACAGCTGGATCAATGCCGGCGTGTTGCGCGCCAGTTCCACCCAGGTGGTGGCAAACCAGCGCAAAGGGCCACGTCCGTGCAATCGGATGAGGGCGAGTGCCAGCCCGATAACGATGCCCAGGATCATCGCGAGCGCCGCCACCTGAATCGTGACGAGGCTTGCCGCAATCAGGTCAGGTAGGTCGCGGAAAACCGGACGCCAATGGAAGTTGTAATCAAACACGAGCCAGACAATCTCGGCCTCCCCCGCACGAGCGGTGGGGGAGAGGCCTCGTCAAGAGTGCGGGAAGCTTAATACATGACGCCCGGAATGCGCAGCTCCGGTGCTTCGCCACCAACATACTGGCCCCAGAGTTCCTGGTAGCGACCCGAACGGACCTGATGGGTCACAAACAGGTTGAGGTAGTTCAGCCAGCTGACGTCCGTGCGCTCGGCCACGACAGATGTGTAGTCGGTCGTCCACGGCATGCGCGGGCCTGGGATCACAGTGTCGTACTGCTGGGTAATCGGCAGGACGGCTGTGTTGGTCGTGATACCGATATCGGCGCGCCCCTGCGCGACTGCCAGGAACACTTCGTTCTCCGACTGATAGCCCTGGTAGAGGTCTTCTTCGCCCCACTCAGCAGCAATTTCCAGCCACTCTTGTTCAGGCACCGTGCCAACAGCGGCCGCAACCCGCTTGCCGCGAATGTCTTCAAAGGTCTCGATGCCGCTGTCGACGCCAACAACGCCCTGGGCAAAATAAATCGCATACGGGATGGTGAAACCGACCGTGCGCGCACGCTCAAGCGTGTCAGAGGTTGCGCCAAAAACAACATCGGCGCGTCCGGTAACGATGACCGGCAGACGCTCCGCCCAGGTCAGCGGCATGATCTCGTGCTCGACATCAAGCGCAGCGGCGAGGTCTGCGCAATAGTCGACGTCGAACCCAGCAGGATCGTTGTTTGAATCGCGAAAGCCGATCGGCGGAAAGTCCAGCACAACACCGCAGCGCAGCACGCCGCGATCGATGACATCATCAAGCGTATCTGCAGACGCCGGTGCGGCGGCAAACGCGACGGCAAGCCCTGCGGCGGCCAGTACAAATTTTCTCATTCCCTCGACTCCTTTGTTTTTGGCGCTGCCGCTTTGTGCGGTCGGCGCTGATTAACGATAGCATATTGGATACAATCTACAATATGCTATGGTGAAGAAATTGGACGCGCGACAGAAAGGCCTTTAAGCCAGCGCGCCGTTGCGTTCGTGCGCCCGGCCATGAACACCAGCCGAGAAAACAAAAAACCATGTCGTTGAACTTGAAAACTGTCGATCTGGGCGCTGCGTCGTCCACCGCCGATGTCATCTTTGACGCTCTGCGCGAAGCCATCGTCGAGGGGACACTGAAGGACGGAGACTTGCTGCGCCAAGACCAGATCGCGACCATGTTCAACGTCAGCCGGATTCCGGTACGCGAGGCGCTGGCACGGTTGGAAGAGCAGGGCCTGGTGACCAACCAGCGCTATAAGGGCGCGGTGGTGAGCTCACTGTCGCTCGATGAGATTTCTGAGCTTTTTGAATTCCGCGCCCTGTTGGAGGGAGAGGTAATCCGTCAGGCGGTCGATCAGATCACCGACCGAACGTTGGGAGAGGCGAAGACCTTCGCTCAGGAGTTCGCGCACGAGACCGATAGCAGCCGTTGGGGTACGCTCAATCGCCAGTTCCACTACACGCTCTACAAGGACTGCAAGCGCCCCTATCACCTGCAGATCATTTCCAATGCGCTGGACAATGTCAGCCGCTATTTGCGCGCGCAACTGGTGCTGACCTCCGGCATTGAGCGGGCGCGCAAGGAGCATGCGGGTATTCTAAATGCTGCCATCAACCGCGACAGCGAGGCGGCGTCGGAACTGACCCGCGCCCATATTCTCGGAGCCAGCCAATCCTTGATCGAGTTTTTGGAAAAAGACCGACAGAACGGCTAGATGCTAGCGATGCGAGTGCGCGATGCCGAATGTGCTTGCGCCGTTGCGGCGCATCTAGGGCCCGTATGAGAAATGGCCAAAACCACACAAAAAAACATCTGGGTTTCAAAGCGTATGTGTTGGCGTCAAACCCAAAAATGTTGGATAATCACATTGAATTTCTGGCCGAATTTGGCTCAACAGTAAAACCCAATTGCAATGAACAATTCCAACACCATCGGCGTTGTTGGGGCCGGCATCGTCGGCCTGAGCACAGCCTTTTTTCTTCATGACAAAGGGCATCGGGTCACGCTTATCGATCCTGATCCAAGCGGCGATAAAACGTCCTTTGGAAACGCTGCCTCCTTTGCCACATCAGAATGTGTTCCGGCAGGTTTGCCTGGTGTGTGGAAGAAGATACCAGGCTGGCTGGTCGACCCGCAGGGCCCGCTGTTCCTCAAGGCGTCAAGCGTTCCTGAATTGCTTCCTTGGCTTTGGGCCTTCCACCGGTCTTGCCAGCCTCAACGGATCGCCACGATTTCCCAGGGCCTGGCTTCGCTGAATGCCGACGCTCTTTCGGCAGCTTCAACCATAATCGATGCCATTGGGTACGGAAACCATGTCCATCACAATGGCACACTGGTGCTTTACCGCAATCGCAAGAGCTTCGAAGCTGATCGGTTATCCTGGTCCATTCGCGAGCAATTTGGGATTGCCTATGACACAGTTGAGGGTGAGGCTTTATGGGCGTTGGAACCGGCGCTGAGCCAGTTCAACAGCTTTGGCGTTGTGACCAACCATTGGAGCCATATTGATGACCCCAAGGACCTCCACCAGCGCCTCTATCGATATCTTATTGAGCACAGTGTTTCGTGCGTTCACGCTAAAGTGGTCGGCTTGGAGCACGGCAGCGGTGCCTCTGTCATTTGCCATACCAACACAGGCCAGGCGATGGATTTTGAGACCGTCGTTGTCGCAGCTGGCGCCTTCTCCACCGACCTTGCCAAGCAAGTCGGAGACCGTGTGCTTCTAACCTCGGAGCGCGGATACAACGCGACTTTGCCAGACCCCGGATTTCGCCTTCAACGCCCGTTGGTGTTTGCAGAACAAAAAACTGTCGCAACCCCTGTGGCGAGCGGACTGCGCATCGGCGGCGCCGCAGAGTTCGCTGGATTAAAAGCGCCTGCCAATTACAAAAGGTCAGAAGCGCTGGTGCAGGCCGTCAAGCCGATATTCAAGACCCTTGATACTGGCGGTATGACCAAATGGATGGGCCACCGACCAGCGACGCCAGACAGCCTGCCTGTGATCGGACAGTCGCCGCGCAACCCGTCTGTGTTCTACGCCTTTGGCCATGGACACCTTGGGCTGACACAAGGACCCATCACTGGTCAGTTGATTGCCGATCTGGTTTCAGGCCATCGTCCAAGCCTCGACACACGTCCGTACGGCATTGAGAGGTTTGCCTAGGCCAAACACTCATAGGCTTCTACGAGTGCTGCCGCGATCATGAGATCAAGATGGGCGCCGCCGCCGTTCTTGCACAGCGTGATATCGTTGGCGGAACGCTCAGGAGCAGGTCCGGTCGCGATGTCATAAAAGTCGCCCCGGATGTCGCTGGGCGCAATAACGCCTGCTTCCAAAGGGATCGCCAACTCCCCAATGTGGGCAAGCGTTGACTTGCGGCTGTCCACATAAAGTTTGGCACGCTTCAACACGATATCATCAACTTCGCGCATATCGCGCCGGTAAGCGCCGACCAAATCAAGATGGGTGCCTGGCCCTATCCAATTGCCGTCAAGAACAGGCGTTGGACTGGAGGTTGCCGTGGCAACGATATCTGCACCTGAAAGAGCCTGTTGCAGATCTTTCTCGATGACAATCCTCGGGTCAGCTTTCTGCAGTCTGGCCACCAAGGATGCGGCCTTGTCTGAATGTCGCCCGAAGATGCCAATCCGGCGGAGAGAGGGGCGGTGCGCTGCATATCCCTCAGCCAAAGCCTCTGCCAAAGAGCCTGTACCAATGATGACCAGGTGTTCAGAGTTCGCCCTTGCCAGTATCCCTGAGCCCAGCAAACTGTCGGCGACGGTTTTCATGTTGGTCAGTGCTGCACTGTCTATCAATGCGCGAAGCGCTCCGGTGGACGGATCAAAAAGCATCATACCACCCTGGACCGTGGGCAGACCCAAAGCTGGGTTGTCTGCCTTGACGGTCACTGTCTTCACCCCTTGACCGAGAGTGGGGATGGAAGCCGCCCGCGAAAGCAGGACGGTTTCATTTTCCTGTATCAAGGTGTCGCGAATTTCAGCCATTGGAAGCTGATGGCCAGCGCGCAATGCTTCGACGGCTTGCGATATGTCGAGCAAGCCTGTGCAGTCTTCCTGGTTAAGGACACGTAACGTCATAGGATCACACAAAAAGCTCGCGCAGGTGTGCATTCAAGAACACGCCATCCGGGTCTAGCGAGCGACGCAGCGCCTTGAAATTCTCATATTGAGGAAACCGCTCAGACAGTCGCTCTGCGGTCATGAAGTGCAGCTTGCCCCAGTGGGGCCGTCCATTGCGACTGTAAAGGTGATCGTCACACGCTGCCAGATAGTCCCAGTAATCGGTGCCGGGCTTGCCTGAAACGGAGATCACCATGTTGTCGCGTTTGTAGTTCGGGCTCATCCAGGCCTCTTCGGACCGCACAAACCGCACTTCCATCGGAAAAATGCTGTCGGGCAGAAGAGAAAGCATCAGCTCGCGATGAGCTTCAAATGCTTCAATGCCTTCATCTGCCGGTATGAAGTACTCCAGCTCATGGAAATTGGGCTCAAACACGTGCGGATAGATCTTGTAGGCATGATCGATCCGCGTTCCGACGTCCCGTCCACCGCTGCCTGGCGCATCATTCGTTTCGGAGTAAAGCTTCACGTAGCAATGGTCAGCCTTGGCCTCTGGAAATCCATACAGGACAGACGATTCATCGGTTGGCATCCAGAAGAAGGAGAAATGTCGGTAGGTCGCCAGAAGTTCATCCCAGCGCTCGCGCAACTCCTCCACTGGGATGATCATGAAGCTTTCTTTGAGGGTGTAGGCCGGCATCACCGACATTGTGACTTCAGTGATGATGCCCATCGTCCCGATGGAACACTGCAGCGCGGGAAAACTCTCTGGACGATCGTTCAGATTGAATGATTGGATGTTGCCTTCACCATCGACCAGTTTGCAGGCGCGCATCTCTCCTGAGAAACTGCCAAAATCCAAGCCCGACCCATGGGTCGCCGTGGACATCGCGCCGATGATGGTTTGTGTGTTGATATCGCCCTGGTTTTTGAGCGCCAGTCCGGCTTCCAGAAGCGGTTGACCCAGATCCTTGAGTTGAGTCTGCGCTTTGGCCGTGATGGTCATCGCGTCTTGATCGATATCGATGATGCCAGCCAATGCGCTCGTGTCGAGGACGACCCCATCTGTTGAGACAATCGGCGTGAAGGAATGCCCTGAGCCGGGCGTGCGGATGACCTGCCTGCGTTTGCGCGCTCGACCCACCGCCTCAGCGATGTCTGCCTCGTTGCAAGCCTTTTCCATTCGTGAGGGCGTACAAGACTGATTGCCAACCCAATTGGTCCACAGTGCCGTCATACTAAACTTCCGCTTTTTATTTCTAATTCAGAGACTTATCCGATGGCTTTGCGTCGGTATTCGGCAGCTGCACCCGTCACCAATCGGTCCAACACCATCGCCAAGAAGGCCACGCCCAATCCGGCGACGATGCCGCGTCCTGGATCAACACTGGCCAGTGCAATGTAGACCTCTTGTCCAAGATCGTTGGTCCCAACCAATGCCGTGATGACAACCATGGCGAGCCCCATCATGATGGTTTGGTTCAGCCCCAAAAGTATTTCTGGGACAGCCATGGGGAGCTGAACTTTCGTCAGCTTCTGCCCTGGCGTGCAACCAACAACGGTCGCTACATCCGACAAGCCCCGCGGCACATTAATCAAGCCATGGATCGTGTAGCGGATGGCAGGCGCGATGGCATAAGCGGCCACCGCAATAACAGCGGCAAAATCACCAACACGGAAAAGCATCACCACAGGAATGAGATAAACGAAGCTTGGCAGTGTTTGCAGCAAATCGGCCACCAAAAGTGCCGATTTCTGCGCACGCGGGAACCAATAGGTCAAAAGACCGATTGAGGAACCGCCGATGAAAGCCAAGAAAACCCCGAACCCACAAAGATAGAGGGTGATCATGGCAAGCTCCCATATCCCCGTGATGAGGATGAAGCCCAGCAGGCAAGCGATCACGGTCGCTGTTTTGATGCCAGAGAGCTTGTAGCCAAGCCAAACGGCGCCACTCACAATCAGCAGCCAAGGCGCTCCGGTCATCAGATCGCGAAGAGGAAACATCACATAGGTTAGGATCGACACCTTGAACACTTCCAGGGCGTCAAACGCGTGGATGTTCAACCACGTCATCGCAGTGTCCCAGATGGGTCCCGTCGTGACAGTCCATTGCGAGGGGAAATAGGCCAAAGCTGGGATGAAATAGCCGGCAATGCTTGCCGCGCCGGTTAAGACAATAAGCCCAGCCCAAACCCATGGTGTGACAACGGTTCGGGTGGCCTCATCCAACGAGGATGTTTGCGACAACCGATCAAGCAATATGGCAACAAGGGTGATGGCGATACCGGCCTCCATACCCTGACCGAGGCGCAACTTCCGCAGCGCATCAAGCACTTCAAATCCCAGGCCTCCCGCGCCGATCATCGAGGCGATGATGACCATGTTGAGCGAGTTCATGATCACCTGGTTGATGCCCACAAAGATCAAGGGGCGCGCGCTCGGCAGCAGAATCGACCAGACTGTCGTTCGGCGAGAAGCCCCGACCATACGGCCAAGATCTGTCAGAGAACTTGGCACCCGTTCCAAGCCGACAAGCGTCGCGCGCACCATGGGCGGAATGGCATAAACCATCGTTGCGGCAATCGCTGATGACGGGCCAAAACCGAACAGAAGCAAGACCGGCACCATGTAAGCAAAGATTGGTACGGTCTGCATAAGATCGAGAAGCGGAGCAATCACAGAGCGGATCGTTGCGCTTCTGTGGCAGGCAACACCCAAAAACAGTCCAACGGCCACAGATAACGGGACCGAGAGCAGGACCGAAGACAGGGTTAGCGCAGCAGCGCCCCACAGGTCGAAGACGAGCAGGTAGAGCGCGACCAGAGCTGCAAACACGCCCAACCCGCGCCCACCGATCGCAAGAGATGTGGCAACGAACAGTCCAGCCAAACCCACCCAAGATAAGGGTGGCAATTCAACGTAATGCGCACCCCAGTCAAACTCGAAACCCAATGCAAATGCACCCCGTAGGAGGTCTGCGGGAAAGTCGATCAGATTGGCGAGCGAGCGCGTGACGTTTTTCAGTTCGATACCGAACAGGACTAGGTCATTCAGCGCGAAATCCAGAGCATCGCTGATCCACTGCGCAACAGGAAGCGTTGGCAACTGATCGGCATCCCTGCTTAGAGGAAAAGCCAAAACAAGCGCTGCCACAACCAACCAGAATATCAGCGTGCTGCGCGATGCAGAAAACATGCGAGGGGCCGGTGATGGACGCAGCGGCGTTCGCATGGCTTTAGATGCCTGGCTCATTGAAGCATCAGGCGTATGACGTCGGCTTTCGAGACCGATCCAACAAGCTCTTGGTTCTCGTTGACCACGCCGAGATCGGCGTCACTTTGCAGGATTAGCTCCGCATTGTCTGCAACCAGTGACCGCTGTTCAACAACAGGCAACTGGGGGTCCAGATCATTGACAGACTGCCCCATGATCGAGGCGATGTGCGCGACTTTGATCTTTGGGACTGCAGACGTAAAGCGCTTCACATAGTCCGTCGCCGGATTGAATATTAGCTCTTCTGGCGTGCCGATCTGGACAATGCGACCATCCTGCATGATCGCAATTCTGTCGGCCAGACGGATCGCCTCATCAAGATCATGGGTCACGAACACCGTCGTCTTATGAAGTCGGTTCTGCAGGTCGATGACTTCGTTTTGCAGGTCGAGCCGGATCATCGGATCGAGCGCGGAGAACGGTTCATCCAGAAACCACACCTCCGGATTGCTCACCAAGGATCTGGCGATGCCCACACGCTGCTGCTGGCCGCCCGATAGTTCCCTGGGCAACCGATCCTCGTAGCCAGACAGACCAACAAGGTTGAGCGCGTCCAGCGCACGGTCTTTCACCTGTTGCTTGTCGACCGACTGCACCTCCAAGGGGAAGCTGACATTTTCAAGAACCGTTCGAAACGGCAGCAACGCGAAGTGCTGAAACACCATGCTCATCTGCTTGCGACGCACGTCCAGCAGCTGCGCCTCGCTGAGACTGGAAATCTCAACGCCGTCTAAAAGAATCTCTCCAGAGGTTTGGGTGTCCAGTTGCGCCAAACAGCGCAAAAGTGTTGACTTGCCCGACCCAGAGAGACCCATCAGAACAAAGGTTTCGCCTTTGTAGACATCAAAACTGGCATCGATGTTTGCAGCGACCAAACTGTGCTCGCGCAGTTGATCGACGGTTGGTGTTTGATTGCTGGCGAAGAAGCGGTCGGCGTGCGGGCCGAACACCTTCCAAACCGAACGGCAGGATAGTTTCACCTGCCGTTCGCACTGATTGATCGTGTCATTCATGGACTGCGGCTCTCTGGTCGCAAACGCGCTGTCAGCAGCTTAACCCTGACAGGCTTGCCAAGACTTCCAGCGATCTTCGTTGCTCGCCAGCCATCCGGCAACCACTTCATCAACCGACATGCCTTCAAGATCGACTGATCCCCAGAGGTCACCATACTCTTGGTTGGTCAGACTGAAGCTTTGAATGGTCTGCATCGCACAGGGCCAATCATCCATGGCGCCCGTCGCAGCAACGGTCATGATCGGGCCGCGTGGCTTGGCGCAATCATAGGCAAGGTCAGGGTTCACACCCCAAGAAGGATCGTTGTAGCAATCAGCCGTGTAGGTTGGAAAATCCACGAACTCGCCTTCATATTGCGAGGGCGCCCAATGCGGCGAGTAGATCCACATAAGTATGGGGGCCTGGCGAGAGTAGGCAGATTCCAGTTCAGCAAACATGGCCGCATCTGTTCCGGGATAGACAACCTGGTAGTTCAGACCAAGTGCCTCAACGCGTTCTTCGTCAAACCCGCCCCATGTGACCGGACCGGAAAGGTAGCGTCCACGATCCCCCGTTTCGGGTGTTTGAAACACGTCAGCACAGTCATTCAAGGCCTGGTAATCTGGAAGCCCCGGGCACAGTTCTTTGACATAGCTGGGGTACCACCAGGTCTCGATTGCCTGGAGGCCAGATTCACCCAACTCAACCACAGTGCCGTCCTCGACGGCGGCCGCCAAAACCTCTCCCTGGGTGGTCGTCCAAGCTTCCATCGCCACATCGATGTCGCGATTGGCCATCGCCGGATACCAAGCAAATTGGTCGGCCACCACTTCTTCTGTTCGATATCCCATGTCTTCCAAAATGCCGCGCATGATGCCCGCGGTGATGTAGCTCCCCGTCCAATCGCCAGTGGCAAATTTGATTGGTTTTCGTGTCTCGGGAACCTGGGCGGCCGCTGTGGTTGCCAAAACGGCACCACCGATCATGATGGTAAGAATTCCAAACTTTTTCATGTTCATTCTCCCTGCTGCTGATGTGTTTGCGTGCCGTCAGCCGGAGGCTGACCAGCCATTGTCGATGTAGAGGTCCTGCCCGTTGATGAAGCCTGATCTTTCCCGATCAAGAAGAAACAGGACGGTTTCTGCGACCTCTTCCGGCTCACAGATACGGCCTTGCTTTTCGGCCAACTCGGTGGTGTCCCAATCTTGGCCGAGCGCTGATAATTGTTCGATCTCTGCGGTGCCATGGGGGGTGCGCGTGAACGCGGGGCAGATCGCATTGCATCGGATTCCCTGATCGCGGTATTCAACCGCAATACACTTGGCCATGTGCAAGACCGCAGCCTTAGAAATGCAATAGCCGCTCTCCAACGGGAAGGCGCGTCCAGAACTGATGGATGCGGTGATCACCAAATCACCACCACCGGCACGGATCATGTGGGGGATGACTTCACGCGTGACGTAGAACGCTCCATCCACATTCACGCGCATCAGCCTGTCCCACTCCCCATCGCTCGTTAGATGGTATGGGCGCACAATCAGAACGCCGGCATGGTGGAACAGTCCGTCCACGCCGCCCATAGCTGCAACAACTGCTTCAACCGCCTGCCTAACATCAGCCGGGCTGCTCACATCGGCGGCAAAGAACTGCACATTTTGCGAAGGTGTAGCTTGCTCGGAAAGCTCTTGAGCGAGCGCGGCGCCAGCCTCTTGTTGAATATCCAAGATGGCGACATTGGCACCAGCTTGCACCAAGGATCGCACGGCAGCTGCACCCATCCCACTGGCGCCACCGGAGACGATCAACCGCCGGTTCTTAATTCCGCGCATGGAAGGAGCGCTTGGATGCGCACAAGGCGCTGCGTCCGCACCATAACCGTCTTGCTGATCCAAAATCGTTTCCAACCACGCTTATTGGTATGAATTAGATACCTTTATAATGATCGAAATCTCTCAACCGTCAACACAAAAAACAACAGCATCGTCAATTGCGAAACTCTGTCTTGAAAACAGTATTTTAATGGGAAACGCTTGATCCGAAATCAACTGCGGCCAACTAGTCCGCTTGTTATTTTGGTATTTTTTTTAGGCCTTTTGTTCTAATTGGACTTACGACCCATTGATAGAATGGTGCGCGGCATCGGCGTTAGAGCGGTCGGTTGCAACACACCTCTGTTCGATAGAAAACCACCCGACCCAACACAGTGAGGGGCCCATGGAACCCAATGCAAATTCAGGACGTTTGGCCGGCAAAGTGGCGCTGATCTCAGGCGTGGCAAACGGCTGCGGTCGAGCTGCGGCTCAGGCTTTCATAAGCCAGGGTGCGTCAGTTTTTGGCGTCGATATTGACGAGGAAAACGGGCGTGAGTTGGCCAGCACCCTGCCTGAGGAAACGTTCCAGTTTCTTACGGCCGACGTATCGAGCACACCGCAAGTCGATGCATTGGCATCGGCGGCGCTCAGTCGATTTGGCAGAGTGGATATTCTGTTCAATCAAGCAGGAAAAATCCTTGTTAAGCCGCTTCTCGAGCATTCCGAGGACGACTATGACTATTTGATGAACAACAATGTGCGCAGTGTCTTTCTCATGACAAAGGCTATTCTTCCGATCATGCTACGCCAAGGAAGTGGCGTTATCATCACCACATCTTCGGTTTCGGCTTCCACCGCAACGCCTATGGAATCTGTCTACTGCAGCTCAAAGGCCGCGGTGACACACTTCACCAAATCGGTAGCTGTTGAGTTTCGTGACAAAGGCATTCGCGCCAATGTTATCAGTCCTGGGTTTGTGAGGACCAACCATGGTCTGTTTGAGATAGAATGCATGCAGCAGCTTAATGTGCCAGCCGATGAAGAGGACATTCGTTTGCTGCAAGGCAGAATGTGTGAGCCTGAAGAAGTCGCTGACGTGGCGGTGTTTCTTGCAAGCGGAGAATCCAGCTTCGTCAACGGCGCTGACATTCTTGTCGACAACACGTTCACCGCTATCTGACGATGTATTGGAACGGACGCCGCATACCGCACGGCCCATATCATGGCCTGGCCTACGATCTCATAAGGCGTCAGATTCATACCGGATCGTTGATGCCCAATGAGCAGCTGCCGGCCGAGCGCAAGCTGGCAGAGTCGCTGGGCATATCGCGCGCCACACTGCGTGATGCCCTTAAAAGGCTTGAGCAAGAAGGCTATGTCGTCTCGGTGCGAGGCGCCAAGGGCGGCAACTTCATCGCCAATGACGAGCAGCTCAATCAGATCGGTCGCACGTTCCTGTTGGCCCAGCCCGACCAGACGTGGCGAAGCCTTGAATATCTTGGTGCCATCTTACAAGCCGCTGGTATTCTCGCCTGTGACAGGCGAACGCCGACTGACATGCAAACGATGCGTGAAGCTGTGACACTGGTGTCGAACGCCACAACGACAGGTGATGTCCGCAAGGGTCAATGCGATTTCATGACAACCATCTGCAAAGCATCATTGAACAGCTTCTTTGTTGATGCCGCGGAAGTTGCCATGGACGGGCTTTTTTCGCCCAACCCCAGCTCCAATCCGGAAAAAAGAGCAGAGACGCTGAACACGGTCTTGTCTGCAATTATCGATGCAGAGACGCACAAAATCGGCGGGGCGATCGAAGGGTTGCTGGATGAATTGGCCGATGGATTGCTGAAAGAAATGATGGCAGCAGCTATCGATTAGACCGGGCTTGGCTGGTGGCTGCCCCTTATCGCCCGAACCGGTCATTCTGATGCGTTGGCTTGCAAGGCCGTCATCAGGCCGCGCCATCGCGCTTTGCATGGTCAAAGCACTATGGGGACGCCTAGACGAAAAAAGAGTTTGAATGGCTCTCATCGTTTATGCCAAACGACTGCCGCCGACTCAGATGCTGAGAACGCTTTCCGCAATTCGCTGCGCGAAACGCGGTATATGGCGCGCCCGGACCGAGATTGTTCGAACGCCCTTTTTAATGAATTAGCCGACTGGAATCACCAGCTCTCGCACCTTTCGGACATCGAAGAGAGGATTAGCGCTCCTGCTAACGAAGAGGTGCAGCCATGAGATCAGCTGTCCAACTAGGAGCGCTACGAGGCAATTTCTCAATATGCGCTAACGACAAGCCAAAGCCAGTCAAACGTGCAGCGCCCGTTTCTATACGCTTTACGCCTGACGAAAAGCAAAGCCTAGAAGATGCTGCGTCAGGCGAAGCTCTCGGGCCCTACATAAAGCGCTGCGTGCTCAAACAGCACCGCATCAAGCGTAAGCATCAACCCAAATCGCAGACACACCAGCAAGAGACTATCGCCCGTACTTTGCGGCGATTAGGCCACTCCGGTATTTATGGCGTCCTGCATAGCCTCATCCTTGCCGTTGAAGAGCAGCGCCTTATTCTCGACGACTGTCAGGAAGATGATCTGCGGCATGCTGCTCTTGAGGTCATTGCGATGCGCAACGACCTTGTGACAGCGCTCGGCCTTCAGGCAGACAAGGCTTGATATGATCCTGCACGGCAATCAACGCGGCGGCGGCAAGGACTTGGCGCTTCATCTAGTCAAAGATGAGAATGAGCACGTGCAAGTGCACGAGCTGCGCGGTTTTGTGTCTGACGATCTGGTTGGCGCTTTCAAAGAATCCTATGCGATCAGCAAAGCAACGCGCTGCAAGCAGCATCTCTTTTCTTTGAGCATCAACCCGCCAAGGGATGCGGCGTTTGACGATGCAACCTTCATCGACGCGATTGATCAAACGGAAGAAAAACTCGGCCTAGCAGGCCAGCCGCGCGCCATTGTATTTCATGAGAAGCGCGGAACCGATGGCGCGCTTCGCCGTCATGCGCACGCCGTTTGGTGTCGTATCGATATCGAGAACATGAAGGCCGTGCAGCTATCACATTCAAAGTTCAAGCTGCGCGATGTCTCGCGTGATCTGCATATCCAGCATGACTTGAAGATGCCGCGCGGCCTGATCAACTCCAAGGACCGCGATCCGCGCAATTTCACCTTGGCTGAATGGCAGCAATGCAAACGCACGAACAAGGACCCGCGCGATGTGAAAGATACATTCAAGGATTGCTGGGCGGTATCGGATTCACGGGCATCATTCGCTCATGCCTTGGAAGAGCGCGGCTATGTTCTTGCCAAAGGTCGGCGCGGCCATGTTGCGGTTGATTACAAAGGCGAAGCTTATGCCGTCTCGCGTTATGTCGACCTCAAAGCAAAAGAGGTGCGAGCAAAGCTCGGCGAAGCCGATGGGCTGCCATCTTTTGATGAGGCACATGCCCTTGCTCGCAAGCAGATTACGGATCGGCTCAAAGAACTGCACATTGAACAAAAACAGTTTGCGCAAATTATCGAACGCAAGGCAGACCGCAGTAAAGCGCTAGAGCTGCATCGCGCTCAAACACGCTCAGAAACGCTTGAAAAGCAGCAATCTGCTGAACGTGCCGCACAAGCTCTGCAACAACAAAAACGCCTGAGAAAAGGCCTGCTTGGACTGGTGGATCGCGTGACGGGCAAGCGCAAAATGACCATCTTGAAAAACCAATGGGAAGCGCAGCAAACGCTACAAGAACAGCAAAACTCTGCTGAGATTGAGAAACAGCGCAATCAAGAACGTATTCAAAGTTTGGAAGCTGAGCGTACTAAACGCCTTGCGCCACTGCGCGCGAATGCACGCGAGCTTGAAGGCGATATCAAAGACTACTCCCGCGCCCCCGAGCCGACGAAGGACACAAAGAGGGAAGCCTTTAAAGAACGGCGCGCCAGCCCAAAACGGCGAGCGACAAAACGCTCTCGTGAAGGACCGTCGTTTGATCGATGAGTCTGTTAACGGGGCATAGGGGCCGCGAAGCTACCTGTTATTCGGCTAGCCAGGATTTCAACTCATCGGCACTGACTGCGAAGTTTCTTGCTTCATGCGGACCGCCTTTATGGATTATCCCAATGACACAATTATTGTCATCCAAAAGTGGGCCGCCAGACATTCCTTGTGCCAAATCCTGACTGACTTCAATCAATTCTACAGCAGATTTTTTCGTTCGTGAGCTAACGTCGCCTTTGCGCACATTGAGGCTGTCGCCAGGTCCAAATCCTGGGTATCCCAACGCGATCGTTTGAGCGCCCACTTCTGGCGCGGTGCTCGCCATTCTTAATTCATAGTATTCGTTATTTGGAAGTTCAACATTGACGAGCGCCAGGTCTCTGTGGTCACACTTCTTCAAAACTGTCACCTGAAATGTATTTGATCGCTTACTTGGGTGATAGATTTGCGCTTCTGTCACCCCTGCAACATTATGCGCTGCTGTTACTAAAAAACCGCTCTCCAGGAAAAACGCAGTTCCCTGACTCATCAGCGAAACATCATTTGTATTTGTTTCGATAATCCAAACGGCACGATCACGAATTTCTTGAGTTGTAGGCGTTATTTCAATGTTCTTCTCGAAACAGTTGTTGAAACGAATTGCCAACCCTCTGAAAACAGGATCTGATTGACCGCGGATGTGGCGCAACCACGATAGCTTACCTCTGATATGCGCCTCCAGTGATCCCTGCCCATTGTGACTGGTAACATACTTCTGTTGTGAACCATCGATTCCCAATTTTTCGATAGAGTACAGAGTTGCTCTGATATTCCTCACGAATTTGCGATCAACATTCAGAAGCTCGTTTATTTTTACTCCAGTCACCATCCGGCGCGAATGACGGTCAGCGTAATGGCACTTATCTTCATTAAGTGAAAAACCGTTTGCGGAGAAAGCCGCTTGGAGTTCCTTACTGATCAAATCGACAGGAACCCTGCCAGCTGTTGGGATTTGCCCATCAAACGCCACTGACATTGGTTGATGACTTGATAGAGTAATGTCATCAGCATAACGGGTGTATACGAAGCGATTTTTCTTCGAATACCGCATTAATACTTTATCCATTCGAAAACATATCATATTCGACAGAATTGGACTCGAAGGCGCTCCTTGCGGCAACCTGTTGTGAAGACAGCATATAATCCCCACCAAATTTGCTACATCATCATCTAAGCCAATTGATTCTAGCAAGCCTACGATGCGATTTTCTGTGATGCTGGGAAAATAGTCTTTGATATCGACATTTAATACATAACGCCGCTTAAGATGCGATGCTGCATTACTTTTCACCGATCTATCAGGCACGAAGCCATGAACTGGTTGTCTGACCCGATATATATCATTCAGTGACCTTGCAATCTTTCGCTGGAAATACTTCAGTCGCGCATCGGGTGCATCGATACGTCTGTGCTTTTTATTGCCTTTAGAAATCGAAAAATTGTGGTACATTCGGGCTCTGTACCATTTTATTTTCTTTAGCTCAGCTTCGTTCGTTTCTAGATATTGGATTAATTTGTCTTTACTAGATAATTCATCTGGTATTGATGTTCTTATCGTTGGAATATTAAATTTTATAATTCGCACGAGGTCTCCCCTCCAATCACGCCAATGTTCCATTTGTACACGGCGCGCACGATATTGTGCAGACGTTAGCTCTTACGCCGCAGTTACTACAGCGCGTATGCGAGGGGAGACCCTCGTGCTCGAATATAAGCAAATTATTCGAGTTTATTCCAGAATTTTGTATTATTTTTGGCTCCACTAACCAAATCTCAGGACAGAACTTATTTGCACTAGGAGAATGCCTGATTTTCGGAGCCACCCCTCACCCATAGCTGGGGGTGCGACGACAAATCGGGCATGGGCCTGATTTTTGGTGAACCTCTTCCCTTTAATCCGCAAGGGATCGAAGCCGGATGGCCGAGATTTCAGCCTCGGTTCACGAGAGCCCGGTCGCGCAGGCGCGATGCGGCCAATGCAGAGCTTAAACGCTCGCCGGGTCCTGCCCTGCGATTGTTGGCAGCGAGCTAATGGCAACACCGACCTCTTCACTGGCTGATGCAAGGTCATACTGGTTTTGCAAATTCATCCAGAATTGCGGCTCATTGCCAAACCAGTGACCGAGCCGCAAAGCGGTATCACCTGTGATTGATCGCTTGCCTGCAATGATCTGAGATATCCGGTTTGCAGGCACATTGATCTGGCGTGCAAGCTCAGTCGGGCTCACGCCCATCTCAACCAATTCATCCTTTAAAATACCTCCGGGGTGCACCCGTCTTTTTATCACAGTCATCATCAAACTCCTTTCCTAGTGGTAATCAACGATCTCAACGTCACTCGGCCCTGACTGGTCTTCCGGCCAGGCAAAGCAGATGCGCCACTGATTGTTGATCCGTATTGAATATTGACCCGCACGACCCCCTTTCAGGGCCTCAAGCCGATTGCTCGGCAGCGCGAGCAGGTCATTCAACGATGTTGCGGCATTCAAAATCACGAGCCGTTTTTCGGCTTGATCCTCAAACCCGCTGAACGCCTTGACAAACGCCCCTTCGGCGAATTTCTGCGTCTTTTTATCGTTGAAGCTCAATATCATCTGTAACCATGATACACTATATGTACGCGATACGTCAAGCGTATTGCTGATTGGCTATAGCGCGTAAAAAGCGCTTAGTTCAATGCGAATAAAGATCGGCTTGGATTTTTAGGAACGCGTCTTTAACGGCTTTCAAACCGCCAAGCCTGGTCTTTCCTTCACTGACGCTGCCGTATCGAGCCGTTAAAAAAGTTCCGAGCTTTTTCGTGGCTAATTCAGCCCCACCCCGCTCTTCGTATGCCGACAAGATTGCTAAAAGAAGCCCGTGAATATCCTCGTTAGAAGATGTTAGACCCGCTGATCTTACGTATTCCGAGCGCTCCTGCCTTGTCTTGGGCTCATGAGTGAAAAGGATATAGCCAAGAACGTCGAACAGATCGCTATCTGTTGCGTCAACAAGCCTGCGGATGTCATCTAGCAGGGCTTCATCATATCCCCGGTCTGATAGCTGACCCAAAAAACGCTCACGATTATCGGGATCACTCCACATTTCGCGAAGTTGATCTTCGTTGGCAATCAAACCAGACAAGTCTCCAAACAAGCGCTCAAGAAACTCAGTTGCCGAAATAGGCTTGCCTTCAGTGCTCCAATAGCTCGTTGAGGCAATGTACCTGATCTTGCGGGCTTTGCCGTCAGACAGCTTCACCACGATTTTTTCTCGAGGCGGCTCTAGCCCTTCAGGACCTTCAGGCGGCTCGCCTTCGTCACCGCCACCGTCTGGCCCGGTGGGAGGGGTGCGCGGCTCACCTGGTGGCACGGGCTCAAGTGGTTCGCCATCCCACTCAGGGTCTTTGAAGTTTTCATGCGCCTTTACGAAATCCCAGATCGTGAAGAAGTCCTTCCCGTCATAGGTTCGCGTTCCGCGTCCAATAATTTGCTTGAACTCGATCATGGATCGAATGGGGCGCATCAGAACGATGTGACGAATATTTCTGGCATCTACGCCCGTTGATAGCTTCTGCGATGTGGTCAGAATTGTTGGGATCGTTTTATCGTTATCCTGCAAATCGCGCAGGTGCTGCTCGCCGATAGCCCCGTCATCTGCCGTGACGCGATGGCAGTAATTCGGATTTGTGCTGTCCTTCACCTGATTGATCAGGTCGCGTACGAGGGCCGCATGATCTTGGGTGGCACAGAAAACGAGGGTCTTCTGGCGCTGATCAATCTGGCTCATGAACTCTCTAACGCGGCTTAGCTCTCGATCTTCAATGATGATCCGCGTGTTAAAATCGCCTTCTGAGAAGTTGTCGCCTTGCTCAACATCACCCATGACCACATCATCGCTACCGTCATAGACATACTCATCAATGGTGCTGGCCATCTGGCGCACTTTAAATGGGGTCAGGAAGCCGTCCTCGATCCCATCTCGCAGGGCATAGGTATAAACTGGCTCGCCGAAATAGGCGTAAGTATCGGCGTTGGCTTTTCGCTTGGGCGTGGCAGTTAGGCCAAGCTGGGCCGCTGGCTCAAAATACTCCAACAGATGCCGCCATTCGCTCTCATCCTTCGCACCACCGCGATGGCATTCATCGATCACGATGAAGTCGAAAAAGTCAGGCTGATACTGTGTGTAAACAGGCGCATTTTCGCCAGTCATGAAGGTCTGAAAGATCGTAAAGAACAGGCTGGCATTCTTTGGCGGCTTGCCCCCGTTCTGGCGGATGGTGTCAGGGTCAATCCGCGTCACAGCGTCATTTGGAAAAGCGGAAAAGGCGTTGTAAGCTTGATCAGCAAGGATGTTGCGGTCCGCAAGAAACAGGATGCGCGGGCGGCGCACTGGCTCGCCCATTAGGTTCCACTTGGCCTGGAACAACTTCCAAGCAATCTGAAAAGCGATAGAGGTTTTGCCTGTACCCGTCGCAAGCGTAAGCAAGATGCGACGACCACCCTTGGCAATAGCCTCAAGCGCAGCGTTGACCGCATTGTGCTGGTAGTAGCGAAGCTCCCACTTCCCGCCATCAGTTTCGAAATCGATAGCACCAAAACGCTCGCGCCAATCATTATGGGTAGCGAATGTGCGCTTCCACAACTCGTCGGGCGTTGGGAAAGGCAACTGCATGTCGCCCTCCTTCGCCGTGCTCATATCAATTTGATACCAATTCAGACCGTTCGACGCGTAAGCGTAGCGCGAGCCCAAACGCGTTGCGTAATCCTTGGCTTGGCCAACGCCTTCTCTGTGGCTCAGGCCCGCGCGCTTTGCTTCAAGAACTGCAAGCTTTTGGCCTTTGTGCAAAAGAACATAATCTGCAGAAAGCCCTTTACCGCGCTTACCGCCCGATTGAATGCGTCCAGGGCAAATGACTTCACGACGAACTTTGGAGCCGTTCTTGCCCCAGCCAGCGGCTGCGAGCACAGGATCAATGCGTTCGGCGCGTGTATCGGCTTCTGTTTCATCGTGAATGCTCATAAAGCCACCCGCACCCCCTACAACAATCTTTCCTGAACCGCAGGAACGTATTTCGCGGTCCCATCCGGCTCAAAGCCTGCTGCTTTTATTTGCTTGATAGCGTCGAAAAACTTCTGCCGTTCAATATTGAGCTTGTCAGCGTGCCAATCTTCGCGCGAAGCGTTGACAATGGCTTCATCGGATATCTCGGCCCCATCGCTGATCAGGTTATTCCATCCAGCGTAAACAGTGGCGAAGACTTCCGCTTCTACCGTGTCCATTGGCGTGATCAGGTCGATAAGCTTGGTCAGGGTTTGAAGCTGATCACCAAACGCTTCTTTGCAATCCCGCACCGCGCCTTCCAAGCCGCTTCCCGGGTTGAAGGTATAACCACCCCCGCTGCGTTGCGTGAAATGAAACACATCACCAGCTTTTGCATGCGCTTCGGCTTGCCTCATGTGGGCCATGTCATTGGGACCCGCCGCATCACGGATGGGATTACGACCAAGCTCAACACCAGCGATAGCTTCGGCAAGATGCAGCGCTTTCTGGGCCTTTACGCGGCCAAAGGTTCTCTCGCGCCTGGCGCTAAGATGGCGGCTATAAGCGAGCGAGAGAATTTGTGTTGTGCGGACCGAATTATCATTGCTGGAAACGGCAGAAGTTTTCGGTGCAATAGCAGTCAGCTTACCCGCGAAGGCTTTCTGCAAAAGAGACTGGCGGAGATCGTTAAGGTCGGTGATCTTCTGCGAATATAACGCAACCATATCGGAGCTTGAGGCCCAGAGCGCATCAAGTTTGGAAACAACTTCACGCTGTTGATCAATAGATGGGAAAGGGAAGGTAGCCTGCTCGAATGTTCCAAGATTGATATTGTCTTGCGCGCTGCCCTTGCCCTGTGCCTTTAAGCCAGCTGCGAAATACCTCAGCATGTACTCTACGTATTCGGGAAACGTCACTTGGTCATCAGGCACCATGCCTATGACGCTATCAGGAAAACATCCCTCGAAACACATCACGGATGTCTCGGCAATATTGGCAGCAATCGTGATGCAAACGGTTCCGGCAGGCCAGAGCTTGCTCTGAGCCAATCCATCCTCGGAATATGTCTGTGAAAACTCTGTCAGCCTTCCTGACGCATTTCGAATATCGCCGGTTTGGATAAACGGATAAGGTCCACCGTAGAGAAAGGGAGCGTTACGGGGACGATGACGGGAACGACCACGCCCGAAGTCTTTTGCAGCATCTGAGAGAGAAAGACGCGGCGAATCTTGGTCGATCTCAGCCATCATGGCCAACAGCGCGTTGTCGAAAAACTTCCGCGCGTTTTGGAGATTGGCTTCGGCGTGGGCGCGAGCGCGGGCCAGCCCCTCGAAAGCCTCGTCCAGAACCGCAACAATCCGCTGTTGTTCTTCGACCGACGGGAGGGGGATTGGGATTCCTCGTAATCGGCCTTGATTGAGCTTGGGAACGGTCATGCCTGATATGAACGGCATGAGGTCCGCGCCGTTCAGATAGTAGATCAACCAGTCATCTAAAACCTGATCTCTATGCGGTCGGATCACATGAGCGTGGTTGTTGACCCAGGTCTTACCCTGAATAGGAAAGGCTGAGTTTGCGCCCGCTTCCCACTTCGCGCCGTCCTCGCCAATTAGAACCAGTGGTTCATCGAAGAGGTATCCATCGACGTGATCAAGAACGCCAGTTGCTCCATAATATGGGTATGGACCAGCTTTCCTGTCCTTCTTGGTAATTGGTTTTCTCAATCGGTCGAGCACATCGACGAGATCGCCCAATGGCTTCGTTGGCCAGCCGAAATCGAAGGTATCCTTCACAGCACCCCCCTAATGTCTTCTAGGATTTGTGCCGTCTCGGCATCCCGCGCCAACATATCGGCAATGATCTCTTCGGGACTGCGCAGCGCCTCGGCCTCGGGTGCGTTGGGGTTCTTGACCGACAGGTCATAGGTGTCCTCGTCTAGATCGGCGCGGTTCACGATCCAGCTTTTCGGCCCATTGGGGCGGGTGCGTTGCAGCTCCACGAACTCCGCCAGATCATCGTCGTTCAGCGGGTTGGTCTTGCCCAAGCTGCGGCCTGGATCGAGCTGGTAATACCAGATGTCCCGCGTCGGCGCGCCTTTCTCGAAGAACAGCACCACGGTCTTGACGCCCGCGCCCTGGAAGGTGCCTTGGGGGCAATCGAGTATGGTGTGCAGCTCCGCCGCTTCCAGCAATTCCTTGCGCAGCGCGACACTGGCATTGTCGGTGTTGCTGAGGAATGTATTTTTTATCACCACAGCGGCACGTCCGCCCGCCTTCAGCTTCCGGATGAAGTGTTGCAGAAAGAGATAAGCCGTCTCGCCCGTGCGGATCGGGAAGTTCTGCTGGACCTCCTTGCGTTCACCGCCACCAAAAGGGGGATTGGCAAGGATGATGTCGTGTCGGTCCTTCTCCTGAATATCCATCACATTCTCATTGAGTGTGTTGGAGTGGATCAGGTTCGGCGCTTCGATGCCGTGCAGGACCATGTTCATGATCCCGATGATGTAGGCGAGGCCCTTTTTCTCCTGCCCATAGAAGGTCTTGGTTTGCAGGGTTTCGTAATCTGAGGCCGATAGATCAGCAGTGCGCATGTGGTCGTAAGCTTCGCAAAGGAAGCCCGCAGAGCCCACCGCGCCATCGTAAATCGTCTCGCCAATCTTTGGATCGAGAACCTTTATCATCGCGCGGATCAGCGGGCGCGGCGTGTAATACTCGCCGCCATTGCGGCCTGCATTTCCCATGCGCTTGATGCGCGTTTCATAGAGCGAGGAAAGCTCGTGCCGCTCTTCCTGCGTGCCGAATGAAAGGCTGTCGATCTGCTCCAACACATCACGCAAAATGTATCCTGATCGGAACTTGTTGCGTAGCTCAGTGAACACTTCACCGATTTTGTAATTGATGGTGTCTGGGTTGGTTGCCGATTGCCGGAAAGAAGCAAGATATGGGAACAATTCTTGATCAACGAATTTGATCAGGTCATCGCCGATAAGCGCACCATTATGGTCGAACTCACCTTTGATCTTAGGGGCTGCCCATTTGTCCCAACGGCATGCGCCCAAAATGATAGGCGAATAATCCTTACCGTCTAGTTCAGCGCGGTCGCTGCGTTCAGCCTCAAGATCATGCAGGTATTTCAGGAACAGAACCCATGAGGTTTGCTCCACGTAATCTAACTCGTTGGCGATACCTTCTTCGGCGCGAAGGTCTTTTTCGATCTTATTGAATGCGTTCTCGTACACGCTCTACCGTGTCTCTCTGCAGCTTTGTGCCACTGCTTTTTCTTGTTTCTCTTGAGTGACTGGAACATCGTTCGCCGCTTTGTGCGCTTGTACATATTCACGCATGAACTCACGGATCACTTGTGCTGCAGGCTTGTCTTGCGCGCGACATACTTCGAGGAACCTTTCTCGAAGGTTCTTATCAATGCGAATGCGTAGTCCTGCGTCTTTGATCGTCATGTGGAAAGTGTAGCCAGTGGATACACATATGTGAAGCAAAATTCGCTTTTTCAGTTTTGCGTCTGTGTGATCACACTCACACCATTTCACTTAATTGGCAGGGGGTGAAACGGGGGCGGCACGCCCCCTCCTGGACCGGGCCATGCAACGTCCAGGCAAGGGCGTTGGTTTACCAACGCACACCTTGCGCGCTGTAACTTTCACAACTCTGCCCGGCAAACCACACAAGCTCAATTGGTAAACCACATCTAACTACCAGGAAAGAACGAGCGTTTTACCGATCTACCCACGTGAGAAGAGTTCACCGTACTGGATGCAGATTCTCCGCTGCGTCCAATTTGTTGTCGTGCGTGACATCAATTTAGCCGTCTCATAATATGAAGCATCAAAAAAGAAATGCGTGATCGGCACACAGAGATGCCGACTGACCTCCAATAGGAGCGACGCTGCGATTTGGCTGTTACCGCTTTCATATTTTTGGACCTGCTGGAAACTCATGCCCAACGCGTTTGCGAGGTCAGTTTGCGTCAGGCCAAGACCGACCCGACGCTGTTTGATCCGGCTGCCGATCTGCTGGTCTGTCCGTGAGCTTTCAAAACGTGGCACGGATCAATCAGCCTCCAAGCCAAAGCGCTCAAACGCACGCTTTAATGTGATCGGAGCAACTTGGTAGGCCGCAGCAACCCTCTCAATGCGCCGTCCTTGCTGCGAGACAAGCTTATAGGCCCGATGCGCTCGCCGCTTACTCAGCTTAAAAGGGCGTCCCATGTGCAACCCGCGCGCTTTCGCGGCTGCCATCTTCTCTTTCGTTCGCCGTGAAATCACCGCTAGTTCATATTCGGCATCAGCTAGTTGATAAGCGAACCATTTGCGGCCTTCCGGTGTGCGGGTATCGATCTGCTGATAGATCGAATGGAAGGTAATCCCTTCTTGATCGAGACCGTCAAGGAACTTTAGCCCCTCCAGAGAGGATCGGAATGCGCGGTCTATTGCGACCACCACAAAAACATCGCCTGGCTGAAGCGCGCCGCGTGCGTTTTGAAGGCCCTCGCGGTTCTTCGCTGTGGCCCTGGTCGCATCGTCATAGAAAATCTTGTGGCACTCTGCTCGCTTCAAGGCATCACGATACTGATAGAGCGTCTGTCTATCGCTGGAGACACGCGCATAGCCGATCCTGCGCCTGGTCGTGGCCAATTGTGATCCAATCATACGAAGGGCCTCCTTGATGAGTCATAAGGGAACCCATGTGTTGGTGCCTTCCTGGATTGCGGTGATGCGGTTTCATCGGGAGCAAAACGCTGGAATTCAGACGATTTTCCATCGCGGTTTAACGAACATATTTGGTTTTGTGTTTCATTCATAACGGTTCCCTTATGTTAGCGGGAAACCGCACGATCAATGCAACGATCTTGTTGTTTTTTCTGCTGTTTTATCCACACGCCAGCATTGCAGATACGTTTCAAAGCTCAGAGTTTTTGACATGGAGCCAAGAATCCAAGGAGTTCTACATCAGAACTTCGGTTGGAATGGCGGGGCTTATCGCCGGGCAAAATGACCGAGCACACGCTGATTGCATTGATGACTGGTATTACGATGACCAGGCGCAATCGAACGCGTTCATCCTAGAGACGATGGAAACTCACTCTGAGTTTCATCCACGCGGCGTGATCTTGGCGGTGTTGGAAGCACAATGTGGAGAATTTGACTACATCAACGGCCAGACGTGATCGTGGGAAGTGATACGGCTGATGTGGTTTCTAATTCTGGCTGGCTGGAAGGCACTACTTCTTGCAACTCGGGCTCTGAAAACTCGGGCCTATGCTCCTGAATTCCCGCTTGGATTTCACCCAGTCGCTCTGCAGACGGCGGGGTGTCAGTATCAGCCATCTCGTTGCGATAGCCGCCTAAAACGATCTGATACTCATACCAAGCATTGAGTTGGTCTTGTGCTGTCTCTACCTTCTGCGTTGCGTCCAGATAATCGCCATAAGTCGGCTCATGGCCGTTTAGCTCGATGTGTGCGGCTTCATCCTCGCTCAGCACACGTCCGTCTTCGGTGATGATGTCTCCACTTTCAGGATCGAAATACACTTTCGTTCCGTCCGGCAATTCGGCGGCACGATCTTCTAACGTCTGTAATGCAGTCTGAGCCTCAGCGAGCCTGTCTTGCGCGATGCGGATTTGCATTTCGGTGTCTGTTTCAGCATCGCTAAGGGCTTTGTCTGCGGCTTGATAAGCAGCGGCATAGTCTGGATCGAGAAGCATAAGATCGAGCATCGTTTGGAGCCGACGTTGGGCTTCTTTCTTGGAACTGTCACCGCGTTCTGATTGATCCGGTGAAAGGAACCGCTGGCTTCGGCCTGTATCAAGTCCGGCGCGTTCGTGATTGAGATCGGCAAGCGTATCGGCCCTTAGCTTTTCAGCCGCTACCAGCGAAACTTCGTTGAACTGATCGAGATATCGATCCATCTTTCACACCTTCAAAATCAAGCAAATTCTGCTTAAAATACAACCACATATATTATACCATGATCGCAGGATGCGGTGCAATTTTCAGGCGTTATCTACTTCCTTTGAGTGAAATCTCTAATCAGGTGTAGTATTTCAGCGTTACCCGCTCTTGCCGCCTCTTTCGAGACTGTCCATTCATTGTCATCAAAGAGCTTCAGGTTAGTTTCGGCTCCGCGCTCCAGTAGTAGCCGCGCCATATCCGCACTGTGGTTTCTAATGGCTATAAACAAGGCGGTTTCACCACTGTTGGGCCGCCGTTGATCTATGTCCGCTCCCCGATCAAGAAGAAGTTTTGCAACCGCCGAACTGTTGCCGCGCGCCGCCGCCATTAAAGCCGTCCACCCGTCATCGTTGGACTTGAAATTCGGGTTTGCACCCCTGTCTAAGAGCAGCGTAACCGCATCAACATGGCCCATATAACTTGCACCCATAAGGGCATTGTAACCATCACTTGCCCGACCAGAATTGACGCCAACTCCCTTATCTAAGAGCGCCTGAATAACATCCGTCTTTCCGGCGTCGCAGGCCACCATGAAAATTTCGTTCAGTTCGGACACCTGAGCAGAACCAATTGTCTTTGGTGTCGATTGAGACCGCTTAGAAGGAGTCACCTCGACATTTTCTGCTTGCCGATTGTTTTGCGGCTCGCGTTGATTTGTTTGTTCGTCGTTTGGATCAACTCTGCTGACGCCATCTGGATTGAAGCCAACAGCTTTGTTCATACGTGCTGCTTGCTGAGCGAATTCGGGTTTGCATAAAAATAAGTAATGGAGCGCCGCCGCCAAAATGGCATGGCCACTGCCAGACGACAGATTTCCTGGGAAATTGTCCCAAGTCCTCTCTTCTGGCCACTTTATGGGCTTGTCTGATGGATTTATTGTGGCGGTTGCGTTGGCTTTAGCTGATTTTAGGACTTCAAAAAATGGACTGCCATCACCCGTTACTGATTTAAACTCAGTGTAAAGTGCTTTTTTTTCATCTTTATTGTTCCCTTGGTAAGCGCTTCGCACGCGGTCAAGAAAATCTGGGAACCGAAGTATAAACATAAGGAGGCGTTACCTAATCTCGTACAGGCCTCTAATGGAATTTTTGACTAGGAATAGTCAAGATTAACAGACATATCATCGCTTTCTGGAAGCCAACTCTGATCGTAACCATCGAACTCGATTACGTTCTCATCGGCATCGTAGGCCGTGCCATCATGTTCGTCGAAAGTGATGTAGGGCGGCTTTCCACCCTCGCGCCAGTGCTCACCGTCTTTCGTAAACTCAAGCGCACATAATCGGCCACTGTCATAGACCTGTAGGTAAGAAGGCTTGCCTGCTTCACCTTGGCGTTCCTGAACTCCATTTTGACACCACGTGTATGCAATCGGCTTCCGCGTCTCTGGGTTGTAAGCTATTTTCGCAGGCAGGTCGTTGTCGCGATGCGCTTCTCCGTCCTTCTTCCAAATAGCTAATTTCAACAGTCCCTTGTCATCGAAAATCATTTCAGCAGGAAGGTCGCCTGGAGCCTCTGCAACGCCATGCTCGTTTGACCAAACCATGTGTGTGGGCATTCCTGTCGCCTGATTAAAACGTGTTTCGACCGTGTATTTTTTATCAATGTATTGTTC
>JBCCAF010000023.1:0-54017 GCA_039814945.1 Pseudomonadota bacterium
CGCGCAAAGAAGGCTTGGATTTCGTCCTTGATGGTCATGGAGACATCTTTCTTATCGGGCTCCTTGCCACGGAACCTTAACACCGAAACGATGTCCACACAGGACCAGCAGATGTTGAGGATTTAGCCGTTCGTGGCGGCAAAACGGACATCAGTCTTAGGGTTCCAGATGTCCCCAGACAGTACCTTAACATCGAGACTTATAGGGACACGGTCAGGTTTGCAGATGGCCCTTTCAGCAGTGTTTCAAGACACCTGTTGAACCACCCTTGAGGGAGAACTCGACCTCTTAACACACGGCGGTGCCGTTCGATCAAGCCGACTAGAGTTAGTAGCCGCAGGGCCGAGAGACGGCGCCTTGCTAGACCGCGAATCCCGCACCTGCTCTGCTGGATCAGCCCGCATTGGTTCGACGTCAGTTATCTGCTAACGGTGTTTGGACCATCCGGCTGGGATTGACGCGAAGCGAGAGTCCTGGGTTGAAAGTACTTCTGTCGTGTCGAGGGTCCGTCCATCCACATCTGGGGCGCTCATCTCGTTGCTGATCACTCCGAGCTAAACCGAGTCGGCCTCCTGGGTTTGAAGCAGCGGGTTTTGCAGAAGCGTCGTCTTTCCTGCGCCAAGAAAGCCATTCAGGATCGTGATCGGTATGGGGAAGGAACGCGCCATTAAGCTTGCAAGCGCTCGGCGGCTTCACGAAACCAGCCCAGCGTTCGGGCGTGGTGCGCTTCACCCCAAAGCTCGATGAAACGGTGAGTCTTGTAGTCGTCCTTGTCCTGAAGCTCTGTGATACGTTCGGCAACGAACTCCGGTGTGAGCGGAATCTTGCATTTGACGGTGATGCAATACTCCCACTCGTCGTATGTGGTTGGAATAATTGACATAAAGCTGTGCTCCCTGAATGCTGTGTTGTCCCGCGTATTCATAGATACTCTTCTGCTGCCCAGAGTACGAAGCGGTCGAAGAATTTACGAGAAACCGGATTACCGAAAAATCCGTCTACGTGATGCATGAGATCAAGGGACGTCACGAACAAACGTCCTCCTGTCGAGACGGTGTCCTCATAGACAACCACATTTCCGTTTCTCTTCCGCATCAGCACCTTGGCGCCATCGGGAGGCAAAAAGAAGCCGTGTTGATGGAAGAAGTCTGTTGGTTCAAACGAGCGGTGAAAAATGTGTCCTGCGTTTTCAGGCAAAAGGTTTTCGGGTTCTGGCTGACCAGCGACATCAAAGTGCCATCGAACTCCAGGTAGCCATTCGGTAGGTTGATCCCCAAACAGAAAAACAGTACCGCCGCTCGACATGAACGTCAGCAGCTGCGACCGCGCCAGTTCCAGCTTGGTGTGGTTGAGTCCCTCCGGGACGATCAAACCATCAGACCGCGACAAATCAGCATCGGGTAGATCAAGCAGATAAATGGTCTCGCTGATGTAGCGCTCACTTGCTTGGCGTTTGAGCGAGAGACGCTCACTGTGCGCCCCGCTGTACAGTGTTGCGAGGCGCTTCACGCTATGGCCTCTTCGGTTGGCGATCCTCTCCGAATCCATGTCAGCAGCTGCGGGATGAGGCGCGTGCTTAATTCAGCTGCGCGGGCGTCTGCGGCGTAGCCGAGCAGCGTGTGTCCGGCATGCAGTAAAATGCGACCGCCTTTCGTGCCGATAGCATGCTCATAGACCACCGCACGTTGCTGCGGCAGTGTCACGAGCGCCTTTGCCCCGGGCGGTAGAACGTAGTGACCGGAGGCGAAGTAATCGCCGACCATGTCTGCGCTGATCCCATCAAAGATCGGGTGATCAGCAAATGCCAACCCGATGTCGGATCCGTTCGGCTGGTCGATTGGCAGAGATGGCGCTGTGTCGGGAAGCCATGGCACGTCGATATCGCCGCTGAAGACAACGGTATTGCCCGCTTCGATGAAATTCAGCAGTACATCGCGGTGGCGATACAGATAGTCCTGATCGACGCGACCTGACAGGATCAACCCACAATAGGCAGTGATATCTGCCTCGGCGAGCTCGTACAGGTCGATTTCATCGAGCTGCATCTCCCCCAAAATTCGCTGACGATCGAGAAGAGACGTTGCGTTTTGCCACGCTGTGTTAACCCGCGCCCAATCCTTAGGAAGATCCGATGATGGCCGCACGGCGGCCAGGATGTTATGGATGCGTAGATAGCAGGTCATAAGACACGCACTTGATAGATCGCGGTTGCATCAAGCGGCAGCAAACGCGAGGCCATTTCCTCCTTGAGGTCGTCGAGCCTTGCCTGCTCGTCTCTAGAGCGGTTCGGCAAAGCGCCTAATTCAAGAAAGTCGTGGCGGACATGGCCGGGCAGAATGGTCGCTTCAACCTCGATCTGCCGATAGGCAAAGCGAAACAGATAGGGGCCTGGTGGATCGTCGATGGTATGTGCTCCGCCAAGGCCGCGATCAATTGTGATCCTCCGGTCCGAGACAGCACGGGTGACGCATTCGAGACAATCACGGCCGCCAGGTCCGGTGAACGCAGTGACAATGCTAATGTCTCGGCGTTCCAGCGGTTCTTCTGAAAGCACTGGAAACGCAGCCTGCATGGCTTTGAGCGCGTGCACCACACCTCCGGGAAAACCCCCGCCATGGTAGTCGAGCAGTGCCTGATAGCCGAAAGTTATCAAGCGACCGTTTTCGCGAACGTGAATACTGTCCAACCGTCTCTCCCGTCGATCGTGTTGTGGGTGCGGATCGCTCATTCGCTGACCCTCAAGGGTTCGTCGATCCGCCCGATCCGACGCAGCGTCTGCGCCGTTCGTTGATCGGTGATCACCGTTTCACGGTGCGTGTGGCTGGGCAGCGGTACATGCTCGCTGGGGAAGACAAGCTGAACATCGCCGTGTCCATCCGCTTCGAAATGTGCAACAATCGCCATGGAAGAGATGTGGGCGTGTTCGCCCTCAAAGCGCACGCCGACGAGCTGCATGGAGCCGTCTCCGACGCTGGCCTGCAGCGTCTGATCGACAAGTTGTCCCAACAGCACTGCGTTAGCTGAGTGATCGACTTGGTAAGTCCAGCCACCATCGTGTGCGACCGCAATCAGTCCCGGGGCTTGCGCCGGCTGATCCGCCGTTCGCTGCGCGGCTGCGTCTGCATAAAACAGTGTCGCTGGCAACCGTAACGTCAGCTGGGTCCCGGTATCATCAGAGCTGATCTTCACATCGCGCATCAGCGGATAGCTGACATCATGGGCTGTGGCGGAACTAGCAAGCGCTGCGGCAAGTGCGGCTGTAGCGAGGCTGAGCGTTGGCTTTACGGGCATCATGCGGCCTCCAAGAGCTGACGAGTGTACGGATGAGTGGGGTTCGCCGTCACGGCGTCTGCAAAGCCCGTTTCGATAATTGCGCCGTGATGCATGACCGCGATCCGGTCGGCGAAATGCCGCGCGAGTGCAAGATCATGGGTGATGAACAAGATCCCCATCCCTCGCTCAGCGCGCAGGCGCTCCAACAGGGCAAGCAACTCTCCGCGTAGGGACTGGTCGAGCATCGACGTCGGCTCATCGGCGAGCAGCAACCGGGGATTGGCAACAAGCGCGCGCGCCACCGCGACGCGTTGGCGTTGGCCACCCGACAGAGAACCGACGCGGCGGGCGAGAAAGACATCATCGTTTGGCAGGCGCACGTCCGACAACGCACGGCGAACCTCGATCATGGGATCCGCATGGCCTGCCACAACCAAGGTTTCCGCAACGACATCGCCGACGCCCATGGCCGGGCGGAGGGACTGGTAGGGATCTTGGAAGACCATCACAGCGGGGCCGCCGGGCCGAGGCGGTTGACCGCCGACGCGGATCTCGCCCTCGTAAGCAACCAGCCCCATCGCGGCACGCGCCAGCGTTGTCTTACCTGAACCGGAACCCCCAACGAGGGCGACGACTTCGCCAGCGACAACGGTGAGAGAGACTGCTTGAAGCGCCTGCACGGGCTTGGCGCGGCGCAAGCGATTGCTCAGACCTGTTCCGTAGGTCACCGAGACTTCCTTGGCCGACAAGACGGTGTCTGTCTCTGTAGACGCTCGCTGCCAGACTTTCGGTGCGTCGATGGGCAGCACCGCTTGAAACAGCGCTTGGGTGTGCGGGTGTTTTGCGGCAAGCGAGAGCGTGCCGGGATATCCGCTTTCGACCAGCACACCGTTTTGCAAGATCGCGAGGCGAGTGGCACGGCGCGCGATCAGCGGCAGGTCATGCGTGACGAAAAGCACCGTGAGCCCTCGCGCCCTCGAGAGCCGTTCCAGCAGATCGAGGATCGCCTTTTGCACTAGGACATCAAGGCCGGTGGTCGGCTCATCAGCAAGCAGGACCTCGGGTTCGGCCACCAGCGCAATCGCGATGGCTACGCGCTGGCGCTGCCCGCCGGATAGTTCGTGCGGGAATGCCCCAAACCGATCCGCTGGGATGCTCACTTCCTTCAGTAGCGCCTTCGCTCGCGCCCTGGGATCATCCAGACCATGAACCCGGGCCGCCTCTGCAACTTGCCACCCAATCGTCTTGACTGGGTTGAGCGCCGTCATCGCGGCCTGCGGAACAAGGCCGACGCGTCTGCCCCTGACTGCGCGCATCTCCTCGGCTGACAGCCCGTAAAGGTCTGTGTCTTCCAGCCAGACCGAGCCGCTGCGCAGACGGGCGGCGGGCGGCATCAGCCGAAGCATCGCCATGGCCAGCGTTGATTTGCCAGATCCGCTCTCGCCGATCAGGCCTGTCGTTGTCCCTCTCGCAACAGCGAGGCTAACGGAGCGAACCGCAGACGTTCCGCTATAGGCCACGTCAAGGTGGCTCGCCTCCAGCGGCGCCTGGGTTGTCCGTGCCGACGCGCTACCCTCACGGCCGATCGCCATGGTTGTGCCATCTTCTCTGCGATCACCGATGCCGTGCCCGATCAGCGCAAGCGCGACCATCGATAGCGCGATGAGTAGACCCGGCGGCATCACCCACCAAAGCCAAGCATCGGTCAGAAAGGCGGTGCGCGCGTTGGCGTGGAATAGGATCGTTCCCCAGCTCTTTGCAAGCGGATCGCCCAGGCCAAGAAACGAAAGTGAACTCTCCGTCAGGATCGCTGCGTTTGCGATCCTAACAAACTGAGGAACGATAAGCGGTGCGAGTTCAGGCAAGATGTGTCGCGTGCATACATGCCATGTCGAGGCACCCATGGCACGGGAAGCATCCACGTAGTCCGCCGAGCGCAAAGCCTGGGCTTGCGAACGCAACTCTCGTACCGGTTGGGTCCACAGGACCATGCACAGGATCAAGATTTGGACGCCGTATGACGCGCCGAAAAACGCACTCAGAACAATCACCAAGGGAAGGAACGGCAGCGCCATCACGGCATCGACAATCCGCATCGCGACCATGTCACCGAAGCCGCCGCGCCAAGCCGAGGCAATCGCGATGACTGTTGCTATCGCCGTCGCGACCAACGCGGTTACAAGGCCAACAGCAAGGGAGATTCGACCGCCGACCAGGACTCCGGCAAGAAGATCCTGGCCGACATCGTTGCAACCGAGCGGGTGGGTTGTGGATGGCCGAGCGAAGCCATCACAAACAGTCTCGGTGGCGGAAAACGGCAGCAGAAAAGGCCCAACTGCAACAGCCAAAATGATCAGTCCAAGCGTGACCGTGCCAGCCGTTTGAACGGGCCTGAGCTGGAACGTTCGCGGATGCGGCGGAGGTGCGAGCGCAACATCAGTCATCGGCGCACTCTGGGGTCGAGCAGCGGATAGGTGAGATCTGCGATCAGGTTGGCTGCAACTACCGAAAGTGTGGCGATCAGGAAGACGCCCTGTAGTAGATTGTAGTCTCGCGCTTCAACACCCTGCACCACAAGCTGGCCGATGCCCGGCCACGAAAACACCGTCTCAACCACCAAGGCACCGCCCAGCAGTCCGCCGAGACCAATCGTGATGTTGGTGTAGATAGGCAGAATGGCGTTCCGTAGTGCGTGGCGCCAGAAAACCGAACGCTCAGGGACACCTTTGGCCCGTGCAAAGGTAATGTAGTCGCGCGACAGCGCAACCGCCATTGATGCGCGTGCAGTGAGCCAAACCCCAGCGGTTTGCGCGATGGTCAGCGCTGCGACCGGCAAGATCATGCGCTCGGCAACGCCTAGAAAATAGTCAATCGTACCCGGTCGCGCCAATAAGGGCACGGCGCCGTATGATGGCAACCAGCCCAAGTTGGCAGCAAACAAGGTGATCAACAACATAGCGATCCAGAAGACCGGCGCGGAGCCAAGCGCCAGAACAAGGATCGTGGTGCCGATGTCCGCAATCTCGCCTCTTCGACGAGCCGCCGCGACGCCAAGCGCGGTGCCCAGAAAGGCGGTCAAAGCCAGTGTCCAACCCATAAGAAGCAAGGTCCACGGCATGCGGTCGATGATAGTGTCCCACACCGGCGCACCGAAGCGTACCGATGCTCCGAGGTCGCCACTGAAAATACCCACCACATAGTTGAAGAACTGCTCGTGGATCGGAGCACCGAGCCCGAACTCGGCAAGCACCTTTAGTTGATCTTCTTCACTCATCCCCGCGAGAACGTCTTCTGGGAGCAAATACGAAAGTGGGTCGCCAGGGGCGAGGCGTGGAAGGGCGAAGTTGATCGTCAGAGCGAGGATGACGACGGCAGCGTAGGCCGCTGCCGTCCGAAGCCAAAGCATATGCTCAACTCACATCAGTTGCTTGGTGAGGTGAGCGGGTCGGCAATTTGCGTGCGGATCGGATCTGGCAGGAATGAGTACTTGTGGAAGATCCCGTAGCCAGCTGACGGCACGTAATTGTCGAAAGCTTCCCAGCGATAGGCGAACACCGACTCTGGGTACCAAAGCATCACACGGTTTGGCCATTCAGTTTGATACTGCTGCAGATCAAAGCTGATCTCGAGGCGCTCCTCGCGCGTTTCCGCAGCCAACCATCTTTCGACAATCGCCAGGCGTTCCGCATCGACTTCCACCATGTTCCGCTCATCGCCACGGTAGCGGATGATCATCATGTCCTGGTCAGCAATGCCGTGCGGCGTGATATCGGCAACCCTCATGTCGAAGTCACGGGTCCGCCACATCGCCGAAAGTGTACCGGCATCGGTCGACAGCACATCGACCGCAAGCCCGACTTCCGTGAGCTGGCTCTGGATCATCTCTGCGGCGCGCAGGTGCAGCGGCTGGTTCGAAGCAACGCTGATCTCCCAGACAAACGGTTCGCCGTCCGGAGCTTCGCGCACACCGTCACCGTCAACATCGATATAGCCTTCAGCCTCGAGGATCTCGATAGCGAGCGCCGGATCGTAGGGCGCATCGAGCGTTGGATCAGTCCAGAAACTGTCGACATGCGGCCAAGCGTGCGTGCCCGGTTTGCCTTGCCCCAACATGATGCGCTCAAGCATGGGTTCAGCGTCGACGGCGAGCGTTATTGCGCGGCGGACGTTGCGGCCATCGAACGGCGCGCGCGAGAAGTTCAGGTCGAGCCACACACCCCACAAGGTGGGTGCGCTGATCATTTCGAGATCGGCATCGTCCTGCCACTCGCGCACCAGTTCCGGTGGTACAGGGCGGGCGGCGCCATCGATTTCGCCGGTACGAAGCGCTGTGAACATGGTCTGCGGATCGCGGATCATGACAATGTCGAGGTTTTGAACGACCGGCGCGCCTTGCCAGTAGTTCTCGTTCGCCTCAAAGCGGTAGAACTGGTCAGCTTCATATTCAACCAGCTTGTAGGGGCCGGTGCCGACAGGTAGATCGGTGAACTCGCGCGGAGCTTCCACACCTTCCCATTGGGCTTTCTGGATGATGGGCAGGTCGGCAGCCGTGATCCTGTCGAAGTTCGGCATCGGGTTTTCCGACGTCAACCGCACCGTCATCTCGTCAATTACCTCGATGCCAACCATCCGAGGGACAGAAGACGCGTGATGCGTCCAGCGGTTGGATGGCCCCTCACGGTAGTATTCGAATGTGAAAGCCACATCTTCTGCGGTGAAGGGAGTGCCATCATGCCAGGTAATTCCTTGGCGGAGCTCAATCTCCCATACTCTGGCGTCGTCGCTGATCTGCCGGACCTCCGTGGCAAGCCAATCTTGCGCGTTGCCGACATAGGGGCTTGGCTCGCGAAGCTTGTCGTAGACGAGCCATAGAATCCAATCGTTCCAGCTGTTGCCGATCGTGTAGGTGGTCACGTTCCCGGCAGCGACCCACATACCCAACGTCAAGCGCTCCGCCTCGACGGGCCCTTGGTTGTTTACATCGCTGATGAACTCAGCCGGTTCAACAGTGTTTCCGGATTCACCGGGTGCGAGCGATTGAGCATTGGCTAGCGTCGAGCCCGCAAGGCATGAAACGAGCCCGCAAGCGATGATGTATAGCCGACCTTTGAGCGAACGTGCGCGCGACATCTGGAAGCCTCTGTATAAGTTGCAAACAAAATTCAACATTCAATTGTTGCAAGCCAGAGTCAACTAATCGAAACTACTGACCGTTGTCACGGAGCACTTCATCTACCATTCAAATTCAATCTGTGGGGCTTCTTGTTGTCTCGATGAGGAGCCTGCGTTTTTCTCATGTCAGAGTACTGCAGTGATCGCATCGCCAACGCAGCACAGCTCCTTCCATGAACCGCTGTTGCTCTCCGCTCCTGGCGGCAATGTATGGACCGACTGCGTTTCGCAAGAGAGAATTTGGCTCGATAGCGAAAGTCGCTGATATGTATCCGGCCTATTGATCGGCTCGCGGGCCGTGGCCTTGATGGGAATACGCACGCACCGTTGATCTCATTAGCGTACAGGCCCTTCATGGCCATTTGCCGCCTCAGATTCTGGGTGCGTCTGTTATCCGTTCCATGCCGTTATCTCAGTCGCGAACTGTGTTGAGGTGCCAGCCGATGTTACACGGCCGATGCCTCAAACTTGTGAGTGTCGAACGTCCTTGCGTTTCTCAGAATGCTCCAAGCGATCCGGGCCAGCTTGTTGGCTAGCGCGACCGCCAGCTTGTTCTTGTGCATGCGCCTGGACGCTGCATCGAGCCATGAGCCGAAACTGAACTTTTGCCAGTTGTGCGGCCGCATCAGGATGATGTGGGCGGCCTGCACGAACAGCGTGCGAAGATAAGAGCTGCCGCGTTTGGAGATGCCACCCAGGATCGTCCGTCCACCGGTGCTGTATTGCTTTGGCACCAAGCCGAGCCAAGCAGCGAAGTCGCGGCCCCGATCGAAGGCTTCACCCGTGCCAACAGCGGCCACCATACCGGTGGAGATCAAAGGGCCGATGCCAGGCACGCTCATCAACAGTTGGCAGTTCGCCTCGCGTTTGGAGATCGTCTCAATCTCGCTGGTGACCGCTTCGATGCGCTGGTCGAGCCAAAGCCAGTCCTCATAGAGCCCGACAATGATGTCGACCATGCGCGGCGACAGCTCATCCTCGCGGTTCTGCAGAATGGAAAACAGCGACTTGCGCAGCGCTGCAATACCTGTCCGCACTGTGATGCCTTGCTCGATCAAGAAGGCTCGGATCTGGTTGATCGTCGCGGTTCGTCGCGACACCAGGCGTGAGCGCACCCGGTGTAGAGCCTGCAGGTCGAGCTGGTCCTGGGTCTTCTCGGCGACACACCGCATATTGGGCCGCAGTGCCGCTTCGGCGATCGCCTCAGCATCGTTGAAGTCGTTCTTTTGACCCTTCACGAACGGCCTGGTGTATTTGGCCGGAATGATGCGCGGTTCGAAGCCGAGCTTCCTCAATGTACGGCTGACAAAGTGGGCGCTCAGGCAGGCTTCCATGCCAACCACGCAGCGCGGCAGCGCTTCGAAGGTCTGCACCAACGCCAGGCGGTTGATCTTCTTACGAAGCACCATTGCACCGCCAGCATCAAAGCCGACCAGATGAAAAACGTCTTTGCCGATATCAATGCCGACTGTCGCTAGCCCGGCTAAATCATCGTTCAGTTTGTGCATCATGGGATACCGCTCCTGTTGTTGACAGGCCTAGTCTAACAACCAGCCTGCGCTGAGGGAGCAGTCGGTCCATCCCAAAAGCGGTCGTTAGCGGCATGATGACAGAGGTCGCTTTGGACGGCTAGCCCACAACAAAGCCAACGAGCGATCCGGCCGTGAACGTGGCTGCCATGGCCATCGCTCCCCAGACTGCCGTCCGGTACATGGCGGGAGCCATCGGAGCACCGCCTGTCCAGGCCCCCAGCGCGCCAAGAGCCAAGAGAGCAAGCAGCGTTGCGGTAAGAACGGCGAACAGGATGAACCCTGAGGGTGCAAGGAAAGCGGCAGCAAGAGGCAGCAATCCGGCGCAGGCGAAGGCAATTCCAGCAGCAAGAGCGGCCCGCCGCGGGCTTGCCGAATGCAAATCGAGCAAACCCACTTCATCGCGCAAATGCGCCTGCAGCGCATCATGGCGCGTAAGTTCCTTGGCCACTTGTTCGGCTGTCGCACGGCTCAAGCCGCGTTTGCGATGGATCGCAGCCAACTCCGCCAGCTCCCCACCTGGGTCGCTCCTCAGCGCGTGTTTCTCACGTGCGATCTCGGCCCGCTCAATATCAGCCTGCGAAGACACCGATACATACTCGCTTGCCGCGATTGACATGGCACCGGCGACAAGCCCCGCCAGGCCTGTGGCCAGCACCACGTCCGCAGCCGAAATCGCTGCCGCAACGCCGATCAGCAGTGAAGAAATCGACACGATCCCATCAGTCGCGCCCAGAACGGCGGCGCGCAGCCAGTGGCTGCGTCCAAGACGATGTGGATCATTGGGATGGGTCGCGGCGAAGGTCTCGTCCAAGGCGTTATACGACGCGGTGACTTGGCCCTGAAGAGCTGGGCGACGCGAAGTTGACCGGCCCCTTTTGTCGGCGCGATCCGCACCTTGAGTTTGGTGTCCTCGTGGGCGCCATCATTCAGCGGCCTGGGTATCAGCGGCACGGACAGAGCTATCAAGTCGATCAGTCTCAATGCCGGTGTTTCCTGCATGAACTCTGGCAGAAGCTGCTTCGGTTCGGCGATATCGGCGCAGCACTATTGCAAGTCTGTCGATGACTGCAACGGTGATGAACATTGCGCCGTAAAACAACGCCATACCTGCGGAGGTCGCAGCGTTCAGAACGTAGGCGATCCAGAAACCCATAAGAGCCCCGACCACGGCGAAGACGGCCGCGAGGGCGAGCATGACCGAAAGGCGCTTGCTGATCAGGTGGGCGGTCGCGGCCGGGACGACCAACAGCGAGATCACGAGCAGGACGCCCGCAGCATGGAAAGCTGCGACCAAGGTGACTGAAACGAGGAACATAAACGCCGTGTTCAAAAGTCCGGCACGCATGCCCAGGACGGTCGCGAACTGAACATCGAAGGTCGTCAACTTCAGCTTTGGATAGAAGGTTACAATGAACGCGATGTTGACGACGAGTACGGCCAGCATGACGTACAGATATTGCGGGCCGATTGACACGCCATTCACCACAAGCTGTTGAAAGGCCGCCAAATTCAAGTCGCCGACCAGGACGACGTGCGGGTGTAGGTGCACGTGGTTGAAGTCCAGGCTGAGGAGAATAACGCCGACAGCGAAGAGCGCGGGGAAGACCAGTCCTTGCGGCGCATCTCCAACAAGCAGCCCGGTGCGGATGAGCCATTCGTTGCAAAGCACGACAAGCAGTCCGGCCAGCGCAGCGCCAACAATGAGCCAAGGCGAATTCAGATCAAGGGTAAAGGCATAACCGACGACGATCCCGGGCAGGACCGCATGGGCAATTCCTTCCACGAGCATGGAGTTCCGCCGCAAAACCACGAACGCACCCGGTAGCGCGCACGCCAGAGCAGTGACGACTGCCAGTAGGCTCGTACCGACAATGAAGCTCATCTGTCCGCCGTTTCGGCGAGCAGCTCGCGCCGCAAGGCCTCACGGGCTCTGGCCCGGCGCAACGCTGTGGTGATGACGCTGCGACGCGGCGAGGCCAGCAGGGATATCAAGAAGATCACAAAAAGGGTCAGAACGATCACCGGCCCGGTCGGGATGCTGCCGATGGCGATCGACAGATAGGCCCCGACGCCGCTTCCGATTGCTCCGAAAAGGCCAGACAACGCGACCATGCCAGGCAGTGTTCTGGTCCACTGTCGGGCTGCGGCGGGCGGTGTGACGACGAACGCGATCATGAGCACAACGCCAACCGCTTTCACGCCTATCACAACGGCGATCACGATCGTGATGAACATGATCGTGTCGATGATGCTGGCGCGAAATCCCAGCGTGGTTGACAGGACCGGATCGAAGGTCCGCAGCGTGAACTCTTTCCAGAATAGGAGCATCAGCAGCAAGGCCAAGGCGCCCACGGCGGTACTCGTGGCCAGGTCCGCGGTCGTGATGACTGAGGCATTGCCAAACAAATAGTCGTTTATGCCACCCTTGCCAGGGAATGGCCCATTTGCAATGACGCGCAACAGGATCATGCCAGCGCCAAAGAAGACCGTCAGCGAGATGGCCATTGCCGTGTCGATGCGGATCTTCGTCCGCGCAGCAATCACATTGGCGAACAGCGCTGCGAGTGTGCCCGTGATGACGGCACCGACAATCAGTCCCAGCATGTTGCGGCCATTTGTGTTGAATACAATGCTCGCCATCAGAAAAGCCAACAACGCTCCAGGCAGCGCAGAGTGGGCAACAACGTCGCTGATCAATGACTGCTTACGCAGATAGGCGAACGACCCCAAAGCGCCAGCCACGAGCCCGATCACCGTGGTGCCGAAGAACGCCATCCGGAAGGTGTGATTGCCGAAGAACTCGATGAGGTCCATCGCGGAGCTACAGTGCTGTTTCCAGAAAGGCCTCGGCACCTTCGCGCGCCTCATAAGCGGTGCGGATGTTATCCTTGGTGAAGGCTTCGTCGGCAGGACCAGAGGCGATGACGCTGCGATTGATCAGGGTGACGTGGTCGCAATAATCCCGCACGGTTGCCAGGTGGTGATGCACGATTACGATGGTCTTCCCATGGGCACTGAGGTCGCGCAGTACGTCGACCATTGCCGATTGGCTCTTCGCGTCGATGCCCTGAAACGGCTCGTCCATGAAATACAGATCCGGGGCTTGCACGAGGGTGCGGGCGAGGAAGGCACGCTGGCGTTGCCCGCCGGACAACTCACCGATCTGCCGTGCGGCCAGCTCGGCGATGCCAGTCTGCTCCAGCGCAGCCATCGCGCGCTTGCGCTCGGTCTTACCGGGGCGACGGATCCAGCCCAACTCGCCGTACGTGCCCATCGTAACCAGATCGATCACAGTGGTTGGGAAGTCCCAATCCACGCTCGTGGACTGAGACATATACCCGACCCGGTGACGGACCTGGTCTAACGGGTGTCCGAAGAACTCCGCGGTGCCGGCCAGTCGCGTCACAAGGCCAAGCATGGCCTTGATGAGCGTCGACTTACCGGCACCGTTTGGGCCAATGATGCCCATCACGCTGCCAACTGGAACGCTAAAGTTCACCCGGCGAAGAACTGGGTCTGCACGGTATGCAACCGACAGATTTCGCGTCTGGCAGGCGGCGACAGGCCCTGTGCTCACGTTCCACCAGTGCCCAGCGCCTCTGCGACGGTGCGAGCGTTGTGACGGAACACGCCAAGATAGGTGTCCACTCCGGGTTCAGCGCCCAGCGAGTCAGCAAACAACTCCGTGTCAGCGATCTCGACCTGCCAGTCCAAGGCGTTCACCGCCTCCTGCAGGCTGGTGATCGCTTGCGGGTTAGCCAGGTTGTCCTGGAAGATGACCGGAATCTGGTTCTCGGCGATAAATGCCGCCAGATCACTCATATCCCTGGGGCTCATCGCCGCTTCGGACGAGACGAAATCTGTCGCACGGACCTCGATGTCGTAGGTGTCGCCAAAATAGTTGAATGCATCATGCCCGGTTATCAAGATGCGTGATCCCTGCGGGATTGCCGCCAATAACTCCTCTGCCTCTGTGGCCGCCACCTCGATCTCGGCAATGTATGCCTCCGCGTTCGCCTGGTACTGCGCGGCGTGGTCCGGATCGATCTCGCCCAGCTTGTCGGCGATATACCCGACAACCAGCGACCAAGCTTCAGGGCTGTTCCAGATGTGTGGATCGTTGAGCGCGTTGCCCTCATCATCAGTCTCGGGCCAGTCCAGGAGCAACGCCTCAGGCAACAACTCACCGACGGCAATCTGCTGCTCGCCGAGGCTCTCCAGCAGATCGTCCATCCTGGCTTCAAGATGCAATCCGGTCCACACGACCACGTCAGCATTCCGGATCGTCTCGATGTCTTGTGTCGAAGGCTGGTAGGTATGCGGGTCTCCACCCGGCCCAACCATTGTGGTGATCTCGGCCTCGGGCGCAACATTCGCAATCGCATCGGCCAAGTAGCCAGTGGTTGCATAAACCGCCAGGGTGCCGCCATCGCCATGCGCGAACACAGTCGTTGACGTACTCGCCATCAACAGTGCGACACCAGTCGCCACACCAATTCCAAACCCACGTCGAGAGTAGTCTTGCATCAGTACACCTTTCCTTCGTTTTAAGCGGCCCGTTGTCACAGATCACCGCAGAGCGGTGCCACCGAGCCAACGGTTCGGTCCATTTTATCCTTTGGATGACCTTCTCAATTCGCCGCCTATAAGTGCTGATCGCGTACATCCGGACCGTGAACTCACAGCGGTTTATGAAACCGGTTCGGAAAACAGAGAAAACAAAGTTGATATTTTTTGTCAAGTATTAGTCGCGTGGACCATGAATCTTGGTCACGCAGTGTTTCAGTTCCTAAGTCCACCGCAGATTGCATCTGTCCACCACGTGTGAAGGCAAGGCTTTGGTTCATATGGAGCGCTTGGTTCCAGCATAGTTTTTTGCTGGCGCATCGCCCGTAACGGCACGTCGTATGCTGGGGTGGGCCCAAACAAAGACTGTCAGCAAGGCAAACAGCAGCGCGCTTGCGATGTAGGGTGCGGTGATCTGCATCTGGTAAAGCGCGGTTCCAATCAGGGGGCCGATCACTGCGCCTGCACCGTTGGTTGCGCTGTTCAGACCTGCGATCGCGCCTTGTTCGTCGGCAGAAACAGCTAGGCTGGCTGCGGATGTAAAGCCTGGAAAAAGCAGACCGCCGCCAATCCCCATTACGGCAAAGGCGGCCAACAGGAGCGCAATGCTTGGAGCTACCACAGCCCCGACCAGTCCTAAGACCATGATCGGCGCACCGGCCCGAAGCAATGTGCGCGGCGACCATTTGAAGCGTGTGACCAAGACACCTTGCACGACCGCCAGGGCAATGCCGACGACGAAGAGACCAATAGCAGCCGTCTGCGCCGCATCGACTGGTCGCAGGGCGAAGCGGTCAATCAGGTAGAAGCCGAGCGTGATCTGCAACAGAACGATGACCGTCACTGTAACGGCGCCAAGAAACAGCAACGGCCAGACCCGCTTGTCCCATGGCATGATCTTGGGCGGCGCATCCATCTTCTGTTTCTGAGGGCTGGGCGGCATGAGAATACAGAGTGCGAGTGCAGCCAACAGCGCAATCAATGCACCAGCATAAAACGGTGCAAGCAGCCCGAACGTGACGAGTAACGCAGCCAGTGCGGGGCCGAGGAGTGTTCCAAGCCCATTTGCCGCCCCAATGAAGGCCATGCCGGCGCTGCGGTCGGCGCCAGCTGTGATATCAGCCATATAGGCTTGGGCCGATACAGGAACCGCGCCGATGAGGGCGCCCAGGATGACCCGGGTTGCAAACAAAGCTGCCAGCAAGGCAACGCCTGTCAGAACGCCGGTCAAACCCAAGTAAGCAGCCCCTGCAAAAAGCATGAAGCTGACACCGATACCGGCGAGGCCAGTGACAAAAACGGGCTTGCGGCCAATCCGGTCGCTGAGCCAACCCCAAAAGGGGCTGCCGATCGCAAAGACAAGGGCCGCCGCCGATATAACCATGCCAGCCTGCAATTCGGTCAGGCCCAATTCCCGGGCCAGCGGCGGAAAGACTGGGTTGGCCAGCATCAAACCTGCATAGGCCGCAAACAAACCTGCAAACAGATAGGCCTTGGCATTGCTGGTTTTCATGCGATCGACCTTCTCATGCGGTGGTTTGTAGACTGGACCTGCGTCAGGCTCTTTGATCGACCAAAGGCAAACCGCTCCACCGAAGCCGGTTGGACAAGGCCGTCAGCGCCGGTAAGCCCACAAAACTCGCTGGTTCACAGTCGAAACAGCCGTTTCGTCGAGCATCTCTGTTTCAGCACTGCGCAAGTGGGCGACTGTTTGGCCATGAGACGGGTGATCATTGATTTTCCACCTCCGCAAACCTCGGCAACCCATGCGCCAATCTGGTACATCGTACCCCGTCTAATTGCAAATGATTATCACTTGCAGAAAATTCATAGTCGAAACAAAATGCCGATCGCCTGGGGCCCAGAGCCCTGAAGCGCCTACAGGTGGTCAGGCTCGTTTGCGAACGAGGCAACCAATCGCCATCCGCTGGCGCGTTGGCGCTCATTCCAAAAGTCAGCGTAACGGCCTTTGGTCTCAAGCAGCGCGGTGTGCGTTCCACTTTCGACAATGCGACCGGCGTCCAACACCAGAATCTGGTCAGCCGCCTGCACCGTCTGGAGCCGGTGTGCGACGACAATCAACGTCTTTTTCTGTGTGAGCGCACGCAGGGCCTCCTGAACTGCTGCTTCGTTGACTGCATCGAGGGCGGCGGTAGCCTCGTCCAGAAGGATGATCGGCGCGTTTTTGAGAATGGCCCGCGCGATAGACACGCGCTGGCGTTCGCCGCCCGACAAAAGACAGCCGCCTTCGCCGACGCGCGCATCAAACCCGCCCGGCAGGCGCTCGGCGATGTCGTCGACCCGCGCCAGCCGTGCCGCCTCTGCGACGTCCTCATCGCACGCATCGGGCTGGCCGAGGCGAATGTTATCGGTGATCGAGCCTTCGAACAGATAGACGTCCTGAAACACGATCGAAATCATCGCCATCAGGTCCTCGGTTTTCAGATCGCGCACGTCGGTTGCGCCGATCCGAACCGTGCCTTCGTTTGCATCCCAGAAGCGTGCGATGAGCCGAAGGATCGTTGTCTTGCCAGACCCCGACGGGCCCACGATCGCTGTCATTGAGCGTTCTGCCACGGCGAAACTGACATCATCCAGAACAGTATCCGGGCCATAGGCAAAGCGTACGCCCTCGAACGCGACGGATGCGCCATCTGCCCGTTGCGGAAGCGTGGGCTCGGGCAAGGGCGCCGTGGAAAGCAATGCATCCATGCGGGCCAGGCTGTTGCGGCTGATGCGCAGAGCGCCCGCAAGGTCGGCGGCCTCTATCAGCGGTTCGACATAACGCGCGGCCAGGACCATCAGGGCAACCAGTTCGGGCGTATCGATCCGCCCGCCAAGCGCCAGATTTGTGCCGAACAGCAGGATAACCGTGAAGGCCAGTTGGACCGCCAGAACGAAACTGCTGAAGCCGCGCGCAACGGTAAACACCTGATTGCGCCCCGCGCGGCGCTGCTCGACCAGGGCATCATCAAGCTTGCCGGCAGTTTGTGTTCCTCGGCCAAAGGCGCGCAGAACGGCTTGCGCCTGGGCGAATTCAACGATGCGATTGGCAGCATCGGTCGCCGCTTCGTGAACACGATGGTCCGTCCGCTGCACCAAGTCGCCGGACCAGCGATAAACAAGTGCGATGACCGGTGCCGTGATCAGGGCGGCCATGGCCAGCCGCCAGTCGAAGATGAACATCAAAGCGATCACCGTCGCCGGGGTGACAAGGGCAGCAACGATCGGGCGCATCAGATGTGCTGGTACAGCCATCACGTCAATCACACCCTGGCCAGTCAGTTGCCCAAGCTGGCCAACCCGCTCAGGCCCGAACCAGCCCAGCGGGAGACGCGCGATATGCGCGCCCAACCGGTCAAACAACGCTCGCGCCAGCCCTACCGCAGCGCGATATCCGGCAAGCTGGCTGCCGAAACGCAAGATGACATAAACGGCAAAAACGCCGGCCAAAGCGGCCAGCCAGAGCCATGCGGTGCGAATGTCGCCATACAGCATGGCGCGCAACAGCGGTACAAGAAGCGCAAAGCCGATCCCTGTCAGAACGCCCTCTGTAACAAGCATCGCAAAATTGCGGCGCAACGGCTTGCCCGCCTCTGGTCCGGCAACGGACAGCAGCGGGCCGATCATTGTGTCACCTCCACACGGTTCGAGCCGCCCCGATGGGCTGCCCAGAGGTCCGTATAAAGGCCCTGCTCGGCCAAAAGGTCACCATGGCTGCCTCGTTCAACGATCCTTCCACCATCCAGCACGCAGATCTGATCAGCACCGGTGATGGTGTGCAACCGGTGAGCGATGACCAGAAGCGTTCGGCCAGCGACAAGTGTCGACAAGGCGTCTTGGATTGCTGCCTCGGACTCCGGATCTGCAAACGAGGTCGCCTCGTCCAGCACCAAGATCGGTGCATCGGCCAGAAGCGCGCGGGCAATCGACACCCGTTGCGCCTCACCACCAGACAGATGGGCATCCTCGCCGACAACCGAGCGGTAGCCGTGCGGTAGTGAGATGATGCGGTCATGAATCTGCGCGGCGCGCGCTGCCCCTTCGATCTCGATCTCAGGCGCATCTGGACGGCCCAGCGCGATGTTGTCAGCAATAGAAGAACGCAGAAGCTGGACGTCCTGAAAGACGAAGCTAACCGAGCCGTAAAGTGTATCCGAGGTCATGTCGGTGACTGGTACGCCGCCGATTTCGATGGACCCCCTTGTGACGTCCCAGAAACGCGGCAACAGGCGCGCAAGCGTGCTCTTACCAGACCCAGATGGGCCAACCAGGGCCGTCACGGTGCCCGGTTCCAGAACGAGATCGATATCTGACACGGCCTGTGTTTTGCCATCATAGGCAAAGCTCACATCGCGAAACGCAACATGGGAGCCCTTGGGCTTGGTGGGGTTTACCGGCGCGGCCAGATGCGGCCTGTTCAAGAGGTCCGCGATCCTTTCGGCGGCACGCTGCGCGACCATCATATCATTCTGCGCGTAGGAAAGCGTCATAAAGGGCGCGGTCAGCGCCGGCGCCAGGATGACGAACGGCAACACCTCCAGCGGCGTTGTCAGGCCAACGCCGATCATCAGCAATCCGGCAGTAAGGACTGCCAAAAGAGTAAAGAGCGGAGACAGCACAATCTCGGTGGCCGCTGACATCACCAGAAGGCCCCGCATCCATTCCCAGAAAAAGTGAACGAAATCACGTGTGCGTTCAATGAAACGAACATGTGCACTCTGGGCCTGGCCAAACGCCTTAATGACGGCGATGCCCTGCGCGAATTCAACCGCCGCCGTGTTCACATCAGCCAGCGCGCGTCCATAGGCCTCCATCTTCTCTCCATAGCCGCGATACTGGGCCGCATAGAGGCCGATCCCGATGGCGACAGGCACGAGCGCAACGATCGTCAGCCACCAGTCGACCCAGATGAGATAGCTCAGCGCCGCAAGCGGCGTAACCGTCGCCGAGACCATGTTGGTGTAGGAATGGCCCACAAGATGGTGGATAGCGCTGACATCGTCCTGCAGTGCTTTCTTGACGAGCCCGGCATTGCGTTCGCCAAACCAGCCCAGCGGGACACGGGCCAAATGTGCAGCCATGCGCCGGCGAAGATCGAGTTGCAGGTCGAGGTCGGCAATATGCGTGATGGCGGCCGCAGCCATCAGGCACACCAACCGCACCGCAAGCGCGCCGACGGCCACAGAAGCGATGGTCCATGCACGGCTGACATCAAGCGGCGGTTCGGCCAGAAGCACACGCCCCAGTTCTGCAACCGCGATGAAGGGGATGATGCCTGCAACCGCTGCAATCGCTTGAATGGCGCACGCCAGCCATATTCGCCCCTTGATCGGGGCGATCAGATCGACCGCCGGCGCGGCTCTCGTTGATGTGTCTGTGCCCACCATAAGGATTTTACGCTCGAGGAGGAGATGCGCTGCAGTGATGCAAACGCCACTCCAGCTTCTTTGAAATCTGACGAAAGACTACACCACTTTAAAAGTTGATTCTATTCATCAAGTTTAGATTGCCTACGTTGGGTGGGAAGTGTCATTGTTCAAGGGCAGTGGGAACTGGCGATGTCAGGGAAGGGTGCAACGGGTGTCCAAGGTAGAAACGGAAGACGGCCGCATTTGGGGCTACGACCGTTACGGACATTCAGGTGGCAAGCCTGTCTTGCTGCATCATGGGTTGATCGGCAATTCCAAGATCGGGCCTATTTGGGACCGTTTGGGCAAGGAGAACGGCCTGGAGTGGATTGTCATCGAGCGACCGGGCTATGGCTGCACCCCACCGATGGCAATGAAGAAAGTGGTAGATTGGCCACGATTGATCACGCCGCTCTTGCGGGAGCTCGGCATTGCCAGCCGGTTCTGTGCTGTCGGCCTGTCTGCTGGGGCGCCCTACACTTATGCCCTGGCCGCAGCGATGCCTGAGCGTGTCTCCCACATCGCTATCCTGTCGGGCGTTCCGTTCATCCAGACCGATGGCGTGTTGGAAGCGTATCCACATGACGGTCAGACCGCCTATGCCCGTTATGCGGTGGCGGAGGAGACGACCTTGCGTGCTGAATTCGGTGCTTTTTGCGAGACGATGCTCGCAACGCTGCCAGATCATCCACACATTGAGGGCGCGGTAAGGGCGATCCTTGCCGAGGATGCTGCCGGTCCCGCACGTGAGGCACGGCTTCAGGCCACCGATTGGGGTTTTGACCAAGACGCCATACGCTGCCCGGTCGATCTTTGGCACGCACCAGAAGACGACATGGTGCCTTTTTCCGCTGCAAGCGTTTCTGCACTGAGGTTGTCAACGGCCAACTGGCACGTACAGGCCGAGCCATCGCATTTTCCAAGCGACACCACACTGCATCAAATGGCACGCACATTGGCAAACGGCGATGCCTGATCAATCATCATTCCGCGTTTTGGGGTCGCAAGGCTGCAACGACGGATGGCTGCGGGCCGCAATGCGAGATAGCCTTAAGGCGATTGCGCTGCCAGACGTGGATGTCGGTCAGCCAGGGTTGGCCCTTTTTTCGGTTGCTTTGCGGGCACCTTTAGCCCGTCCTGCCGCCAGCATTCGGCCGACGCGAAGATCCGCATCGTGCTGGAGGGCCTACGGAGCGACGACATGATCCATCCAGCCTCAACCAAAACCAGCCAAACGCAAGCCGAAACAAGACGAGAAAGATGGAGATGCGGGGCTTCCTCATGCGAGTCCCGTATCGCCGTATCCGCTGTCGGTAGCAGCAAGCCTGATGCTGGTGAAGATAGCACCGCACTTCTTCTAGTGCGCGTGGTTGTTCTTGTTGACGGCACAGCCGCAAGTGCGAAAGTCACCGACTCGTCAGTAAACGTGCGATTCCCGGCAGAGGCGACCGAGTGAACTGCGAACCCGGCAAGTTCGAGACTGGTCCCATGCGGCGGAGCTCATGAGTGTCTGAAATATCCCGTGGCTGTGTGAAAACGTGCAAATCAGATAAGCTTCCGACATCCAGTTGGAAGGTCGGCATGGGCCGTTTTGTTGAGGGTGAAGATCGCGATCAGTGGGCACTGTTGCCAGCTCGGCTTGAGGACTATGCGGCTGAGGAGAACCCCGTGCGGATGGTTGATGCCTATGGGAAGGCGCTTGACCTGACGGCGTTGGGGTTCGAGCGTGCACAGCCCAAAGCGACGGGTCGTCCTGGCTATCACCCATCCGTGCTTTTGAAGATCTATCTGTACGGCTATCTCAATCGCATCCATTCAAGTCGACGTCTTGAACGCGAGGCCAACCGCAACGTCGAACTGATGTGGCTGACTGGACGGCTTACACCGGACTTCAAAACCGTTGCCGACTTCCGCAAAGACAATGGTGCTGCGATGCAGTCGACTTGCGCCCAGTTTATCGAACTACGCCGTGAGTTGGGCCTGTTTGCCAGAGCTGTTGCCGCCATTGATGGTGCCAAGTTCAAAGCCGTCAATGCACGCGAGAAGAACTTCACGAAGGGCAAGTTGAAGCGGCGCATCGGACAGGTTGAGGCGGGCATTGCGCGCTATCTTCAGTCCTTGGATGTCGCCGATATGCAGGAAGGTGATCTCGCTGAAGCGAAGGCAGAACGGTTACGAGAGAAGATCGCAACCATGAAGGCCAAGCTCAGTCAGTTGCGGCAGCGCGAGGTGCAGGTCGAGCAATCGCCAGACCATCAGGTATCGCTGACCGATCTGGATGCGCGGGCCATGGCAACGAGCATGAAGACCGGGATGGTGGGCTACAACGTTCATACTGCCGTCGATACCGATCATCACCTGATCGTCACGCGCGCAGTGACGAACATCGTCTCGGACAAGCCGCAACTGTCATCGATGGCTGCCAAAGCCAAAGCTGCCATGGGGCGCGATGAGCTCGATGTGATTGCTGATCGCGGATACTTCAGCGGTGAGGAGATCGTGGCTTGCGAGGCTGAAGGCATTACGCCCTACGTTCCCAAGACATACACATCTGGAGCCAAAGCAGCTGGTCGCTTTGGTAAGGACGACTTCGACTATGACCCGTCGCAAAACGCCTATCGATGTCCAGCTGGTGAAATGCTGACGCATCGCTACACCAACGTCGAAGCGGGACGTACGCTTCATGCCTATTGGACAACCAAGTGCGGGGGTTGCCACTTAAAGAGCAAATGCACACCCGCCAAGGAACGTCGGGTAAGGCGCTGGGAGCATGAAGGCGTCATTGATGCGATGCTTCAGCGTCTCAACGATGCGCCCGACAGCATGAACATCCGACGACGAACGGTGGAACACCCCTTCGGCACCATCAAGGCATGGATGGGAGCTACGCACTTCCTGACGAAAGGCCTCAAGAACGTCCAAGCAGAGATGAGCCTCCGCGTTCTTGACTACAATCTGAAGCGGGTGATCGCGACTATGGGCATGAGGTCACTGATTGCAGCAATCCAGTCCTGAGGAAGATGAAGCCTGGTCGCCGATCAGCGGTTGCGCCTCATGATCCCGACCCGGCGTGTCCACACAGCCACTCCCCAAAGCAGTCATCCCGTGTGTCCGTCAAATGGCGAGATCAGGCGGGCAGCGGACATCTGCGTTCTGCAGAAGGGACTATCGATTAGTCACCAAAGCGGTCTTTGGCCGCGCTGCCAGTTAAACCGGTATCTGAACTCTGACCCTCGACGGATTCGGTGCGGGCTGTCGACAGCCATGCGCCTTGGCGAACTGCAGACTGGTATTTTTGCGCAGGAGAAAACGAAATCCGTCACCTGTCTAGATCGTCAACGCGATGCGCATGAGATCTATACCGCAGCGCATCAAAAAATGTTGACATTGAATAGCAACAATTAGATGCTCCTTTTAAGTCATGTCGAAAAAAGAGTGATCAATGAATATTCTGGGGTTGGGTCAATCATTAGTTGCGTCTGTCGGTTCGATCTCGGTGGCATTGGTCTTGGCTACGCCGGTGGTAGCCGCCGACTACCGCGTTAGCCTCGTTGAAGCGAGCACGCGTGACTATTATTGCACCACCACCATTGAGATCGAGAACATCTCCGATGCACCGCTAGTCGGCATCAACACCTTTGTTGATTTGATCGGTTCCGACGGACTGATCAACACCTCGCGTGGGGTTTGGGCCTGGCCGATTGCGCCGGGTGAAGCGGTTCAGATGACAATGGACGCGCCCAACGAACCATGCGCTTCTACTGAGAGCTATGTGCTCGTGGTCGGCACGTGTCAGGTGGATGGAGGTTTCCGAAATCGCGATGAGTGTGCAGCAGCGTTTGATGTCGTTGAGCCTATCACCGGCGCTCGCGGGCGATGATTCAACTTTCGCGCAGGCAAGCCACTCAGCTTGGTATTGCATCGCTTGCCGCCAGCCTTTTTCAACCGGTAGGATCGTTGCTTGCGCTGGGCGCAGATGATGAAGCTCTCGCCCATGGCGCCTCTCCGTTGGGGGAACTGGCCCACCAGCCGGGCTTCGAACATTTTGTCCATCGAAACCCTGAAGCGCCCAAAGGCGATGTCCTGCGCTTGGCTCGTATCGGCGCTTTCGACACGTTGGACACGTTGCGCTATCCGGGGCGCCCGCCGGCCGACCTGCGCTTGATCTATGATCGCTTGGTGATTCCAAGCCCTGATGAACCAGCCAGCTATTATGGTCACTTGGCCGATGGCGTGGCGATTTCAGATGATCTGTCGCGCATCACGTTTCGTTTGGCGGCAGACGCTCGTTGGCACGATGGGCAACCGCTAACATCGCAAGACGTTCTCTTCACCTTCGAGACACTGAAGACACTCGGCGCCCCTTTTTACCGCCAGGCCTATCGCGCTGTTCGCTTGGAAGAGACGGCCGAACGGACGCTCACCTTTATCAATGAAGGCACGCCTGATCGTGACCTGATCGGCGGCTTGGCCAGTCTTCCCATTCATCCCGCGCATCGCCAAGAACCGCCTGGGCCTGAGAACTTGCCTCTCGGCAGCGGTCCCTATCGACTTGTTGAGAGTGATGCTCCTAGCCGTATCGTGCTGGAACGTGTGCCCGACTATTGGGCCGCTAACCTTGGGACCGTTCGCGGCGCTTTCAACTTTGATCGACTGGCCATTCGCTACTACAGAGACTCAGATGTCGCCTTTGAGGCCTTTCGTGCCCGTGAATATGATGCCCGTGTTGAGACCAGTCCAACGCGTTGGCGCAATGGTTATGATGACCTAGCCGATGCCTCGCCCGCCGTTTTGCGCGCAACAACGCCCAATGATGGTCCAGGTAGGCTGCATGGGCTTGTGATGAATGTGCGCTCTGGTCCGCTCACCGATATTCGAGTGCGCCGCGCGCTACATCTGGGCTTTGATAGCGCCCAAACATTAGAGCGCTTGTTCGCAGGCTTCTTTCAGCCCATCACCAGCCTGTTCGAGGGCACGGCTTTTGCTGATGCAGACTTTGATGCCAACGCCGATGGACCGCCCTTGGGCAGTCGCGAGGCAGCCCGCTTAGCGAGTCAACTGCTCGATGAAGCAGGCTATCGATTGGATGGAACACGCCGGGTCGATCCGCAGACGGGCGAGCCTTTGCGCTTCGAAGCGGTTTCCACAAACCCTCTCTACGCCAGTGTGCTGGGCGAGGTGGTGTTGGCCTTCCAGCGCATCGGCGTTGAGTTGGTGCCCCAGATCTTGGAGCCATCCATCGCGTCACGTCAGTTGCTCGACCGCCAGTTCGACCTTGCCACTCTTGCTTGGGCGCCTGGCCGTCTGCCCGGGTCTGCTGAACGCTTGCTGTGGCACAGCGACTTGGCCGCGCAACCTGGCAGTTACGCATTGTCTGGTTTGGAAGATGCGAACATCGATGCATCTTTGGATGCCTTGTCGTCAGCGCGCACGATCGAGGATGCCGTCGCCGCCGGGCGCAGCTTTGACCGGCTACTGCGCGAGAGCTTTGCCTATCTGCCTCTTTGGCGAGATGGCGAAACGCGGCTTGCCTGGCGCGAGGGGATTATGTCTGTCGATGATCCGGAGCTTGGGCGTTCGTCAAGCTTTCTTGCTGACTGGTGGTCGAGCGATGCCTAGCGATCTGCTCACCGCTGTGCTGCGCTTTGCCCTAACACCGTTTCGAAATGGTCGGGCGCCCTTGGATGCTCAACCCTGCTGTTATGAGGCCGCTTTTCGCTTGTACGGTCGTTGCAACGAAGAATGTGGTGCCGATTCCCTGGTGTATGGATCCATGGAAAGCTGGGCTGAAACCACACGGCAAAGCCGTGTTCTTGATCTCAAAACATCAGAAGGGAGACGATAAGCTGATGTACATCGCTATGAACCGTTTCAAAGTGAAAAAGGGTGAGGAAACTGCTTTTGAAGCTGTCTGGCAGAACAGAGAGATCCACATCCACAAAGAACCGGGCTTTGTACGCTTTGCTATGCTCAAAGGCCCTGAAGCAGTAGACCACTCGCTCTGCGTGTCACACACCACATGGACAGATGAACAGGCGTTGCTGGATTGGACGCGCAGTCAGTCCTTTCGTGATGCGCACAAAGGTGCTGGCCAGAACAAACCTCTCTATCTGGGACACCCCAACTTTGAAGGCTTCAGCGCTGTCGAAGGCTTGGAGCTTGAACTGGCCGACGCCTAGTTTGCGAGGCTTAGTGAAGCAGTCTTGGCCGCAAACGTGTGTGGGCAAATGTTCCCAAGCCAAGCATGCCCAGCAACAGAAGAAGACCCATTGCCGAATGGGGTAATGTAACCGCTAACAGCGTAAGCGTGGCAGTGCTTGCACTCAGTCCTGGGGCGATATGCAGAGGCTTGCCGGGGGACCAAATCTGCGTGGACTGGCGGGTGAGTCGCCCATTGGCGTAGTCGCGCACTTGGACGGTGATTGCATTGGGCTGCGAGGTCGTACGGTGAGGATAGCCAAGTGTGAGAGGCTGCGTGGTGTCTGATGTGAAGCCGATATACCCCGCATACATCGTCGCTTCTTCCAAAGTCAGATCGCTAGGCGGGTTTAAAACCGCACAAATGCTCACCGCCAACACACCATCGACCGCATCGGCAAAGGGCACCTCCCGATCGGCGGGATGCATCATCAGCGAGGTCGCCTCCAGCCTTTGATTTTGGCCTCCCAGTTGAACAGCTACGCCTTGGAGAAGCGCATCGCCCAAAAGCCACGTTCCTGCTTGAAACGCCTCGAAGGGAACATGGCCATCCTCGTTGATGAAGGCTTCGCTCGCCGCGCCAAAATGCTGGGTCAAAACACGAGCATTACCGCCGATATAAAGCTCAATGCTGTCGGCACGCCGCTCAACAATCAGGTCGATGGCGACGGGTGTGCTGAGCCCGTCCTGAGCATCGGCTTGCGCGCATGTGATCAAGGTGCCCAGTGCCACCAGCACAAAGCAGAGCACGTCGTGCCGAAACCCCCATCGTGCATGCCTCTTGTGTTTTGCGGGCGAAGAAGGAGGCTTTGAAGCCAAGCGCGGCGTTGGAAAGCGACCGCGTCCAGCTTCGGGGCGTATAGGTAGGGTTGTTGGCACCTGTCATGCCTCCCAGATGGTTAGCTGAGTAGGCCCAGCTCTTCAGCTTCTGTCCAAATCTCATCCCAGACGCGCGCTGCCATCCCGCGCTGACGAACACCTCTGGCGGCTTCCAGATTATCCGTCATCCCGTCGCCTTCCACGACGATCAGGCCCACCATGCCAAGACCCAAATGCGGCGTGCAGTTGTACCCGTAGAAGCCGGGAACCGACAAAGTCACATCAATGTTTTGGCTGATTGGGCCGACCCAAGGTTCGGCCCCTTCTGGGATCATGCCTTCGGCACTGGCCGAGTTGTGAGCAGGGTTCACGGAGATGAAGCTCACAGTGTCGCCAGGCTGAACAACCAAGATCCGAGGTTCGAAAACATTGCGCAAACGGGGGTTGTCTGGTGACACATTGAGCATCTGTACTTCGTGAGTTGTTTGTGCGCTTGCCGCACCTGTTCCCACAAGGCTTGCAGCAGCAATGGCGCCTGTTGCGACAACGAAGGTTCGGCGGTTGATGTAAACGGTCATTGGTTTTTCCTGAGGCTTTTACGGACTTGCGAGAGATCTCTACGGCATTAAAGTTGCAATTCATAATCAACTTTAGGAACCTAGACGATGGTCTCATGTCCCATTCTCAGGCTGTTAGAAATCCCGCAGGCGAGAAACGCGTTAAGTATCTGCTTTTTTACGATGTTTGTCGGTTTTGCGGAAGCCTCACCAGTGCCGGGTAACGGTGATGGTCGACCGTTTGGCATGATGGATCACATTTGCAGCGCAAGCGTTCAGGCGGCGCTGTTGGAGTCTGCACAGAGCGGACATGAAGGTGCGCAATACTATGTGGGTGCCATGCTTTTTGATGGCATTTGCGGTGACATGGACGAGGCTGCTGGCCTAGCTTGGATGCTGCAAGCAGCCGAGCGCGGATTGGTCGATGCGCAGCACGACTATGGACGGCTATCGCTTGTCTCCGCGACCACGGATCGAGAGCGCGAAGAAGCGCTCTACTGGCTGGGAGCGGCTGCCGGGGAGGGCGATGCGTTGTCCGCACTTGCCCTGGCTCATCTTCATGAGACTGGGATGCATGGCCTGGATCGCAATGTCTGCTTGGCTCTTGATTGGTATGCGGCAGGTGAAGCGCTCGGCAACGCTGATTTTGTAGATCATGCTCGCGGGCTGAAGGCACAAGAACCGTCCTGTTGACGTGCCCACGAGTGGTCACCTTGCCTGGCAGTGTTGGCGAGTAAGCTAAGCGGCCCGCCAAAACCCAGAAATCCTTAGTGTTTCTTTGTCCCATCCGGCCTTCAAAGCCACGTCGCGCACGCGCATTGCCTCGGAGCGCTCGCCAGCAAACCAAACATGGGCGCCTTCATGCCCAGGCATCGCTTTGATCACCACGTCCGCCAGCATGTCACCGTTTGCCCTTGAAAGCCATGTGACGGCGATCCCACCCGGCGGTGCGAGTGGGTAATCGCAGGCAGCACCATGCTCAGCCTCCAAATAGAGATGACCCATTGCTGTTTCGGGCAGATTTTCAAGCAGGCGAGCTACGGCTGGAAACCCAGTCTCATCGCTACCCATCAAAACCTGATCGGCAGTCAGCAAACCTCCCCCTGATGGACCGACGAGGCCCACAACCGCGCGGGCGGTTTCGCCAGCCATGATCTCTAATGCCCAATCGGTCGTTCGGCCGCCCTCATGGATAAAGACGTCAACGACAAGCTCGTTGCGGGCGTGATCGACAGTTCGTGCCGTGTAGACAGGTTTGTGCGCGGCTTGATCTCCTTCAGCCCACGCGATGGAGCCGTTCGCCGCGACAGTCGGCCAAAGGGTAGGGCCACCCCTGTTGGGCAAGACAAACCGAAAATGAATGGAGCTGTCGTCGTAGGTGGAAAGGTCGTGGCTCTCCAACTTGACGCGCAAGAAGTTGGCGCCCAATGGCTCGACCTTATAGGCGCGCGCAAAAGAGAACTTGGAAGGAAGAGCGTGATCAACGCGCGGCGTGATCCAGGGCTTTGCATTCATCAAATGCGTTCCGTGCAACGCCATTTCAAAAGCTGCCTTGGACCGCAGCGAGGCGCTTGTTTTGACTTTTGAGGTTGGTGTGCCGCCCACAAAACCAGGACAAAAACATCAGACTACGGTCTCGGTTTCCATAAACTGCATTTCTTTTGCAAGTTAAATGCTGGGTGGGCCAGTTGCAAGCCTTCAATGGTCAGCCAGGCCTCAATAGGAGGTGTTTGAGACCTGGCTCGCCAACACCGACATGTGAGACAATTGCTCACTCACCAGACGCCTGGTGGACTGGGTTTAAGAAACTGGGTGACCTGATGAATGACGATGAAGCCAACACCTGCGGTCGATTGCCCAAAGCCAGTGACTGCTATGTCAGCGCACTGGGTCTGATTGAAGCCGAGCGACACGTTCTAACAATCGCGCGCCTGTTCTTTCAAAGCTTCGCTCGCCCGGCCTCTCAAAACTGGATGGCCGCGATGGAGGAAGCCGAAGCTTTCTTTGGCGAAGATGATGGACCTCTTGTGGCGGCCCGCACGCTTGCTCTGCTCAAGGCCATCCGGCAGACACGTCGATCTGTGTTCATGTTCAACACGCCTGGCTGTCCAGGCTGTTCAGCAGTTGCCACCGAGCAAGAGCGAAAAATGATGACCAGTCTCGTTGCCATTCGTGAAGGTGACATTCGGCGTGCTCGCGTTGCTCTGGTGGAGCTTTGCGAGAGTGAGTATGTTGATGGGATCATGCGCGATGTGACGAGGCTCGCCAATCTGTTGTGTGAGCCGGGCGCGTGGCAACCCAATGTGGTGGCTCTCCACTAGCCAGCCAAAGCCGCAGCTGACATTCCGCCCGACTTGGCTTGGACAATCATTTCTATCACCCTTTCCTGGACGGTTTGGGGGATGTACTCGCTGTTGAGCGACAGAAAGCCCTGAATGATCAATCCGCGCGCTGTGTCTTCATCAAGGCCTGATGCCATAAGGTAGCCAAGCTTTTCTGAACTCACCATACCAACCGAGGCTTCGTGGCTGAGCTGTGCGCCTTCGGCTTTGGCTCGAAGCGCGCCGGCACGGCTATGATCTCCCCTGCCTCAGTCAGTTTCAGGCCATCACAGCCCAGGAAGCCCGTAGTCTCGGCAGCGTCACCAAACAGCACGGCATTGTATGTACTTTGCGCAATGGACGTTTCGAACAATGTCCTATCAGCTACGGATAACTATAAGCCGATAGCACCGGTCGCACTGTAGAGCGGACATCCGCGCAATACATTGGTGTGAAATCGGCGGCAGAGAGTTTGAGGAAGCAAACGGGTTTGCGTTGAACATTCACGAGAAACCTTCAGGTTCTTCTAGCAAGCCTACATCGCCTCTGCGCGATGAGCGCTTGGTACAGACACTCGCCAGAGCCTCGATCCTGGTGGTTGATGACGAACCTGGGATGAGAAATTTCCTGCAAAAGACCCTTTCGGGTGTTTGCGGTCGTGTCGATGTCAAGTCCAGTGGGATAGAGGCCACCGAAGCCCTCGATCAGGCGCGATATGATGTCATTGTTCTTGATAATGTGATGCCCAACCAAACCGGCGTCGATTGGCTGACAGAGCAGAGTGAAATCGGGCTTTTTTCTGATGCCATCTTGATCACCGCGCACGCCGATCTGGATACCGCCATTGCGGCGATGCGTGCCGGAGCGTCTGATTTCCTGCTCAAGCCGTTTCGCTCGAACCAACTCATCAATGCGATCGCACAAAGCCTGACTAAGACTCGCCTCAGGCGTCAAAATACGGTGCTTCGCAACGAGATCGAATCCGGCCGAGATCTGTTGCGCCAACGCGATGCTTTGGTTGGTAGCTCGGCAAAGATTGAAGAGGTTCGCACGACCATTCGACGGGCGGCTGCGACCGACGCTCAGGTGATTATCCACGGCGAAGTGGGATCGGGCACCCAGATTGCTGCGCGCATGTTGCACAATCGTTCGAACCGAGGCGAAAACCCGTTTGTTTGGTTGCCATGCTCAACGCTCTATGAGGAAGCGTTCAAACATCGCCTCTATGGAACGATTGATCGCTCTAGTGCAGCGCCCAATGATCCATCAAGCGCACGCGATGACGGCATACTGGTCAGCGCATCTGGTGGTACGCTGTATTTCGAAGACATCGACGCCCTTTCGCCGCCATGCCAAACACTTCTGACCCAGCTCATGACCGAGGAACGGTTCCGACCAGTGGGTGCTGAACGGGCTGTGCCCCTTGATGTTCGCATCATAGCCTCGTCACGAACGTCGTTGCACGACGCCGTTGAACAGGGTCACTTCCGGCAAGACTTGTACTATCTGCTGAGCGTTATCCAGATCGATTTGCCCCCTCTGCGCGAGCGTAAGGACGATATCATCGAGTTGGCAAACTTCTTTCTGGAAAGTCTTGCCGCACGCATGGGCTTGGACAAGCCCAACATCACCCCTGGGGCAAAGCGCCGGCTCATGTCTCACCCTTGGCCAGGCAATGTGGTGGAACTGCGCAATGCGATGGAGCGCGCGCTGATACAGGGTGGCTTTGAAGAGGCGGTGAACGAAGGTGGTGGCAAAGCAGCGATCGAAACGCTGGCCGAGGTGGAGAAGCAGCACATCTTGGACGTGTTGAGCGCAAGCCAAGGCAATCGGGCAGAAGCTGCGCGCCGGCTGGGCATTGCTCGCAAGACCATCGACCGCAAATGCCAGGCTTGGGGCTTGTAACCGATGCTCCGCTCGGTGCGCCTGCGCCTTCTTGCTTTGGCTGTCTTACCGCTGATCGTGGTGATGCCAGTCTTTTTGGGCATCACCATGCTGCGTTGGATCGAAAAGTTTGACGATCTTTTGATTGCCAAGGTGGCCAGCGATCTGCGCATTGCTGAGCAATATTTCCATCGCATTGAAACGACCCAGGCCGAGGCCGTCGCAGCCATCGCTCAGTCAGTCGACTATGCTGAGCGACTTGGCCAGAGCCAGGGTGAGCTTGCGGCATTCTTGAGCGAACGACAGGCGGCGACCCAGCTTGATTTTTTGGTTCCCTTTTTGGCGGATGATCCTAGCATCCCAGCCAGCATTGTCAGCCTGGCCGCTTTGTCATCGTCACGAAGTGCTGCCGGTGGACTGGCGGTTCTCTCGCAATCCGACTTGCAATTGCTGGGGTCTGATCTTGCGCAGCGTGCGTTGGTAAGTCTGGTGGAAACGGAAGCGGCAAGGCCGCTTGACAGCACGGCTGAAACCCGCGGGCTTGTACTGCTCGCTGTCTACCGAGATCCGCGGAACAATACGATTCTTGCCGGTGGCAGGCTGCTCAATCGCAATCTGGCCATCATCGATACAATGAATGACCTCATTTATCGAGACTTGGACAGCGATGCAGAGCAGCGTGCTGGCACCACCACGCTTTTCCTCGATGACGTTCGCATTTCCACCAATGTCCGCTTGTTTGAAGGGGAACGAGCTCTTGGTACGCGCGTCTCAGAGGTGGTTTGGCAGCAGGTTATGGGCGAAGGAACGCCGTGGCTTGACCGGGCTTTCGTGGTCAACGACTGGTACATTTCTGGCTACGTCCCGCTGTCCGATATCAGCGGTGAACGTATCGGTATGCTCTACACCGGTTTCTTGGAAAAGCCTTTTTCAGAGCAAAGGTCGTCGACGGTTCTTACGCTGGTCCTTGCTTTCCTTGCGGTTGTGGGTGTTTCGGTTCCCATCTTTTTGAGATTGGCTCAAGGCGTCTTCTCGCCCCTTGAAAAGATGACCGCCACAATGGATCGGGTCGGCACAGGAGAACTCAGCGCACGTATTGGCCGCGTTGAGCGAAAGGATGAAATTGGCCAGGTCGCCAATCATCTTGATCAGCTTCTCGATCAGGTTCAGGAGCGCGATGAAAGGCTGCGAAGCTATGCTGACAACCTCAATGAAAAGGTTGAAAAACGGACCGAAGAGTTGCGCGATGCCAACCGGCAGCTTGAGGCAACCTTCGCCCAATTGGTCGTATCAGAGAAGCTGGCATCAATCGGTGAGATTACCGCAGGCGTTGCCCACGAGATCAACAATCCAGTTGCGGTGATTCAAGGCAATCTGGAGATCATCCGTAATGGTCTGGGCGATGATGCCAAGGACTACAAAGTCGAGTTCGACTTGATTGATGGTCAAGCGCACCGCATCAACACCATCGTCCGCAAGCTGTTGAATTTTTCGCGATCAGATGAACTGTCGGAGCTACCCGTTATGGTTCGCCCAAGGGACATTGTCGACGATACAGCAATTCTAGTTGCAGCAGATTTGCGCAATGACGGCATCCTACTGGAACGCAAACATGGCTGTGAAACGCCAGATATCTGCGTGGTTGCCACCGAGTTGCAGCAGATTTTGGTCAACCTGATCATCAACGCCGCCCAAGCCATTGGCTCAGACGGAAAGGTGACCGTTGAAACGCTGGCCGGTCAGCACCAGAGCAAACCTGGTGCCATCATTCGCGTGTCTGATACAGGCCCAGGAATCGAGCCTGAAAAACTGAAGCACGTTTTCGACCCGTTCTTCACCACGAAGCTTGGCGAAGGAACAGGTTTGGGCCTGTCGATCTGCCAATCGCTTGTTCAACGCGCCGGTGGACATATCTCCGCACGTAGTTCTTTAGGCGAAGGCGCAGTGTTTGAGGTCTGGTGCCCGGCAGTGGACATTTCGACCCAATCAGACAGTCAGGGCGAAATCGAAGTGGACATTATGTCCAGCTAGAGAGATTGGGGCATCGAAGAAGTGTCAAAAATGACCACTATCGAGAACCTCCAAAAACAATCTAACTTATTGCTATGCAACAATATTTTCCTTTGACAGGTAAACCTCCCATGTGAGTAGACAACCCTAGGTGCGGCATTTCGTCATTTGCGACCCGCATCGGAATGATCGGGGCGATCGTGCCCCGCAGAAGGGGAAACGCTCATGTCACATTCGTCAGGAGGAGCCCTTGGGTTTCTCAAAAAGGAAAACATCGTAGCCCCGGAGGGCTACAATCGCTGGCGGGTGCCGCCAGCATCGATCGCGATCCATCTGTGCATTGGTTCGGTTTACGCATGGTCGGTGTTCAACCCGGCCCTCACACGCGAGCTTGGGGTTGTCGCACCCTCTGGCGGCGACTGGTCTCTGTCGTCCGTTGTATGGATTTTCTCTGTTGCCATCGTTGTGCTCGGTCTGACGGCTGCGGTCGGCGGAAAATGGCTTGAGAAGGTCGGGCCACGTTATGTCGGCGTCGTTGCAGCGCTTCTTTGGGGCGGCGGCTTCATGATTGGCTCAGCCGGTATCGCAACGCACCAGCTTTGGATGGTCTATCTGGGCTACGGCGTTTTTGGTGGTGCTGGCCTTGGCCTTGGCTATGTTTCTCCGGTTTCCACACTGATCCGATGGTTCCCTGACCGTCGCGGCATGGCCACTGGGATGGCCATTATGGGCTTTGGCGGCGGCGCAATGATCGGTGCACCACTGAAGCAGTGGCTTTTGAACCTGTACCAACAAGCCCCTGACTTTCTCGGCGCTGAAGGTGCTGTGACGCTGGTGACTGAGGGCGGACGCCGGTTTGCAGAAACCGCCAACGGTCTTGTCGAGGTGGTTGTTGCTTCGGCTGATCAAGCTGCTGCGTTCGGTGGCGAGGCTGGTGTCTATGTGGTTGGAACCGGCAACACTGGGGCTGCATCTACATTCCTGACCCTCGGCATTGTGTATCTCTTCGTCATGATCTTTGCAGCCTTCCAGTACCGCGTGCCGCGCGAGGGTTGGAAGCCAGCTGGTTGGGAACCCAAACCCGTCGCATCAGGCATGGTCACGCGCAACAATGTCCATATCGACCAGGCGTTGAAAACGCCTCAATTCTGGTTGCTGTGGATCGTGCTCTGCTTCAACGTAACCGCCGGTATCGGCGTGATTGGTGTTGCCAAAACCATGATCAATGAGATCTTTGGCGATCTTGTGCTTGTGACAGCTGCCTTCGCTGGAACCTACGTGTTGATGATTTCCGTCTTTAACATGGTTGGCCGCTTCTTCTGGGCCTCCACATCGGACTTCATCGGACGCAAGAACACCTATCACTGCTTCTTCATTCTTGGGACCATCTTGTACTGCACGATCCCTTTCTGGGCAGGCATGGGCGGAACGACCGCACTGCTTGGGTTCTACATCGCAACCATGATCATCTTCACGATGTATGGCGGCGGTTTTGCAACCATACCGGCCTATCTGGCGGATATCTTTGGCACGATGCATGTGGGTGGCATCCACGGACGTCTGCTCACCGCTTGGTCAACGGCTGGTGTTCTCGGACCTTTCGCAATCACCTACTTGCGGGATATGTCGAAGAACAACGCGATCGATGATCTGGTGACGCAGGTTGAACCAGCCGTGTTCCAGGCGACGTTTGGTGCTCCGGTGGCGCAGCTGCAAGAGTTGGTTGACGCCAACACGGTGACAATTGCCAAGCTTATGGACCTCGTCCCAGCTGGAACACTTGATCCGAGTGCAACGCTCTACAACACCACAATGTTTGCCATGGCGGGTCTTTTGGTCATTGCCTTTTTCGCAAACCTGATGGTGCGTCCGGTCGGTGAGAAGCACCACCACAAAGAGCCCGAAGCCTCGGCGGTTCCTGCTGAGTGATCGCTGAGCTTCTTTAAGCAACAGGTGGCCCGGCACGCCGGGCTGCCCAACATCACAACACAAACGTTGCGCACGGCGCTAGCACCGTTCACACTCAGTTTAGTGCTGGTTTGGCAAACACCGACCGATAATCACCCTCAATTTGGGAAGAGTTTGGAAAGTTGCCGTCACCCGACCTGTGCGTTTGGAGCATCCTCGTTGAGTCGATGCTTCAATCATTCACCATCTGGCAAACAGGGCAAACGACCTTGGCCGCCAGCGACGTTTCTTAGCCAGAAAGGATCGGGCCTTTTGGCGTAGAAACGGAGGAAACGCGAACCATGGCAGACCGCACGATAACTGATGACTCACAACCGGATAGCGAGAGCTTGGCGGATGAAGGCACAACGGCTTCTGGCAAAGACTCTGTTGGTAAGTCATCAAGCGCAGCAGGTGGCTGGGGTGCGCTGAAGAGCGTTGGAAAGCGCATCTGGAACAGCGGACAACCACTCACCAATGTCCGAACACTGCTAAAGGCCAATCAGCCGCACGGTTTTGATTGCCCAGGCTGCGCATGGGGCGATCCTGAGCATGGCTCGTCGTTTGAGTTCTGCGAAAACGGCGTGAAGGCGGTGTCTTGGGAAGCAACCAAGGAACGCGTGACCTCAGACTTTTTTGATGACCACACCGTTTCTGCCCTCCGGCAATGGAGCGACTACGACCTTGAGCATCAGGGGCGGTTGACCCACCCGATGCGCTACAATCTTGAGACTGACAAATATGAGCCAGTCGCATGGGACGACGCCTTCAGGGAGATTGGAGAGGAACTCAATAAGCTGCCCAACCCCAATTTGGCTGAGTTCTACACGTCGGGTCGCACGTCCAACGAGGCCGCGTTCCTCTATCAGATGTTCATTCGGCTCTATGGCACCAACAACATGCCTGACTGCTCCAACATGTGCCATGAGGCAAGCGGTGTGGCGCTGACCGAGGCCATCGGGATTGGCAAGGGCACGGTGAGCTTGGAAGACTTTGACGAGTGCGATGCGATCTTCTGCGTTGGGCAGAATCCTGGCACCAATCATCCACGAATGCTGGCTGAGCTGCGTAGGGCGGTTGAGAACGGGGCCAGGGTGGTCGTTTTCAATCCGCTGAAAGAAAAAGGCCTCAAACGGTTCGCTGATCCGCAGGAAAAGTTGGAGATGATCCGCGGCGGCAGTGAAGCAACCTCAACCGATTATTTCTGCCCGCGCTTGGGCGGTGACATGGCGATCTTCCGCGGGATGGGCAAGATTGTCTTTGAGGCTGAGGAGCGCGCGCAACGCGAGGGCCTGCCTGCCATCTTGGATGATGATTTCATCGCCGACTACGCTGCTGGTACTGATGACTATCGCGAGCTTTGTTCGCAGACCTCCTGGGAACAGATCGAGGATCAGTCCGGCCTCTCGCGCGATGACATTGCCTATTGCGCTGACATCTACATGAAATCGGAGCGGGTGATCGCCACCTGGGCGATGGGCATCACACAGCATCGACACTCTGTTCCAACCATTCGGGAAATTGCCAGTTTCATGCTTCTACGTGGAAACATCGGCAAGCCAGGTGCAGGCCTTTGCCCCGTCCGCGGCCATTCAAATGTTCAAGGTGATCGGACCGTCGGCATCAATGAGAAGGCGCCCAAACCGCTTCTGGATGCCATGGAGAAAGAGCTTGGAGTGCCGCTTCCACGAGAACCGGGCCATAACGTGCTTCACACCATCGGAGCAATGCTGGAGGGCTCTGCCAAGGCTTTTGTGGCTATGGGAGGCAACTTTGCGCGGGCGACGCCTGACAGTGCGCTGGTCGCCGAAGCGTTTTCAAAGATGCCACTTGCGGTTCACGTTGCAACCAAGCTCAACCATGGGCACCTCATGACGGGGCAGAAGAGCTTCCTTCTGCCATGTCTAGGGCGCACGGAGATCGACAAAAACTCCAAGGGCGTTGCTCAGATGGTGACGGTCGAGGATTCCATGTCGATGGTTCACGGTTCTGGCGGTATCAACCTGCCTGCTTCCAAGCACCTGCGATCAGAAGTGAAGATTGTCGCTGGCATTGCCAAAGCGACCGTTGGCAGCGCTGTGGTCGATTGGGATGCGCTGGGCGACGACAACGACCTTATCCGCGATATGATTGCGCGTGTTCTGCCGATCTATGGCGACTTCAACACGCAGGTGCGCAAGCCGCGCGGCTTCCGCCTCTACAACGGGGCGTCTCATCGCGACTTCAAGACTCCCAACAGCAAAGCAAACTTCACAACGCACGACCTGCCTGAGCAGACCGAGTGGCAGCTCAGCCAAAACGATGATGGCGTATTTGTGCTCCAAACCTTCCGGTCTCACGACCAATACAACACCACCGTTTACGGCATGGATGACCGGTATCGCGGTGTCTTTGGCCTGCGGGATATCGTTTTCATGAACCCCAAAGACATGCGACGCATTGGCGTCAAAGCTCGTGGTCTCGTCGATGTTGTGGGCGTGCATGATGATGGTATTGAACGCGTTTGCGAGGGCTTCCGAGTCGTGCCCTACGACACCCCGCTTGGTTGCGTCGCCGGGTACTATCCGGAAATGAACGCGCTTGTTCCTTACGGCCAGTTCGGCTCGCAAAGTTATACACCGGCATCGAAATCAGTGATGGTTCGGTTCCGTGTGATCACAGATGATGACGCTTGAGAAAAGAACGCAGTCAGAGGCGGACTTCGAGCTGCTGATGCAACGGCTCTTGGAGATTCATGCCGACAGTCTTTCGCCTCTGGGTGCCGGCCTGATTGCGGCCGCCTATACCGGATATTGCACCGACAGCCATACCTTCTCCAAAAGGCTGGGGGTCGAGCATGCCCTCGTCATTAGGGAGTGCATTGTGCTTGCCGATCATCATGAGGTGATCGAAATCAATGGTCGCAACGAACGCTCTCAACGCATTCAATACGTGCTGACGAAGGGTGGGCGCGATTTGCTGGAGGCAGCGACCTGATGGCTTTGCCTCTAGATGAAGAACCGGCAGGTGTGCCCACAAGACACGCAACGCGCTCGGTGTCGGCCAAACACTTTCCACATCAACACGACCAGGCACGACACCTGGTTGCCGAGGTTCCGGTCTCTGTTGTTATCCAGGGCACGAGCGTGGCCGTCATGATGGCGTCTCCCATTGATCTGGAAGACTTTGCGGTGGGGTTTGCGTTCACCGAGGGGTTCATCTCAAGTCTCGACGATGTCGTCGACCTGCACGTGCTTGATCATGATCGCGGCATCGAAGCACGGCTTTGGCTGCGCGATGACAAAGCTGAGGCCTTCGTCAATCGCCGCCGGTCAATGATAGGGCCAGTGGGCTGCGGACTCTGCGGGATCGATAGCCTGGAAGAAGCCGCCAGGTCTGTCCCGAAGGTCAAAGCCGCCGGAACAGGACTTTCCTTTGATGATCTGAACACGGCAACGGAAACACTGCGCCACCATCAACCGGTGCATGATGAAACGCACGCCGCGCACGGTGCGGGGTTTGTGCTACCTGGTCGGGGCATTGTGACCAGCAGAGAGGATGTCGGGCGCCACAACGCTTTGGACAAGCTCGCTGGCGCCTTGTTGCGAACCGAGCAACCGGCAGAAGATGGCGCTGTTGTTCTCACATCACGGGTTTCGGTTGAACTGGTGCAGAAAACTGCGATCCTTGGATGCCCCATCATGGTCGCCGTGTCGGCACCAACGAGTTTCGCCGTTGAGACGGCAATTGATGCGGGCGTGACGCTGATCGCCCACAGCCGCGGGGATGGTTTCACCGTTTTCAGCCATCCGCAGCGCCTCCAATCCACTGAAGAGACCTCCGGTTGAGTGTGCTTGGTTACACCATGATGCCTGGGAAGGGAGATACCGATCTCCTGTTGGCCGCGTTTGCCGGGGAACTGGAAAAGTCGGGTAAAACAGTCTGCGGCTGTGTTCAATCGAACCGGAACACGTCGAACGGCGAGCGCTGCGACATGTTCATCCGCACTCTGCCAACCGGAGATGAATTTCTCATTTCACAGTCCCTTGGATTGGGATCGCGCGGATGCCGATTGGATCAGAATGCGCTGGAGCGTGCGGTTGCCTCGGTTGAAGGATCCTACACTTCCACTTGTGAAGTGGTGATAATCAACAAGTTCGGAAAACATGAAGCTGAAGGGCGCGGTTTTCGAGACGTTATAGCTCGCGCACTGGATGATAACCTCCCAGTTCTGGTTGGACTGAATAGGCTCAACGAAAAAGCGTTCTTAGAGTTTGCCGGCGGGTTCCAAACTCCTGTTGAACCGAAGTTGAACAACTTATTGGCTTGGCTTCAATCACTGAAGCCTCTGGACACGGTAAGATGAGAAAAAAAGAGGTAAAGTTCTCTTATAGCCGCGATCCTGATAACGCGCACGCTTAACATCAAAAAGATCCAACTGGTTTATGTCTGCTTCGCCGCCCATCAGAAGTATACACCTGGTCGTGCGAGAGCCTTGCAAAGGCTCGGATTGCATGTCGATGGATCGCTCAACAATTCAGCTGGCCGTTCAGTAGCTTGGTATGCGCAGCCATCAGCGCATTGCGCTTGGAGACGTGGTCACCAAACCAAACTGCTCTGACCCTTGTGATCGAGATCGGCTTTAACGGCTAAACACTAGACTTCGTTGAAGAACGCAGATTTCGTATGAGCCGCATGCTGAAGGCGTGAATGGTATGTTCTTTCCGTATTTTTGGATAAACTAGAACCATGTTCCACAGATAGGCTGTTGGCATCGTTCTCATGCCTCGCGCCGCTTGGAGCGCTTGGCTTAAAAAAGGTCATTGGTGGTTGATGAAGCAAATGGCTTACGACCCAATTCAAAGTGACCGAAAAGGAACGCAACCGTGAAACGCCTCTCTCTCACTTTCGCTGCGCTCACCCTATCCATCTCACCTGTAGTGGCACTCGATGGTGCGGGCCCTCTGGTAACCGCTGACTGGGTTATTGAAAACGCGACAGACGACAATGTTGTCGTGATAGATATCCGAGCCAACGTTGAAGGCACCGACCTTGGCGAGCTGCCTTACATCGCGAATGCTGTGTCCGCGCCTTATGGGTCGGCTGGCTGGCGCACTGAGATCGATGGCGTTCCTGGCGCACTGCCCGAAATTGAAGACATAACGGCACTTATCGAAAGCCTCGGTGTCGACAATGACGACCATGTCGTCATTGTTCCTTGGGGCACGGACTCAACGGAGTTTGGCTCTGCAACGCGTGTTTACTGGACGTTCCGCTACCTCGGCCACGATCAAGTCTCGATCTTGGATGGCGGTTGGCGCCAATATGATGCAATTGGTGGCGAGCGCGTTGCGCAGCCAGCGGTTGCCCAACCCGGCGACTTTGATGTTGCTCTAAACGACACGTTGCTCGCCACAGCTGATGATGTTTTGGCGGCAATCGATAGCGATGTCGTGTTGGTTGATGGTCGCCCCGTTGAGCAGTTCCGTGGCGAAAGCAAAAGCCGTGTTGCCGCTGCGCCCGGCACCATCCCTGGCGCGGTCAACCTGCCGCATCACGAGTTCTATTCGAGCGACTATGCCAGCTTTGTTGAACCTGAGACCGTGGAAGCGCTAGCCGCCGCCATCGGCGTTGGCCCAAGCGATGCTAACATAACCTTCTGCAACACAGGGCATTGGGCATCGGTAGCTTGGTTTGGCCTCTCAGAAGTGCTCGGGAATACTGAAACAGCGATGTATGATGGCTCCATGGCCGAGTGGACACAGAACCCTGATCTTCCTCTAGATCCCCCACGGGCAGTCAATTAGGCCAACGCTGCGATCTGGTCATCAGGTGCCGGGCATTGTTGCTCGGCACCTTTTGTCGTTTTCGTCGGTACATCTCGCACACCCATTGATGTAGGTTCAGCCCATGCTTCAATCGGCATCCCCTTCACAGCAAACTCTGTCCTACTTGCCAGACGTACGCATCGACCGGCAACCAGCTTCAATCGCCGCCGCGTTTCTGGCGGCCGGATTCGCCTCCATCTGGTTTTTGGTCGACTTCCGCCAGGCCAGCCTTTTTCTGATTGGAGGTGGGCTTGGCGCAGCTTTGTACTTCGGATCTTTCGGCTTCACCGGATCCTGGCGCCGCATGGTTGTTGAGCGACGTGGCCGTGGCGTACGCACTCAAATGCTGATGATTGCTATTGCAGGGGTTGCCATGATGCCTCTGCTTGCTGCTGGCAGCGTGGGAGCACATCCACTTGTTGGCGCGATCGCGCCTGTTGGTGTGTCTGTTCTCATTGGTGCGGCGATATTTGGCTTTGGCATGCAGTTGGGCGGGGGCTGCGGGTCCGGTACACTTTTCACTGTTGGCGGCGGATCATCACGCATGTTGGTGACGTTGGTTTTCTTCATTGTTGGCGCTGTGGTGGGAACGGCACATCTTCCCTGGTGGTTAGGTCAGCCTGCAGTGCCGCCGATCAGTTTGGGCGCCACGCTGGGTGTTCCGCTTGCGTTATTTGTTTCACTGGCTGGTTTGGCACTGGTTGCATTACTGGCAGTGCTGGTTGAACGCCGAGTCCATGGAGCTCTTGAAGTTGATGCCGGACCGCGTCGGTTTGGCTGGCAAGGGATAGTCCAGGGCCCTTGGCCGCTTGTTGGTGCTGGACTGGTCCTGGCCCTTTTGAACGTAGCGACTCTTCTGGTTGCCGGTCACCCATGGTCAATCACCTATGGCTTTGGGCTTTGGGGTGCCAAGATTGCCGACGCGATTGGCGTCCCAATTGCCAGTTGGGAGTTTTGGACCTGGCCAGCGCAAGCACAAGCGCTGCAAAGTTCGGTTCTTGCCGACAGCGTGTCTGTTATGAATTTTGGCCTTATTCTCGGCGCAGCGCTGGCGGCAGCATTGGCCGGCAAGTTTGCGCCTAAGGTGGCGGTCCCGCTGGCGTCGTTTGTGGCAGCAGCTCTGGGCGGTTTGTTGATGGGATATGGAGCACGCCTCAGTTTTGGCTGCAACATTGGCGCCCTGTTCTCGGGCATTGCCTCTGGGAGTGTGCACGGATGGCTGTGGTTCGCAGCGGCTTTTGCTGGCTCGACACTTGGTGTCTATGCACGACCTCTCTTTGGCCTTGATGGGTTCAAAAAACCATGAGCACCACGCGCAACACAACGCTGTTTGCAGCAGCTTTAGCGATGACGACCGGCGCAGTTGCGCTCGATCATGCGTCAAACGGTGTGCCTGATCCTGTATCAGTCGCGCTACCGGGAGATGCTCCAGCTGGAGCTGCACCGTGCGCCATTGGTGCCGCACCCTGTGCTGCCGGTGCCCCCTCTGCTGCCAGTGCTCCGTGTACCGCTGGTGCGCCTCAGGCTTTGGCCGCCCCACCACCACCCATGCAGCGTGGCGAGCAACCAGCGCTGGCGCCGCCGCCACCACCGCCTTTGCAGCGTCCATGACCGACGATGCCAGCGCCCTAGCGCGCCAAGAGATCGCCTTTTGCGAACAAGTGTTGGCGAAAGGTGGTGCTTCTGTTTTGAGCGAAACACTGAAGGGTATTGCCCAGCTCGAAAGCTGGACGAAGTATCCCTTAGGCGAAGTTTTCGATCCTGCAACCGGTGCCCACTGGTTCTACCACAGCCATTCGACCATACAGGGCGAGCACGGCCACTTTCATACCTTCCTTCGACCCAACGGCCCGGATGGTCCGATCCATCATTTGGTTGCTATCGGTGTGGACCCACAAGGGCGGGCGCTTCGATTGTTCACCGTCAATCAATGGGTCGTTGATGGCGACTGGCTGGACGCCCAAAGCACAATCGCCTTGGTTGACAGGTTTGACGTGCATATGCCGCAACCAAACTACCTGGTTAACCGCTGGCTGACCGGAATGATCGTAGCGCATGGCTCGGCTATAGCTGCTCTTATACAAGAGCGTGACACAGTGATTGCTTCGCACACGCCATCGGATGGTGATGATGCGCACGCTGACCGCACGCTCGAGGTGATCTCTCAACATACCTTGCTTTAGCTACCCTGCTGAAGCCGACTTAGAACCTTGAACGGGCCAAGAGCTAACGTCCGCTTCGCCGCCAACCTCGGACTGGCCAAGCAACCACATCAGGCACAAACGTCGTGATCATAAGCGGTGGCCAAGATTTACTCGGCTAAGCGCGTTTTTTGGCTGGTTCAGATGTGCTTTTTGAAATCGCCCGCAGCTGTGTCAGGCGTTCATCCATAAGACCCTCAATCGAGCTCAGAGCATTGAGGACGCAATCAGGAACCTCGTTTTGCAGGTCGCTGATGGGTTGCGGGCGCCCAACCAAGTAGCCCTGGATCTCATCGCATCCAAGTTCAGCCAAGTCCTTAAGCTCCTCAATGGTCTCCACCCCTTCGGCAACAATGCTCATGCCCGTCGCGCGCCCAAGGCGAATGATGGTATCGACGATAGATCTTGCGCTCGTTGATGTGTGCATCTGCTGCACAAAGGACCTGTCGATTTTCAGGCAATCAAACGAAAAACGACTGAGATAGCTTAGCGATGAGTAGCCCGTTCCGAAGTCATCAAGCGCGACCCGACAGCCAAGCTTTTTAATAGCGCGAAGTGCAGCCAAAGCGCGTTCATCATCATCAATGAGAAGGCTTTCGGTGACCTCGATTTCCAGGCGCTCTGCCGCCAGACCGGTCTCGGTTAGCACTTTGGCCATATCCTTGACGAAGTTGTTTTCGCGGAACTGAAGTGGGCTTACGTTGACGCTCACGCGCGCATGGCCCAGCCGTTCTTTGGCCAAACGGCACGCTTCGCGCATGACCCAAGCACCAAGCGGAACGATTTTTCCCGATTGCTCGGCTATCGGAATGAACTCGCCTGGGCCGATCAATCCTTTTTCAGGATGGTTCCAACGAATGAGAGCTTCATAGCTATCAATCATCCCGCCAGCCGTCGCCATCCGGGGCTGGAAGTAGATTTCAAACTGGTTTTCCAGCATCGCCACTGTCAATTCGGCGTCTATGGCACGACGTCGGCGATCTTCTTCATCCATGCCGACTTCGTAAACACAATACGTGTTGCGGCCGTGTTCCTTGGCGCGATAGAGGGCCGCATCTGCACGAGAAAGGACCTGACCGGATTCCTGCTCGCAGGAGGGTCCATAAACGATGCCGATGCTGGCAGCGGTGTGTAGTGCCAGACCGTTTGAACCGATGATGGGTTTTGCAAGCTCAAGCGTCACCCGGTGTGCAAAATCGGTCACCTGATTGATAAAGTGCGTATTGGAAAGAATGATCGCAAACTCATCACCTCCCAGACGGCCGACACTTCCAGCGTCTCCGGTCAGTGCTTTCAGCCGCTTTCCAGTTTCTTTGATGACGAGATCACCTGCTGCATGTCCATGCAGATCATTGATGTCTTTGAAATGATCGAGATCGAGCAGCATGACAGCGCAGTTGGCCGGTGTGCCAGTGTCCTCATCCAGCAGTGTATCAAGGTGATGAGAAAACACGGCCCGGTTGGGCAATCCGGAAAGCGGATCATGTTGCGCCAGATGGCGGATTTTTTCTTCGGCAATTTTGCGCTCACGCAAATCCACGATCGCAGCAACGCGGGTCGTTTGTCCTTTATAGACGATCTCCCGCGAGCGCACTTCGACGGGGATTTTCGTCTGCTCCGCGTCAACAAACATGACTTCATAAGCCTCGCCGGATGACGATTGGAAATGCTTGGCGAAGGCTTCGCTGTCACTGTCCAGAACCAGACTTTCCAGGCTTCGTTTCTTCAGTGCACTGAGAGACAGGCCCGTGAGCTGCTCAAAAGCGGCATTGCCATCGACAATTTTACCGGCCACCGAAATGGCGATGGCTTCAAATGTTGCGTTGGCCAGCGCCGAAAGCCTTTCGGCTTCTTCTGCCGCACGGTGCTGTTCCACTGAGATGCTCTTGGCTGTTTCTTCGCTTTCGATGGTGTCCATGAGAGCATTGAACAGACGACCCAGGCGTTCTGCTTCATCGCCTTCGCTGATGTTTAAGCGTAAAGACAGATCGGCGTGCCCCTCAACCAAACGGTCAAACGCATCTTCAACATGACCGATCCCAATGCGGGTTCCATGTTCAGCCTCGTTTAGCCCGATCTCTTCACGATCTGCGCTAACGCGCACGCGCACCAGCTTTGAGATCATCCAGAACGAGATGAGGCCAAGCCCAAAGGCCCAGACGAAGTTCAACGTCACACCGAACAGCTGAACCAGAACCTGATCCATACGATTTTCCAGCGGTAGCAGGGACATGGGTGCCAGAACTGCCAGGCCCAGCGTGCCGACAACGCCGGCAAAGCCATGAACACCAATTGCGCCCACCGCATCATCAATCCGGAAGCGGCGCTCAAGGAAAGAAACGCTCCAAACCGCGACCGATCCACCAACCGCACCGATCACCATGGCGGAGGGCGCGGTGAGAACAGACGCGCCTGCGGTGATTGAAACCAATCCCCCCAAGAGCCCGGTAATTGACTTTTCAGGTAGCAAGACACGGTCCTGCCACCACCCCATTGCGTGTCCGGCCGCTGTGCCCATTGCAGCGGCAAGCACTGTGTTCGCGATGATGCCAGCAATGTCGGAGGATGCTTCAAGCGTCGAGCCGCCATTGAAGCCTATCCAGCCCACAAAGAGCAGCACCGCGCCGCTGGTTGCCAGAACTGGGCTATGGCCCTGAATGCGACGCGGCTTGCCATTGGCGTCAAACCGACCCTTGCGCGCACCAATGATCAAGCACGCTGCAAGCGCCACCCAGGCGCCTGTACCGTGCACAACGGTTGAGCCAGCAAAGTCGACAAAGCCCATAGTGGCAAGAAACGCGCTATCGTTTTCGACAAGCGCCGTGCCCCATGCCCAGTGCACGAACACCGGGTAAATGAGGGCTGCAATAACGATGGATCCAAGCACATAGGCCGCCAACGGCATTCGCTCGGCAACAGCGCCGGATACAATGGTTGCCGCTGTGCCGCAGAACATCACCTGGAAGGTGAAGAAGGCGAGGCCCCACGCATCTACATTCGATAGGAAAAAGAGATTGGTGTCCGATCCGACCCAAAAACCTTCAGAGGCACCGAAGGCAAACATAAACCCGACGCCAGCAAAAAGGACGACCGTGAAGGTAAAGTCGAGCATGTTTTTTTGCGCGACATTGATTGAGTTCTTGGATCGCACCATGCCAGCCTCAAGCAGCATGAAGCCTACTTGCATCAGCAAAACCAACCCAGCGGCCACCAAAATCCAAACCATATCGAGATTCGTTTTGGTTGCGCTCAAAGCCTCGCTGTTGGCTTGAACCAGCGCAGCGAGACTGTCACCAGCTCCTGCGGCAAATGCCACATCTGCACCAAACAGGAGTGCACATCCGGCCAAAACTGCGCTTGCCCAACCCATCAAAATCCCGCCATCCAACTGCTAAGAGTTCTTTGAGGGGCAAGGCTAGCGTTCAGCGATGAAGGCGATGTGAACTCTGGTGCATCGCAGCATTGCCATTGTCAGCATGGTTAAGAAACTGCCTGGAGGTACACTTCTTAGAATTGGCATTTGTCTACCAAGAGGCGTTGGCCGAGGATCCGTCGGCCTGGCGCGTGACATGGAACAACACCTGCTAGGTCGTGTATGTCTAAGGCGGTGTCCGCTTTGCCGCCAACTGCCGACATCGCTACTCCCAACGGGAAGCGTCAGCTTGGGCAACCATACGCGGTCGCTGACCTTGGAAATCCAACATCAGCGCGATGGTGGCGCGACATCGCGGTCTGGATAGATGTCATTGTGGGTTGGTTGCGGGTGATTTGAACCTGCAAAGCTAAGTTACTGATTTAATTGAAGTGCGATTCTGGGCAAGATCAGCGGCCCAGCTAATATGCTGGTTTATATAGGTTATTTTGACTGAAATGGTTGCGGGGGCAGGATTTGAACCTGCGACCTTCAGGTTATGAGCCTGACGAGCTACCGGGCTGCTCCACCCCGCGACACGGCACGGTGATAGGTCATGACAAGGGCCTGATCCATCGTGCGAGGGCCTGATGTACGAGCCTTACGCCATGAATACAAGGGGCAAATGCATGATTTGTGACAGATTTTTTGCAGGGCAGCATCAGCAACAATAAGCCTGGCGCTAGTGGCTCTTCGTGTCTTTTTCTTCCAGCGCCTTGGCGATGCGCAAGGTACGTAGATAGGCGGTGTTGAGCGCGAAAACAAAACCCTTCCAACCGCCCAACCAATGGCCGCGCAAGAAATAATTGCGCAGGAACTGCAAAGGCATTTCGGTAACCAGGCGTACCAAAAGCTCCCAACGCGGTTTGGCAGCTATCTTACCGATCTCGTGACTGGTGAAACGATTGGCCTTGTCCACCATATGGAACCAACTGACGACCGAATGATGATAAATCGGCGAGGAAAGCTGCCGAACTGAAACCCCATCTTGCAGCACCACCCGGTCGTAAACTGGATCATCGCGATAGCGACCAACAGAGCGATGGTAGAGCCGCACAACATTGTAGTCGGTTGCGAAAGGGCGCGGCTTGGTGTCCCCGGGATAAAGATTACGGATGTGCACCTTGTAGGCCCCAGGCTTGAGAGCATCAGAGGCAAAGAGTGCCTTGATCTCTTCAATCAAAGCAGGCGTCACGACCTCATCGGCATCAAGGTTCAAAAGCCAATCATGCTCGCACTGATCTTCAGCGTAGCGTTTCTGCGCACCGTAACCAGTCCAATCGCGATGAAACACGCGCGCGCCACGCTGTTCGGCAATACCCAAAGTGCCATCAGTTGAACCTGAATCAACGACCACCAAATCGTCGCTGAGGCTGGCAACAGCCTCAAGCACCTGGCCAAGCCTAGCCGCCTCATTATGGGTGATCAGAAAGATGGAAAGCGGCATGCTGGCACTCAAGTGAACGTCAGCATCCTATCTCCGGCAGATTGAGCTCAATTGCAATCGCATAGACACACACGTCAGACGGGTCAGCCCGTTTGCGTGCGGCGGCTACGGATCAATGCTTCCAGTGTGTAGACCAGGATCGCCATACCAATGGCGCCCACCAAAGCAATACCCAGCAGAATGATCACATCAACGGGGCCGCCAATGTCGGCAAACGAGGAGTCGGTCACGCCCTGCACAAAGAGCACCGCAAAAACCGCGCCCACTGGCATGGAAAGCTGCGCCAGAAGAAACTTCTTCCAGCTCACCGAACGGTCGCGGATCAGCACGTAAAGATACGCCAGCGTAACGAGGGCGGCGATGGCGACCATCGCCCAAAACAGACCGCGTCCGAAGATTTCTTCAAACACCGCGATCAAAGTACCAAGTGTCAGTTCTTTCATGGTTCCCGCTTCCTAAGCGCGTCCGCGCAACATGGCATTGTAGGTGGCTTTCAGTGCCACCTCCTTCATCAGCCAGCTGATCCAAAGCTCTTCCAACGGTGCGATGACCCCTGGGAAGGATGGGACGAGATTGTTTTGATAATCAAACTCAACCAACATCGCCCGCCCAACACGCGTGATAAGCGGGCAGGACGTGTAGCCATTGTAAACCTCGGTGCCATCACGTCCGTCGATGGCCGCAACCAGATGATCTTCCACCACTGGCACCTGCCATTTCACGCTGGCAGCTGTCTTGCCCTTGGGCACACCAGCCACATCGCCCACCGCGAACACATTGGGGTAACGGCGGTGTTGCAAGGTTGAAGGATCAACCTCCAGCCAGCCCTGGCCAACCCAGCGATCGGCCCATGGCAAATCCGATTCAAGCACAAAATCCGGTGCACGCTGCGGTGGGACCACGTGCAGATAGTCATAGGCCATCTCAGCATCGCCACTTGGCGTTATGAAGGTGGCGCGCTTGCGACCGGCATCGACCGATTTCAGCGTGTAGTTGTGCACCGGCGCAATATCGCGCTGGCCAAACAGCATGCGCACTTTCTCCGCCACAATGGGCACACCGAACAGCGAACCCTGGGGCGCGGCATAAACAAAATTCATGCGCGAGCGGTTGCCAGCTTTCTGAGCAAGATCTTCGATGAGAAATGTGTGCTTGAGCGGTGCACCGGCGCACTTCATTTCCGTGGCTGGCCGGGTGAAAAGCCCGACGCCGCCCTCGTCGATGAACTGCGAGGCGGCTTGCCACGTCCGGGCGGCATAGTCCGGCCCGGCATAAAGCGCGCCGATACCGTTCTGGCCAACCATATCCAGGGAGAAGCCTTCAATGGCATCATGATCGAGCACCAGGCCAGGCGCGACGACCAGCCAGTCATAGCTGTGGCTTTGGCCGTCAGCAGTGTCCACCGTGCTACTGACTGCATCGACGGCTACAACAGCCTCGGTGACCAGCGACACATCTGACGGCAACCAATCGGTTGTCTCAGACACCACATATTCGGCAGGTTTCAAACCCGCCGCCACCAGTGTCAGCCCCGGTTGATAGAGGTGATTGGCACGCGGATCGATGATGGTGATGCTTGCGCCATCAAGACGGCGCACCAAACGGTTGGCAAGGGCCGTTCCAGCAGCACCAGCACCAATGATGATGATACGGGCGTTGGTTGAAATCGGCGCGGTTTGGGCCACCCCAACTGTGGGAGCCAACCCAGCCGTTATACCAGCAAGCGCCGTCGCAGCCAAAAATTGTCGTCTATCAAGCATCAATTCACTCCCGATGTGCGCAATCGCCTCGCTCTGTTGCGGTCATCGCCAGACAGGTGACGTCCAAGCCAGAATCTTTTTGGTAACGGCGAAACGAATGCGGCACAGGTTGCACAGATGAGCTCTGGTGACGGTGACAATGTCACCAAGCAGAACCCAACTTCGGGACTAGTACGGGGGGAGGAGGCGCAGGCTGATCATTGTCAACGCACTATGATTTCAACCCGTCGGTTGAGCGCGCGGCCGCTTTCACTGGCATTGCTTGCCACAGGCGCCAAAAAGCCAGCTCCGGCATGGCTCAGCCTGTCCGCACTGATGGCATAGTCCTGAACTAGGGTATCACGAACAGCCTCCGCGCGGCGCGCTGAAAGGTCCAGATTGTAGGGCAGCGTGCCCTGATTGTCGGTGTGGCCGACAATAACCACTATCAGCTCATCATTTGCGCTGAGAAACCGCGCGATCTCATCAAGCGTTGGTTCACTTTCCGGTTGGATCGCGGCATCATCCAAGGCGAACTGAATGCCATAAAGTGCCACCCGTCCGGTTTCGGAAATAGCGCTTTGCATCTCTTCGGCTGGCACCATTTCAAACGCCATCGCCTCTTCTTCCGTCACGGTGACAACCGCGCGCACGATGCCATTGTTGACCGATCCAAAGAAAGTGGCGTGGACGGTTCCATCCGCCCGGGCGCGGGTGCCCATCACATAACGGTAGTTGAACCGATCCGCCCAGGAGGGTGAGTTGCCAAACTGTTCAACCTCGTAGCTCATCCCGCCGCATTCATCCTGCGAACAGGAAAGCTTGAGTGAGAACCCCTCATTATCGAGCTGCTGCTCAAAGTTGCGGACAATTTGAACCAACGCTGTACCTTCGGGATAGGTGTAGGCCAAGCGCGTCACGGCGCCCTCAACCATCACCACCTCTTCTGGCTGCTGCGCGACAGCGACTTCATCAAAGGCCAAGGCCTCATAGGCCGTGATGACACTGCCCTCGAACCGGCCAATAAGCGGATGGTCTAAGCTGCCCGCCACATCTTGCGCTATGGCCGGTGCAGTGGCGAGTATGACGCCAGCAATCAGTAAGAAGGGCGCAGTGAAACGCGGCATGACAATCTCACCTATCTGAGCGCTGCTATACAGGGCAGCCATTAACAATCAGATCGGAGGATACCATAAGGCAGGCAATCAGCGCGTGATGGGAAGCACACCTTTTTGCGCCTCGGCCAATCTGCGTCTTGGCCAAGGCCTCATGGATCAAGGCTGGCAGCGCTGCTCAGCGGGCAGTTGGGCGTAGGCGGCCTCACCCAAAAGCAACCGGTTGTAAGGCTCATCGGTCAGAAAACACTGCTCGGCACGCGCCAGATCGTCTGCTGAAAGGCGGGCGGCAGTGATGGGCAACAGCTCTGTGATGCGGGCGCGGGCAACCGGCAATGGCAGATCTGCGTCAATGTCGGGCCAGGTCTCATCGGCGCGCAGCAACAACATTTGCAGCACATCGTCGGGCACGGCGATGCTGTCCAGTTCAAGCGCAAGTTCAACGAACAGCGCCCCCGCAGGCCCATAGCCGTCACCTGCGCCTTGCGTGGCCATGTGGATCAAGTGCCAATAATTGCCATCCCGTGCCCCATGAACTGACCCATTTGCATTCACCAGTGTGGGAAACCCAGTGAACGCCCGCCGAATTCTATCTGGAATTGTCGAATCCTCTGCCCAGGCCGTGACGACAGCCGCATTGCGGCGCGCAGCCTCGGCAGCAAAGCAAGCAGCAAGACCGCGAAGATCGAGAATAGGGTCTTCGGGTGGCAGTACCCCGGAAAAATCAATGAGGTTGGCACCATACACTTGCCAGCGAAGGCGGCGCAGAAAATGGAGATCGCTTGCAAAGATGGAGAGATAGGGATGATTTTCGACAAATCCTAGCCACAAGATATCGTGTGCCGCCTCGCACTGGCTATCGGCGAGCAGAGCGCGAAAAAGCACGTCGCGATCATGGGTGAAGAACCGCGCGCGAGTCGTCGCCAAACTGATGCGAAGATGTTCCATTGCTGCATCCATGACCGCGGCTGGAGCATAAACACGAACTCCCATGGCAGCAGAATAATCAAACGACCTGTCAGCTATGCCGCTGCTACCGAAAAAATCTGGATATTCAGCGGCCATCCGCGTCTGTATCTCAGGAGGCAAGTCAGCAGCCCAAGGCTCCTGCGCGCTGGCGTATTTTGGAAAAAACACTAGCAAAATCGGGATGAGAACAACCCATACGCGTCGCATCGAGGCCAACCTCTTCATCAATATTAGGTTAGCAATATCGCCCAGTGCACCCCAATTTAGCAACGGTGCAAAATAACCAATTTTACCAATTTAAGCTGTTCACCACCCAAACTGCACGTTTGGACGGGCAGTTGCTGCATAGCCAGAGCCAGGATGCAGCGACCATAGACACATTGCGCACTCTACAATCAATCTGATAACAGCTTTTCCTAGCAACTGCTGCTTCGCATATCGGACATTGTTCGATCAATATTGTATTGCAAATCTCTTGCCTTTTCCCTGCCTTGCTCTTGCCTACGGATTGCTTGCCTCAGCCTCTGCTCTTTCTCGTCTACAAGCGACTGTTGACGGCGAGTAGCTTCACTTAGACTTGCAGCACTGAGTTCACGGACAATCTGAAGTGCTGTTCGCTCTACTGGGAGGCCATTAAGTGCGACTTCGGCTGCCTGTAGAGTCAGCAACCTAGACCTTTCACGCGGAAGCTCCCTTTCCAATCTAACCTGTTCGTTGTTTGCATCACGCATATCACTTTGCAGCCGATGCAACTCATCCTCGTAATCTCGCAATCGTCGTTGAAGTTCCCGACAATCTGGCAGGTTGGTCATCGAAGTATCCTCTGGTGTGGTCACACCAGGAAAGATGACGCCAAGAGCATGCAGCGAGGATAAACAGGCATTCACTGCCCGTCTGCGTTCTGCATTTCAAAACGCAAGCAGATCAGAACGCAAAAAACCCGCCACGATTCGCAGAGAACGCGAACCGTGGCGGGTTTTAAGAAGTGGTGGTGAGACGATAACCCCATTCTTTGCAGGCCTGGCAACGACCTACTCTCCCGTGCCTTAAGACAAAGTACCATCGGCGCTAGAGAGTTTCACGTCCGAGTTCGGGATGGGATCGGGTGCAGGCTCTCTGCTCAAGCCACCAGGCCGGCAAAGAATGGGGTTGTGATTTTGGTCTTAAACCCGATCGGAAGATCAGGAACTGTTCAGTGATCGATAGTCAGCGCGGGTAAGGCCGAACCATCGAGTATTCGTACATGTGTATGGTGTAATGAGAGCAATCAAGCCAATCGAGCAATTAGTACCGGTAAGCTTCACGCATTGCTGCGCGTCCACACCCGGCCTATCAACGTGGTGGTCTTCCACGGCTCTCAAGGGAGTACTGGTTTTGAGGCTGGTTTCCCGCTTAGATGCCTTCAGCGGTTATCCGTTCCAAACATAGCTACCCTGCAATGCGGCTGGCGCCACAACAGGTCCACCAGAGGTCTGTCCATCCCGGTCCTCTCGTACTAGGGACAGATCCTCTCAATACTCCTACACCCACGGCAGATAGGGACCGAACTGTCTCACGACGTTCTAAACCCAGCTCACGTACCGCTTTAATTGGCGAACAGCCAAACCCTTGGGACCTGCTCCAGCCCCAGGATGCGA
>JBCCAF010000040.1:0-2385 GCA_039814945.1 Pseudomonadota bacterium
CCACGGCAGAGATCAAAGCCATTGCAGATGCACAGATCGCCACATGGGTTGAAACCATGAGCGGCAACGGTCTGCCTGCACAAGCCATGCTGGATGATGCACGCGCGTTGATCGCCAAGCACAGCAAGTAAACCAAAGGCTTCGGCGCGATTGGCGCCGGAGCCACACTTTCCCTCCCTCACATTACGTTAAAAGACCATGGGCATCGCCGTTACAGCTGAGACGAAAGTTGCGCCAGTGATGGAAAGCATCGCACGCTGGCTGGCCTTTTTGGGCGGCATGGTGCTGGTGTTAATTGCCGTGATGACGGTAATCTCGACAATCGGCCGCGCCTTTGTGGGCCTGCAAATTGGTCTTGGCCCTGTGCCGGGTGACTTTGAATTGGTTGAAGCAGGAACGGCTGTGGCTGTGTTCTGTTTCATGTCCTGGTGTCAGCTCAATCAGGGCCATGTCACGGTGGACATTTTGGCCGACTTTGCGCCAAAACGCGTCAATCTCGCGCTGGTGCTGGTCGGGAACATTCTGATTTTTCTGGTAGCTTTCGTCATCGCTTGGCGGCTTTGGATGGGGTTCGGCGAGCAAGTCACGTGGTTTGACCAATCAGTGCGGGATATCTTGGGCTTTGGCTATAAGCCCTTCACCAACAATACCACTTACATCCTAGGGATGCCGCTGTGGTACTCCTATGCGCTGTCCTTTGTTGGCGCGCTCTTTTTTACAGTGATCAGCGCATTCACCGTCTGGCGCGCGCTGAATGACTTTTTGGGACGCAGCTGATGACCGGATTTGAACTGGCGGGGCTGGGGTTTTTCCTGATGCTCGGCGCAATCTTTTTGCGCATGCCCATCGCGATTGCCATGGCGGTAACCGGCTTTGTCGGGAGCTGGATCATTCGCGGCAACCCAACGGCGGTCCTGTCGCAGATGAAGAGCATGTCTTATGATATGTTCTCTTCCTATTCGCTTTCTATCGTACCGCTGTTCTTGTTGATGGGGCAGTTTGCGACGAAATCGGGCATGTCCAAAGCGTTGTTTGATACCGCCTCCGATTGGCTTGGTCACCGCAAAGGGGGCATTGCGATGGCCGCTGTAGGGGCGTGTGCCGGTTTCGGTGCGGTCTGTGGCAGCTCGCTTGCGACGGCGTCCACTATGGGGCAGGTGGCCTTGCCAGAGATGCGCAAGCGCGGGTATTCCGATGCGCTTTCAACCGGTGTTCTGGCAGCGGGAGGCACTTTGGGGATCTTGATCCCGCCCTCGGTCATCCTTGTGATCTATGCGATCCTGACTGAGCAAAATATCGTCAAGATGTTCATGGCTGCGCTCATTCCAGGCATCATCGCAGCCCTTGGCTATATGCTGGCAGTAGCGGTCTATGTCTGTATCTATCCGAACAGCGCCACCACCGCGCCGCCTGTGCCGATGCGCGACCGGCTCCGCAGTCTAGGCAACGTTTGGCCTGTCGTCGTGATCTTTGGCCTTGTGATGGGCGGGATTGCAGCAGATTGGAATTGGACCAAGGATGGCGTTCAAGCGCTCTTTACGCCCACCGAAGGGGCCGCTTGGGGGGCAGTGGCCACTGGGCTTTACGGGCTTTGGACCGGAGGATTGAACAGGCAAACGTTTGTCGAGTGCATCCTGTCGACCGCCAGCGCCTCGGCCATGATTTTTCTCATTCTGCTGGGTGCGCAGCTTTTCAACTCCTTCCTTGCGATCACGCAAATGCCCCAAGCCTTGGCCGACTGGATCTCTGCTTCTGGCTATGCGCCGATGACAATCCTGCTGGTGATGCTGCTGGCGTACCTCGTCTTCGGCTGTGTGATGGATTCGCTGTCAATGATCCTGCTGACGATCCCGATCTTCTTTCCGATCATCGAAAGCCTGGATTTCGGAATGACCGCGGAGGCGACAGCGATCTGGTTCGGGATTCTGGCGCTTATCGTGGTTGAGGTCGGATTAATCACGCCACCGGTGGGGATGAACCTTTTCATAATCAACTCCCTGGCCAAAGACATACCGATCCAGCGCACCTACCACGGGGTGCTTCCATTCTTGATTTCCGACATTCTGCGCGTGGTTTTGTTGATCAGCTTTCCGACGCTCTCGCTATGGCTGGTCAACGTGATGTTCTAGGACGGTCGCTCAGATCAAAGCAGCCTTCGCATCCTTAGCAGTACCGTAGCTTGGCAGGTCAGCCGCGGTCTTGCCATGTGCCGCCATCAGCGTATCGCGGACATAGGCGATATGCGCCGTTTCCTCGATGATCTCAGCTAGATACTGCGCCGCTGTTAGCGTCTTGCCCACGCCAATAGTACCGTGATTGGCGAGGACTGCTGCGCGCACAGAGGTGTCTTCAAACACTGGGCTAATCTCTACCTCCGTCTGTGGC
>JBCCAF010000025.1:0-46890 GCA_039814945.1 Pseudomonadota bacterium
AAGCGACCACACTCTTCCCTTGGCGGCAAACCACCTGCCGTGATCTATTGGCAGCGAAATGAAACAACCCAACCCGATCAGCAGGTGCAAAGAGTAGCTTAATTTACGCCGAAATCTGTCCAACAAATGGGGAGTAGCTCAACCGCTCCGGGATTTCTATCGTTTCGATAGGCCCTGGTTTGCGCTACTGCGCTGTTTCCAATCGCTCGCCAACCCAAGGCAGGACAACTGTTTCAAGCCGTTCGCTGATCTGCTGGCGGTGATCTCCATCATAAACGTCGAGGCGATGGGGGATCCGTTCGTCTCCAAGCTGCTGTGACAGTGCGAGCGTGCCTGCGGGTATGTGCAAAAACTGATCGCCAAGGCCGACTCCAAGAGCAAGCCCCCGCAGATTGCGAAGGCTTTGCCGCGCGTCGCGCACCTGGCGTATCGGAAACGCGTCCAAGTAACGGTCATAGGCCGGTTCATCCAAGACAACTTCACCCCTCACCAATTCAAAGGGGAAATCACCATAGATCGGCGCTGCGTCGGGCGCAGGGCTGAAAGCGGTGATCAGACCCAGAAACGCGATGGGGAAGAAGTCATCGGTGTCGACAAGCCGCTGCACATCTTCCGGCGTTGATACCGATGCTGTGCGTTTCCAGGCATCGTTGCCAAAACCCAGATCATCATCGGCCGCCAGGCAGCAAGGGCTCATGGACCAGACCGTGGAGAACAGTCCCGGGCGTGTGATGGCAAGGTTGATGGCGCCGTAACCGCCCATTGAGTGGCCAACGATCGCTCGGCTTTCTTCATCTGGAAGGGTGCGAAAAGTATCGTCGATAAAGCCCAGCAGATCATCTGCGATATAATCAGCCCAGTTCCCGCTGACCGATGAATTGCGATAGAAACCGCCGCCATATCGGTTGCCGCCATTGGGCATAACCAGAATTAGTTCGGGTATTTCTTCTGCCTCAACAAGGCGGTCGAGAATGGCCGGCACACCGAAATGCTCCAGCCAAACGCCATAATCATCGAAAATGCCATGCAGCAGCACGATCACCGGGTATTGGCGGTCCGGCTGTTGATCATAGCTTGGTGGCAGGTAGACCGCAGCGCTTTGCACGTCTGGGGTTTCAAGCAAATTGCCGGTCAGCGAGGGTGCTGGAACCTCGATCTCCATCACCTGACCGGTTGGTTGAGCCAAGCTGAGTCCCGGCGCGGAAACGACCGTTGTCAGCAGCAACAATAGCGCAATACGTAATGTTGGCATGGTGGTCGCTCCCGTTCTTTCCCTAAGGAGAGGTGGGAATTCGCTCAAGGTGTAACAAGGGCTGGGCGTTGGGGGGTGCTTTAGAGTCTGCGTTCCGGTCAAGTTCCGCTGTAGTGTGGCGTGCGGCGCGCGATCCAGGCGTCCAACCCCTCATGGACATCGTTAGTAACTGCCATGCGTGCGAACTGCTCACGCTCGATCATCAGCCCTTCATCAATGCTGGTGTTGATGCCGCGGGTTACCGCCGCGATGATGCGTGAGGCGGCAAGGGGGGAGTGGGCGAGTATCTGCTGCGCCAAGGTGAAGGCCGACGGCAGCAATTGATCATGCGGCACCACCTTGTTCACCAAGCCCATTTCATAGGCGCGTTGGGGCGAGAACGTGTCGCCGGTCAAAAGGAGTTCCAGTGCCCGTTTGCGCCCGGCCAGACGCGGCAGGCGCTGCGTGCCTCCAAAGGTCGGTGGAATGCCGATATTGATCTCCGGTTTGGCGAAGACGGCCCTTTCGCTGGCCACGGCCAAATGCACCGCTTCGGTGATCTCGCAGCCTCCGCCATAAGCGATGCCGTTGACGGCCGCGATGATGGGCTTGGGAAAGCTCTCCAGGCGGGCCGTCATGGTTTGACCGCGCTTGCAGAAGTCTTTCACGGCGATGTCGACGCCAGCATTGATGCTCTGCGCGAATTCATGAATGTCGCCACCGGCAGAAAAGGCGCAGTCTCCTGCTCCGGTCAGGACGATGGCGCGGATGGCTTGATCGTCCTCGATCTTATCGAGCAGGTGCAGCAACTGGTCGTTGAGAGCGTAGCTGAGCGCATTCAGCTTTTCCGGTCGGTTGAATGTGAGGAGCGCGATAGCGCCTTCTCTCTCTTGGATGATGAGGTCACTCATTGGTTTCTCCTTCGTGTGCAGGAAACCATAGAGCTGGCAAAAATTGACGTATACTCACTGAGTAGTATACATGGCCATGCCCAAACAAAACCGACCCGCAAAAGATCGCCTATTGGATGCTGCCAACAGCCTGTTTTACGCTGAAGGCATTCGCGCCGTCAGCGTGGATGCGATTGCCGCCAAAGCCGGGATCACCAAGAAAACGCTCTACTATCACTTCAAGAGCAAAGACGATCTGATCGAGGCCTATCTGGCCTCGCGCGATCAGCCCAATCTGGCGCTTTTCAAAGCCTGGTTTGATGAGCCGGATGGATCACTAGCCCACAAGGTTGAGGCCATGTTCGTCAGATTGGCGGATGCTGCGCGCCATCCCAAATGGAAAGGGTGTGGGTTCCTGCGCACCGCTGCTGAGCTTGCCAACAAGCCTGGGCATCCGGCGATGAAAGTTGGCGCTTTGCACAAAAAGAAGTTTGAAGCCTGGTTGGCCGAAACCTTTACCGAGCATGCGCTGATCAACCCACTAGAGCTTGCAAGGCATGTGGTTTTGTTGATGGATGGCGCATTCTCAACGGTGCTTATTCATCACGATCCGGACTATATTGAATCGGCGGGGCGTGCTGCTGGCGCTATGGTTGAGCGTGCCTCTTAGGCGCTTCTCAAGTGCTTTTGGCCGTTCTCTAAGTTGCCCTCCTTCCAAAGTTCAAGCTTGCGCATTGAGCTGATCAAGCACATGTAAACGCTGGGGCAAGCGTTCTCGATTTTGACAGGTGAAACCCATGAATTCCTTCCCAAACCTTCCCATTGGCGGTTTTGACATTGTCATCATCGTGCTGTTGGCGCTTATCATTGCGCTCATTTTCATGGGCATCAAGCAAGTGCCACAGGGGTACAATTTCACTGTGGAGCGGTTCGGTCGCTACACCAAAACGCTGCGTCCTGGCCTCAATCTTATCGTGCCGTTTTTCGATCAAATCGGCTCACGTTTGAACATGATGGAACAGGTTCTGGACGTGCCGAGCCAAGAGGCCATCACCAAGGACAACGCCACGGTGACGGTCAACGGGGTGACATTCTATCAAGTGCTCGATGCGCCGCGCGCAGCCTATGAGGTGCTTGGTTTGCAGAACGCGATCATGAACCTGACGCTTACCAATATTCGTACCGTGATGGGTTCCATGCAGCTTGATGAGTTGCTGTCCAATCGTGACGAGATCAATGGTCGCCTTTTGCGTGTCGTCGATGCGGCTGTTGAACCATGGGGGGTGAAGATCACCCGTATCGAGATCAAGGACATCGATCCGCCGCGTGACCTGGTGGATTCCATGGCCCGTCAGATGAAGGCCGAGCGTGACAAGCGTGCCTCGATTCTTGAAGCTGAGGGCTTGCGCCAAGCCGAAGTGTTGCGCGCCGACGGTGAAAAACAGTCACTGGTGCTGGAAGCTGAAGGTCGTCGTGAAGCTGCATTCCGCGATGCTGAGGCCCGCGAGCGCTTGGCGCAAGCGGACGCCAAGGCCACGGAGATGCTGTCGGTGGCCATCGAGAATGGGTCAGCGCAGGCGGTGAACTATTTCGTGGCCGAGAAATACGTGAAGGTGCTTGGCGAGATCGCTGCCTCACCAAACCAGAAAACGCTGATGATCCCGCTTGAGGCCGCATCGGTCATTGGATCGGTTGCTGGTATTGGCGAGATCGCCAAGGCTGCGCTGGGTGATCAGAGCGATAAGAAAACGGGCGGCAACGGATAATGGTAGAAGCCTTTTCGGAGCTGGGCGAGTGGACCTGGATCACACTGGGCATCGCCCTTTTGGGGCTAGAGTTGCTCGCGCCTGGCGTGTTTTTCATGTGGCTGGGCATAGCGGCCATCGCCGTTGGGCTTGTGGCGTTTTTCAACGACATGAGCTGGCAAGTTGAACTGATCTTGTTTGCGGTCTTTGCGCTGACATCGATCATTGCGGGACGACGTTTCTTCGCGCGCCAAGGTGATGAGACCACCGATGCACCGGGTCTTAATGAGCGCGGCAAATCGTATCTGGGCCGCGAGATCACGCTGGACGAACCGCTGGTTGGTGGCAGAGGCCGGGTGAAGCTGGGCGATACATTATGGCGTGTTGAGGGGCCGGATCTGCCGGCTGGTGCACGTGTGCGGGTGGCCGGCGCGCGCGGTGCCACACTTCAGGTCGAAGCGCTTTAAACGTTCGCTTTGCTACGGCACGTGGTCGTGCGGGATCGGCGGCTCTTCGCGCATCAACAAGATCGTTACGCGGCGATTGGCGGGAAGCGCAGGATCGTTTGTGAACAGCGGTTCGCTGTCGGCTCGGCCGATAACCCCAGCAAAGCGTTCAGCTGGAACTCCGTGGTCCTGCAGAATACGGCGTGAGGCATTGGCGCGATCTGCAGAGAGTTCCCAGTCGGTGTAGGCCGCGTTGAGCGGCGGCGCTGAAGAGGCCGAGGTGTGGCCCGTGATCTGCACGCGGTAGGGGAACTGGCGCAGGGTTGGCGCCATCTGGGCCAGCAGAAGCCGCGTTGTCTCATAAGGGTACTTTGACCCTTCAGGGAACATGGAGCGGCCATCCTGATCAACCAACGAGACGTGCAGGCCTTCTTCGTTCTCCTCCAGCACAATGTGTTGGGAAAGTTCGGTGATTTCCGGTAGCGCCTGCCAGGCTTGGCGCAATGATGCGGCGGCGGTGGCAAAGCGGCGAGGGATTTCTGTCTCAGCCTGCTCGATGGTGTGTGTGTTAGCTTCCGGGCCCTGCATTGGGCGCATATCGTGGCGTTCGGTGGCGAACTCTGAGTCTTCGGGCGTTTCAACAATACCGACCCGGCGCACAAAGTCGCGCAGCGGTGCGCCTTCCATTTCGATCATACCCGAGCGGCGAATCACTTCCTGGCTACCGAACGCATCGCGCATGGAACCTGCAACGATTTGTAGTTTCTGTTGATCCTGAATGGAAAAGGAAATGATGAGCACGAAGAAGCACACCAGAATGGACATCAGGTCAGCAAAGGTGACCAGCCATTCTGGGACGCCACCGCCCCCACCTGCCTTTTTGCGTGCCATACTCGTGCGCTCCGCTTACGCCGCTTCGGCCGCTTCAACGAGCTCAGTGCGCGCTTTTTCTGGCAGATAAGCGAGCAGCATTTCGCGGATGAGCGTCGGGCTTTTGTTCTCACGGATCTGCGTCACACCATCGATCACCAGCGATAGATTGACCTCATCGACAGCAAATTTTGCTTCCAGCTTGTCGGCAATCGGCAAGCACACAAGGTTGGCCAGGATCGCACCGTACATGGTGGTCAAAAGCGCGATGGCCATCGCCGGGCCGATGGTGGATGGGTCATCCATGTTGGCCAGCAGCTGAACCAGGCCAACCAGCGTTCCGATCATACCAAAGGCTGGGGCAGCGTCGCCGAGCGATTTGAAAACCCGTTGACCTTCGGCCAATCGTTCCAGGGATAGGTCACGCTCACGTTCCAAACTTTCGCGAATGAAGGCTGGCTCAAAGCCGTCGGTTACGTATTGCGTGCCCTTTTGCAGCAAGGGATGGGAGACTTCGACATTCTCCAAACCCAGTGGGCCGCTTTTGCGCACAACATCACCAAGGCTGGCAATTTCTTCGACCAACTCGCCAGGAGATACCTTTTTATGCGTGAAGGCTGCTTTGCCGCCCATAACCAAGGCCTGGCCGATGCCCGACAAAGGAAAGCGAATAAGGGTTGCGGCAAACCCGCCACCAATCACGATCAAGACGGAGGGAAGATCGACAAATTGCCCGATGCTGCCACCCAGCAGCATCGCGACAAGGACGACGCCTGCACCGGCGGCGATACCGATAATCGTTGCTAAATCCATGGGGGCACCCAGGCCTTGCGCTGTTCTCTCATGCAGCTGGACGCCGCACTTTTCACGCTCAGATTACGTGGCGGATGGAAAACGAGAGCTAAATGGCGTGGGTAAAAAACCACAGGAACTGTGAAAGCTGTACTTAGCGTTAGCGCGCGGTAAACGGGCCAGCAACACCTCGTTAACCGTGACGGTTTAAGGTTGTTTAACCCTTTTTTGTGCGCGCGTGTTGGGTCGCGTGCCTGTTAAAGCAGCCCCGCTGGTATGAGCTCGCGTTCCTTTTCTATTGTTTTGTTTGGGTTTGTCGCCCCACTTGCCCTGGTGTCTCAGGGGATGGTGGGCGTGGACGACGCGCATGCGCAAAGCCAGGATGACAGCGCGGTTGTCCTTCCCGGTCAGGAAGGGGGCGGCGATGCTTTTTTGCGGCCTTCCATCGGGCCAACGGGCGGTTTGCCGTCTTTGCCTGAAGAGAGCGTGCCAGGCGCGCGCTATTTCACCGCTTCGCAGACCGACAGCGATGCTGCTGACGTGATCGGCGAGGATGATCTGCGCCGTTTTGCGGTGCCTGACAGCGGTCTTGTGACCGGCACCATAGAAACACCAGCAACGCCCGAGCTTGCTGCACAGCAGGGCATTGATGTTCCTGATCCTTATGCGCCGATTGGTATTCGCTCTGGGCCGCTGACTTGGTTTCCGGCCATCGATCTGGCCGTTGGGTATGACAGCAACACCGACAGTGATGCGGATGCACGCGAGGTGCGCACGGTGACGCTTTCTCCGGAGATTTCGGTTGAGAGCGATTGGCGCCGCCACGCCTGGACGGGCAGTCTGCGCGGTACGTTGGAGTATGTTGACGATGGACGCGACCTTGGTCGCTCGCTGGCTGTGAACAGCGAGCTTCGCCTTGATTTGGGCCTGGAGACAACTGCGACCTTGCGTGGTGGCTACACGCTGACCGGCGAACCGGACAGCGACTCAAACGCGGCTGCTGGCGCGGATGGCAGCACAGATACCCATGATTTTGAGGTTGGGGCCACGCTCTCACGGACCATCGGCCCCGTTGAGGCGAGCCTGGGGCTGGATGGCTCGCGCACGCTGTTCAGCGAGACTTCTCTGGCCGGTGGTGGTGTTCAATCCAATGATGATCGCAACCGTTTTGATGGAGATATCACCTTGCGGCTTTCTCAAGCGCCCGGGCCGATCATGCGGCCCTTTGTGGAAGGTGAGATTGGCCTGCGGCGGTTCGATGAGCGCGTTGATCGCAATGGATTTGAGCGCGATAGCATGAACTATGCTCTACGCGGTGGTTTGACGATTGCCGATGATGGGCCGTTGCGCGGTGAGGCTTCGGTCGGTCTGGCTGGTGAACAGTTTGCTGATGATCAGCTGGAGGATGTGCTGGCGATCACCGCTGCGGCCTCGCTGACGTGGGATGTGACCGCGCTGACCAGCGTGACCCTTGATATTGCAACCGAGCTTGACCCGACAACGCAAGCGGGATCAGGCGTTGGGATCAATCGTTCCGCCGACCTTGGCCTGACGCATGCCTTGCGGCGCAATCTGGATATGCGGGTTGGCGTGGGCGTCGATGACACGGTGTTCAGCGGTATCGACGCGGACACGCGCACCTACTCCGGTCGTGCTGGGCTGACCTGGCGTGCCTCACCCATTGTTGCCTTCCGGCTTGATACCACGTTTGAGCACGAGCCGGATAATGATGGTGATATCAACCGCTTCATTGCCGAGGCCGGTGTGACGTTGCGGCGTTAAATTCTGGTTGGTTTTGTCCCGCGGCGAGCAAAAGCCGCTTAGGCGACACCGCCATAGGCAACGCCAGACAGTGTGGCCATGTCTTTCTTCCATGTCGTGAGATCATCGTGATTGAACTTTGACAGGTGATCGTGGCCGCAGGCCCGCGCCATGACCTGCATAAGCTCCACAGAAGCTTCAAAGAAGTTGGTGAGCTGGCGGGCAGACTTCTCTACGACAATGCGGCTAACCAGATGTGGCTTCTGCGTAGCGATCCCAACCGGGCAGTTGTTGGTGTGGCAGGCACGCATAGCAATACAGCCAATGGCCTGCATGGCGGCATTGGACACCGCGATAGCATCGGCGCCCAGGGCCAGCGCCTTGATGAAGTCTGCCGGCTTGCGAAGGCCACCGGTGATGACGAGCGACACGTCCTCGCGGCCAAGGCTGTTCAGGTGCCCGCGTGCGCGTGCCAGCGCTGGGATTGTTGGTACCGAAATGTTGTCGCGGAACAAGATGGGCGCGGCGCCCGTGCCGCCACCGCGGCCATCCAAAATGATGTAATCCACACCGACCTCTAGGGCTGCGTCGATATCCTTTTCGATGTGCTGGGCGGAAAGCTTGTAGCCAATGGGAATGCCGCCGGTTCGGCTTCGTACTTCATCAGCAAACGCCTTGATTTGCGAAGGCTTGGTCCAATCGGGGAAACGCGGTGGCGATATCGCGTCTTGGCCTTCAGCTATCCCACGGACCTCAGCGATTTTTCCTTTGTTTTTAGCCCCTGGCAGGTGCCCACCGGTTCCAGTTTTTGCGCCTTGGCCGCCTTTGAAATGGAAAGCTTGGACATTGGCCAGCTTGTCCCAGTCAAAGCCGAAGCGGGCGGAGGCAAGCTCGTAGAAGTAGCGCGAGTTTGCTTCTTGCTCCTCCGGCAACATACCGCCTTCGCCTGAACAAATGCCTGTTCCAGCCAGTTCAGCGCCGCGAGCAAGAGCCACCTTGGCAGGTTCTGACAGGGCACCGAAAGACATGTCGGAAACAAACAGGGGTATCTTCAAACGCAGCGGTTTTTGCGCGTTGGGGCCGATCACCACCTCGGTGCCAACGGCATCTTCGTCGAGCAATGGCGGTTTGTGCAACTGGGCGGTGAGCAGCTGGAGATCGTCCCAGCTCGGAAGCTCCTCACGTGGCACGCCCATGGATTCAACTTTGCCATGGTGGCCAGTCTTCGACAGCCCATCACGCGCATATTGCTGAATGAGCCCGTTCAGCGGCTCTTCGGCCGTGCCGTGTGAGGTGTCGGCGTAGACGCCCAGATAGGCATCACGATCAAAGGGCTGTGGATTGTCCTGCGCCCAGGCGCTGATTTCGTCCGCATCGACGCAGACATCGTCGCCCTCTATCCAGGAGGAAAACTTGGGAAGTTGCTCTTCATTGGCATATTCCGAAATGCCGGTGTCGAGCCGGTAATCCCAATCATGCACACCGCAGATAAGGTTGTGGCCGCGCACGAAACCATCGGCCATCAGCGCACCGCGGTGCAGGCAGCGTCCATAAAATACTGAGACTTCGTCGTCGAACCGTACGACCACAAGGTCGATATCGGCGACCAATGCATAGGTTGGTGTGCGGTCGGCCAGTTCACTCCAGCGTGTGACACTTGTCTTTTTCATGGTTTGGTTCCCCGTTTGAACCTACCACCTTGACGTGTGTAGCGTTGGGGTCAAGCCATTAAAAAAGCCCGGCATCGCTGCCGGGCTTTGGCGATTGAACCATAGGGAGTTGGTTCATCGCTTGGGTTAGGCCTTTGTGGTGTCCACTTCGATAGCGGCGGTGTCACCACCACCATGCGTGCCATTAGAAATCGCGATTTTGCGCGGTTTCATCGCTTCAGGCAGCTCACGCTTCAGCTCAATGTGAAGCAGGCCGTTTTCCATCGAAGCGCCGTTCACTTCAACATAGTCGGCAAGCTGGAAGCGGCGCTCAAAGTTACGCGCTGCTATGCCGCGATACAGGATTTCGCGGGTGTCACTGGCAACGTCGGCTGCCTTTTCACCGCGCACATGCAGCGTGTGGTTTTTGGTTTCCACGTGCAGCTCATCGGGACCAAAACCGGCCACCGCCATGGAAATGCGGTAGGCGTTCTCGCCGGTGCGCTCAATGTTGTAAGGCGGATAGGAATTTGTCTCGTTCGAGACCGTCTGGTCGAGCATGGAAAAGAGCCGATCAAAACCGACGGTGGAACGATAAAGGGGCGAATAATCAACACGCATGAGTGTTCTCCATAAGAAGCAACGTTTCAGGTTTACGCTTGTGGCAGTGCTCTTGTTGAGCGGTGCGATCCCATCTGGCGATCGCTGCTGCCACCTGCGCTGAAAGCCCGTTTGGCACCTTCGAGAGTATAGCTGCGTATTGGGTGAGCCGTTTTCAAGGGGTGGGTGTTTGCGGCTGTCCTAACCCCTTTTTCAGCCGCCTTTTTTCCCTGAACTGAAAATGAACGTGCGCTTCCAAATGGGTTCAGGGGGCGGGGCCTAAGTTATGATCATCGCTGAGGCACATACCACCAGAGCTTCCTGCCAAACCCCAACCGCTCAGCATCTGAACATCAAGGAGATGATCATGACGAACCGCAAAACCCTGATGAAAACTGCCATCGCCGGTGCGCTGGCTTTCGGCACTCTTGCTGGCGGCGCCAACATGGCCCACGCAACCAACTTTTCTTTTAGCTGGTCGACGCCACAGGGCACTTTCACCCTTGGGCCAAACGGCCACCACTTTCAGCAGCGCCACCACCAGCCACGCTATCAGCCGCCGCGCCATGTGCGTGAACAGCTTCGCCCGCGTCAGGCGCGCCGCATTCTGCGCCAGGCTGGTTTCCGGAACATCTCGTTCCTGCGTGAGCGCAACCGGGTCTACGTGTTTGAAGCTCGCGGTCAGCGTGGTTTCCGCCGGATCGCCGTCAACAAATACAACGGCAACATCATCTGGCGCTGGGGTCGCGGCTAACGCCGCGAGTCTGCTCCCAAAAGGCTGCCCTAACGTTTCAAGAATGGGCTTAGAGCGTCGCCGATCCGCCCTCCAGGTGGCTTTCTAGGACCTAGGCTGGTGTCCCTCTTGTGGGACGCCAGCCTTTTTTGTGTTGGGTGTGTTTTGAGAGAACTTCTTTGCGCCTGCCACGCATATCACCACAGCTACACTGACAGCTGCCATGGTTGGGCTTACCTCCTCGCCCAGCAGCAGTGCTGCCAAAACCAGCCCGAAAAAGGGTTGCAGCAATTGCAGTTGCGATACGGCGGCCACACCGCCCTGTGCTAGGCCGCGATACCAGAAGGCAAAGCCGATAAACATGCTGAACATCGACACGTAACCAAGCGCGATCCAGCTTGGTGTGCCGATGCCGACAAGCGTGTGTGGGAAGGTGATCAAAGTCATCGCCAGCATTATCGGCAGCGAGAGAACCAAGGCCCAGGAAATAACCTGCCAGCCGCCAAGTTTGCGCGAGAGCTTGCCGCCTTCGGCATAGCCTAAGCCGCAGACGATGATGGCGGCGACCATGAAGGCATCGCCCGTCAGCGAGCCTGATGAGGACTGGGTGAGCGCAAAGCCCGCCACGAAGGCACTGCCTGCCAATGAGAAAGCCCAAAACGCTGGATGCGGGCGCTCACCTGCGCGCAAAACGCCGAAGATCGCGGTGGCCAGCGGCAAAAGCGCGATGAACACCGTCGAGCGGGCGGCCGTGTTGTGTTCCAAGGCAAGCGCGGTGAGCAGCGGAAAGCCGATGACCACGCCAAGTGCCACAACGAAGAGCGGAGCGATATCGGTGCGCTCTGGGCGTTTTTGGCGCAGAACTGCAAGCGTCACAACGGCCAACAGCCCTGCCAGCCCAGCGCGGGCGACGGTTAAAAACAGCGGGTCGAAATCAGAGACCGCCACTCGCGTTGCAGGCAGCGAGCCGCTGAAAATGATCATGCCAATCAGGCCAAATATCCAGCCGTTTTTGCTCTGGTTCATCAAGCGCTCCTTTGCGTTCCTCCAAAGGGGCTGGTGGCGATGGATATTCCAGAGACAATTCAGTACAATTGTCAAAAACTGTACTGGTACAAAAAGGCATACAGATGAGCGTGGGCGACATCATCGAAGAATCTGGGCAAACTCGCGTGGAGATGGTTATGGGGGCGGTTCGCCGTCAGATTGCCAGCCATCACAGTCAGCCGGGCGCCAAACTCTCCTCGATCCGGGCCATGGCGCAGCGGATGGGCGTTTCGAAATCCACGGTGGTTGAGGCCTACGACCGTCTGGTCGCTGAAGGTGTGATCGCGGCGCGACCTGGCGCCGGTTTCTTTGCCTCTGGCCATCTGCCGCCTTTGTCTCTGGTTTCTCTGGCGCCTGGTAACCTGCCAGCCCATCGTGATGTTGATCCGGTTTGGATGACGCGCCGAGCTCTGGATCATGATCCCGAACTTTTGAAACCGGGCTGTGGCTGGCTTCCAGAATCCTGGATGCCAAGTGATGACATTCGCCGTGCGCTGCGCCGGGTGGCGCGTGACGAACAGGCCCATCTGGTAAATTATGCCACCCCGCTTGGTCTGGCACCGCTCCGGCAGCTTCTTTCGCGGCGTCTGGCGGACAGGGGCATCGAAGCACCACCGCCACAGATCATGATCACCGAATCGGGCACCCAGGCGGTGGATCTGCTGTGTCGTTTTCTGCTGAAACCCAGTGATACGGTTCTGTTGGATGACCCGTGCTACTTTAATTTTCACGCCATGATGCGGGCGCACCGGGTGAACGTTGTGAGCGTTGCCTACACCCCCAATGGGCCGGATTTAGAGCAGCTTGAACAGGTGCTGAGCACCCATCGTGTGCGGCTCTACATCACCAACTCTGCGTTGCATAACCCGACCGGAGCGACGTTGTCGCCGGTGGTTGCACACCGTGTTTTGAAGCTCGCCGAGGCGCATGATCTGGTGATCATTGAAGATGATATTTTTACTGATTTTGAGCATGATCCAGCACCGCGCTTGGCCGCTTTTGATGGGCTGGAGCGAGTGATCCATGTCGGCAGTTTCTCCAAAACACTATCGGCGGCTGTGCGGTGCGGGTTTATTGCCGTTCGGCCCGATTGGGTTGATGAATTGGTTGATCTGAAACTTGCCACATCCTTTGGCGGTGGTGCCTTCTCTGCCGATCTGGTTCTCAGGCTGCTGACCGATGGTGCTTATCGTCGGCATATGAGCGGTGTGCGGGCTCGCCTGGCCGATGCAACGGGCAGGGTGATCGCGCAGCTTGCCTCCATCGGGATTACACCATTGTTGGAGCCGAAAGCGGGGATGTTTGTGTGGTGCAAATTGCCCGATGGGTTGGATGCGGCAAGCGTTGCGCGCCGAGCACTTGCTGAAGGCGTAGTGCTGGCGCCAGGCCAAGCCTTCAGTCTGCAACACGAGGCCAGTGGGTTCTTGCGGTTCAATGTGGCGCAAACCTTGGACCCGGCCATATTTCCGGCTGTGGAACGCGCGATGTTGCAAGCCCATGCAGAGTGAGGCAAGAGACTCGTTATGGCGGTAGTGCAACCCAAAATGAGCGACGATGTAGAGCGTCCGGAATCCATCGTTGGTGAGGATGGGGCGTTTCTCTATTGGGTCGATGGCATGCCGATGCAACGGCTGCACCGGGTGTTTTACCTCTCGGTGGGTTTGCGTCGGAACGCCCGTGTGCGGGTGGCCCATTTTCGCCCGCTGGGCACAGCGCTTGGTACGCTGATCCTGATGCATGGGCGCAGCGAGTTCATCGAAAAATACGCCGATGTCATTGCCCACTATGTGAAGCTTGGTTTTGTGGTCGTCACTTTTGATTGGCGCGGGCAGGGGCTTTCCAGCCGGGTGCTACGCGATGATCCGCGCAAAGGGCACATTCATGATTTCGATGCCTATGTGCGCGATTTGCAGATCGTCATCGAAAAGGGCGTGCTGCCGGATTGCCCATTGCCGCTGATGGGGCTTGCTCATTCCATGGGCGGATTGCTGGCGCTGCACATGCTGGTGCGCAAGCCGCTTTGGTTTGACCGGATGGTGCTGTCGGTCCCGTTGCTGCGGTTCAACATGAACACGGCCTCGCACGAGACAATTGCCCGTGGTTCCAAATGGGCGACATGGATGGGGCTTGGGCAATCGTTTCCGCCCGGTGTGGGCGAAACGCTTTCTGGCTCTGGCCCCTTCAAAGACAACGCGGTGACCTCCGACCCAAAGCGCTATGCGGCTGTTTCGGGCATGTTGTCAGATCATCCTGAGCTGGGGCTTGGTGGCCCCACCTTTGGCTGGCTCCATCGCATGTCGCGCGGCATGGCCAGGGTTTGGGATCAGGAGTTTTTGGACCGCATCAAGACGCCCTGCATGTTCGTGCAGGCGGGGCATGATGAGATCGTTTCACCGGATGCGATTGAGCGGATGGCTGCTGCCGTTCCGACAGCCACGTTGCTGCGCCTGCCACGCTCCAAGCACGAGCCGATGTTTGAGCGCGATGCGATCCGTGATTTGTTTCTGGCGGCCACAGAAGCGTTTTTCTCCATTCCGGAGCTGCGCCAGGGCAATTTAAAACGCTCGCTGGAAAATTTTGACGTGAGCCTGCTGTAGCGCCTGCTGCCTAGCGCGCTGCTGGGCTTAAGAGTGCTGTTGATTCCTCGGTCAAAGCTTTGTCGCCAACGGCCAGAACTTGGCCTGAAAAAGCATCGTTCACCGTTGCGAGCGGGGCGCCGCGCCAGTCGGTCACTGCGCCACCAGCGGCCTCGATGATCGGCACAAGCGGTAGGATGTCATAGGGGCTGAGGCCGCTTTCCACCACGATATCAGCGGTGCCGCAGGCGATCAGCGCGTAGCTGTACCAATCGGTGCCGTAGCGCACGCTGCGGGCTTGGGCTTCGACCTGATCGTAGGCAGCGCGTTCATTGTCATCAAACAGGGTCGGCGTTGTTGTCATCAGTGTGGATGTGGAGAGCTGGCTCATCGCTCGTGTAACCATGGGGCGTGTCTCGCCACCCTTGGACCATAGTGCAGACCCATCGCCGGGCGCGCTGAAGGCCTCATCGATAAAGGGTTGATGGGCCAGACCTGCCACAGGTGTCCCATTGTGCATGAGCCCGACCAGCATGCCCCACAGCGGCACGCCAGCGACGAAGGCGCGGGTGCCATCAATCGGGTCAATGACCCAAACAAAGGGCGCGTCTAGGCGCACATTGCCGAACTCTTCGCCAAAGATGCCATCGCCGGGGAAGTGCTTTTCAATCAGGGCGCGCAGCGCGGCCTCGCAATTGCGGTCGCCTTCGGTCACCGGATCGTATCCGCCACTACCAGCTTGCTTGTTGTCGATGGTCATGGCTGTGCGAAAAAACGGCAAGGTCTCACGCCGGGCAATGGCCTGCATGTCGGCGAACAGGGCTGAACGGGCGGCTATGGCGGCGTGTGTTGTGTCAGTCATTGTCCAGCGTCTTCAGTTGGTTGGTTGGTATCGCCATGGCACAGGCGCTTGTGGCACGTAAACTGGTTTCTCAGCGACCAAGACACGTGCATGTTGCTTGCGATTGACAGGGGCTGTGGATGATTTGCATAGGTATTCGGACACTTTGTGTCAGCATCTATCGCTTCTGCGCAACAATTGTTCGCCTGCGTTGCTAAAGCGCGACATTTTTGAGCATCTGGTCAAAAAACGTATCGACCGCCTTGACTTGTTGCGGTGCACACCTCATTTTTGCAGTGCGTCATGGCCCTCCCGGCGTGACGTAATGCCCTCCTTGGGCGTTTCCTCCCTAGACTTGAGCCGTTTGACCTTCGGGTTAAACGGCTTTTTTTTATCCGATTTAGGGTTGGGCTATTCGGCGGCGGCGCGATCGACTGGCGCAAAAATCTCTGCATCCAGCATGAACAAGGCGTCCATCATCTCGCTAAGCGCATCCATCACAGCGTTGAACCCGGCGTTGGGCACCAGCGTGCGCTCATTCATGTAGAGGCCGCGGTTGATCTCCAATTGAACAGCATGAATGCCTTTGTCGGGGCGGCCATAATGTTCGGTGATGAAACCGCCCGCATAGGGCTTGTTGCGGGCAACCGTGAAACCCAGATCGCGCAACACTTCGACAATGGTTTCAGAAATGTGCGGGACGCAGCTGGCGCCAAAACGATCCCCCACCACGAAGTCCGTGCTCAACGTTCCACTAGCAGTGCGAATAAGCGAGGGCATGGAATGGCAGTCGACAAGAACCGAAGCGCCAAAACGCACATGGGTTTGTGCCAGAGCGCGACGTAGCGCCGAATGGTACGGCTTATAGAGTTTTTCGACCCGCTCCATCGCGTCGCCCACAGGCAGCTTGCGCCGATAAATTGGCTGGCGATCACCGACAACACGGGGCACCGTACCCAGACCACCGGCAACCCTTAGTGAGGCGGTGTTGGCAAAGGCGGGCAGCGCGTCGGAAAACATGCGCGGATCAAGCTCATAGGGCTCACGGTTCACATCGCAATAGCAGCGTGGAAACCGGGCGGTGATCATCGGCGCGCCCTTTTGAACCGCTGGTGTGATCAGCCGGTCCACATAGGTATCTTCTGAGCGACGAAGATCGAGTGTTGAAAGCTGTGAGGTTTCCAAGAACGCGCGCGGATAGCTGGTGCCCGAATGCGGCGAACCGAACACAAACGGCACCGTTTGGGTGATCGGCACAAGCAGATCGTAAGGTGGTGCGCTGTCGAAGGATTCAATGGTGTCCATTAAGGCCTTTGGCGTTCACTTGGTTTTCAACGTTTAGACTGCGCAAAGCAGCGACTTTGAAAAAGGATCGCAGGTTCGCTGGGTGAAGTCCACCACCGGTCGGCGTTGCCAATCGGAATGATTTATCAACCAGTTCGGTTGTTTCCGGCCAGAAATCTTACCCCAATACATCCCCTTTGGCTTTCCAAGCAGAAGGCGGCGCCGTATGTAGGCCAATGTGGTAGCGTCTGGAATCATGTGCGCATGCCCGAAGCCTGCCTTTTCACCTTTGGGCCTCTGACCTTGGGCCTTGGCGACGATTGATGAGATAAGCAGATATGACGCGGATACTTTTGGCAGAAGACGATAATGATATGCGCCGGTTCTTGGCCAAGGCGTTGGAGAACGCTGGCTATGACGTGGTGTCGTTCGACAATGGCCAAAGTGCCTATAACCGTCTCAATGAAGAGCCGTTTACGCTGCTGCTCACCGATATTGTGATGCCGGAAATGGACGGTATTGAACTTGCTCGCAAGGCAACGGCGCTCGATCCTGAGATCAAGGTCATGTTCATCACTGGGTTTGCTGCCGTGGCGTTGAACCCAGATGCCAACACGCCCAAAGATGCCAAGGTTCTCTCCAAACCCTTCCATCTGAAGGACTTGGTGGATGAGGTTGAAAAGCTTCTGGCAGCCTAACTGGTAAGGCCCTTACTGGCGCGTGCTTTTGCACGCTTGCATCGCTTCACTTTACCCGATAAGACCTCGCCACCGTTGAGGGCGCGTAGCTCAGCGGGAGAGCACTTCGTTGACATCGAAGGGGTCGGCAGTTCGATCCTGCCCGCGCCCACCATTCTCACTATCGTTCAAATGCTGGACGCGGATTTTTAGTCGGCTCTGCGATTGGGTTCCCCAATCGCAACCGTATAAGCCCACCATCCCTTCCCTGCTCCGTGCTATGCACGACCGCGTGTTTCACCCCGCCCAATGGCGGGCGTTTTTTTTTGCTCTGGACCTACGGTTCAACCGCAGGGGCCTACCATTGATACCTCATTCATCGTCCGTCATCCCGGCCTTGAGCCGGGATCCATGCCTGAGGACTATCGGCAAACGCTGAGCTGACAGAGAAGCTATCGGAGTGGATCTCCGCCACAAGGGCGAGGATGACGATCAGTGCTAGCCTGCTTGACATTCTCCAGCCTGCTTGGCATGGACAGCGCAAGCTTTTTGTCAGGCGCGCAGCAATGCGCGCCCTTTTATTTGTGGCGCCGACCCAACACGTGCCACGTATGTTGTGAAGGTCAGTTGTTATGAAGATCAAGAACTCGCTGAAATCACTGATGAAGCGTCACCGCGACAACCGAATGGTGCGTCGTCGTGGCCGCGTTTACATCATCAACAAAACCCAGGGTCGCTTTAAAGCGCGCCAGGGCTAAGCCTGTTTCCCTTGCCGAGGCGCACCGCGCTCACGGCTTGGTGATTTTGACGAACCGCATGACCTGATGCAGACTTCAGGCCATGCGGTTTTTCTTTGCCCAAAACACCACTGATTCGCTGGCGATGCCAGGCCTACGGCTCGTTGGCTTTTTGCTTCTCGCATCTTTGCTTTGTGTTCCGGCTTTTGCGAGCGGAAACACGGCTGCTTCGGTGATCGGCAGCGAGCAAGCAGCCACCGATCCCGACCAGTTGGACAGTGTTTCTAAACAAGCGCAAAGCGTCGGTTCTCTGCTTGATGCTTTGGCGCTCAGCGAAGACGGTCAAGCGGCTGACGTTTTGGCCCGTCAGGTGCAAAACCTTTGGAACCAATCTGGTAGTGAAGCTGTCGATCTGTTGATGCGACGTGCCAGCGTTGCGATGCAGGCGCGCGATTTTCCCGTGGCGTTGGACTTGTTGGACACTGTCATTGCGCTTGACCCGGACTATGCCGAAGGTTGGAACAGGCGGGCGACCGTGCATTATCTGCGCGAGGACTATGCGCTCTCCATAGCCGATGTGGAGCAGGTTCTGCGCTTGGAGCCTCGCCATTTTGGGGCGCTTAGCGGCATTGGCTTCATTCTTGAAGAGCTTGGTCAGGATAGCCAGGCGCAGCTTTTCCTATCAGAAGCTTTGCGCGTCCATCCGCATATGGATCGCACACGCGAAGTGCTGGGTGCCATTGAACGACGATTGCTCGGCGCGCCCATTTGACCGGTTTTCTTGTTGCTCTCATCGTTATTGTCGGTTCTGCTGGCCTGATAACGCAGGTAGGTGCTGGCTGGTTGGACCGTGCCCATCCGCCAAGCGGCTGCCTTGTCGATGTGGATGGCACCGCGGTTCATTTGGTGGAGCACGGCACACCGCTTGCTGACCGGCCAAGCTTGCTTTTCGTCCATGGTGCGAGCTCCAATCATCGGGAGTTCATGATCGCGCTTGGCGAGCGTCTGCCGGAGCGTTTTGGCACCACGTTCCATGCGCTTTATGTCGACCGACCAGGGCAGGGACACAGCGAACGGCTGGCAGGTGATCATTCGCCGCGCGCGCAGGCTGATCGACTTGTTGCAGCAGCGCGCGAGGCGGGCGCGACGCGGATCATCGCTGTTGGCCACAGCTGGGGTGGAGCCGTTGTTGCGCAGATGGCGGTCCACCACAGTGATGTAATGGATGGCGCGGTGTTCATCGCTCCGGCAACCCACCCGTGGCCAGGCGGGGTGGACTGGTTTTATGGGTTCGCTGACCGGCCCATTTTGGGCTGGTTGTTCACCCGGTTGATCGCGCTGCCGGCTGGATGGTTCCAGGTGACACCGGGTGTGGAGGGGGTGTTTGCGCCGGAGCTGCCGACGCCGGGCTATGCTGAACAGCTGATGCCGCGCTTGGTGCTAAGGCCGCAAGCCTTTCGTGCGAATGCTGAGGACGTTTACCGCCTCAAACCGTTCGTCATCGATGAGGCGGCCAGCTATCAGAGCATTGCGATGCCGGTTCGGATCATCACCGGTGATGAGGATGGCGTGGTGTTGCCGCACATCCATTCCGATGGGCTGGAACGCGATATTCCTGGCGCGCAGAAGATCGTCATAGAAGGTGGCGGGCACATGCCTCACCAGACGCATCCAGAGCTGGTGCTGGATGCAATCGACGACATCATGGATTCAGTGAGCCAGTTGGTGGAACCCGGTTAGAGCATTTCCAGTTTCAACCGAGTCACGAAACGCTGCCTCTCGCTATAGCTCGAACGCGCTTCGTGACACTTTGTTGATCCGGTGGTTGCTCGAATTGCTCTAACTTAAGCCGTGGCCTTGGTCTTCGCGCACAAACGCAATGCGCAACAGATTGGTCGCGCCAGGTGTGCCAAACGGCACGCCAGCGGTTACGATGATGCGGTTGCCCGGGCTGGCAAACCCTTGGTTCATCGCCACAGCGCAGGCGCGCTCGACCATATCGTCAATGTCGGTGGCATCGTCAGTCGCAACGGGGTGAATGCCCCAGATCAGTGCCAGGCGACGTGCCGTGCGGGCACGCGGTGTGATAGCGATAATTGGTGTTTGCGGGCGTTCGCGAGCGGCACGAATGCCGGTGGCACCTGAGGACGTGTAGCAAACCAGCGCGGAGAGATGCAGCGTTTCGGCGATTTGGCGTGCAGCAGCAGAGATGGCATCAGCGCCGGTGGCTTCTGGCTCGGTGCGCTGGGCATCGATGATGGAGCGATAGAGCGGATCGTTTTCTGTCTCAATGGCGATGGTGTTCATCATCGAGACCGCTTCATGAGGATAGTCGCCAGCGGCGGACTCCGCAGAGAGCATGATCGCATCAGCGCCCTCATAAACAGCGGTTGCCACATCGGAGACTTCCGCGCGGGTCGGTACCGGCGAGGTGATCATGGATTCCAGCATCTGCGTTGCCACAACCACCGGTTTGCCGGCTTTGCGCGCTGCGCGGGTGATACGCTTTTGCGTGCCGGGCAGGGAGGCCAGCGGCATTTCCACGCCAAGATCGCCACGAGCCACCATGATGGCGTCGGAGAGTTCGATGATCTCCTCGATCTTTTCCACGGCCTGGGGCTTTTCAATTTTCGACAGAATGCCCGAGCGGCCACGGGCGATCTTGCGCACTTCAGCCACATCTTCGGGACGCTGAATAAACGAGAGCGCAATCCAATCGGCTTCCGCTTCCAGCGCGGCTGCCAGATCGCGGCGATCTTTTTCGGTCAGTGCACCGCCGGAAATGACGGTGTCGGGCAGGCTGACGCCTTTGCGGCTTGAGAGCTTGCCGCCGACGATCACTTTGGTGTCGATATAGCTTTTCTTGTCGGTGCCGGTACACTCCAGGCGCAGCTTGCCATCGTCGAGGATCAGTGTGTGACCCACGTCCATACCGTCGAAGATTTCTGGGTGCGGTAGGCGTACGCGCTCAACTGTGCCCGGCTCGTCTTTGGTGTCGAGGCGGAAGGATGCGCCGTTTTCCAGCATCACCGCATCATCGGCAAACATGCCAACACGCAGCTTTGGCCCTTGAATATCGACCAGAATGCCGATGGTGCTGCCAACATCAGCTTCCACCTGCCGGATTTTTTCCATCATTGCCCGCATCTTTTCCGGGTCGCCATGGCTCATATTGATGCGGAAAACATCAGCACCGGCCAGATGCAATTCCTTGATTTGCTCAACTTCGGAACTTGCCGGCCCGAGGGTTGCAAGAATTTTGACGCTGCGGTTGCGCTTGTGCATGGGCGGCCTGTCGTTACTGGAGAGAGTCTTCGGTCAACTGCACTGTCCAACTGGCCTGTCCGGCGGTGTCCACTTCAAAGAAACCGGTCGTTTCAAGCCCGCGCTGGGGGCAGTCTTCGAATCCTCGGATGGTGAAGATACGTGCGTGTGTACACATATAGTGCCGGCCTTTCCACTCCCCGCCGCGGTCATAGTCTATCGCGTAGACATAATAGTAGCGTGACGCGAGATTGCCGGAGCGCAGGGTTTCGCAGGTTTCGGTGGGCAGATTCCACCAGCCTTCGGATATCCAGCCTTGGCGAGAATCATAGCCAAGTGCCACGCCGATGGTGCTGGAGGTTTCGTTGCAGACACGAAAACCGGTTGGGCCGAGGCCCAAGCCACTTGTGGCGGTGCGGGCCTCTTCCATGGCGTCGGTTCCCTCTACCACGCGGCCTTCAATGCCTTCCTCGACAGCGGTTTCAACCGCTTGCGTGCGGTTGAACGCGACGTAGCCGCCAACCACAAGGGCAGCGACGGCAAAGGCCGTGACAAGAAAAGCAAAGGTCAGGCCCGGTTTGCGGGCGCGTCCAGCTGTGGGGTTTAGAAGCCTCATGACGGTCTTATTATCGTTCTCTCATTCAGGTGCAAGCGGCCACACCTAGCTTGGTACGAGCAAACCGTGCAGGCGATGGCTATCGATCCCATGACGACACCGCGCGACGAAATTGCGGCAAGCGGGCTTTGTGACGGTCTGGGAGGGTGTGGCAAATGGCTCTGCGCATCCATCAATCGGCATCAAAGATGCGTGCCTACGCCCTTGCATGCAGCGCACCATCAGCGCTACCTGATGGAGGCAAGCGCGTCTATCGATGGCTTGCTCACTTGATTTTGCTATCGGAAAGCACGACCCATGGATCAGCCGGTCGATCGACAGGCACAGCAGACGCATGACACGGCCCCTTATGAGCTGCGCCTGCGCGACACCGATCATGGGTTGATCATTCTTTGTGATCATGCCGAGAACACATTGCCACCAGCCTATGGCACGCTGGGTTTGGAGCCCGATCAACTACAGCGGCATATCGGTTACGACATTGGTGCCAAGGCGCTTTGCGAAAAGCTTTCCGACGCTTTGGATGCCACGCTGGTGATGTCGCGCTTCTCGCGGCTTTTGATCGACCCCAATCGCGGTATCGATGATCCAACACTCATCATGCGGCTTTCCGATGGTGCTGTGGTGCCGGGTAATGCGCGCCATGATGCTGCGGAGCGCGCGCAGCGGATTACGAACTATTATGAGCCCTATGACGATGCGGTCGCGGAGGCGATTGGGCATGTTCACCGTGTGACATCGCGTGCGCCGGTGCTTTTCTCGGTGCATTCGTTCACGTCTATCTGGCGCGGGCATCCACGGCCTTGGCACGCCGGTGTTTTGTGGGACAAGGATCCGCGTTTGGCTGTACCGTTGATCGAGGCTCTGCAAGCTGAAGGCGATTTGATTGTGGGTGACAATGAGCCCTATCGCGGTGAGTTACCTGGCGACACGATGCACCGTCATGGCACCTGCAAAGGTTTGCCCCACGCGCTGCTGGAAGTGCGGCAGGATCTGATCCACGACGATGCGGGGGTGGACGCCTGGGCTCAACGATTGACCGCGATGCTTGCCACCCTTGTGGAACAGCCGAGCCTTCGCCACATACTGCCTGTTGATCAACGCTAGAACGAGGCTTTCTTCATGGATGAATCCACTCAGCGCGACCTAGAAGCGGCGGCCTTTCGCCGGTTGGTCTCCCATCTTCAAACGCGTACCGATGCACAGAACATCGATATGATGAATCTGGCTGGATTTTGCCGGAATTGCCTGTCTAATTGGCTGGTCGATGCGGCGGGGGATGCAGGCGTTGACCTCGACAAAGCAGGGGCGCGCCAGATGGTGTATGGCATGCCCTATGAGGAGTGGAAGGCGAAGTACCAGGTTGAAGCGACGCCTGAGCAAAAGGCAGCGTTTGAAAAATCGCACACGCACTCCTAGCAATCTGAGCTTGTCCCCAGCCTTCTCAGCGCCATCCACGGCTAAGCGCCGCCTTGCGGTTGACCGCACTTAGAGCGTTTGGTTGTTGATCACATCCAAACAGGGCAAAGGTCCTGAATGAGCGGAGTGTAGACATGGCGGACAGCAGCGTCGCAGCAGGCCAGTTGCGCAGCATAATCGAGCGTATCGAGCGGCTTGAAGAAGAGAAAAAGGCCATCGCTGACGACATCAAAGATGTCTATGGCGAAGCCAAGTCTAATGGCTTTGACACCAAAGTGCTCCGCCAAGTGGTGCGTATCCGCAAACAGGATCAGGCTGAGCGGCAGGAGCAGGAAGCGCTTCTCGATCTTTATCTCGGCGCTTTGGGCGGACCCGCCTCGCTATCACCGACGGACGTCGATAGCTAAGTCTGGAACCCTATTGCTAGCTGCCTGATCGGCCAAAGCCATCCGTGCGCAGTTGGAAGCTGCTTGACGGCACAAAACCGCTGGACTGCACAACGGTTGGCGACAGTGTCACCGAAGCGGATGGCGCAACAAGCGTTGCATGCTGGGAGCCGCGGATCGATTGCTTGGCAAGCCCTGGGGATAGATCATCAGCAATGGGATAAAGCCGCCCGGTGATGCCGGTTTGTGTGGGCGTATCCGCCGACCCCGTCAAAATCTCGATGGCCGACTGAGCTGGCGTGCGTGTGTCTTGCTGCGCGGCAAACGCTGCTGCGATCAGGCTGTTGCCATCTGATGAAGTCGGCATCGTCGGCGTAAGTGCACTTGGTTCTGGTGCAGCGGCTACCAGCGTTGGAGACGGTGCAGGAACCGGCGGGATGAAGCGCGGGGCGCTGGCGGTCTCAACTGCGGTTGGCGTCGTCAAAGCACCTGTCTCAGAGAGCACATTGCCGGGTGCAAGCGCCGACTCTGTCGGCTGTGCAAAGGCGAGCAGAGATGCGTTGGGGTCGTTCGGTGCAGCCACCTGCGGTGGTGCCGGGTTAGAGGCTTGAGCGGGTTGCGCGGCGGCGGTTTGCAGAGCTTGGCTTACTTGGCCGGTGATGCTCGCTTCTGCGGCGCGTTGTTCGGCAAACCGCGCTTCGATGATGGCGGCGATCTGACCAGGCGCGGGTACGTTTTGCGCGATCTGTTGCGCGCGGTTGATGGGCGGCAACTGCGTTTGCGCCAATGCCGGGGCTGCTGAAGCCAACACCACCGGCTGTGGTTGCTGCGCTGTTGCAGGTGCGCCGAGCGGCGGCGGTGTGGGTGCGGACTGTGCCGTCGCAAAGGCATTGTCCAGCGCGATGGCACCAGGCGAAGCGGGCGCTGGTGTGGTGCCCAGGGCGGCCAGTTGAATGTCGTCGATGGTCGGCGCAGGCGTCGGTGAGGGCACTGTTAGCCCAGCCACGGTAGAAGGTGCGGCCCATGTTCCATCGGGGCTTGCATAGGGCGGCAGAACTGGGGAGGGCGCGGCGTAGCGATCACGCGGGGCGCTGGCGATTTCCGTTTCCGCTGGAGCTGCTTGCGCTGGCAGACTTGCAACCACTGTACGACCAGGTGTGGCGGCCGGCGCGGATGGAACCTCAGCAGCTGGTTCTGGCGTACCGCCACCAAACAAGGCTTGCAGGAAGCCGCCACCGCTTTCGCCTGGAAGCACGATGTCACCATCGCCATCATTTTGAGCCCTCGACACGCTGGCCGATCCAACTGCTGTGCGCCCGCCACCGCGCTGAAGCTCACGCTGGGCCTGTTCGAAGCCTGGCATGGGTTGCCCGTCGGCGGGAACATGGATGGTGCGTCCGTTGGGAAACACGCGCGACAGCTGCGTGCGTGTCATGCGCGGCCACATGCGCACCGAACCGGTGTCCAGATGCACGAAAGGTGTGTTGGAGCGCGGATAGAAACCCACGCCGCCTTGCTGAAGGCGAAGGCCCGCGGCACGAATTTCAGATGCTGCAACGCCGGGGATGAAGAAATCCATCGCCCGGCCTTGGGTGTGCTGGGAGTTGCGCGCAACGCCGGATGAGCGGCGGCGCAGCATGTTGTTTGTCGCCGGCGATCGGTAGGCGGAGACCACATGGATTGGCTCGCTTGCACCGACTTCGCGGTAAACGGTCCAGACGATATCAAAGAGGTCCGGATCGATGCGGGTCACCTCATCACGCCGCCAATCGCGCAAAAAGCGATTGAGCTGGTTCAGGCCAGCCTGCACGAAGCGGCCATTGCGCTTGTAGGTGACCGTCAGGCGTTCATGCGTGTGGGTGTTGTAAAGAGAGAGCGTACGGTCTTGCGCCAAGCTCAAAGTGGCGCCGAAAGCAAAGAAAGAAAGGGCGGTGATCAGGATGAGAAGTGAAACACGTTTGGCAGAAAAAGGGTTGGCAATGGCTTGCGTGATCATGCCGTGTGGCAATGCACGTGCTTTGGCGTGATGCGCCGTTCCCATTCGTGCCGTCCCGTGTCCCAAACTGCCCTCGCTTGCGTTGCAAGTTTTTGCAAGCTGAACCGCGATGTCACCCAATGACGTTCGCGCTTTGCTTGCTCGCCGTACATACACGACGCTTGCATGGTCCCAACCGACTGTACCCAACACCGGTAAAACTTGGTCAAAACATGGCACCATGCCTTGAGCAAGCGCAAGTGGCCTACGGTTTCATGATTAGGGTTAAGCCTTGGTTACAAAAGCGAAACCGTTTTCCATCGTAATTCGCTGCCTCTTCCTCCAGTCGAACGCGATTAGCGACAAGACTGCCTCAGATAAAAAGCAAAACGCTTTAGCTGCCGGTGAAGCCAAGGGCTGCGAGAACGCGACCATGATGGCCGTAAATATCACGCGCCATGATCAGGCGACCATCATCATTCACGCGGGCTGTGAAGTAGGTCAGATGCACCTGAATGTGATTGTCGAGAATGAGGTTGCGCTCGCGCGGGCCTTGCAGCGAACGGGCGCGAGCCAAATCCCAGTCCGGTTCATTGGTCAGCAGCGCCTCTGCAAACGCCCAAGGGTCAAGCACGCGCACGCAGCCATGGCTGAAGGCGCGCTGATCGCGCCCGAACAAGCCGCGTGACGGCGTGTCATGAAAATAGATCGCGTGTTGATTGGGGAACATGAACTTGATTTCGCCCAATGCGTTGCGCGCGCCGGGGCGCTGGCGAATGCGCGGCATGCCCTGCTCTGCGGCTACCTGCCAGTTGACCACAAAGGGATCGTAGGTTCGGCCATTGTAGATGATTTCGTAATTGCCACGGTTGGCGTAGCCTGGATCTTCCAACAGACGCGGCAGAATCTCGTTGCGGGCAATGGAGGACGGCACGTTCCAATAGGGGTTCACCGCCATGTACTCCATTTCATCGGAGAAGATGGCTGTGCGATGCCGGTTCTGGCCGACCACGGTGCGGGTGGTGAAAATGCTCTCGCCCTCGCGCATCACCCAAAGGCGATATTCAGGCACATTGGCAATAACGTGGAAGTCGCCAAGTTCGCGCGGCATCCAGCGCCAGCGTTCCATATTGGCGATGATGTGTGGCACCAAATCGCCGGCTTGTTCGTTAAGCGCAGCAAAGGTTGCTGGGCCAACAATGCCATCTGCTGTCAGATTGTGTTCGGCCTGAAACACTTTGATCGCAGCGTCCAGTGCCTCATCAAAGAGGTTAGGGCTGGGCAGTGTTGGTGCAGGGCCTTCATCAGATCGGGTGCTGACCAGCTGAACATCGGCTTCATCGATGCTGGCCGTCATCGTCATGTCGGGCAGGCCAAGGCGTTCGCGCAGTTGCGGGACACGTGGATCGGTATCACCCAAACGGATCGTGCCGCCTTCGGCAATTGACTCGAGAATTTCGGTTTCTGAGCGTTGGCGCAGTTTTGCCAGTTCTTCGCGTAGGGCATGAAACTGGTCGTGTTGTGGATGATAACCAAGCAGTGTCTGACGTGGATCATCGGAGGCAAGCAGGGCTGGCATCACGGTTTGCGGATCGACGAAATTGCGTTCCAGCGTGATGTCAGAGGCAATGCTGGATGGGTTCACGCGGCCAGTCGTGGCGTGGCGTGCATAGCGCAGTGCCCACAGCGTCATGCCGATATCAGCACGTGCCGCGGCCATGGCATCGCCTGACTGCGCGTCCTTGGCGATGAATGCCACATTCTCGAAATCGACCGGGTTCAGACCATAGCTGTCGGCTGTTTCAAACACATCCAGCAGCGTGGCGCCCAGTTCGTTCAGCTTACCGCCTGTTAGAAACAGCGGTGCGTGATCGCGGCTTGCATAAAAGGCTTCGGCTGCCTCGCGCTCCTGACGGGTGGTCTCACCGTCATTGTCCAAGCCCTGTACGATAATGGCGGCAATAGACTGGGCGGTCAGCGTGTTGAGCATGCGCGCATCGCGCGCGGCGATGGCGGTCTCATCGATTTCTGGCACAGGCGCGACAGTCGCAACAGCAGGCGTGATGGTGCGGGCGATCACGGTGTTGGGACGTTGCGGCTCACTCGCGGGCAGGGCCAATTCAAGGCGCGGGTCGATGGGAACGAGAACCGTCTCAGCAATAGCTATCGTTGCAGACGTTGCCAGGATCGCCTGAGCGATGGCGTCTTCAACGCAAGCCGGATTGATCTCGCACTCAAGGTCAAGCGGGTCTCGCTCTATGGCTTGGGCAAGGGGCACATGGGTAAGGCTGGTGAGGGCCGTGGAAAAAGCTGCCGCCAAAAGAAAAGTGCGCGTTCTCAAAGCCATTGTCTCCTCATTGCTGCGACAGTCTTTGTGTCGCCAGCTAAGTGCCTGAATGTGTGCACCCCAGTCCGTGACGCGAATCACTCCATTTGAGTGTGTCACGCCACTGACCAACAGGTGACAGAGTGCCTGAGTCCTCGCAAGCGCAGGGATGCCACGCTGGTGGTCAAATCCACGTGAAGCTAGGCCGACAGTCTTGATGGTTGCTCTTGTGCAACAGCGCCAGCGTCATCCCCGGTTCCATCTGGGTTGGACGCGTCGATCTGATACTCAGTCAGCTTGCGATACAGTGTGGACCGGCCAATGCCGAGCGAGCGGGCAACTTCACTCATGTGTCCACCAAGATGGCCGATGGCAAAGCGGATCGCCTGTTCTTCCAAGGCAGCCAGGGTGCGTGGGGCACCGGCCCCGTCGGTCAAGTCGGCCATGCCATAGCGTGAGGCAGCGTCAATCATGCCTGATTGTGGTGCACTTTGCCCCAGCAAACCACGCGTGGCCGATGGGGTTGATGTCTGGCCAAGTGGAGCAGGTTTGGCCTTTTCCAGCGGCAGCACCATGCCTTCATGGGCGGCGATCTGCGGAAATTCAGCCGGTGTTAGCTGGTCGCCATCGCACAGCACGACGGCGCGGAAGACAGCGTTTTCAAGTTGGCGGATGTTGCCCGGCCAATTGTAACTGCAGACCAATTCCAGTGCTGGCGCGGAAATGCCGCGAATGTGGCGTTTGCCCTCTTCGGCGGCGAAGCGCACGAGGAAATGCTGAATAAGGTGGGCAATGTCATCCATGCGCTCGCGCAACGGCGGCACCCAGATGGGGAAGACATTGAGGCGGTAATAGAGGTCTTCGCGGAACATTCCATCGCGCGTGAGATCGATCAGCGGGCGATTGGTCGCTGAGATCAGGCGAAAATCCGCGCGTGATGGTGCTTTGGCACCGATGGGATCGATCTCGCCATTTTGTAGCGCGCGCAGAAGTTTGACCTGAATATCCAGCGGCAATTCGCCGATCTCATCAAGGAACAGCGTGCCGCCATGGGCTTCAGCAAACTTACCGATGTGCTTTTCATTGGCGCCAGTGAACGCGCCCTTCTCATGTCCAAAGAGCACTGACTCCACGAGTTTTTCGGGGATGGCGCCGCAATTGACGGTGACCAGCGACTTGTTGCGCCTTGGGCTTGAGCCCTTGATCGCACGGGCAATCATTTCTTTGCCGACGCCGGACTCGCCTTCGATCAAAATTGGGATCTGCGATTTGGCCGCACGTTCGGCCAGTTGCACCACGCGGGCCATCGCAGGCGAGCGGGTGATGATATCTGTGACAGTAAGGCGCCCCTCAGCCGAGCGTTTGATTTGGCTTACCGTGTCTTCCAGCGCGCTCATCTTCAGAGCGTTGGCCAAGCAAACCCGCAGGCGTTCCGGCGAAACGGGTTTTACGACAAAGTCGCTGGCGCCAAGCTTCATGGCCGAGACAACGGTGTCGATGGAGCCTTGTGAGGTTTGCACGATCACCGGGATCGCGTTGCCATCGGCCTTCAACGCAGAGAGAACACCCATGCCATCAAGGTCTGGCATGATAAGGTCCAGCAGGACCGCTTGAATGGATTTGCCTTCGGGTGAGCGCAGAAGATTCAGCGCTTCTTGACCGCTTTCTAGGCAGATCGGCGTGTGGCCCAACCGGGTCAACGCTGCTTCAAGCAGCCGCCTTTGTACGGGGTCATCATCAACTATGAGAACTGAGGAACGCAAGGACACGCACTTCTCCACGCAATACTGCTTTGGCCGAGGTCATCGACCTGTTTCGATAGGGGACAACATGCCGCGATAGGGTAAACGGGCGATTAAGCATAAGAACCGTTTGCCCTCTTTCTTCGTAAGATCAGATTACCGTCGTCTCAAAAACGGCCCTTGCGCGGGCACTGGGCGAGGCGTACCGCTACGCGGCAAAATCAATAAAAAGGATAAACCTGGGTATGACCGCGCAGGATGCAGCACTGAAAAATCTGCCAGAATGGGACCTTTCGGCCCTCTATGAAGGAATCAAAAGCGCTCAAGTGAGCGCTGACCTCGACAAGGTGTTGGCTGATTCCCAAGCCTTTGAAGCAACGTACAAAGGCAAACTTGCTGACCGTTTGGCAGAAGGTGGGGCAAAACTGGCGCAGGCCATCGCCACCTATGAGGCGATCGAAGAACTGATGGGCCGCCTCTATTCGTTTGCCGGTCTGGTGTATTCAGAAAACACCACCGATCCCCAGCGCGCGAAGTTTTTCGGCGATTGCCAGGAGAAGCTGACCACCGCCTCCTCGCATCTCATCTTTTTCTCCCTGGAGCTGACCAAGCTGGATGATGGCGCGCTAGCTGCTGGGTATAGCGATCAGGCGTTGGCATACTACAAGCCTTGGATTGACGACACGCTGCGCGAAAAACCCTACCAGCTGGAAGACCGGTTGGAGCAGTTGCTGCACGAAAAGTCAGTGACCGGGCGAGCGGCTTGGAACAGACTTTTCGATGAGACCATTGCCAGTTTGCGCTTTGACGTGAACGGCCAGTCGCTGTCGCTGGAACCGACGCTCTCGTTGCTTCAGGACAATGATGGTGCCAAGCGCAAGGCGGCGGCTGAGGCTGTCAGTGAAACCCTCGGTGGTGAACTGCGCACTTTTACGCTGATCACCAATGTGTTGGCCAAGGACAAGGAAATTTCTGACCGTTGGCGCGGGTTTGAAGATGTGGCTGACAGCCGCCACCTAGCAAATCGCGTTGAGGGCGAGGTTGTCGATGCATTGGTGTCGTCTGTGCGCGCCAGCTTCCCCAAGCTTTCCCACCGCTATTATGCGCTGAAGGCCAAATGGATGGGGCAGGATGCGCTGGATTATTGGGATCGCAACGCGCCGCTGCCCAATGCTGACAAGAAGCTGATCGGCTGGGACGAGGCCAAGGGCATTGTACTCGACGCCTATCAGCGGTTCTCACCAGAGATGGCGACCATCGGCAAGCGGTTCTTCGATGAAAACTGGATCGATGCGCCCTCGCGTGAAGGCAAATCACCGGGCGCATTTTCTCATCCCACCGTGCCAAGCGCGCATCCTTACATTTTGCTCAACTATCAAGGCCGCACACGCGATGTGATGACGTTGGCGCACGAGTTGGGCCATGGCGTGCATCAGGTGCTGGCCGGCAAGCAAGGTGCGCTGATGGCGCAAACACCGCTTACTTTGGCCGAAACAGCCAGCGTGTTTGGTGAGATGCTGACCTTCCGCTCGGTGCTGTCGCAGACCGATGATGTCGCGCAGCGCAAAAGTCTGCTGGCCGGCAAAGTTGAGGACATGATCAACACGGTGGTGCGGCAGATTGCGTTCTACACGTTTGAGCGCAAGGTGCATGAGGCACGTAAACAGGGCGAGCTAACGGCTGAGCAACTGTGCGATCTTTGGATTTCTGTTCAGCATGAGAGCCTGGGCGATGCGGTGCGTTTTGATGATGGCTATCGTCCGTTTTGGACGTACATCGGCCACTTCATCCACTCACCGTTTTACGTGTACGCCTATGCGTTCGGCGATTGTCTGGTGAACGCGCTTTATGCCCGCTACGAAAACGCTCACGAGGGTTTCACCGAGCATTATTTGGACCTGCTGCGCGCCGGTGGCTCCAAGCCCTATGGTGAGCTGCTGACCCCGTTTGGTCTAGATGCGCGCGATCCGAATTTCTGGCAGGCCGGTTTGAATGTAATTTCCGGCTTCATTGATGAGTTGGAAGCACTGGAAGCCTAAGCGGTTGGTCTATTTCCCCTTGCTCTGGGCCTTCGGCCCAACCGCGAGGAGGAACAGAGCCATTGCCAAGCATGTTGATGCTTGAGAGGTCGATCCAACTCACGTCGTCATTGCCGGGCTTGATCCGGCAATCCAGTTCGCAGGTTAGGGTTTTGTCTGGATCCTCGGATCAAGTCCGAGGATGACGCAGTGGAATGCTGAACCTAGTGGCCTATCTATACGTAGGAGAATTTCCCCCTACGCATATGAAAGACCTCCATGGCTGACGATGCTCGCAATGACTCTGAACGCAACCGCCTGACCGGGCGACTGGGCCGCTACGCGCGGGTGAGCACGTCTGTGGGTGGCGTTGCTGCCACGATGGCGCGGCGGCGGCTGTTTGGCGGCGCAAAGGTGAACCCAGCGGATGCGGAAGCCTTGGCCGAAGCGCTGGGTGGGCTGAAAGGCCCGCTGATGAAGGTGGCGCAGCTTATTTCCACCATTCCTGATGCGGTTCCGGCGGAGTACGCCGCTGAGTTGCAAAAGCTTCAGAGCGAAGCGCCGCCTATGGGTTGGGCGTTTGTGAAGCGTCGTATGCGCGCTGAACTGGGCGCGGGCTGGCAAGACAAGTTCGACACGTTCGAGCACGCGCCAACCGCCGCAGCTTCGCTCGGCCAGGTGCACAAAGCCCGTTCGTTGGATGGCCGCGATCTGGCTGTGAAGCTACAATATCCCGATATGGCCTCAGCGGTGGCGGCGGATCTCCAGCAGCTTGATTTTATCTTCTCGCTGTTCCGGCGCATGGACGCAGCCATCGATCCTTCAGAGATGAAACAGGAGATCGCCGAGCGGCTGCGTGAAGAACTCGATTACAATCTGGAGGCTGCGCACGCGAAGCTTTATCGCAACTTCTTTGGCACGGACGACGCCTTGGTGCGGGTACCGGATGTGGTTGACGAGCTTTCCACCGGTCGCCTGCTGACGCTGGGTTGGCTGGATGGCGAGAAGATCCTTGATTTCAAGGAAGAAAGCCAAGAGGTGCGCAATCGCCTGTCGACCGCTATCTTCCATGCGTGGTGGCGCCCCTTTGCGCATATTGGCGTGATCCACGGCGACCCACATCTGGGCAATTATCAGGTGTTCAAGCGCGATGGCGCGCCGGAAGGCATCAACCTTCTGGACTATGGCTGTATCCGCAAATTCCCGGCACGCTTTGTTGAAGGCGTGCTACAGCTCAATGAAGGGCTGATGAAGGATGATGAGGCGCAGATCATTCATGCCTATGAGCTTTGGGGTTTTGAGAACCTCACCAAAGAGCTGCGCGACGTGCTCAACATCTGGGCTCGCTTCATCAATGGCCCGCTGCTGGAAGACAAAGTGCGCGCCGTTGCTGCTGGCGTGAACGCCACCGAGTATGGCCGTGAGCAGGCAATTATGGTGCGCAAGGAGCTTCAGCGCCTTGGGCCGGTAAAGATCCCACGCGAGTTTGTTTTCATGGATCGCGCTGCCATTGGCCTTGGTGGGGTTTTCCTGCATCTCAAAGCGGAGCTGAACTTCTATCAGCTCTTCCAAAAAGAGATCGAGAACTTCAACGCAGTGGCGCTGGTGGACAAGCAAACCAAGGCCATGGTGGAAGCTGGACTGGAGCCGATTTCGGCACAAGACCATGGTTTGGAGGGTCTCGAACCGGCCATTGCCGCACAATAACGAACGCTTTGGCGGCCAGAGTGCATTGTCAGCCGCCGCCAAGCTGGTGTAAGCGCTTAAACCAATCCCAGCCAAGCCGATTTTAGGAGAGCGCCCGTGTCTGACGCTGCCGAGAGCACCACGCCCGTTTCCAATGATTACAACGAGCACAATCGCACGTTTGAGATTTTCACAAAGCTGCTGAAATGGGGCACGATTATCGTCACCATTGTGCTGATCGGCATGGCAATCTTCTTGCTCTAAGCGCCAACGGGCCTATCTGGCGGGCAGAAACGCCGAAAAGCCCGGTTGCACAGCCGCAGCCACAATGCTTGGTTGCGCTTTCACACGTTTTAAAAGTCCAGGTTCTCTGGACCGGCGTATCAAGGACGCATTCCCATGGTCAAAATTGCGGTTCCCGCAGAGACCGACCCCAATGAGGGTCGGGTTGCCATCACACCCGATACGGTCAAGCGCTTTAAGGCATTGGGCGCCGAGGTCACTGTGCAAGCAGGCGCTGGCGACAAATCTCGTTTGCCTGACGCTGCCTACACTGAAGAAGGCGCCACCATCGCCAAAGATGTGAAGGCGACTGTTGACGGTGCCGACATTGTTTTGCGCGTGCGCCGCCCATCGGACGCCGACATGAAGAGCTATCCGAAAGGTGCGCTTCTGGTTGCTGCGATGGACCCTTACGGCAACGAGAAATCTGTCGAGGCGATGGCCAAAGCTGGGCTGACTGGCGTTGCCATGGAGTTTATGCCGCGCATTACTCGTGCGCAGGTGATGGATATCCTCTCTTCGCAGGCCAACCTTGCTGGCTACCAGTCAGTTATTGACGCTGCCGATGTTTATGATCGCGCGATGCCGATGATGATGACGGCAGCCGGCACCGTGCCTGCGGCCCGTGTCTTCGTGATGGGCGCTGGTGTTGCTGGCCTTCAAGCGATTGCAACGGCCCGTCGTTTGGGCGCTGTCGTGTCTGCCACGGATGTGCGCCCTGCTTCCAAAGAGCAGGTGGAAAGCCTTGGCGGCAAATTCGTGGCTGTTGAGAACGACGAGTTCAAGCAGGCTGAGACCTCTGGCGGCTACGCCAAGGAGATGTCGGATGATTACAAAAAGCAGCAGGCTGAGCTGGTTGCCGCGCACATTGCCAAGCAGGATATCGTGATCACGACCGCGCTGATCCCAGGTCGTCCGGCACCGCAATTGGTGTCCAAAGCGATGATCAACACGATGAAACCTGGCTCCGTGCTGGTGGATTTGGCGGTTGAGCGTGGCGGTAACGTGGAAGGCGCTGTTGCTGGGGAAGTTGCTGAAGTTGGGCCTGCCAAAGTGGTTGGCTATCTCAACGTTCCAGGACGGATTGCGGCCACGGCATCCTTGTTGTTCGCCAAAAACCTTTATTCCTTTGTCGAGACGTTGATTGACAAAGAAAGCAAGGCGCTTTCCATCAATTGGGACGATGAACTGGTGCAAGCCACGGTGCTGACGCGCGATGGTGCGGTGGTTCACCCGAATTTTGCACCCAAAACTGATGCGCCCAAAAAGAGCGCTGACACATCTGACGCTCCTGCAGAGGAGGCCAAATCATGAGCGATGCAACCAATGAAGCCTTGCTGAATGCGCGCGAGGCCGCGCAGGCAGCGCAAGACGCTGCGGCACAAGCAGCCGACGCTGCAGCACACGCAACAAGCATTGCTGAACGCCTTGCAGCCGGTACGCTGGACGGTGGCGCCGATGTGATGGCGGCAGCAGCGCACGGCGCGTCGGGCGGGGCCATTGACCCTTTTGTCTTCCGGCTTTCCATTTTTGTGCTGGCGATCTTTGTTGGCTATTACGTGGTCTGGTCGGTGACCCCGGCTCTCCACACCCCGCTGATGTCGGTGACCAACGCGATCTCCTCGGTGATCGTGGTCGGCGCTCTGTTGGCTGTGGGTGTGGATATTATGAGTGCTGAGGGGGCTGGGCTTGCGCGTGCCTTCGGGTTTGTGGCGCTGATCCTGGCGTCGGTGAACATTTTTGGTGGCTTCATGGTCACCCAAAGAATGCTCGCCATGTACAAGAAAAAAGAACGATAGGTTGGGGCTGACGCTATGAGTGCTAATATCGCATCCCTGCTCTATCTGGTCGCAGGCATTCTTTTCATCATGAGTTTGCGGGGCCTATCGAGCCCCGCATCGTCCCGTCAGGGCAACATGTTCGGCATGATTGGTATGGCCATCGCGGTCGTCACCACGTTGTTCCTAACGAACCTCACAATGGGTTCCATCCTTCTTATTCTGCTTGGCATCGGTATCGGTGGCGGCATCGGTGCGGTGATTGCTCGACGCATTCCGATGACTGCTATGCCGCAGTTGGTTGCCGCGTTCCACTCGCTGGTCGGTATGGCTGCCGTGCTTGTGGCGGCAGCTGCGCTTTACGCGCCGCAGGCGTTCGGCATCGGTGAAATTGGCTCGCTGAAAGCGGCTGCACTGGTTGAGATGGCGCTTGGTGCTGCTATTGGCGCCATCACCTTCACCGGCTCGGTGATTGCGTTTGCCAAGCTTGATGGTCGCATGTCCGGCAAGCCGATCATGTTGCCTTCGCGGCACTTGATCAACATTGCTTTGGCGGTGGCGCTGGTGGTGCTCTGCGTCATTCTGGTGATGACGGAAAGCCATTTTGTGTTCTGGATGATTGTGCTCGCCGCGCTGTTGCTTGGCGTGTTGATCATCATCCCAATCGGCGGCGCGGATATGCCGGTGGTTGTTTCAATGCTCAACTCCTATTCCGGTTGGGCAGCAGCGGGTATCGGTTTCACGCTGGGCAACACGGCGCTGATCATCACCGGTGCACTGGTCGGCTCGTCCGGGGCGATCCTCTCCTACATTATGTGTAGCGCGATGAATCGCTCGTTCTTCTCGGTGATCTTGGGCGGCTTTGGCGGCGATGATGCCGCAGCGGCTGGTGATGGCGAAGAAGAAACACGTCCTGTGAAGCAGGGCTCAGCCGACGATGCAGCGTTCATGATGAAGAACGCGTCGAAAGTGATCATCGTGCCGGGTTACGGCATGGCTGTCGCACAGGCGCAGCACGCGCTGCGTGAAATGGCCGACACGCTGAAAGCTGAAGGCGTGGATGTGAAATACGCCATCCATCCTGTGGCCGGTCGTATGCCCGGCCATATGAATGTGCTCTTGGCTGAAGCCAACGTGCCTTACGATGAAGTGTTCGAGCTGGAAGACATCAATTCCGAGTTTGCCACCGCAGACGTTGCCTTTGTCATTGGCGCGAATGATGTGACCAACCCGGCGGCGAAAACCGATCCGCAATCTGCCATCTATGGGATGCCGATCCTCAACGTTGCCGACGCTGGCACGGTGCTCTTCATAAAGCGCGGTATGGCATCGGGTTATGCGGGTGTGCAGAACGAACTGTTCTTCCGCGACAACACGATGATGCTGTTCTCCGACGCCAAGAAAATGGTCGAGGACATCGTGAAAGCCCTTTAGGGCCGTTCGCATGGAGCAGACTGCCAATTCTCAAACCCGCTCAGGTGATCCTGGGCGGGTTTGTTCGTTTCGGGCAAACTTGCTTACGCGAGCGTTTGACTATCCCTACAATGCGCCGTCCACACCGCTGCATTTTCACCAGGGGCGTGCTGGGCCGTTGACCGCGCGCGGCGTGCGCGTGTCCGGGCGTCTTGTTGCTGTGCAAGGTGTCGGCCTTTGTGCGCCCGTGCTTGCTGTTGGTTCCAACGCGGCGGTTTCGGTTTTGCGGCGCAAGTTTGGTGTTCGCCCGGTCGATATCATTCAAGGTCGGGTGCGCCTGTCTGGCCACGATAAGGTGCATTCAGCCCATATTGCACGCTACGGCGCGATGCCTGCCACCCTGATCAAGCGTCCAGGTGCGAACACCCGAGCGCATCTGCAACTGGTTCCGGTGCAGCACATCGAAGCGTTGGATGCCACTGAGGCGGTGGGCACCAACTATGATCGGGTTTGGCTGGAGCAGCGCATAGAAGTGCCTTGGCTAGGACGTCGGCTTGAGGGCGTTTGGACCTATCGCTCGCGCCATGGCGCGGCCATGCGCGATAGAGAGGTTATGGCGCTTGGGTCGCAGAAACACGCGCTTGCGCATGCTGCTGAGTGCGCAGGCTGGCAGTTGGAGTTGGATGCGTTCGTTTACCTAATGGTGCGTGATGTGGGCTTTCGAGGTGCTGTGACGCAGGCGCTGAAAAACGAGCAAACCAGCGTTAGTTGACCCGTCCCAGACCCTGTAGGGCGGTGCGGTTGTTTTCGTCGATCGTTAGGGCGCGTTGGTACGACACGCGCGCATTTTCCAGGCTGCCAGCCGCTTCATAGGCGATGCCGCGATTGATCCAAGCATCGGTGTTGCGGCTGTCGCGGCCAAGAACGGCATCGAAATCTTCCACCGCCGCGCCCCAATCGCGCAACGATAGGTAGCTCAAGCCGCGGGCCATGTAGGGCTCGGTAGCATTGGGGTTGAAGCCAATCGCGGTGGTGAAATCTTCAATCGCCAGCACATGGTTGTTCTGCGATTGGAAGATCAAAGCACGGTTGTAGTAGGCGCGTGCATCTGAGGAATTAAGCAGGATGGCGCGTTCGTAATCAGCCAAAGCTTCGGGGAACCGGCCTGCCTCACGATAGATGTTGCCGCGGCCCACATAGGCCGCATCATAGGCCGGATTTGCGTTGATGGCGGCAGAGTAATCGGCCAATGCCTGCGCGTCGTTGCCAAGCTCTCTGTGGATCAACGCGCGATTGGCGAGGGCTTGGTAAAAGCCTGGATTAAGCGCCAGCGCCTGGTTGAAGTCGGCCAAAGCATCGTTGGAGCGCCCCTCACGACCATAGGCTGTGCCGCGCATGTTGTAAGCGCCGGGATCTTGCGGATTGGATGCGATCACCTCGGTAAGCGAGGCGATGTTCACCGCCTGGCTGGGTGCTAGCGTTCCTGTGGCTTGGTTGAGGCCAGCGGTTTGACAGGCTGCAAGAAAGAGCGCGGCGCATGTGGCAAGCGCAACACGCGGGATCCAGCGCAATGCGGGTGCCTGGCGCGCAGCAACGCGGCTCTGCTTGGTATCAAACTCTGGTGAAACGCAAACCATGGAAACCCTCAGCATGACCCCGGTAGAGCGCGACTCGTTGCGGAGCGCGATCTTTGCCTTCTACATGATGCGCGGCGTGCGCACCATCAGGGCCTTTGGTGAGGGGTTATTCTGGCAGAATAGGGGCTGGCGCTATAGTCTAGCGGCGGCCTTTGCTTGGCAGCAAACCTTCACGCTGGGCGCGTTTACGGGCCAGCTTGCGCGCGCGGCGAATGGCTTCAGCCTTTTCGCGGGCTTTCTTTTCCGATGGCTTTTCGTAGTGGCCGCGGAGTTTCATTTCACGGAAGATGCCTTCACGCTGCATCTTCTTTTTCAGGGCTTTGAGCGCCTGATCAACATTGTTGTCCCGAACGAGTACCTGCACGTGTCATCCTGTCGTTGTCGCCGTGGCCGGTGTTTCTGCCGTGCCAGAGGGCGAAAAGGGTCTCTTGTTTCAATGCGTTGTAGGTCAATTTTCGGTGCGCCAACACAGCCTACAAGCCGCGTTTGGACGCCCTAATGGCCGCCCGGTGGCGTTCCTCATCCAACCTGCAATGCGGAATGAGGTGGGCGAGTACCAGATCATGGGGGGTTTGTCCACAAAGCCAGCGTGCTTTTGCACGAGGTTGGAACGACTTTATGTGCGTGGCGCGATGCGCGTGATATGCCCCATTTTGCGCCCCTTTCGTGCCTCGGCCTTGCCATAGAGATGGATCTGGGTGCCTGGCTCTGCCGCATGATCGGCGAGGTTTGTCACATCATCGCCGATGAGATTCGTCATGATCGCGTCCGAGTGGCGTTTTGGACGTCCCAATGGCCAGCCAGCCACCGCGCGAATGTGATTGTCGAACTGGTCGTGCAGGCAAGCATTCATGGTCCAGTGGCCAGAATTGTGCACACGCGGCGCGATCTCATTGACCAGCAAAGTCGATTGCTCGGTGATGAAAAACTCCACCGTCAACACACCGACATGTTCCAGCGCATTGGCCACCACGATGGCGGCTTCTTGTGCTTTGTTTGTCAGTTCGGGCGTGACGTTGAACGTGGCGAACTGACCGAGAGCCGAGGTGTCGAGAATGCCATCCCTGTGGATATTGACCGGCACGTCATAGGCGACCGCGTTGCCGTCTACACCGCGCGCGATGATGGTGGAGACCTCGGCAACAAACGGAATGCGTGCTTCAAGCACCGCTGGCGCCTCGCCGATTGCCTGCCAGGCTGCTTTGGCGTCGATGTCCGTTGTTTTCAGCCGCGTTTGGCCTTTGCCGTCATAACCAAACCGGCGGGTTTTAAGGATTGTATCGCTGACCAGCGCGGTGTGGGCGCTTTGGATCGCCTCTGGGCCGTCAATCGCCATGTAAGGTGCAACGTTCAGCCCTATGCCTTCCAGAAACTGCTTTTCGGTCAGGCGGTCCTGGCTGGTTTCCAGTGAGGCTAAGCTCGGGCGAAGTGGCACCGCGCCTGCCAGTCGCTCTAGGCTGGTCCTAGGGATGTTCTCAAACTCAAACGTCACGACCTGGCAGCTATCTGCGAACGCGGTCAGCGCGTCGATATCGGTGTAGCTGGCGCAGGTGTGAAACGCGGAGACTTCTGCGGCTGGCGCGTCTTTGGCCGGATCAAAGATATGGGTTTTCAACCCGTAGCGCGCTGCTGACATGGCCAGCATGCGGCCCAACTGGCCGCCACCAAGGACGCCAATGGAATCGCCAGGACTCAGCGCCTGCATCAGGTGGGGTCGTCCACGGGCGCGTCGGCAACGCCATCGGTGCGAGCCTGCCGCCATGCGGCCAAACGCTCCGCAAGCGCAGGGTCAGATAGCGCCAAAATGCTGGCGGCCAACAGCCCGGCATTGGAGGCGCCAGCCTTGCCGATGGCGAGCGTGCCAACCGGCACGCCAGCGGGCATTTGGACGATGGAAAGCAGGCTGTCTTGCCCTTGCAGCGCGGTCACGGAAACTGGAACGCCCAACACCGGCAGGGTGGTCATAGAGGCAACCATACCTGGCAGATGTGCTGCACCGCCTGCGCCTGCGATGATCACCTTGTGCCCGGCTTCAGCAGCGCCCTTCGCGAAGCTCACCATCCGATCTGGCGTGCGGTGCGCGGAGACAATTTTGGTCTCGTAGGCGACACCCAACTCGTCCAGCCGCTCGGCGGTATGGCGCATGGTGGACCAATCGGACTGACTGCCCATGATGATGGCGACGGGAGCGTTGTGGCTGGACATGGAAGGGACGTCTCGTTCAGGCGATGATATCGGGAAGCAGCTGGTCTTCCAGCACAAGCATGCGATCTTTCAAGATCAGCTTGCGTTTTTTCAACCGCTGAATTTGCAAATGGTCGGCGCGACCGGTCTCAAAAAGTGCAGCGATCGCAGCATCTAGGTCGCGGTGTTCCTGGCGCAATTTGGCCAACTCTTGGCGCGCGTCCTGATCATCATTGGAAGGTATGGGGGTCATGAACGAGCAACTCGACCGACTGTAACTGTCCGCAAAACGCGGGTAGCGAGCGCTCAGCGATACCATGCTCTTGTGCAGTGCGCCACTCAGCCTGCGATTGCGAACCGGTTTTTCGTGCATTGCAGTATAAAAAGGTGCGCAATTGCTGTGCGAACAGCGCGATTATTTAAAAAGTCAATCTGTACGACCAAAAATCAGTATGGCAGCCTTGTCAGGTTAGGAAAAAGGAGGATTGCATGACGGTTGAATCTCATCTCGCCGAATTGGAGCGGCGGCACCTCGCGATTGACAGCAAGATTTCTGATGAAGAGCGGCGACCGGCCAAGGATGGCCTGGAGATCGCTACGCTTAAAAGGCAGAAACTCAGTTTGAAGGATGAGATGGAGCGTTTGCGTAAGGAGACATCTGGCACCAGGGCCAATTAGAAGCCCTTTTAGGTGACCTGTCACCAAGCCGTCTGGCATCTGCCAGGCGGCTTTTTTGTTGGCAGAACGTACTCTCGCGTTTGATGAAGCTCATCACCTTTTGCCCAGCTTGCAGGCTAGAAGCAGATTGGGCACACCTGTCGGCAACAACGTGTCATCAAGAACAGATCCGAAACCGGATACACGGGAAGGGAACAGCCATGAGCGGCTTAAGCCAGAACTACCACGAGACCTACCAAAGCTGGCAGGATGATCCATTGGCCTTTTGGGCCCACGCAGCACAAAGCGTGGATTGGATGAAGCCGTTTGAGCGGGTGTTTGACCCAGGCGCAGGCGTGTATGGCCGCTGGTTCCCAGGTGGCGTGTGCAACACGGCTTACAATTGCTTGGATCGCCATGTGGAGCGTGGGCGCAAAGGCCAGGCGGCGCTGATTTACGATAGCCCGATCACTGGCACCAAGAAGACGTATTCGTTTGAGGATTTACGTGATGAAGTGAGCGCCTTTGGCGCGGTGCTGAAAAACCTAGGCGTCGGCAAGGGCGACCGTGTGGTCGTTTACATGCCGATGATCCCCGAAGCGGTGATTGCCATGCTGGCCTGCGCGCGTATCGGCGCAATTCACTCCGTGGTGTTCGGTGGGTTTGCTGCCAGTGAGCTTGCCACCCGTATCGATGATGCGCGTCCCAAGGCCATTATCTCCGCCTCCTGCGGCATCGAGCCGAACCGGGTGATTGCCTACAAGCCGCTGCTGGACGAGGCGATTGCGCTTTCCACTCACAAGCCAGACCTCACGGTCATCAAGCAGCGCCAGCAGAAACCGTGCGACCTGATTGGTGGGCGTGATCACGACTATGACGCGCTGTTGGTGGATGCCAATGCGCGCGGCATCGACAGCGATCCTGAGCCGATGGAGGCCACCGACCCGCTCTATATTCTTTACACCTCTGGCACGACGGGCATCCCCAAGGGTGTGGTGCGTGACCATGGTGGGCACATGGTGGCGCTCAATTGGACGATGAGCGCCATCTACGACATGCGGCCTGGCGATGTGTTCTGGGCGGCCTCGGATGTCGGCTGGGTCGTCGGTCATTCCTACATTGTTTACGCGCCACTGCTGGCTGGCTGCACGACCATTCTTTACGAAGGCAAGCCGGTTGGCACACCTGATCCGGGCGCGTTTTGGCGAGTGATCGAAGAGCACAAAGTTTCCTCGCTCTTCACCGCGCCCACGGCGTTTCGCGCGATCAAGAAGGAAGATCCGGACGGCAATCACATTGCCAAATATGATTTGCACACGCTCAAAACGCTGTTCTTGGCTGGTGAGCGGGCCGATCCGGACACCATCGAATGGGCGCAAGAGAAGCTGCGCGTGCCGGTGATCGACCATTGGTGGCAGACCGAGACGGGTTGGGCCATTGCTGGTAACCCCGTGGGTCTTGGCAAGCTGCCGGTGAAACTCGGTTCTCCAACCGTCGCGATGCCGGGCTATGATGTGCAGGTGATTGACGATGCGGGTCACCCTGTGCCCGCCGATACGTTGGGCAACATTGTGGTGAAGCTGCCGCTTCCTCCAGGGTGTCTGCCGACGCTTTGGAACAATGACGAGCGCTTTAAGGCCTCGTACCTGGAAGAGTTCCCCGGTTACTACAAAACTGCCGATGCGGGCATGATCGATGGGGATGGCTATCTCTTCATCATGGCGCGCACCGATGACATCATCAATGTGGCCGGCCACAGGCTTTCCACTGGCGGTATGGAAGAGGTTCTTTCTGGGCACCCTGCTGTTGCCGAGGCCGCTGTCATTGGCGTTTCGGATGCGCTGAAAGGGCAACTGCCCGCTGGTTTCGTGGTCATCAAAGATGGCGTTGACCTGCCAGCGGAGCAGCTTGAAAAAGAGATGGTGGCACTGGTGCGCGAGAAGATCGGCCCCGTCGCTGCTTTCAAAACGGTGATGGTGGTGGATCGCTTGCCGAAAACGCGGTCCGGCAAAATTCTGCGCGGCACAATGCGGCAAATCGCTGATGGTGAGCCTTACAAAATGCCTGCCACCATCGATGATCCCGCGATCCTTGATGAGATCAGCGGCGCGCTGAAAACCAAGGGCTACGCGGCCTAAGGTTTGAACCAGTCAGAAGCGGCGGGCGATCACATATGATTGCACGCCGCTTGTCCGTTCAGCGTCTGGCGGTGTAAACGCGGCGCACCTTCAACAACCCTAGGAATGCTTCATGGCCGTCAGCTTCGCACTGGAACGCAAGACTGCAATTGTCACCGGCGGGGCACAGGGCATTGGCTTGTCCATCGCTGAACGTTTCGTCGAAGAGGGCATGAAGGTGATCGTCGCCGACATCGACGATAGCGCTGGCCACGACGTGGTGGAGCGGCTGTCAACAATCGGCGAGGCGACCTATGTCCATTGCGATGTTTCAGATCGGCTGGATGTGCGCAATCTGCTCGCCAAAAGCCTGGAAGCCTATGGCGATATTGATGTGCTGGTGGCCAATGCAGGCATCGTTCACACGGTAGACTTTCTGGACATCGAAGAAGCTGATTTCGACCGCGTGATCGCGGTGAACCTCAAAGGGGTTTTTCTCACCTGTCAGGCGGTGGCCAAGCATATGGTCAAGCGCGTGGAAGCCGGAGAGAAACCCGGCACAATCATCACCATGTCGAGCGTCAATGCGGAACTTGCAATCCCAAATCAGGTGCCATATTGCGCCTCCAAGGGCGGCGTGCGGCAGTTGACCAAGGTGATGGCGCTGGCACTCGCCAAGCACGGCATTCGGGTCAATGCCATTGGGCCTGGAACGATTATGACCGAGATGGTGGAAAATGTGCTGGCCGATGATGATATCCGCCAGCGGATGATGACTCGCACGCCCATTGGCCGCATTGGCGAGCCAAGCGAGATTGCTTCCATCGCTGCGTTTTTGGCCAGCGAGCAGGCAAGCTACATCACCGGCCAAACGCTTTATGCCGATGGCGGTCGGTTGGGGCTGAACTACACCGTGCCGGTGGAGCCCAGCGCCTAACTTACGACTTCTCTTCGTCAGCGCTTTCAGAATTATCAGCCGGGCTGGTGAGCTCTTTGAGTTTGGCAAACACCGAATCGGCGTCCAAATCATCTTGCGCTTCCTGAGCGGCTTCTTCTTCCTGCTCAGCCGATGGCTCGGATGTGCCGAACACCTCTTCGATGCCAGCTTCTTCTTCGCTCTGGAATTCGGTTGGCGTCGTGGCTTCCAGCGCTTCCTCTGCGGTCAGAAGAACAGGGCCAGCGGCTTCGATGGCCGGTGGTGCGTTGCGCGAGGCTTTCTGCACCTCCAGATCAAGCTCGATCTGTTTGCAAAGACCGAGCGTGACTGGGTCCATCGGTGTCAAATTCGCAGCGTTCCAGTGCGCACCAGAGCGGATCGATTCGATGGTGTTTTTGGTGGTGCCAACCAGACGCATGATCTGCGCGTCTTTGAGTTCCTTGTGGTTGCGCAGCAACCAAAGGATCGCATTGGGACGGTCGTGGCGACGCGAGACCGGCGTGTAGCGTGGCCCACGCTTTTTCGTCGTGGTGGCAACCACCGTTTTGGCAGGCTGAAGCTTCAGTTCCAGAGCCGGATTTTCTTCAGCTGCGGTGATCTGCTCACGCGTCAATTGCCCGGTTTGCAACGGGTCGAGGCCTTTGATGCCTTGGGCGGCTTCGCCATCAGCGATGGCTTTGACCTCAAGGGGATGCAGCGCGCAGAACTTGGCGATCTGATCGAAGGTCAGCGCGGTGTTATCAACCAGCCAAACGGCGGTGGCTTTGGGCATCAAAAGGGTATCGGCCATGATGGAATCCTAACAATAAGGCTCTTCTGGCCCGGCCGGAGTGCTTCCGATCGCGGGGCCGAGCATCTTCGTAACGATGTCGGGGAGTTGGGAGCCGTATAGTAAATTTACAGGTCGGTTGCAATGGTCGGTTGCAGTTTGCCCACGCTAAGCTTTGCACCAAGCCTTGTGCAGATAGGCGATGAGGCCTGCGATCTCGTCTGATGCCAGCGTGTAATAGATGGTGGTTCCATCGCGGCGTGTGGATACCAGACCGTGAGCGCGCAGCAAGGCCAGGTGCTGGGAAAGCGTCGTTGGTTTGCTGCCGGTGAGTTCAGCCAAGGCGCCGACAGACTTCTCGCCGTCCACCAAATGACACACCGCCAGCAGACGCGCTGGTGCGCTGAGCAGCTTTAGGATTTCCGTCACTTCGCCAACATTGTCCGCCATTGAGGCAGCAGTTGGAGTGGGGCGTTCAAGTGTTTGCGTGGACATGGTTGGCTCGCCGTACCACGGGCCGGTTATCCAGCCCGTGGATTATTTGGGTTTAGGCTGCGGCGGCTGTGCTTAAGGGCGCTGCCGGTGCCTGACGCATAAGCTTAGCAAGCAGCTTGAAGAACAACCAGATGGCAAGCACCTGGAATGCAAGCGGAATGGCGGTGACGCTCCAATAGGCGACGCCGAACTTGGCGATGAGGCCGGTGGCGACCAAGCCCTTGTTGATCAAGAAGTGACCCATCACCGAGAACGCAACCACCGGGCAGAGCAGGGCCAGCGATCCAGGTGAAGACTCAGGCCCACTGATAAAGCGCGCCAGATAGTTCGTCTTCTTCAGTGCGCCCCAGCCAGCGGCCAGCAGAAGGATCTGCACGGCGAAGAAAGTGGTGAGCATCATGAAGGTGCTGCCAGCCGATGTGTGCAGATCAAAGTGGACATGCAAGCCATGGTTCTGGCGCAAAAAGGCAATGCCCAGCACGGTGAGGATCGGCACGCCGATCATCAGGGTGGGCGCGCCATCAGCAGCCAGGCCGTTTTCCATCATGGAGCGCACGCCAAGTGTCAGCGCGATGAGGCCCTGAACGATGGATGCCAGAATGAAGAGTGTGGAAAGGCCAAGAGAGAACGCCACGGTGATGGCATTGGTGGACATGGCGGCTGGGGCGGCCAAACCAACGCCGATCATGGCGAAGGCAAAGGCTGGCAACATCTGCGCCAGCGAGTTGTTTTTGGCGCAGTCCAGTCCGCCGCCTAGGGCATTGCTGGCAAAGCGCGCGAACAGTTTGAACGCATAGTATCCGATGATGGCAAAGGCGATCATCGCCAGTGGGAAGAGATACTCCACCACGCTCCAAAGGTTCGGCACGAACACCAAGCCGAGAATGAAACCGGCATTGACCGCCATCGCGAAGGCCAATGGCATCGCCATGATCTGACTGCCTGCATTGCTTCCCATCAGAGTTTGGTAGGTCTCGGTGCGAGCAAACTGGCGCAAACGTTGAACGTTCCAGATAAGCAACCGGACAAGCGTCGCAGCAAAGAAGGCGATACCGGCCAGAGCGATGGAGATGGCGGTCTGTATGGCCAAACCACCGCCGGAAAAGGCGGCCATGATGTCTTCAAACACGGGAACGGGCTGGCCTGGATGCGGGACCCAGAACATCAGCATCATGAAGAAAGTAACGATCAGCCCTCCCGCGCCAAGTGCGGCGAGGAACATCAACGGGCTGTAGGATGGTTGCCCCGTTTGGGGCTGGGTGGCGGCTGAAAGCGTGGTCATGGTGAAACTCCATTTCTCTATATATTTG
>JBCCAF010000014.1:0-99137 GCA_039814945.1 Pseudomonadota bacterium
CTCGTCCTGCCTTGGCGCGATGAGGAACTGTGGCGCTGGTATCTTAAAAGCCCAACGCCAAAACCCACTGAAACGCCCAAAGAGGCGTCCCTTCCAACCACCACCATCACACACCATGCCAAACAACGGCATGAGACTGACGCGCCTGCCGGCGTGCATTCCAACCGGGGATTATCGACCATGACGGACACAACCAAACCCACCGACACCAAGAATGGCCCTGTCCCGTTCAGCATCTCGACCCAATCAACCGGCTGTCCAGCCGCCACATTGGCAACGCGGGTGAAAACCACGCACCCGGCGGCGGCCAATGATGAGATGATGGACTATGAGACCTATTTCGCTGGCGCCCTGGATGGACTGCGCGAAGAGGGTAACTACCGGGTGTTCGCCCATCTTGAGCGCAAAATGGGCGCTTTTCCAAAGGCTGTGCGCCACACCGATGATGGCGTTCAAGATGTCACCGTTTGGTGCTCCAATGACTATCTCGGCATGGGTCAAAAACAAAGCGTCATAGACGCCATGCACGAAGCCATTGAGCGTTGCGGCGCCGGCGCAGGTGGCACCCGCAACATTTCTGGCACCAACCATTTCCACGTTCTTTTGGAACAGGAATTGGCCGATCTTCACGGTAAGGAAGCGGCCCTGATTTTCACCTCAGGCTATGTGTCCAACTGGGCTTCGCTTGGCACGCTGGGCTCCACGATCCCCGACTGCGTGATCCTGTCCGACGCCCTCAATCATGCCTCGATGATCGAAGGCATCCGCCATTCGCGCGCCGACAAAGCGATCTGGAAGCACAACGACCCTGAGGATCTGGATCGCAAACTGGCAGCAATCGCGCCAGGACGGCCCAAAATCGTGGCCTTTGAGTCAGTCTATTCCATGGACGGCGACATCGCTCCGATGAAGGAAATCGTCGAAGTTGCTGAGAAACACGGCGCGATGACCTATCTGGACGAAGTGCATGCCGTTGGCATGTACGGGCCACGCGGCGCCGGTATTGCCGAGCGCGATGGCGTGATGGACCGCATCACAGTGGTCGAAGGCACGCTTGGCAAAGCCTTCGGCGTCATGGGTGGTTACATCGCCGCCTCTGCGGCGCTTTGCGACTATGTGCGCTCCTTCTCATCGGGGTTCATCTTCACCACCGCCTTGCCACCGACCATTGCTGCGGGTGCAACAGCCTCGATCCAGCACCTGAAAGAAAGCTCCGTTGAGCGCGATACACAAAAAGAGCGCGTGGCCACGGTGCGCGCGGCGCTGGATGCCAAAGGCATTCCGCATCTGCCCAACCCCAGCCACATCATCCCGGTGATGGTGGGCAATGCTAAAAAATGTAAATTTATCAGTGATGTGCTGCTTGATCAGTATGGCATCTACATTCAGCCGATCAATTATCCCACAGTGCCCAAAGGCACGGAACGGCTGCGCATCACCCCGGGCCCTCTGCACAGTGATGAGGACATTGCACATCTGGTCAGCGCGCTGAACGATCTCTGGTCGCAATGCGCCCTTTCACGGGCTGTCGCGTAACGCCAAGCGCTCCTCCGGTTGGCGGCCCTTTTGGTCGCCAACCTAGCCAAACGTCTAAGGCGCTTGTTACCGCTTGCCTTGAACCGAACACCACACCATGCGTAAACCTACTGTGCGTGCGAAAGCTTGCGGAAACCATCTCTCTATTCTGTGAGAGAAGTTCGTGGGCTATTTTAGCACCGTATCCACCCGCTGCCTTGACAGGGCTTTCCCGCTCGCGTCAGTGTTTCTGCGGAGTGGCATTTCAATAACGGCCATCCGGCCAAGGGAGAAAGAATGATGAAACGTTTCGGGATCGCGTTCGCAGCTGCAGCCTTCACTATGGTTGGTAGCGCAGGCATTGCAACTGCACAGGACGCCCAACCCTATATCGACGCCGATGCAGAAGCTGGTGCGGCTGTTTTCCGTCAGTGTGCATCCTGCCACATGGTAGGTCCTGGCGCGACAGCACGCGTTGGTCCGCCGCTCAATGGCATTGTAGGCCGCGAATGGGGTTCTTTTGAGGGCTTCCGCTACTCTGACTCCCACGTAACAGCTGGCGAAGAGCAAGGCGGCGTCTGGACTGTCGCGATCATGTCAGAATATCTGCAGAACCCACGTGCCATGGTCCCAAGGACCCGCATGGCGTTTGCTGGACTGCGTCAGGAAGCGCAAATCCAAAACGTCATCAAATATCTTGCTGGCTTTGATGCCGAAGGCAACGATGTAGACCCAGCACCGGTGCTGACCGACAATTACGGCGGCGACATGTAAGCATTTGCTTATAAAAGATTTTTAAAAAGGCCGGCGCGTGTGCGTCGGCCTTTTTTCTTGGTCAAAGATACAAAAGAAGAACGCATTGTCCGCAAAGCGCTCACCACGCAGGACATAGCACGAACATGGATCACTGGGGCGTAAACCGCCATTCACTTGATACGTGTCAAAGAAAATAGACACTCATGACTGTTCACTGGATTGATCGGATGACCATCTGAACCGATCACGGAAAGGGCTAGCCATGCGTATCCTTCTCATCCATCCCAACTATCATTCGGGCGGCGCAGAGATCGCGGGCAATTGGCCACCGGCCTGGGTGGCCTATCTGACCGGGTCGTTGAAAAAGGCAGGCTACACCGACGTCACCTTCATCGACGCAATGACCAACAAAATGTCGGACGCCGACATTCGCGACGCCATTGCCGCTGAAAAGCCCGATGTGATCGGCTGCACTGCCATCACGCCGTCCATCTACAAAGCCCAAGGCATTTTGCAGGTCGCCAAAGAGCTGCATCCCGACGCCGTGACCGTGCTCGGCGGCATCCACGCCACCTTCATGTACCAGCAGGTGCTTGCCGAAGCGCCATGGATTGATTGCATCGTGCGCGGTGAAGGCGAAGAGATTTTCGTCGATCTCATCTCCACCATCCACCAGGGCAACTGGCCCGGCGCACGTGAAGCGGTGCGCGGCATCGCTTATTTGGATGATGATCAGGTGGTTGCCACGCCGGCGGCACCGACAGTGAAAGACATTGATGGGTTATCACCCGACTGGTCGATCCTCGACTGGGACAAATATATGTACATCCCGATGAACCGGCGTGTCGCGATCCCCAACATGGCGCGCGGCTGCCCGTTCACTTGCTCGTTCTGTTCACAGTGGAAGTTCTGGCGCGACTATCGCATCCGCGACCCCAAGAAAGTGGTCGATGAAATCGAGGTTCTGGTCAAAGAACATGATATCGGCTTCTTCATCCTCGCCGACGAAGAACCGACCATCAACCGCAAGAAATTCATCCAGTTCTGCCAGGAACTGATCGACCGCGACCTTGATGTGCTGTGGGGCATCAACACCCGTGTAACCGACATTTTGCGCGATGAAGAGCTGCTGCCCTTTTACCGCAAAGCGGGCCTGGTGCACATTTCGCTGGGCACCGAAGCGGCTGCGCAGCTGAAACTCGATCTCTTTAACAAGGAAACCACGATCGAAGAAAACAAGCGCGCCATCCGTCTGCTGCGAGAGGCAGGCATCGTGACCGAGGCGCAGTTCATCGTTGGTCTTGAAAACGAGACCGTGGAAACACTAGAAGAGACCTATCAAATGGCTCGCGATTGGGAGCCAGACCTCGCCAACTGGGCGATGTACACCCCCTGGCCCTTCTCCGATCTCTTCAAAGAGTTGGGCGACAAGGTTGAGGTGTTTGACTTCGACAAATACAATTTCGTCACGCCGATCATGAAACCCGAAAGCATGGACCGCGCGACGCTGCTTGATCGCGTGATGCACAATTACCGGCGCTTCTACATGAACAAGGCGTTCTTCTCTTATCCCTGGAAGGGCACGGGCCAGCGGCGCAAATATCTGCTCGGCTGTTTGAAAGCCTTCCTCAAAGCCGGGTTTGAACGCACGTTCTACGATCTTGGGCGCGTCAATTATTGGGGCCCACAATCGAAGAAGGGCGTCGATTTCAAGTTCGACACCACCAAACAGCGCTTTGATGCCAGCAAGGTCGAGTGGCAAACCACCCACAACCGACCGGAAAGCACCATGCATGAAGCGGCCAAAGCAATGGCCTGCGGCGGTGCGCCCGTGCAACTGACCGATGAACAAATGGCCGAGGCTGAAAAAGTGGGCCATGTCACCCTGTTCGATGGCCACCCCAAAGCAAAGGGCAACTCGGCGAACCACAACGTGCCTGCCTGATGGACGGCACCGCGACTTGGCAACCAACCACCCCAATAGTGGGTGATTGTTCAAGCGATCACCCTGGGCGCATCGGCCCCAATGCGGTTCTACAGGTTTTCAATGCGTTGGAAGAAAGGCAGGGCGCGCAAGAAGTAACGCGCCTAGCAAAACTTGCTGGTCTGACGCACTACCGCGAGCAGGCTCCAGCCACCATGGTCGATGAGCGTGATGTGGTGGCGCTGCACAGAGCCGTGCGCAGCAGGATGACGGTCAACGAAGGTGATCAAGTCCTTTGGCGCGCTGGAGAGCGAACAGCGGATTACATTCTGGCCAACCGAATCCCAAAAGCTGTTCAGGTCTTGCTGCGCGCACTACCCGCAAAACCGGCAAGTAGACTTCTGCTGAAAGCGATTGCCAAAAACGCTTGGACCTTTGCCGGCAGCGGCACCTTCGCTTTCACGGCAGGCAAACCAGCCACCCTAACGCTTGCCGATTGCCCAGCTTGCACAGAGGTCTACCGCCAAGATGAGCGATGCCTTTATTACGCAGCGACCTTGCAAGGCCTGTTTCAGGCACTGGTCCATCCACGCGCGCGCATCGAAGACGATCTAAGCCCCACCACCAATGGGCGTGTGCGCCGGTTTGTTTTAGACTGGCCGTCCTAAGCGGTAGAATGCCTGCCGCGCAGCGCTTTTGCAGGACCGCCATGTCGCAGACAACCGAGCCCCAAAGTACCAGGCCGCAGATCACCATTCCGGCCATCGCAGACGATGGCTCGCTCTACCCCATCGAGAAGCTGCGGGCGCACGAGCTGGGCGTGCTGCACTTGGCCATTTCAGCGTTTGTGTTCAGCCCGAAGGGCGAGTTGCTCATTCAGCGGCGCGCTTATGAAAAATACCATTGCGGCGGGCTGTGGGCGAACACCTGTTGCAGCCACCCGCATTGGCAAGAAGATATCGCCGATTGTGCCCACAGGCGCATGCAAGAGGAACTGGGAATCACCCTGCCGCTTGAGCCCATTGGTGAGGTCACCTATCGCGCCGATGTGGGCGGCGGGCTGACCGAGCATGAACATGTTCACATGTTCAAAGGGATCGCCGACCCGCAAACATGGATTCCCAAACCCAACCCTGATGAAATCGCCGAGCTACGCTGGGTTTCCATGGACAGGCTGTTTGCCGAAAATGAGCAGAATCCTGAGCACTTTACGCCATGGTTTCGGCTCTACATCCAGCGCTGGTCAGACGTTTGGGCGCCAGCAGCCTGACCGGCCAAAGCGACACGGTTCGACTAGACCGGTTTCAGCCCTAGGTTTTTCACCTGTAAACTGAAATCAACGTCCAATTTTATTGACACATAGAGGCTGTCACCGGTATTCTGTAAGGTGTCGGCGCTTGGTTTCCTGTGCTGGCAGCTACCGGTGGCATTCCATCGGACCGAACAGAACGGACGAACCAGATGATGCTCGTCATCCGACAGGTCAGGGTTGCCCCGGTGTGTGCTTTTGCACAGACCAATAGCGCGACCTGTCGCCATCGCCCCTCTGCTCAGCCACCCGCACGGCAGTGCCCAATCCGCCTTCGGCCTGGCCATTTTAACGCATAAGGGAGCATTTGGAGGGCGTTATGGATTTCACACAATTCGACTTCGTCAACTTAACCACCCACTTAGATCTTGCGCAGGTCTTGCTTTACGGCTTCTGGCTGTTTTTCGGCTACTTGCTGTTTTACCTGCAAAGGGAAACACGGCGCGAAGGCTATCCGCTGGAATCCGATGAAACCGGCAATGTATACGAGCATGGCATTTACATGCCAGAGCCGAAAACCTTCCGCCTGCCGCACGGCCACGGGTCGGTAACAGTGCCCAACTATGAGCGTGAAGCACGCGAGCTGGCGCTTCAGCCCAGCGAGCCATGGTCGGGCGCCCCCAAGGATCCAACCGGCGATAATCCGATGCTTGATGGCGTCGGACCTGGTGCCTATGCGCTTCGTGCGGATGTGCCTGATCTGCTGAACTCCGGCGCGGTGAAAATTCGCCCGATGCGCATGCTTGAAGCATTTGCGATCCCAGATGGCGATCCCAATCCCATTGGTCACCCTGTTGTTGGTTGTGACCGGGAGACTGGTGGCACCGTGGTTGATGTTTGGATTGACCAAGCTGAAAGCGTCATTCGCTACTACGAGATCAAAGTCTCCGAAGAGGATGGCGCACGCACAGTGTTGATGCCGACCAACTTCGCAGTGGTGAAAACACAACCGAACCTACGACTCTATGTGCATGCCATCAAAGGCGAGCACTTCGCCGATGTGCCGCTGACAGCAAGTCCTGATCAGGTGACCATGCTCGAAGAAGAGAAGATCATGGGCTACTACGGCGCAGGCTACTTCTATGCCATGCCGCATCGCGCGGATCCGCTGCTGTGAACTACATCCACAACCATGACGACTATGCCACTGAGCCAGTTCGCGGGCTTCCCGCAGCTCTGCCGCGCGGCGAATTCGTGTTGTGGCAAGGCGCTCCATCCTGGCGGGCTTTTGCTCGCCAGGTCTTTTACACCCACATCATCACCGCCTTGGTTGTGGCTGGCGCCATTGCACGCGCTGCATTGTCGCTGAACGCCGGAGCAAGCGTCGGAACAGCCGCAGGCGAGGCCGGTATCATCCTGGCCTTTGGGCTGGTCGGCGTGGGCATTTTGATGTTGCTGGCTTGGCTGGTTGAGAGAACAACTGTCTACACCATCACCAACAAGCGCGTCATGATGCGGGTTGGCGTTGCGATCCAAAAAACCTTCAACGTCCCTTTTGCTGCCATTGATGGGGCCGCGCTGAGATCCAACAACAAGGATATCGGCAACCTGTCGGTCTCGTTAAAACCAGACGTTTCCTTGGCTTACCTCATCTTGTGGCCGCATGTTAGGCCATGGCGTATGCGCAATACCGAGCCAACACTGCGCGCGATCCCAAAAGCCTCCAACGTCGCCAAACTGTTGACGGACACCTACACGGCCTATGTGCAGACACATGACGCCTTGCAGCGTTCCGGGGTTAAAGTTGAGAATCTGAATGCCGGCGAGCCACAAACGGCAGGAACCGAGACCCTCGCAAGTGATGATGCAGGTGGCCAGGAAAAGCTGAAAGACCCGCATTACATTCCGCGTTCCCTAGTGATCATGGCGGCAAGCGCAGTGGTCATCACCGTGTTGGTGGTTGCCTTTGCGCAATGGACTGACACGAGCGCGCTGCGCACCAATGATGGCGCACCTGCTTTCTCTCAAGAGGTTCAGTTTCTTCCGCTGGAAGGTGATCGGATCGCCGTGCAATCGGTTGCCGATGGCGCATTGATCACAACCGTTGAAGCCGGAACGGATGGTCTGTTGCGAGGCGCATTGCGTGGCCTCAACATGTCACGCAGCCAATCAGATTTTGACCTGGCAGCGCCCTTCATTCTTCAGCGCTTTGAGGAGGATGGTGTGTATTTGGCCGATCCGCTGACCGATCGATCCATTCGCTTGGAGTCTTTCGGGCCCATAGAAACTGGGGCAACCGCCGATCTCTTGCGCTTGGGTCATTCCGGCGCGAACTAATCCAACTCTTATCAGGCTAATCAGTGATCTTACGGCGCCTCACTTGGCGCCGTTTTTGTTGGACCCTTCTACCGCAGCACTGTGCGAAGGCTAAACGTCGCGAACAACTCGGTAGTGCGATTGCACCATGCCAGATGAAAATCCTTTGGTCCCAAGATGCTCCAGCTGGACATCGGCAGGCACCTCACCAAAGAGCGGCACTCCTTGCCCGATGAGAACTGGAGCACGGGTGATGATCATGTCCTCAATCAATCCTGCTGCAAGAAAGGACTGAATGAGCTGACCGCCATCAATGTAAGCGCGTTTCCAGCCAGCTCGATGCACCTTCTCCATCGCCGCTAAAGGCGATAGATCGCAGATCTCGACCTGCCCCTCCAATGCCTCAGAAACATCAGAAGACTGGCGTGATTGGCTCATCACAACAACTGGTTTGGGATACGGCCAAGGCGTAAAGGTTAGCACCTTTTCAAAGGTCCCGCGGCCCATGATCAGCCCATCCACTGAGGCGATCATAGCATTGTAGCCATGATCGTCGCCGCCAGTGTCGACCCGCATCAACCAATCCAGATCACCGTCTGGCCGGGCAATGAAACCATCCAAACTACACGCGATGAACACATGGCCGGTTGTCATCGAAGGCCCCCTTGATGGAACTCTGTATGCTGGTCAGGCGCTGAACGATCACAGCCGTTCTTACCAGTCTATCCGCATCGCCTTCGCAAGAGCCTATATGGCAAAGCTATCGAAGCAACAGTTGAGCCCAACCTTCCCGACAGAGGTCTGACACGTGACGCGGTGAGCGCGCTTGAACGAGTGCGATCAAACAAAAAACGCCGACCCAGAGGCCGGCGTTTTCAGTAAGTTCATTGGTGGAATGAACCAACTAGTTGGTTGTTCCCTCACTTGCTGGGGCAGCATCCGCAGCAGGCACGGCCTCAACCGCAGGCGCGACTTCAACAACCGGTGGCGGTGGTGGTTCAATAGCCCACTGCGAGACCGTGGAGTCTGGCGTAATCGGCCACCAGAAGAGATCCTCGGGCACCACGCCATGTTTCATCCCCCAAAGGGTCCAATCATCCACCACCGTGCCGGTGATCAAAATACCGATACCGCCCGTCAACGTAGTCAGCATCGCGAACCACCATGCCCATCGGTGAATGGATTCCATGGAAGCGTTGAAGCCCATGGTCCAACGCCAGAACAGTGCTGCACGTTCCGAGGCCGTACCACGATCGGTGATCTGCTCAATCTCACGCTCACCGCCATAGCGGGTCACCGCGAGGATCGTTGCCCCATGCATGGCAAACAGCAGCGCTGAACCATAGAGGAAAACAATCGAGAGCATGTGGAACGGATTCCAGAACAGATTGCCCCACTCGATGGAGAAATTGTTCGTCCAATCCAGGTGCGGGAAAATCCCATAGGGCACAGCGTGATGCCAGCTGCCCATCATAACCGGGCGAATGAACCCAAGCACCAGGAAAAGCCATATGGCGGCTGCAAAGGCGTAGCAGACATGCAGCCCGAGCCCCAGCGCCTTCGCACGACGGTACATGCGCACCCACCACAACAAAATGGAAGCTGTGAGGAAGAAACCGGAGATCAGGAACCAGCCACCCTCGCGCAGAGGTGGCAAAATCTGCAATCCGTATTCAGGGCCTGGCGGATCGAGCGACAGCCAGAAGAACTCACGCACAAACAGGACCGGGCTCCAGCCCACATCGGCGGCCATATTCATGCCCATGATGAAGAACGAGATCGCAAAGCAGATCGCGGACGCCACGCCCAGAGCACCAAGATAGATCGGGCCCAGCTGCGCGTTACCGATCTTGCCGATCCAGTAGCTCAGTACGCCACCGGCCCGCTCATACGCTGTGTCGTCATCGGGAATGTCCACGCCGGGCTCAACGTGGCCCATGACCTGAACACGGGTGAAGATGTTTTGATAGTTGTTCATCATACCCTCCTAGACACCATTCCAGGTGATCGTTTCACGAATGAATTCCCACCAATCGATCCAGGAACCGGCATAAACCGGCCCGGAAATAATGATGCACACCGCACTCCAGAAACCCGCGTTCAACGCCAAGAACAGACCCAGACGGTGAATGCCCAGCGTACCGATGGAATAACCGATGGTGTCGCGGAAATAGGTATCTTCGTGTTCCGGCGTTTTCACTTCGCCACCACGCTGCGGGTTAACCGCTGAGAGCACCATGCCGCCATGCAGCGCCAGAGCAAATGTGGTGGTGAAGAAGAACGTGATCGCAAGCATATGGATCGGATTGTAATGGAAGTTGCCGTACTGATAGCCGGTGAACCAGACCCAGTTGAGGTGGCTCATAATGCCATAAGGGAAACCGTGCCCCCACGCTCCAAGAGCGAAGGGTCGGAAAACATTCAGTGTCACAAACGCCAAGATCGCAATGGAGAAGGCGAAGGGAACGTGAAGTCCCATGCCAAGCTTGCGGCAGATTTCGACCTCGCGTAGCGCCCAAGAGCAAAAGGCACCGACCGCACAGATGGTAATAATTTGCCAAAGGCCGCCTTCTTGCATCGGCGCAAGGGCCAACCCGTAAGAAACATCAGGCGGATTGATGGACAACAACCAGATGTTCCAGGTTGGTCCCATCGAGGCACCGAAAATGATCAACGCTGTTCCCAACGCTGCGAAGAAAATTGACGTCACGCCGAAGAAGCCAACGTAAAAAGGCCCTACCCAGAAGTCGAATAGGTCGCCTCCGATCAATGTGCCCCCGCGCACGCGATACTTTCGCTCGAAGCTGAGCAAAGCCATGATGTCCTCCTTAGCCGAGCGTGGCAGATCGTCAGCTCAAGCCGTTAATCGTCGAGTGAAGGGAAGCGGGGGGAGCCGGGATCAACCCGTTGTTCCCTCCGCCGCCATTGGCATGCGAAACGCGCGTGCGCGCTTAGCCGAGAAGTGTCGGCTGTGCAGGTACGCTCATTTCGATGTGAGTTGCGTTGCCTGTCATGGTTGAATCGCCCAACCAATTGAACTTGTCGGTGCTGAGCAAAATGAAATGGATCAGCACTGCCAGAGTAAACAGGAACACGGCCAACGCCACGAGAACGCGGCGCGGATCGAAGAGAAGCCAGATTCTCCACATGTTTTCAGGTCCTTATTTGATGCGGCCAATTAGAGCCAAGGATTGTAGAACCACATGGAAATGTGGGCGAGGAAGGGAAAGAGTGACATTGCAATCGCACTCTTCTTGAAGAGTCGATGAAACTCCTGCGCCTCCTCAGCATTCAACCCCGAAGGGGTAGTTCTGTCTGAAGCCATTTGCATGACCTCCACTTAATTGCCTTTCGGCGGTTACCGCGCACCTCCCGCGCGGCGGGGATGCCAGAGCATGCAAGAACATCTCTGGCGCTGGCCTGGCGAACCAAGCCAACCCTTGGATGGCCCGGCGTGCCGGGCCAAAACGATCGACTCGTCAGCCCATGAAGGCGTAGCCAACGGCTGTGCTGGCAGCAGAACGCGCCTCAGCAATCACCGAAGGCCGCGCGCTGCTTTGCGCGCCAAACACCCGCCAAGGCAGAAGCCGGGCGAGCATCACAAACGGCAAAGCCAGCGTGAAAATCAGTGCAAAAAGCATCCAAAACGCGCGCCGGTCATCACCGCGTGCGCGCGGAGACTGGATGGTTGTATCGGTCATGAGCAAAGCTCCCCGGTGCTGGTGAAAAGGACAGGCGTCAAAAAGAATGGAGGCTGCATCAGGCAAACTCCCTGCTGGTTTGAGTGCTGGCTTTGGTGCCGCTGACAGTGCGAACGGTTTTTAGGCTCACATGACGCAGGCCCTCGGCGCGCGCCGAGGCTTCAGCGGCGTCACGCAAACGCTTGGCAGCAGAAATGCGAACCAGAACCGGTTCCGCTTCCACCAACTCATCAAGCAGGGCTTTGGCATCATCATCCCAGGCCAGCTCTTCAACGAGCCGTGCAGGGGTCGCCGGTGCCTGGTCCATGTCGGTCGCGAGCGGCAGAATGTTGAACAGCGCATCGAACAGGCAGTTGCAAACTTCCTGGATCAGATAGGTCGCGCCAGCGTAGCCCATAAACGGTGTGCCGGTGTGCCGACGAATGATCGCCCCTGGAAAGGACGCCGGGATGTACTGCGCTTGCGGGCCAAACCCACCGCCGGGCTTTTCGGCTAGATACATGCGTTCATTGTAAGAGCCGAACAGGATGAGCGGTGTCTTGGTGTGCACCAGTTCGCGCACGGCAGCATTGTCGGTTTTCTTGCCCGTGTGCCGCGCCACAGAGAACGTGCACGGCAGGCCCATCTCGTTTTCAAGGAAGTTGCGCAAGCCTCGGGCGTAGGTCTCGTTGGCCACCACGGCAAAGCTTGCCGTGCCAAAGAAATCCTGTGTCACAGAACGCCACAGATCCCAGAGCGGCTTGATGGTCGTGTGCTTCTCTTGTTCGATGAAAGGCTCAGGATCGAGATCCAAAAGCTCGCCCAGCTTACGCAGGAATTTGGTGGTTGAGTGCAGACCAATCGGCGCTTGCAGATAAGGCCGGTCGAGGGTCTCGCAGAGCAGGCGGCCGAACTCGCGGTACATGCACACATTCACTTCCGCGTCAGCCAGTTTCGGCACATCGGCCAGATGGCTGCCAAGCGGGAAGGTCAAGTTCACCTGCGCGCCAATGCCTTCAATCAGACGGCGGATTTCAGCCAAGTCGGACGGTGTGTTGAACGTGCCGTAGATCGGCCCAATGATATTGACCTTAGGCTTCTCGCCCTCTTTGCGGGGCTTCAACGACTTCACGCGTTTGGGGCCATATTCGGTCCAGAGCCACTTGATGGCGCGGTCAGCGCTTTCCCACTGATCTTCATCAATGGTGCGCGGCAGGAAGCGGGCAATGTTGGTGCCTTCAGGGGTCACACCGCCACCGATCATCTCGGCAATAGATCCAGTAACAACGACGGCGGGCAGGTCAAAATCAAGCACCTTGTGTGCCCGGCTCATCGCCTCTTCGGTGCCCTTTTGGCCCAGCTCTTCCTCGCCAAGACCGGTTACCACAATCGGCAACTCATGCGGTGGCAGCGCATCTGTGTAGTGCAGCACGGAGGTGACAGGCAGGTTTTCACACCCCACAGGACCATCAATGATCACCTGCAAGCCTTTGATGGCCGTGAACGCGTAGACAGAGCCCCAATAGCCACCGGCGCGGTCGTGATCGAGAACTAGCATCCCACCGAGCCCTCCACGACTTTTTTGGTTTTGGAGGCGATGCGCGCAGCATACTTTTTCTTAAAGTCCGGGCGCACATTCGGCGTGCCTTCCCAGACTCCAGCAGTGTCACCTTTGCCAACGCCTTCAAAGAAGGCGGTCATGGTGTCGAAGCGCTCTTTGTTGGCGAGCGCTGCATTGATCACCGTCGCCAGCGAACCTGCACCAGCCGGCCCCATAAGCGGACGGGCCGAAATAAGGTTGGTGAAGTAGAGCGCTGGGATGGAAAGCTCTTTGGCTTTCTGCACCACCGGCGTCGTTCCGATGGCCAAATCCGGCTCATATTCGGCCATAGCCGCCAGATCCTGCTCCAACGAAGCGCGGAACTGAACCTGCACGCCTTTGGCTTCCAACCATTCACGATCAGGGTCAGAGAAGGGTGTTTTGGGCAGCGCCGTGCCAACATACCGCAGGTCAGCGCCGCTTTCGACCAGCAGGCGGCCCACCAAAAGCTCAGAGCCTTCATAACCAGAAAGCGTGATACGACCATTGATCGGCATCGCAGCCAGCGCGCCTTCAATGGCGGGCATGATGGCGTTCTGCGCCGCGCCAATAGTGTCGGCAGAGACACCACACGCGCGGCCAATGGCCTGCAACCAATCGGCGGTGCCATCACGGCCCACCGGCGCAGAACCAATCACTGGACGGCCAGCGGCTTCAAACTCACGGAACGAGGCTGTGTAGAAGGGGTGGATGCCAGCAACAGCAGCGCAATCGAGCGCGGAATAGAGCTCGCGCCATTCGCGCGTCGGCACAACTGGACCAGCGGCCAGCCCCATCGGTGCAAGAAGCTGTGAAATGACCACCGGATCAGCGGGGAACATTTCACCCACCAACGTCACAGTCGGCTTATCGGATTTTGGCGTTGATGGGGCCTGCACAGGGCCATTCATGGCCTCCTCGCGGGCATATTTCAGCATCGCGCCAGCCAGAACGTCCTTGGCTTCGGCGTGTGTTGGAATGCCAAAGCCCGGCACATCAATACCGATGATGCGCACACCGTTGATCTCTTTGGGCAGCAACCGCAGCGGCACGCCGGACGCTGATGGCACACAAAGATTGGTGACAACGATCGCGTCATAATCTTCAGGCTTGGCGATATCGAAAACCGCTTCGCGAATGTCCTCAAACAGCTTGCCGGTCACCAACGTTTCGGAGTTGAACGGCACATAGCCAACAGAGCGCCGCGCGCCGTAAAAATGCGAGGTAAAGGTGAGGCCGTAAACGCAGCATGCCGAGCCGGAAAGCACGCTGGCTGTGCGCTTCATCCGCAGGCCGACCCGCAGTGATCCGAAGGCCGGACACATTGATTGCGGTTGATCGTGCGGGCCCGCATTGGGATCAACTGGATAGTCTTTGGCAAACTGATCGAGCATGTCGCTTTGACCGGCCTGTTTGGCGGCCTCCAACATGGTCTCTTTGCCAGCGTGACAACCATCGGCTTCTGCCACCGGTTGCGCGGCCACAGCATCAGCTTCCACCGAGGCAGATGGCGCACTTTCAAGCGGCACGTTGTCGATCATCACCTGACCGGCATCATCATAGACGACCTCATGGACCTCACGCCCATCAGCAGCCAGATCAGCAGCAAAACCACCGTCCGGCGCTAGGTTTGGTCTGTCGAGATGATCGCTCATGCCCCGCCTCAGACCTCGTCGTACACGACTTCAAGGGAAGGTTTTTCGACGTAGTTCACGCCGCACATATCAGCGTAGCTCGCAGGCTCCAGCGTGTAGCCATTGTCGCTCTCTTTGCCTTTGAAGAGGTCAAGCAACTGCTCGTGGGTCAGCGGTGTTGGGTGCTTTGGTGGCGCTTCGGCGACGTTCATGCCGAGCTCTTCAAACAGAGGACCCCAGTCGCCGCCAGGCTTGCCGATAATGTCGTAATTGGCGCTCTTGCGGCGAATGTCTTCATCTGCGGGGATCGAGGCCAGAACCGGAATTTGCACCGATTCTGCGAAGGCCGCGGCCTCACCGGTGCCGTCATCCTTGTTGATGACCATACCAGCCACGCCGACATTACCGCCCAGCTTGCGGAAATACTCCACCGCCGAGCAAACATTGTTGGCCACATAAAGCGACTGAAGGTCGTTCGAGCCGACAACAATCACCTTTTGGCACATGTCGCGGGCAATCGGCAGGCCAAAGCCACCGCAGACCACGTCGCCCAGAAAATCGAGCAAAACGTAGTCGAAGTCCCAATCGTGGAAGCCTAGCTTTTCTAGGGTTTCAAAACCATGGATGATGCCGCGTCCGCCGCAGCCGCGACCAACTTCCGGCCCACCAAGCTCCATGGCGTACACACCATCGCGCTTGAAGCAGACATCGCCCACTTCAACCTCTTCACCGGCAGCCTTCTTCTTGGACGACGTTTCGATGATGGTTGGTGTCGAGTGCCCGCCGAACAGCAAAGACGTGGTATCGGATTTTGGGTCGCAGCCAATGAGCAGCGTTTTCTTGCCCTGCTGCGCCATCATGTAGGAGAGGTTGGCCAGCGTGAACGACTTGCCGATCCCGCCCTTGCCATAGATCGCGATAATCTGCGTTTCTTTGGTCACCGGGCCGGTGTGAACATCATCTGGTTCTTCAGCCGCTTCAGCGCGCACCGATGCCTGGGTATCGATGAGGGTATGCTGCACCGAGGTTTCTGTGGCCTCGGCAGCCTCCGCACCAGAAATCTGGCTGGCGTCTTCAAGCATAGACGTCATGCTGCATTCCTCCAGTCGAGTACCATTTTTAGGCAGTCAGGATCGCCAAACGCGGTGCGGTACGCACGGTCGGCGGCATCTGCCGGTTCATTGTGTGTGATCAGGCCATCCAGCGAGAGCTTGCCTGCGTCGATCAGGCCAAGAACGGCTTCGAGATCGCCGGGTTGCCATTCAGCGGCCACCCGAAGGCGCGCTTCGCGCATAAAGGCTGGTGGGAAAGCAAACTGCAGCGGCTTGTCGTAAAAGCCTGCCAGCACAATTTGCCCGCCACGGGTCAACCGACCAATCAGCGAATTGAGCAAAGAGCCATCGCCGCTCACATCGTAGATCGCCGCATAGTCGCGCCGCTCGTCCGTATCAGGGTGGACGACCGTGTAACCCTCTGCACCCTCTGCACGTTTGGCGTTGGTTTCCCAAACGGTCGGCGCTTCATCGGCAAGGCTGGTTGCAATGCGCGCCAACAAACGTCCAAGAACGCCATGACCAACAATCAGATCGGGCAACACAGCATCGCTTGCGGCAAGCGCGTGATAGGCCGTCGCAGCCAGCGCCAGCAGCACACCACTTTGACCAAGATCATCATGGATCGCCGGGGCACGATCAGAGGCGATCACAACCCGCGCGGCCGAGCCGCCAAACAGGCCGCGCACATCACCAAAGCAACGCGCGCCGGGCACAAAAACTGTTTGGCCAATACGGTTGGCGGCATCCACACCGGCGTCCACCACCCTGCCCACCGACTCATAACCCGGCACCAGCGGATACCCCATGCCAGGGAAATCAGGCATGCGCCCGCTCCACAAAAGGCGCTCTGTACCGGCGCTGATTCCACTCCATGCCACATCGACCACAAGGTCCCCATCACCGGGCGCTGTAAGCTCAAGCTCGCGCACACTCAGTGTTTCAGGGGCCTGAAGAACAACGGCCTTTGTGGAAAGAGAAAGGGTCAAGGCTTTGTGTTTTCGATCCAGAAGTCATTTCTACTCAATGACATTCTAATTTGACACATCAATCTGTCAAGCCAAATTGACACTTCATCGACTGGTTTTTCCCTTACGTTGCCTGGGCAATCAGCACACGCATGAGCAGCGGGCTGGATGTGCCCGGGCTGCGAATGCGTCCAAAACCGGTTTGCTCAAGAAAGGCACGCAGCTCGCACTCCGTGCGCGGTCGTCCGCTGCGCATGGCAAGCAGGTAAAACCCGAAATACGCATCCCCGGCTTTTTGTGCGCCGGATGTATCAGCCATCGGCTCGGCAACCAGCAAAGTTTGGCCAACATCAAGCGCAGCACGCACTTGGCGCAGAAGGTGCAGAGCTTTCTCATCATCATGATCATGAAGAATGCGCACCAGCGAGATGATATCGGCATCTTTGGGCAGGGAATCGGCGAAGAAATCACCGCCCTTGGCATCAGAGCGCCCCGCAAGTCCGGCGGAGTTCAGCCTTGCCTTGGCCCGCTCAGCAACGGCAGGCAGGTCAAACACGGTAGCATGCAAGCCCGGTGTCCGTTCCAGAGCAGCTTGCGCAAAACGCCCCTCTCCACCACCAACATCCATCAAACGCCGATGACGACCAAGGGGATAAGCGTCAAGCACCTCATCGCTGATGAACCCCTGCGAGGCAGCCATAAGTGCGCTGTAATCGGACACATCACTGGCACCCAGAGCATCGGGCGCGCCAGCTTGCGCATAAGCCCAGTACTGCGAAAGCCCTGTTGGCTTCTCCGGGTCTTTGAGCAGGGCCAGAGGATCGCCAAGATCTTCATACAGAATCTGATGATGCTCGATCATCGCAATCACGCCGGGGTTGGCGAGCAGCGCTGCACCTAGCTCATCCAATCCGTAGCGCCCGCCCGATCGTGGTGAAATCAACTCCAGCGCTTGCGCACCGCGAACCAGGCGCAGCGTGGCATCTTCATCCAGGTCTATGGCTTGGGAGAGATCGGCAAGCGTGGCTGGTCCGTCAGCCATTTGCTCCAGCAGCTTCACCCGCACGCATGTCGTGATGATCTGCGTGTAAACAAAGCCTGCCACCAAATCGAAGAGCTGTCGGGTTTTCCGGCGCGAGAGTGGGCGTGTTAGCGGAAAGCGTGTTGCCCAGCGGATGAAGGCGGGCTTTTGCAAAAGCCTCGCGCGCCAATCACGGAAACGGTCGCCAAGTGTGTCGCGCACCGTGTCTGTCACATTGGCAGGCCTTTAACAGGGTAAAACTAGGCAGCGACCAGAGAAAGGCTTTTGGGCTTAAGCCGCTTGGCCTCACTCATGATAAGCGCTTCCAAGGATGCGCGACCCTTACAATCGGGGATCGAGGCAATCGCGCCCGCCACATAACCTTCAAGGCGGCCAACGGTTTCTTTGATGCCGCATTCGCTCACCAAACTTGGTCGACCATGGGCATCATCTTGCCCGGCTGGCTTGCCCATTTCTTGCGATGAACACAGCGCATCGCGCAGATCATCCGCCGCCTGATAGGCAGCCCCAAGACTGTCGCCCAAGGCACGCCAGGGCGCAGGATCAGAACCAGCAGCAACAGCACCGGCCATCGCAGATCCAACGAACAAGGCGCCTGTTTTTGCGCGGTGATACGCCTCCACTGGGACAGATGTTTCACTTTCCCAACCCTGGCCAGCAACGATGCCACCTGGCATGCCAACAGCGCTGGCAATTGTGGTGACAAGCGGTGCAAGCCGCTCCGGCGCCTGACCGGCGGCACGGGCCAAAACTTCAAACGCAAGCACGATCATGCCATCGCCAGCGAGCAACGCCAAAGGCTCGCCATAGGCTGTATGGACCGCAGGGCGCCCGCGACGCACATTGGCATCATCAAAGCACGGCATGTCGTCGTGAACGAGGGAGGCAGAGTGCAACAGCTCCACAGACGCCGCAGCAGCATTTGTGAGTTCAGGCCTGTCATCACCACAGGCCGATGCTACGGCCAGGCACAGCCGGGGGCGCACACGCGCACCACCGGGAAACAAAGCATATCGAATGGCTTCGGCGAGCTGCGGTGGGGCGTCGGGGCCACTGGCACCATCGACGGCGACTCGAAGAGCATGGTCGATACGAGACTTGATATCCATGGAGACCACCCTTTGCACCAGCATGCTGGAAACCGTTGCGTTATTGTCAACTTACAACGACTTGGTTTAGTGTCAAGATTAATTGACACTTGATGCACAAGGCTTCGTTTGTGACCACCCACCATGCTGTGATTGTCGGCGCCGGAATTGGCGGCATGTCGGCTGCGCTCGCGCTTGCAGGGCAAGGGCTGCAGGTAACAATCCTAGAAGCACAGAGCGATGTGGGCGGCAAAATGCGCGCGGTCCGCGTCGGTGACACAACCATTGATGGCGGCCCCACCGTCTTCACCATGAAATGGGTGTTTGACGAACTGTTCGATGAGGCGGGTCTCACCTTCGATGATGCGGTTACCCTCGCCAAGGCAAACGTTTTGGCCCGTCACGCCTGGGATGAAAACGGAACGCTTGATCTCTTTGCCGACCTTGATCAAAGCGCGGATGCCATTGGCGCCTTTTGCGGCGCGCGCGAAGCGGCAAACTTCCGTACATTCGCGCAAGAAGCCGCCAGCATGTACGCGACGCTAGAGAAGCCATTTCTGCGCTCCTCTAAACCCAGCATACTGGGCATGAGCGCGCGCCTGGGACCCAAGGGCTTAGCGGTGAAGCCTTTCTCCACCTTATGGTCGGCGCTCAAAGGCAGGTTCAGTGATCCAAGGCTCATCCAGCTTTTCGGTCGCTACTCCACGTACACCGGCGCCTCCCCCTTTTTGGCACCAGCCACATTGATGCTAATCGCTCATGTGGAGATGGATGGGGTGTGGATCGTCAAAGGCGGCATGCGCGAACTAGCACAAGTGATGCGCCGCGCCTGCGAAGCCAAGGGTGTGACCATCCAAACCGGCGCCAAGGTCGCCAACATCGAGATAGACCATGGCGCCGCCCGCGCCGTTGTTTTGGAAACCGGCGAACGCCACGCTGCTGATGTGGTGGTGGTGAATGCTGATGCATCGGCCATTGGCACAGGGCTGTTTGGCGAACAGGCGCAACGCGCCGTTGATCCAGTGGAACCCTCCAAACGGTCACTATCTGCCATCGGCTGGACATTGAAGGCCAAAACAGATGGGTTCCCGCTGGTCCATCACTCGGTCTTTTTCGGCCAAGACTACCCAGAAGAATTCGAAGCTGTTTTCAAACAGACCCAGTATCCTGCCGATCCAACCGTATACATTTGCGCGCAAGATCGCGCGGATACCGGCACACTTACCAAGCCAGATACGCCTGAACGCATGCTGATGGTGATCAACGCCCCACCCAATGGTGACCAGAGTCCCAGCCAATCGGAGATGGAACAATGCATGGAACGCAGTCTGGCGCGCCTGAAGGCCTGCGGCCTTTCCGTAGAGGTGGACCCAAACATGAGCGTTCCAACGGGACCGGAGGGTTTCAACAGCCTGTTCCCGGCGACAGGCGGCGCGCTTTATGGACGGGCCAACCACTCCCCGTTCGCGAGCTTTCAGCGACCGGACAACAGGACCAAGATACCGGGTCTGTATCTGGCAGGGGGCAGCGTTCATCCGGGACCGGGGGTTCCGATGGCAGCCCTTTCGGGCCGCCTGGCGGCAGCGCGGATCGTTGCCGACCTCGCTTCGACACGCCCGTCGCGCCAGACGGTTACCGTTGGTGGTATGTCGACGGCCTAAGCGATGATGGCCGCTATGGCCTTTCGGTCATCGCCTTCATCGGTTCGGTTTTCTCGCCTTATTACGCCTGGTCTGGCCGCCGGGATCCTTACGACCACATCTCGATCAATGTCGCGCTCTACGGTCCAAAGTCTCGCTGGGCCAACAACAAATGGGCGATGACGGAGCGCGGTAAGAGTGCGCTTGACGATGGGGCCGACCACTTCACCGTTGGCCCGAGCTCTCTGCGTTGGGAGGGCAGTACACTCGTGATCGACGTCAACGAGATCACGGTTCCCCTGCCCTCACGCCTTCAGGGGCAGATTCGGTTCACACCAGACGTGGGCCAAACTAAGCATTTTGCCCTCGACACGACTGAGCGCCATCATTGGTGGCCCTATGCTCCCTTCGGGCACATCACCGCCCACTTCGAGAAGCCGAACCTCTCATGGGAAGGGCACGGTTATGCCGACACCAACACCGGCATAGCGGCGCTGGAAGCTGATTTCTCCGGTTGGACGTGGTCGCGGGCAACGGTCGATGATGGCGCGGTGATGTTCTACGAACCACAGGAACGATCCGGTGCGCACAAAACCATCGCGTTCCATGTGGGTCCAGATGGCACCCTCACCCACCGCCAAGCACCGTCACGTGTCGATCTAAAACGCGGATTTTGGGGCGTTACCCGCAACACACGGTCAGAAGATGCAAGCCAAACCCACATCACGCAGATATTCGTGGACGCCCCATTCTACACCCGCGATGCCCTGCAAATGGTACTGGATGGCAAACCCTGCCCAGCCGTGCATGAGAGCTTGAACCTTGATCGGTTCGCCAGCCCCATCGTTAAACTGATGTTGCCCTTTAAGATGCCGCGGCGCGCAAACTGGGTACACCCCGAAGCATGAGGCCGTTCAAACGGCTTGCTGCGGGTTCAAGCGCAAAATCGTGAAATTGAGAAACGCCGCAAAGCTCACCCAAGCCAAATAGGGAACCATGAGCCAACCCGCGAGCGCGCTAAATGACCAAAACGCTGCTATGGTTGCCACTATAGAAAGCCACAGCAGGGCAACATCTATCAGCGCGTAGTCCATCCGCTTCATGCCAAAGAACAGCGCCGACCAGAGCGCGTTGAACACCAGTTGAACGAGCCAGAGGCCAATTGGGACAAAGGCTGCCGGCCAACCCGCCTCTTGCCAAACGATCCAAGCTGCAAACGCCATCATAGCGTAAAGAACCGTCCACGCGATGGGGAACAGGAAGTCCGGGGGGTTCCAGCTAGGCTTGGTGAGATCGCGATACCACTGGCCAGGCCGGAAATAGCCGCCGGACATCGCAGCGACAAACGTCACGGCGAAGAACGCAATCAACGACCAAGAGATGAAAAAATCCATCGGCATCCTCTTTCTTGAGCATTCGTATCACATGATCGTGCGAATGGCAGCCAGAGTTCTGGAACCAAAAGGTTCAGTGATGCCGGCAGGATTAGGACGACTGCCGCGCGCTTAACCCGTCTTGCTTGCGACGTTCCAAGCGTTCGAGAATTTCTACGATACGGCTCATCGGACGTGTGTCCTCATAAGTGCCGATGCCATCAGAGGCCGGATCGAAGGATGGCACCGCATCAACCAAAAAGGCGGTTTCAGGCAACGCCGCGGCTGGTTCACTGTGCGGTGTCCACATGGCCGCATTGCACGCCGTACCAAGCAGCACCAGTTTGCGCTGCTTGGAAACGACGGCGCGCTGATCGACAGAGTTATAGCCATTGGCAGCCACCTTGTGACCAATCTCGCGATAGATCAGCCGCGCTGCATGAATGGCCGGGCGACAATCTGCCGGCAGAGCAGCAATCCCGCCAATGGCCCGGTCGTAGAGCATGTCTGCGGTCTCAAGAAGCCGCTCAACACACGCCGCAACGCGCGTATCAAACACCGGCTTGGCGAGAAACGCATCAACATCCACCCCAGCCTCCTCCAACCAATCACGAGGCAGATAGGTGCGACCATTGCGGGCGTCCTCGCCGACATCGCGCGCTATGTTGGTGAGCTGCATGGCCACACCCAAATCACAGGCGCGCGCCAACGTATCGGCCTCACGCGCGCCCATCAGCACAGTCATCATCGCCCCAACAGCAGACGCGACCCGGGCACTGTAGGCATAGGTATCTGACAGGGTTTTGGGCGCCCATCCCTCGCTGTCCCACTCCAAACCTTCCAACAAGGCTTCGGGAAGCGCGCGCGGCATCTGGTAACGCTGCACCATTTCAGCAAAGGCGCGATCAGCCGGGATGTTTCTTGGCTTTTCTGCATAGGCCAGATCAAGCCGTTCACGCAGACGGTCAACGGCATCTCTTGGCGCGTCCACAGCGTCCACAGCATCATCGGACACACGGCAAAACGCATAGAGCGCGTAGGCAGGCGTGCGAATACGATGCGGCAGCAACAGCGAGGCGGCATAGAACGACTTCGACCCCTGGCGGATCAAAGCCCGGCAGGCGGTCTCATTCCAACCGCTCTGAAGACTGGCTTTAAAAACGGCTGTTGGCAGTGTCTTTCACCTTCTGCAGGGCTAAGCGTTGAGAATAGCCACGAGTGTAAACGTCGGGCAACATCAGTTCTGCATATCCGCTTGAGCAGGTGTTGTGAGCACATCAAGTGTTTGCGCGAAAGACACAATCCGCTCAACAGCACGCTGCGGTGCTTCTTCATGTGCCAGATGGCCAAGGCCAGGCCACAGCTCAACCTCAGCGCTCGGGCAATGCTCGGCCACCTCCTGCGAAACTTTGGGCGGCACGGCGCGATCTTTATCGCCAGCAATCAAAAGCAACGGCACGTCTAGGCGGGGCAACTCGCGCATCAACTCTGTGAGTTCCCAGTGCGCCATCATTCCCAGAACACCAGCGATATGACCAGGCGACTGCATGAGCACCCGGTAGTAACTGAGGCCTTCATCAGACAAGCGCGAGCCCGTGCCTTCAATCAGGCGTTCCACCCGCGCGTGGCTGCGTCCGCCAAGCGCGAACAGCCGTGGCGTCAGCGGATTGACAAAAAGCAGCTTGGCAAGCGCTGGAAAGATAGCACCAGCCGCCCCGTCAAATGGTTGAAAAGCCCCGTTGAAGCTGACCAGTCCGGCAGGTGTGATGCGGTGATCCAGCGTCATGCGCGCAAGCGTTGCTGCACCGGCCGAATGGCCAACAGCAAGGCGCACATCAACACCAAGAACGTGGATGAGTTCACCCAAAAGGGCCGAAACACGTTGCAGCGTTGGCCGATAGTCTCTTGGGCAATCGGAAAAGGCATGGCCGGGTAAATCAACGGCAATCACTCGAAACTGTTCAGCCAGACCCGTCATCACATCGCGCCAAGAATGGGTCGATGCGCCCGCGCCGTGGAGCAAGAAAAGCACAGGTCCCTCACCCATCTCCTGCAAGTGCCAACGCATGCCACCAGCGTTCACAAACCGGCTTGCAGTATGATGCGGCCAGGTGCGCCCAATGGCGCGCCAAGATAGCGCTGCCGAAGGACTGGATGTGGTTGGAGCTCTTGTCATCGGTACCCGGCCATCTTGCTTTGAAGGCCGCCATCAATCAGCTCTTTCAGGCCTGCGGCATTGGGATAAGGCAGAGGCAAATGGATGGCCTGCATAACCTGCGCGATATCAACAGCCTTGGAGGCCGACGCTGGCCCCTTGCGGCTGCCACGCTGCGGACTGGTGTCAATGAAAAGGCTAGCTATACCGTGCCCACCAATACGCTTGGCAGCTGTCAGAGCGTCCTCACGCGCGCCAGCGCGGCCTGTTGTAGGGTCATAACCGACATTGGCCTGCGCATCGCTCATCACCACCAGGCGCGGGCTTCTGCCAAGGCGTTTGCATTCCAGCGCTACATCAAGTCCAGCATCTAATCCAGCAGCAAGTGGCGTACCGCCACCGCCTGGCACGCCGGCCAAACAACGCTTAGCGCGCACCAAGGAACGGGTGGGCGGCAGCACCATATCGGCGCTCTCGCCCCGGAATGTAATCAAAGCGACATAGTCGCGGCGGGCGTAACTCTCCGCCAGTAAAAGCTCCACCGCGCCCTTTACCTCTGCCAAGCGATGCAGGGCCGCAGACCCAGATGCATCCACCAGAAAAATGGTGACGCTTTCCTCGTTCTGCTTGAACCGGCGCACCCGAATGTCCTCGCCGGTAACGGAAATACGCGAGGCACTGTCGCGCCCCTTTTGCCTCAAGGGTTGCCAAGGCGCAGCAGCACGCAGCGTATCCACGACGTGTAGTTTCGAGCGACCATCCAAACGCCCACGGCGCGACCCAATAGGTCGGCCACGCATCAAAGCCTGCTGTTGCGCGCCTTTTCCGCCAGCGCTTTGCGCGCTAGACTCGCCCATGGCCGCGCCCAGCTTCAACTGCTCAAGCAGATGAGCCGGAATGGCGGATTCAACGGCCTCAAGCACCTGATCGTCCAGCGGACCATCAGGTGGCGGTGGCGGATCATCACGATCCTCCTGCGCCATCTCCTGTTCTTGCTCATCAGGCTCAGGTTGCTCCTCAGGAGGCGTTTCCGCCTCATCGGGCCGCTCTTCGTCAGATTGATCCTGCATAGGCAGCCGCGTGGCACGCGGCGCAATCACCAACCGCGCGGCCAGTTCAATGTCCTGATCCTCTGTATGATCACGACCACCCAAAGCAGCAAGGCCGCGGGCTGTGCGGATGGCAAACAGGATCGCTCGAACCGAAGATACACCAAAGGCTGTTGCGAGTGCAGTCATAGTTTCCAGCAACCGATTGTCAGTCGAAGCAGCGTCGAACAGACTTTTCGCCGCTGCTACATCCTGCTGCCTCAGAGGCGCATCGACCATGTCTCGAATAGAAAGATGCGTGAGGTCCGTGCGGAAGGCCATGCGATCGGCCAGGGCATGCGGCAGGCTCTCCTCCCCCAATCCCTCGTCGAGCGCTACAACACCCAGCTTGGCGGACAACGTCGCGGTGATGCCATCACGCTCCAGCGCCACCTCGCCGGTGTCAAGCACTGCCGTTAGGCGCGATGCGGTCAGCGCTTCCATCCGCTCGGCCATCGGCACCAGGATCACGCCACCATCCGCTTCAGACAGAAGCCCGCGCTGCGTGACAGGTTTTCCAGCCTTTAAAGTGGCGGCCATATCAAGACCGCCGAGCAGGCGTTCATCAGCAATGTGACTGGGCATTTTGCGCACCGGCATTTCGCCAGGCACAAGGTCTTGAAAGGCTTTCACCAGGCCATCGCGCACCGGGCCAGCATGAGCGCGCACGACGATCCCTCCAAAGGCAACCGGATCGAGCGCTACCAGCGACATGGCTGTCAGCGCGTCCGCCCAAATTTGCGCCTTGGCGTCCGCGGAAAGGTTAGTTGAGGGATCGACCGGCAGGTCCATCAGACGATCACCCCATCGCCTCGGCTATCGCCCGCTCGACACGCGTAGATGCACGGGAATCATCCAGCGGATTGCGCCGCAAACGGTGGCTCAGCACCATAGGCGCCACAAACCGCAAGGCATCACCTGTTACCTCGTCATGCCCTTCGAGCGCAGCAAAAGCGCGTGCGGCTCGCATCAATGTCAACTCCCCGCGCAAGCCATCGGTGCCCAGCGCCATGCAAAGCTGTGCTGCCTGTTGCAAAACACTGTCAGGAACCTCCAGGCCTTCCACCAGCTCGCGCGCACCAACAATCTCTCGGCGTACGACGCCATCCTTGCGCTTCCATTTGGCAACAAAGGCGTCTGGATCGCGATCAAACGCATCGCGCCTGCGCACCACCTCAATGCGCTGTTTCACATCTTCTGGCGTGGAAACATCCACCGACAGGCCAAAGCGATCGAGCAGTTGCGGACGAAGCTCGCCCTCTTCGGGGTTGCCCGAGCCGATCAAAACAAACCGTGCCGGATGGCGGATCGAAAGCCCTTCGCGCTCGACAACATTTTCGCCTGATGCGGCCACATCCAGCAGAAGATCAACCAAATGATCTTCCAGCAAATTGATCTCATCAATATACAGAAAACCGCGATTGGCCTGCGCGAGCAATCCAGGTTGAAAAGCCCGTTCGCCTTGGGTAAGCGCCTTCTCAATATCCAGCGCACCGACCACGCGATCCTCGGTGGCACCAAGCGGCAAATCGACAACAGGCACCGATACCTGCCGGGTTTTCACATCAAGATCGTCAGCCTTAGCCGGATCTATATTGTAGGCAGAACCCGCGACCACTTTCATCTTTGGCAATAGCTGCGCCAGTGCGCGAACAGCGGTGGATTTGCCGGTGCCACGATCACCAAAAACCAGCACGCCGCCAATGGTCGGATCGACAGCGGAGATGAGCAGCGCGCGCTTCATCGCCTCCTGCCCAACGATGGCGGAAAAGGGGAAGTTCACACGCATAGACACAAGAGGCAGCCACTCACAGCATTCAGGAACCTAAGTCCTAGCAGCGCACAAGCGTCATGCAAAGTTGACACTTGTCCCTACCAAGCACGCTCAACACACATCTGGGCCAAACCATCCAATATCGTGGATTGCTGCCTCACCAAGCGAGCGGCCTTCAAAGATCGCTTGTCGCAAAAGCGGCCACGTTGCGGGCGTCATAAGAACGAACGGCAGCGGATCGCTTAAGCGCCACGTCACGTCGCGGCTGGTGAAAAGCGCTTTGCCGATCTGCCGATAGCGCGGCCATTTGCCGATGGCACCCCATAACAATGTGAGTGTGGGGTATGCCTGCTGCATGCGCTTGTGATGGTTGAAGCGCGGCACAAACCCTGGCTCCAAAATCGCGCGCGCAATGTCGCTCGTTTCTAGAAAATGAATGCCGCTGTTGGCCCGAGGGTTGCATTCGAACGCCACGATCCTTGACCCATCAATCATGAGGTCAAGGGACAGAAACCCCGTATGGTCACTCCATTGCGCGATACGAGCCACATAGGTCTCCACATCCGGAGCTTCGATACGCTCGAAAACCGTGGAAACCGTTCCGTCACGGATCACAGGCCGATAGACCACCGTGACCGATACTTTGCCTTCATGAACGATGGAAAAACTGCTGACCTCATCGCCTTGAAGCCGCTCTTGAACCAGCGCATCTTGCCGGTCCGGCAATGTTGAGCCCTGCTCCAAAAACGCGACATTGGAGCCGGATGCACCCCACCTGTCTTTGACGATTGTGGGCGCAGCGTCAGCGATCCCTTGCGCCTCCGGAGAACCAAGCAGGGCTGTTTTGGGCGCGGTGATCCCTGCCTGTTCTAGCCCATGAGCAAACTGCAACTTGTCGTGCAGCGCCAAGATAGGCTGTTGTGCAGCGGTAAACAGCGTCACATCGTCCGGCAGGCGCTCGCCAAGCGCGGCAACATGCATCGTCTCCTCAGAGATCGGCACAACCAACGACACGCCCTCCCGCGCAATCAGTGCCAGCAAGGCATCCAAATACGCGGCCTGATCGGTGTTGGGCGCAGGCACTTGAAAGGACTTGGCCACCGACCGCGAGAGACGACACAGGTGCCAGCCGAACGGCTCGGCAACCAACACCCGCCAACCTTCGACGTGAAAGCCGCGCGCGATATCCAATCCCTTTGGAAGGCGCCCCAGTGTCAGCAGCACCGTCTGCATCACCAAACCCTGTCTCCCTGCGGCGGCGCATCACGTTGCCCGCACTTTGCCAAGCTGGTAGCGTCAAACATGTTTGACACACAAGGGGCGCGTTATGCTTGACACCACATCGGATTCTCGCCCCGGGGCGATTGTGGTTGGTTCAGGCTTTGGCGGCCTGGCCGCAGCCGTGCGGCTTGGCGCAAAGGGCTACCGCGTTTCGGTTCTGGAAAAACTCGATAAGCCCGGCGGGCGGGCCTACACCTACAGGCAAGACGGCTACACTTTTGATGCCGGGCCAACGATTATCACCGCTCCGCAAGTGTTCCACGAACTGTGGGAGCTATGCGGCAAGCGCTTTGAAGACCATATCGACCTGCGCCCTTCCAACCCGTTTTACGACATCCGCTTCGATGATGGCCGCGTGTTTCGTTACAGCGGTGATGATGATGAAATGCGCGCCGAAGTCGCACGCTTCAGCCCCGGCGATCTGGAAGGCTTTGAGCGCTTCAAAAAGGTCAGCGAAGACATCTACAAGGTTGCCTTCGAGAAGCTGGTGGATGTGCCTTTTCACAGCCTTCTCTTCACGCTGAAATGCGCGCCGGACCTGATCCGCCTGGGCGGCTACAACTCAGTCTACAACACGGTTTGCAAGTACCTCAAAGACCCTGCGCTACGGGTCGTGTTCTCGTTCCACCCGCTACTCATCGGCGGCAATCCGCTAACCACCACGGCGTACTATTGCCTGATTGCGCATCTGGAGCGGAAGTTCGGCGTGCACTATGCCATGGGCGGCACGGGCGCGCTGGTGCAAGGCCTGGTGGACCTGATCGAGGGCCAGGGCGGCGAGGTGATCTGCAATGCTGGCGTGGATGAAATCCGCATCGAAAACGGCACAGCCGTCGGCGTGACGCTGGAAAGCGGCGAGCGGCTGGACAGCACGGTGGTGGTTTCCAACGCCGATGCCGCCGCCACCTACACAAAGCTGCTGCGCAACCACAAACGCAAGGTCTGGACCGACGCGAAGGTGAAACGCCGCGACTTCTCGATGAGCCTGTTCGTCTGGTATTTTGGCACGAACAAAAAATTTGAGGATTGCCAACACCACACCATGGTGCTCGGGCCGCGCTATGAAGAGCTGTTGAAAGACATTTTCAAGCGCAAGATACTGGCCGATGATTTCTCGCTTTACCTCCACCGACCCACCGCCAACGATCCCTCACTCGCGCCCGAGGGATGTGACTCCTTTTACGTGCTCTCACCGGTGCCGAACCTGAAAAGCGGTACCGATTGGAGCCAGCAGGCCGAGCCCTATCGCCAGGCGATTGAAAAGCGCTTGGAAGAGACCGTGCTGCCCGGGCTGAGAGACAGCATCGTGACCCAGCACATGCTGACGCCACAGGATTTTCAGGACCGGCTGTCGTCCGTCAACGGCGCGGCATTCTCCATTGAGCCAAAGCTGTTCCAGAGCGCCTGGTTCCGCCCGCACAACAAATCACCAGAAGCGAAAAACCTCTTCCTCGTCGGCGCCGGCACCCACCCTGGCGCAGGCGTCCCAGGCGTGCTGCCGAGCGCGAAAGTGATGGAAAAGGTCGCGCCGGATGCGAGTGAGTTTGTGGGGGTTTAGGACGCTCGATCTGTCAGTCTTCTAAGGCCGCTTTTTGTGCTGCAAGCATATCAATCAGCTTTTGAATTTCCTTGGCGCTGATGTCGCCAGTCCCTCGATATGAAATCAAAACCTGCTTTTCAGCGCCAACTTTGGCCCGAAACCATTCCTCGAAGCCACCCGAAGGCTTTTGCTCTGGCTCATCGAACTCAAAGATCGGCGGCGTGGCTGTCTCAGGCGCGGCAATCGTTTCGACAGTTACTTCGCTCATTGGAATACCAGTTCGGCTGCCCTCTACAGCCACCCACAAACCATCGTCGGATACATCGCGAACGCGTAACGGCTTAGGAAACTGAAGCGTTCCCTGCGACTCCCACTGCACAAAGTCACCCACCTTTGCATCCCCGTATTTAGCGGCATCAGGCAAAACCATTCCCGATGACTGATCACTATGACTTTGATCCGCTTTCAGTTCCTCAATGTAGGTCATCGTTTGGAGAAATGCTTTGGCGGCTGGTTTGACTGCGGAGGGGTTGAACTCCTGTCGATTCAAATAAGTTACGACACCATCTTCGGGCGGAACTGCAATCCCTGCAAATCGGTCCCGTAGTTCCATAAACAGTTTGGGTTCAGATGCCGCAGCGAGCAGATTTTCTCTCCGCTCTTCATCATTCTCTGCATGAATAATACCCTGAGCGCGCGAAGTGACGCGCGTTTCTCCCTTACCAGCACGTTCTAAAAGTCCGTAGGACGCCAATGCTGCCAACGCTTTGTTTGCTGGCCCACTTAGAGATGAATAGCCCAACAGCCGAGCGGCTGCCTCGCGATCAACGGGGGCAGCACGATATAGCCCTTCAATCTTCGCTACCGCCCCCACGGCATCTCGCAAAGACATGTTCGGGTACGACGGGCTACGAATTGGCTTACTTGTATGGTCTGACATGGGTGTCTCCAGGTACGATGACATTAGGCATATCACAACAGTCACGCTGGAGCAACGGTCATTACTCTGATGACTTGACGCCTTACTCGAGGAATGAGATATATGCAGCGCGGGCTTGATTCCTGCCAACATACACAGGGAGCGTCAGTAATGGCCTGGAATGCCAAAGCCTCTCGCGTTTAGGACATTGACGCCTGAGAGGAGCCTAACAAAAGGCCACCCAACCCCGGCAAGGGTAAGGTGGCCCAGATGCCCAAGCAACCGCCGGATATACCAGTAGTGCCTGATGCAACGCAAAATCAGAATCGCACAATGGATCGTTCGGCTCAACCCCTCCAATAGGAAAGGGTAAGCGAATGACTTGGGTTGATCCCTACTTTCGCATCCGCTTTGGCCGCATTGAATCTGTGCGCGGCCACTGGCGCTTGTTGCCAGTATAACATGGGCTAATCGACGATAGTCGCTAGCCTCTTTTTGAACATCAACTTGGCTGAGGCGGTTTTACCCTCTCAGCCTTTTTCGTTTCTCACCATTTACCGGATTACTCCGCAGCTTGCACGCTTTCTCTTCTCACCTTACGCTTGGGGTTCTTCACTTGGTACCATTGGTAAAAGATGATCGACAAACCAACGATCAGTGGGATCGACCAGAGCGTTGGGGTTAGCGCCGCTTCAGGCAAAAACCGCACCGCGCCAAAGGCGAAAAACGCCGTGTAGACCGAGATACCTGTGCCGACGAGCGCCTTGATATGCTCCATCAGCCAGTCCTTCACCCAAGGCTTCGGTTTGTAGAGAAACCAGAGGTTCGTCACGACCGTGGCGTAGCCAATGGTGGAGATGCCGATCATCAGAACCTGGCCATCGATCACCCCGTGATAGGTGCAATTGATGGTTGCAACCAGCAGCGCCGCCTGCAGAAACAGGTTCAGTGGATCGCGGATCGCGGCGCGGTTGGTTTTATGCTTCACCGTCTGCCAGCCATACCAGGTGAGGTTGATGGTAAGGATGGCGAGATAAATCATCAGCCAACCAAAAATATCGCGGATCACGGTGACATCACCAAAATCCGGATGGGTCATCAGGTGCGGGTGCGTGCCCACAGGATCGTAGAGCGTCGTCAGGCTGATCAGCGTCGCAAAGCAGCCGGTGACAAGCATGCAGATGGTGAAGATGCGACCTGCGCGCACATGCCACCAGCCACCTTTTTTGCCAGCCACCGGCACCCAAAAGATCACCAAGCCAACAGCACCAAATACGATGTGCCCCCACACCAAGGCGTGGAAGACATCAATACTTGGAATGCCAAAGATCGTCAGGGCCTGCATGTCCACACTATGCGACAGTTGAGGGTGTCAAAGCCAGTAGATTTGTGGTGAATGTAGAGCGAATATCGCCCGATTGGCCATAATGAACAGTCCGTACATCCCGCCTCGCCCGGTTTCTCTGCCCGCCATTGTTTCGCTCATCCGCGTGCTGCGCCAAGGCGATGGCGATCTTCTTAGCCTGCTGCCCAACACGGCTTACCGCGATCCCATCGGTCCGCTTGGGTATTCACGGCGCTCCATCGTTATTGCCAACGATCCCGCGCTTATCCGGGAAGTGTTGAGCGATGAGAACGAAATTTTTCCCAAAAGCGACCTGATGGTGAATGCCACCGAAGCGCTGATCGGAGATTCGATTTTCGTCTCCTCCGGAGATACCTGGCGGCGCCAACGGGCCATGGTGGACCCGGCTTTTTCTGCCATGCGCATCACCAGAGCGTTCGGTGCGATGAGCGCAGGGGTCGATGAAGCCGAAAACCAATTCGACACGTCTATCGCTCAAGGATGTTCCTTGTCGCTGGATAAGGCGATGGGCCATTTGGCCGCCGACATCATCTGCCGCACGGTGTTTTCCACCTCTTTGAAATCAGACATTGCCCATCAGGTTTTCGACGATTTTGCGATTTTTGAGCGCTCGGTGGCGCAGGTGGAAGTCCTGCGGCTAATCTTCGACAAAGCGTGGCGCAAGGTGCCGCAAAAGCCTGATGTGCTGGCCGCCTGCGCGCGCATCCGCGCGCATCTTGGCACCTGGATCGACGGCCACATGTCCGCGCCTAAAGGCACCTATGATGACATCGCTTCGGCGGTCATTGTCGCCCGCGATGCGGACACCGGAGAAGGGTTCTCGCGCGAAGAGTTGATCGATCAGCTTGGTGTGTTCTTTCTGGCAGGTCACGAAACCACCGCCAGTGCGCTCACCTGGGCGGTCTATCTGCTCGCCATGCATGCGCCAACACGCGAGCGCATGCGCCAAGAGGTCAAGGCGGTGGCTGGTGATGATCCGATCACCATTGAGCACACGAAAAAACTTGCCTTCACCCGCAACATGTTCCGCGAAACGCTGCGGCTTTATCCGCCCATTACGTTCCTGCCGCGTGTCGCGCTGGAGAACACGAGGCTTGGGAAAAAGCGGATCAAAAAAGGTGCCCTGGTGATGATCGCTCCGTGGGTGGTGCACCGCCACCAGCGTTATTGGAAGGACCCGGATGTCTTTGACCCGGAACGTTTTTCGCCCGAGCGCGAAGATGAAATGACGCCTGGATGCTACATCCCCTTCGGCCAAGGGCACCGGCTTTGTTCAGGCGCAGCTTTTGCGACCATTGAAAGCACGCTGTTTCTAGCCCGGCTCGTTCGCAGTTACGACATTGAGATCGAAAACCCCGATGTGCGGCCCGTCGCCCGCATGACCACGCGTCCCAACGAGCAGATTAGGGTGAAGATGCGCCGGCGCTAACGTTTCACCGTTGATTGGCGACCTGCCCGCCGATGCAACACCACTGGCAGGGCCACGAGTACCGCCAACACGCAAAGCAAAACTTTTGACTGGCTCTCCATGATGCCCTCGATCAGTAAGGCGTGAGCCACGGTGCAAGCTACAATGATAATCGCCAGCCCAAGGTGAAGCGCGCGCCATGTAACCCAGCGCAACCTAAGCCTGCCGCGCAGTGCAGCCAAACATGCTGTGGCAAGCAACGCCCACATGGCGATCACGCCCCACAGCGAAAAAGGTGTTGGCGAAACAAACAAAAGGGCATCCACCACATCCGGCGGGCTGGTTATCCAAAGGCCCGCAACATGGGCAAGCACCGCAAACACCAGCATGGCACCAACCAGCGTGTGGACACGCCGTCCGGCGAGCTTAGCAACGCCCGGCAAAGAGCCCGCGGCCAGCAAGGGTTGAATCACCAAAAGCGCTAAGGCCGCGATGCCTGCAAAACTGGAAGCAATGTAGATCGGCTCGCGCCAGGCAAGCTGCGGGCTGAATGCGGCGAGAACAAAAGGGGCACCAAGTGCTAGCAGCAAACCCGCCCAGATAACGACCGCGCGCATGGCGCCTCCGCCTTAAGCAGGCTGAAGCACGAAGTGCGCTTCAAGCGTCGTATCGCTCGAGCTCGACATGACAGGCCGTAGGAAAACCGTTTCAAAGTCGGCGCTGTCATAAGCTAGGTGACCATGGGCTTGGCCAAAAGCGGGCACAATCTGCGGCATGTCCATACGGAAAACACCGTTTTCATCGGTTAGCGTCGCACCATGACTGTGCAAATCACGTTCATGCCCTTCGGTGGTGTGCGCCCAAATCTGGATGCGCTGACCAGCCAGATGCGCGCCTTCACCAGCGCGACGCACGGTGCCAGTCATCATAAAGCCCCCACCGCCAATCCGCTCCACAATGGGTGCACCAGCACGATAGTTGTTGGAGCCACCACGCATAGATAGGGTCGCCTCGACGGTTTGGGCTTTCGCTGTTGCTGGCAACAATAGACCGGCAGCACCCGTCACGCCGGTGACCAGAAGGGTACGTCGATTGAGAAATGTTGATGACATGAAGCAGCTTCCTCACACCTTACTTTTGCATGTAAGTACTGACTGCGAAAAATGACAACAATGGGTCGTGAGGAAAAATGGGGCAGACCTATCAAACGGCCTCAAACACCACCGGCACATCGTGCCCCTCGCCTTCCAACCAAGATGGTACAGGCAGGCCCTTCTCCCTTAGGAACGCCGGATTGAAGAGCTTGGACTGATAGCGCGTGCCATAGTCACAGAGGATCGTCACAATGGTCTTGCCCGGCCCAAGATCACGGGCAAGGCGCATGGCGCCAGCCACATTGATGCCTGACGAACCGCCCAGCACCAGCCCTTCATCCTCCAAAAGGTCAAAGACGATAGGCAGAGCCTCATCGTCAGGAATGGAATAGGAGTGATCGGGCTTAAAGCCTTTCAGATTGGCTGTCTCACGCCCCTGCCCAATCCCTTCGCTGATCGAGTTGCCCTCGGCCTTGAATTCACCAGTCGTATAAAACGAATGAATGGCCGAACCACCTGGATCGGCCAAGGCAATGGTTACGCCTTTAGGCTGCAACGCCATGCCAACACCAGCCAACGTGCCACCGGTGCCGACGGCACTTACAAAACCATCCACCTTGCCATCGGTCTGGTTCCAGATTTCAGGACCTGTCATTTCGATATGAGCCTGCCGGTTGGCGACATTGTCGAACTGGTTGGCCCACACCGCCCCATTGGGTTCGGTTGTGGCCAGTTCATCCGCCAAACGCTGCGAATACTTCACGTAATTGTTGGGGTTTTTGTAGGGAACAGCCGGAACTTCCACCAACTGTGCTCCGACCAGCCGAAGCATGTCCTTCTTTTCCTGGCTTTGCGTCTCCGGAATCACAATCACGCTTTTGAAGCCAAGCGAAGCGCCGACCAATGCCAAACCAATACCGGTGTTGCCCGCTGTCCCTTCAACAATCGTCCCGCCAGGCTTCAGCGCGCCACGGGCTACGGCATCACGGATGATGTAGAGGGCAGCCCGATCCTTCACCGACTGACCCGGATTGAGAAATTCTGCTTTGCCCAGAATCTCGCAGCCCGTCGCTTCTGACGGTCCGCGAAGCCGAATGAGCGGCGTGTTGCCGATCATCGCGGCAAGATCAGAATGAATAGCGGACATGCAAAGGCTCCTTACAACAAGGCAACCGTGATAGGCGCAGCATGCGCAAAGCTCAAGGCGTAATAGGTGACATTTGCAGCGCGTGGCGCAATGTCATTCTCTACAAACCCTATTTAGCAATATCACGTTGCGCCTATGACAGCCCCATTTGTGTGCGTCCAAGCTCGGTTAGATCATCCAACGTGGCACGCCCTTTGAAGTCGATTTCATAATTCTCGGCTGCAAAGTCCGGCGCACTTTCACCGGCGAGAAACCTTTCCGCCTGTTTGCGGGCATAGGCTTCGTTCTTTGCGCATTTGGGCGAAGCGGCGATGTAGATGACGTTCGCATAGTCTTTGCCGTGATGCTCGTCGCCCACCGCGTGCACGACATCGGGGTGCCACCAAACCGTATCGCCAGGCTCAACCAGCGGAATGGACACCAATCCTCGCAACATATCTGCATGCCAATCGGGGCTACATGACAGCGCGCGACCAGGCTGGGCGCCGCACAGATCATCATCGGCCACATCATCCTGAAGCGCGCGCAACAGAGTGTAAGCGATGCCCTTGGCCGATGGGATCACCCGCAAAGTGCCATCCTCAGGCCCTTGCGGCGTGAGGCATGTCCAACCTTGAAACGTGCGGAACATTGAGCAGACCGCAGGCGAAGCATACTCGCGCGTTTGCGTGCGGAACGTTGCTTTCCAGGGATCATAGTCCTGCCAATGGCCCTCATAGATCGCGCCATAAATGCGCTGATAGGCTGGGTCGAGCCAACGCTCATACGAGCCTGAATCCATATGCGGTGACAGACCCAACGTCGTGTCGCCCGGCTCACGGCGGCGGGTGCGGTCAGCATAGGCGTAGTCCATATCGGGATCAAACTCATCGCCCATCGGGCCATCGACATCCCACAATCGGTTGAGAAAGCTTTTTGTCGCCGCCATGCTTTCGGCCTGACGGGCCATCACCTGCGGCTTGGACCAGTAAAGCCCGTAAATCTGCGGCGCACCGGCCTTCAGCTGACTGAAATACTTGTCCATGCCAGCCTTTTCTTTTTGCTTGGCCAGATAGTCGTTCTCAGCGATGTAGTCGCCAAGCTCTGCGTTCCAGCTTTTCGCCTGCGCCTTTGGAAAAACACCGCGTACAATGGCCGTACCAGTGCGGCGAATGGCATCGACGGCTGCCGCAGGAACACTGCCCGCCTGTACATCGGCGTACTTCACTTCCGGTATGTTTGGGCGACCGTTGGCGTCATTATCGGCGATGACATCCACCTCGCGCAGCATCGCCTCGCGCACCGAATTGAAGGCAGTTTTAACATCTTGCAAACCGCGCAGATGCTGCTTGGTATCGCGAATATAGGTGGCAAGGTCAGCGCTCATAAAGGTCTCCCAATAGGTTGGCCATCGCTATGCATTGACTAGGGTGGCTTCTTTTTTTTCGCAGGGAGTTGAGCATCGCCATGCAATGCGATCAAGCCATGATGTGAGCATCTGATCCCGGCATCTTTTGCGCGCGCGCATTGGCAGCCCGTCACAAAGATGTCTATGCAAGCGCCAAGCTGTGCAACGGGTGCGCTTGGAAGGTGTGATGGCTGATCTGTTTCTTGGGATTGACGCTGGCTCCTCGGTGCTGAAGGCGGCTGTTTTTGACGCGACCGGCCGACAGATCAGCGTCGCAAGCGCCTGGACGCCATTGCAACGCCCGCATCCAGGTTGGGTCGAAGCCGATCCGCAAACCTGTCTCGACGCGCTTAATGTTGTGATTGCTCAAGCGGTTAAGGGCCAAGAAAGCGCGATCCGGGCCATCGGCATTGCTGGCGCCATGGTTGGTGCCTGGCTGGTGGACAGCGACGGCAAAGCCCTGCGCCCAGGCATCAACTGGGAGGATAGCCGCAGCCAAGACATGCTGGATGCCATGGTCGCCGAACGCCCGTCCCTGTTGTCCGACATCTTCGCAGTTTCAGGATCGGTGCTGCAACAGGGCTGCACTCTACCCGTTCTTGCCTGGTTCAAGCAGAACCAGCCAGATGTTTTGGCGCAAACGGCGCACGTGCTCACCTACAAGGATTTTTTGCGCCAGCATCTCACAGGCATCTTTGCTGCCGACCGCAGCGAAGCCGCTGTGCTTCCCGGCGATGCCCGCTCACAAGGCCGCAGCGCAGACATGATGGACCTGTTTGGCATCACCGATCTGGCGTCTCTGCTGCCCGATGTCTCTGCCAGCCAGGATGTGGTGGGCCAACTCACATCAGAAGCCGCCGGGCGGACAGGCCTACAGGCAGGTACCCCCGTCATTGCCGGTGCGGGCGATGTGATTGCCAACGTCATCGGCGCTGGGGGGTTGAAGGCAGGCGCGGCGACAGCAATCTTGGGCACAACTTGCATGGTCGGCGTCTGTCACAACGAGCCAATTTTCACCCCGCCTGATCTCGGCCTGCTGTTCTCGCTGCCCGATCAGCATTGGTATCGCGCGATGGTCAATGTGGCAGGCACGCTCAACCTCGATTGGACACTCAAGCTCATCGCGCCATACCTGAAAGACGACCCAGACCGCTTTGCACAGGTCAACGCGATGGTCGCCAGCGTGCCTATCGGCTCGAACGGCGTTACCTACCTGCCCTATCTAAGCGAAAGCGGCATCATCGCGCCGGTCGCCGATCCCCATGCACGGGCACAGTTTTGTGGCCTGCACGCTGGCCATGACCGCGCCGACATGTTGCGTGCCGTCTATGAAGGTGTGGCGTTTGCGATAGCCGACCTTGTCGACCTCCTGTCCATTAATCCCGACGCACCCATCACCCTGACCGGCGGCGGCAGCCACAGCGCTGTATGGTGCCAAATGATCGCCGACGTTACCGGTCGGTCCATTCTGGTTCCAGAGGGGTCGGAGTTCGGCGCCAAGGGCGCGGCGCTCTTGGCTGCAACCGCCTTTGGCACATTTCCAAGCGTGACAAAGGCATCGCAGGCAACGCTGACGACCGGCACACTCACTCGGCCCAAGACAACATCACATCAATCTTGGGCAGATGCTCGCGCGCGTTTCGTGCAGTTCCGCGACGCCCTTCTAAACTAACTGTCCCCGCACCAACGCGTTCTGCAGCTGCAACCCTTGCTAATCCAAAAATTGGTATATACCATTTTAAGTGTGGTATAGTCCGCCAAGTCTCACGGAGAATTCCGCCACATGCCAGAGCCGCAGCAGGCCCGCTACCGACAGATCGCATCGGCCTTAGAAGCCGACATCGTCTCCGGTCGCCTCAAGGTTGGCGAACAGCTTCCTTCTGAGCGCGCGATGGCTGAAGAACTCGGCATCAGCCGTATGACAGCACGGAAGGCATTGGAGCAATTGGCCGGTCGCGGCATGCTTGAAACGCGGGTTGGCCAAGGCACCTTTGTGGGCGCACCGGTGATCCGCCAGGAGCTTTCCGCTCTGTCTGGCTTCACCGAAGAGATGGAACGCCAAGGCCGCACAACATCCAGCATTGTTGTGGAAGCGCAGCACTGCGCGCCAACGGCTGAAGCATCCAAAGAACTCAAGCTGGGCCCTAAGCAACAGGTCTACCGCCTCACGCGCGTGCGCCTGGCAGACGAAACACCAGTTGCCTTTGAACGCACGGAGATCAACGCGTCCCGCGCGCCGGACCTTTTGTCCAAAGCCGACTTCGCCACATCGTCACTTTACAGCAATTTAAAGCGTCACTTTGGGATCATACCCGTGATCGCAGAGCAGACGCTGGAAGCGGCTTTGGCGGATCAGTCAACGGCGCTGACACTAAGCATCGAACCTGGGGCAGCCGTCCTCATGCAGACCCGGTTGACCTTCGACAACACCAACCGACCCTTCGAGTTTGTAAGGTCAACCTATCGTGGTGATGCCTTCCAGATGAAGGTTCAACTCACCATCCCTGCCGAGGCGCACGCATGAACTCTGTTACTAACGCGTATTTAGATGAACTCTGCCAGCGGCTCAGCGCGCTGAAAACGGAGGCTGCCGAGCCTATGGCAGCCGCGATTGACGCCATTGTTGAAACGGTGGGCAAGGATGGTTTGGTTTATGTGTTTGGCACCGGCCATTCGCACATGCTGGCGGAGGAAGTGCACTACCGCGCCGGTGGCCCAGCCTTCACCGTGCCCATTCTGGCATCCGGCCTGATGCTCCATGAGGGCGCCATCGCATCGACGGCAATGGAACGCAACGAAGGCGTTATCAAGCCGCTGTTTGATCGCTATCCGATCACCAGCAACGATGTGCTGTTCGTCGCCTCAAACTCTGGCACGAATGCTGCCCCGCTTGAGGCGGCTCGCCTGGGCAAGCAGATCGGCTGCACGGTTATCGCAATCACGTCAGTCGCCTATTCCACGGCCAGCGCCCAAGGCCGTGAGAAGCTGGTCGATCTAGCGGACATCGTCATCGACAATGGCACGCCACCGGGCGACGCCATCGTTCAACTGCCAGGCACGGATTTGAAGTCAGGCCCGGCATCCACCGCCATCGGCGTTGCCATCATCAACGCCATCTTCGCTGAGGTCGCCCATCGGCTGGCCGAGCAAAGTCAACCACCGATCTACCTGAGCGCCAATATGCCCGGCGCGAAGGAGAGCAACAGGGCTCTGGTCGAGCGCTACGCCAAGCGTAACCGGCACCTGTAGAATACCCGTGACAACAGATCCCACAGGGAGGAACATGGTATGAAAATCGCCTTGAGAACACTGCTTGCCACCGCGATGCTGGGTGTACCAGCAACGGCGTTTGCCGACGCTGTCGAGATCACGCTCTGGCACATGGAGCAACCGCCACACCGCGTGGAACGCATCCAGATGCTGATTGACGAGTTCAACGCTGCCAACCCGGACATTGTGGTCTCCCAAGAGCCGCAAAACTGGGGCGAGATCTACGCCAAAGCCCCTGCCGCGCTGGCCGCCGGAACGGGCCCAGATATGCTGTTCGCGATTCCCGATTTCGCGCCGATCCTCAAAGAAATGGGTGCGCTCACGTCAGTGGAAGACTTCGTGGCTGAACTCGACGCCGAGCACAACTTTGTCGACAGCACCGTTGAAGCCTACAGCTATGATGATGGTGTGTGGGCTGTGCCGCTCTACAACATGACGCTCAATCTCTGGTATCGCAAAAGCGTGCTGGAAGAAGCTGGCATCGACGTGCCCACAAGCTGGGACGAGTGGCGCACAGCGGCTGAAAGACTCACCACCGATGGCCGCTTTGGCATGGGTCTGCCAGCCAATCGCCAACTCTACACCGATCAGACGATTTACTCGATCATGGTCAATGGTGACGCCTCAGAAATCTACAACGAAGATGGCAGCCTGCGCTTCGACAATGACGACACGGTCGCAGCCTACGATTTTTACAATTCCATGATGGAGTTCTCTCCACCGGACGCCACGTCCTGGACCTGGGGCGAGGCCGAGGCCTGCTTTGCGTCAGCCAGCTGCGGCATGATCATGCAGTTCACGGTGATCTCCACCTATGAGAACCAGGCTGAAGGTGACGCATCCGATTTGGGCGTGGCCGCCATCCCAACCCGTGATGGCTCAGGTGATAACGCCACCATCGCTTATGCCAATGCGGTGCTGCTTCTCAGCCAGGAAGAAGCCGAGCGCGAAGCCTCACAAGAATTCATTCGCTTCCTGCTTCAGCCGGAAAACTATGGCCGCTTCCTGAACATGGAACCTGGCCTCTTCATGCCGGTGACAGCCGATGGTGCAACGGCGGATTCGTTCTGGAGCGACCCTGTTGTGCAGGAATATCGCGATCAGATCGAAACGGTCATCGAGAACGGACAGAACGGTAAACTGTTCGGCTTCACCTCAGGTCGCGTGTTCCCGGCGATTGCCTCCATCTCGGCGCAGAACGTGCTCGCCGAAACCCTGCAAAGCGTGGTCGTCAGCGACATGGAGCCTGCGGACGCGGTTGAAGCAGGTCAGGCCCGCATGGAAGATCTCTCACGCTAAACTGAAGGCTTCGCCGTGGCGCGCAAACCGATCCTTGCTTTCGCGTTCGTCGCCCCGGCGCTGCTTTTCCTGGCGGCCACCCTTGTGTGGCCGCTGGTTTCTGCCTTTGTGCTCAGCCTGCAAAATGTGCGTGGCATTGGCACGAGCGGCCAGTGGGTTGGGCTTGAGAACTACCGTTTCATCCTAACCTATGCTGCCTTCTGGGAGTCGGCTGGGCTCAGCCTTGTTTGGGTGTTGGCCAACGCAATTGTTCAAACGCTTCTTGCACTTGCTGCTGCCCTCATCCTTCATCAGAAATTCCCCGGCCTGCGCATCGCCCGCACGTGGATTATCCTCACCTGGATTGTACCCACAGTCGTGGTGGTGATGATCTGGCGCTGGCTGTTTTCCACTTCCGGCGGCATGATCAATCCGCTCCTCATTCAGCTCGGAATTCTTAACCGGCCGATGGGGTTCTTCGCGACGCCAGAAAGTGCGTTTGCAACACTTGTCTTCATCAATTCCTGGCGCTGGTTCCCTTTCATCGCGCTGATGATGTTGGCCGGACTATCCCGCATTCCTACAGAGCTTTATGAAGCCGCACGGATCGATGGTGCCAGCGCCTTCAAGCGCTTCACCCGTATCACCTGGCCACTCCTTGCGCCAACGCTCACCGTGCTGCTGATCATCGGCACGCTGCTTTCCTTCAACGTGTTCGACATCATCTGGTTGATGACACAAGGCGGGCCAGCAGGCGGCACACGCACCCTTCCCATTCTCATCTACGAGACAGCCTTCCGCAGCTACCGAATGAGCGAGGCTGCCACTATCGCGGTGCTTGCCACCATGCTTCTGATGGCCTTCGCAGTGCTCGCCACACGCTCACTTGCCCGATCAGGAGATGAACGATGAGGCGTGGCCGCTCTTGGAACGCGGTGCTTGTCGCCGGGCTGCTTTTCTTCGTGGCGCTTGTCGGCCTGCCGTTCTGGTGGGTGGTCTCCGGATCCTTCAAGATCCCGCAAGAAATCATCGCCCGCGTCCCAACGATGTTCCCGCAATCGTTCACGCTGGAGCATTACCAAAAGCTGCTCTCGTCCTCGGACTACGGCACCTATTTGGTCAACTCGCTGGTTGTCTCCAGCCTGTCAGCCTTTATCACATTGCTGCTGGCGATCCCCGCAGGCTACGCCTTCTTTCGGTTGGAATTCAAAGGCCGCGAGACTTACTACCGCATCATTCTGCTCGCTTATGCGTTTCCTTCCATCGTCGTGCTGATCCCACTGTTCGGCATGTTTGCCAAAGCCGGACTGGTGGACACGCGCACAGCGCTCGTCATCGTCAATGTTGCCTTCGCCCTACCCTTCGCAATCTGGATGCTGCGCTCCTTTTTTGCCTCCATCCCCAAAGAGATTGAGGAAGCAGCAAGGCTCGATGGTGGACCACCGCTAACGGTGCTGTGGCGCATCATGATCCCACTCACCGCGCCAGGCATTGCGGCGGTGGCCATCTTCGCCTTTGTCACCTCTTGGACGGAATATGTGTTCGCCTCGGTGATGATCCTGTCGGATGCGCGACGCACCATACCGGTCGGTTTTTCCGGCATCATCGGTCAGTACCAGGTGGACTGGGGATTGCTTCTTGCCGGTGCAAGCCTCGCCATCCTGCCAGTCGTCATCGTGTTTGCCTTTATCGGTCGTTGGTTTGTCACCGGCCTTACTGAAGGTGCTGTCAAATAATGCTGTGTTTGGAGTTCCCCCATGGCCGTTACTGAGCTGAAAGGCGTCAGCAAATCCTTTGGCGTGGTTCGGGTAATTGAGCCGCTGGACCTCACCGTGGAAAGCGGTGAGTTCATGGTGATCGTTGGCCCATCCGGCTGCGGAAAGTCCACATTGCTGCGAATGGTTGCAGGCCTGGAAACCGTCTCGGGCGGCAGCATCGCCATCGACGGTGTTGATGTCACCGGCAAAGAACCCTCCGAGCGCGGTGTTGCCATGGTCTTCCAGACATACGCGCTCTACCCGCACATGAGCGTGCGCGACAACATGGCGTTTGGTCTCGAAATGGCCGGTCTCCCAAAAGCTGAACGTGAAATTTTGGTGCGCAAGGCCGCCGAAACCTTGCAACTGGAAGATTACCTGGATCGCAAGCCCAAACAGCTATCAGGCGGCCAACGCCAACGTGTTGCAATTGGCCGAACAATCGTCCGCGATCCGAAAGTCTTTCTGTTCGATGAGCCGCTATCGAACCTCGACGCCGAGCTGCGCGTTCAGATGCGTTTGGAGATTGCCAAGCTGCACCGCGAACTGAGCGCGACCATGATCTATGTGACGCATGATCAGGTGGAGGCGATGACGCTCGCCACACGCATTGTCGTGCTGCGCGATGGGCGCATTGAGCAGGTGGGCACGCCCAACGAACTTTACACCGACCCAGACAACACCTTCGTGGCTGGCTTCATCGGGTCGCCCCAAATGAACTTGATTCCGGCCCACGTGACAGGCACCGACAACAAAGGTCATGCGCTCGTCGACGTGCCTATGCTTGATGTGTCTGGCTTTGCCGTGCCACTGCGCGATCCGACCGTCGATCTGCCAACCAAAGCTGTCTTTGGTGTGCGTCCAGAGGACTTGATCCAGTGCGATGAAGGAGCGACGAGCGATTTCACCTTGACCTGCGAACTGGTGGAAGACCTTGGCAGCAACGTCTTCCTCTACAATGCGGCGAGCCGAGAGGACGCCATTGTTGCCGAACTTCCGCGCGGCACACACCCAGCACCTGGCGACAGAGTCCCATTCCGTGTTTCCGATGGAACATCCTACCTGTTCTCACCCGATGGTCAGAGGCTTTGATAGGATGACCCGGCAATGAAAGTCCTTGTACTGCCCAACGCCGAACGCGCGGCCATCCGCGCCGCAGGACTGGTCGCCGATGCGCTCGCCGCCAGGGACAGGCCAGTGCTGGGATTGGCAACCGGCTCTACCATGGAGCAGGTCTACGCTGACCTTGTGGCCCGTCATCGCGCTGGCGCACTCTCTTTTGCAAACACCACCACCTTCAACTTAGATGAGTATGTCGGCCTGTCGCCCGATCATCCGCAAAGCTATCGGCAAACGATGGAGAAACTGCTCTTCTCTCACGTCGATGTAGACCCTAGTGCGTGCCATCTGCCGCGTGGCGATGCGCCTGATCCACATGCCGAGGCAGAGCGCTATGAAGCGGCCATCGCTTTTGATGGTGGGATCGATCTGCAACTGCTTGGCATCGGTCAGAATGGTCACATCGGTTTCAACGAACCAACCTCCAGCCTAGGCGCCCGCACGCGCATCAAGACCCTGACACGCAGCACACGTGAGGCCAATGCCCGCTTTTTTGATCGCCCTGATGATGTTCCGCGCTACGCCATCACCATGGGCATCGCGACCATTTTGAATGCCCGCCATGCTGTCCTGTTGGCCATCGGATCATCTAAAGCAACGGCCATAGCCCGCATGGTAGAAGGGCCACTGGGCGCCGACTGTCCGGCAACCGCGCTGCAAATGCACCCAAAGGCAACCGTGATTGTTGATAGAGACGCAGCAGCCGAGCTGCGCATGATCGACTATTATCAGGAAATCCACCCCGATGGTGAGGAGCCGAACCTTGGTTGATCATGGCCATCCCATCAATACGATCCTTGCCCGCAATCTCTATGATGGTTTGACCGACCAGCCACGCGCCAATCAGTTGATCACAATCGCAGACGGTATCATCAAAGACATCCAGCCCGTCGGGGCTAAGGAGCCTGTGCCAAGCGGCACCATCGAGGCCAAAGTGGTGGCACCTGGCTTCATCGACATTCAGATCAATGGCGCCGCCGACACGCAGTTCAACGAGGAGCCTTCTGTTGAGGCTATCGGCAGGATTGCAGCTGGAGCCCGCAAGGGCGGCACCGCCCACATCATGCCGACCTTCATCACCGCACCAGGTTCGGATTACGCCAAGGCTATTGCAGCAGCGAACAAGGCGCTGGAAACACGCGTTCCCGGTGTTCTTGGCGTTCACCTGGAAGGACCGTTTTTGTCGCCAGAGCGACCGGGCATCCACCCAAGAGAGTTCATTCGCAAGCTCGAACAATCCGATGTCGATGCGATCAAACAGGCCAACGGAAGTGTGCTTCTGACACTTGCGCCAGAGTGCCAGGATCACGGGCTGATCCGTCAACTGGTGGCATCTGGAGTTTGTGTTTTCATTGGCCATTCAAACGCAAAAAAGGCTGATGTGGGGCGTGCCATTGAAGCCGGGGTCAGCGGCGTAACACATCTCTTCAATGCCCAATCGCAAGTCGCTGCCCGCAACCCTGGCGTGGTTGGTTGCGCCTTGATGCGCCCAGAACTCTTCGCGGGCATCATCGCCGATGGCCTGCACGTTGACCCACAAAACCTTGCTATGGTCGCTAAGCTGATGCCTGAGCGGTTGTGTTTGGTGACCGACGCCATGAAAACACTGGCAGGCACGCTCAACAGCTTTGATCTCTACGGCACCACAATCACACTTGATGATGGGCGCTTGACGGGACCTGACGGCACGCTTGCTGGCGCGCACCTTGCGATGGATAAGGCAGTGCGCAACGCCATAGAATTGATGAAAATGGCACCCGCTCAGGCCCTGCGGATGGCAAGTTTGAACCCAGCTAAGGCGTTGGGCGTATCTAGCGAGCTCGGCACGATTCAACCAGGCTATCGTGCCAGCTTCACGCTGCTTGATGATACATTTCACGCGACCGAAACGGTGGTTGATGGCGAGGCGTTCCTGGCACACCAACGCCAGCCTTAGATCACATTCACAGTCAGCTCGCCGACCCCAGTGATTTTGGCATGCATGGTATCGCCACGCTCTACCGGACCAACACCTGACGGCGTTCCTGTCATGATCACGTCGCCAGGTTGCAGCGCAAAATAACGCGACAGAATGGCAATGACTTCCGGCACCTTCCAGATCATCTGGTTAAGATCGCCGGTCTGACGCCGCTTACCATTGATATCGAGCGTTACAGCGCCTTCGTCAGGATGACCGCAGACCGCGACCGGGACCAAAGGCCCGCAAGGTGCCGACTTTTCAAAGGACTTTCCAACCTCCCAAGGACGCCCCATCGCCTTGGCCTCGCTCTGAAGGTCGCGGCGGGTCATGTCGAGCCCGACGCCATAGCCAAAAACATGATCAAGAGCGTGATCAACGAGGATATCATTGCCGCCTCTGGAAAGCGCGACAGTCATCTCCAGCTCATGGTGCACGTCGCTCGACATGGACGGATAGGGAAACACGCCATCGCTGGTTAAGCTCGATGGACTTTTGAAGAAAAAGAACGGTGGTTCCTTATCCGGATCGTGACCCATCTCAACAGCATGGGCAGCATAGTTTCTACCAATGCAAAAAACCCGGTTCACCGGGAACAGTTGGTCAGTTCCAACAACAGGCAGCGCAGGCTGTTTGGGCGGCGGGATTACATAGGTCATTTTAGGATTGCTCTGTTCTCAAGTACATTGGCATTCACGAATAGCTATCCAGCCAACACAAACATGGTGGCTTATCGATTGGCCAGTCGACCGATCTACCCTTCATGCCTCACCTATCGCACAAAGGTTCTATCATTCCTCAATTGCCCAGCATGCAAAATTGATTGTACAGTCATGCTACAAAAGCGAAACAAGGCAAAACGCCATGGAGACCAAGCGCAGTGTTGTTGTTCTCGACGATTGCGAGACCGACCAGTTTTTCCTCCGCCGGGCGGTCGACGGAACACATTGGTTTTCTGAGGTCGAGCAGTTTGTAGACCCACGCGAAGCGTTGGCCTTTCTCCTGTCGAGAAAGATCAACAGCACCGGCGCAGCGATCGACCTTTTGCTTCTCGACTTTCGTATGCCACATCTCAATGGCGTGCAGTTTCTGCAGCAAGTTCAAGTCTGTAAACTCGGCGAGTTGATCAAAAGCGTTGCTGTTATGATGACGGTGCCATTGCTGCAATGCGATGCGGATGCCTTTCGCAATGCCCATCAAGATGTGCACTTTCTTGAAAAGCCGCTTCAGCGCGACGCTCTGGGCTCAATAATTGGTGACACTGAGGAACAACCGCTGCAGGCAGTCAGTTGACCATTGTGATTGTCCGGCAGTCAGATCGCAGCACCTAGTTGCTGAGAACACGCATCGACATCTCAGCGATGAGCTGATCTTCAGAGGCAGCCATCTTTGCAGCATCCACCTTGCCATCTATCTGCAAGAACGAGTGGCCGTGGACAAACGTCCACAACAGGTAGGATCTTAGCTGAACATCGCCCTCGCTTGTGCCATCTGGCATGGCCGCAGCGACTTCTCGCAAGACAATGCCATAGGTTTCTTGCCCAGTGCACATTATTTCAGGGTCACCAGCATGGGTTTCCGTTAGCCCAAACATCAATCGGAAAACGCCTGGCTCAGCACGCGCAAAATTGACGTAAGACTGGCCGACCGCGTTGATTTTGCCGAAATTCGCTGCCGACGCGCTATCGGCACCGCTGCTCATCGCGGCACCCAAGCGGCGCATACCCTCCAAGGCAACGGCCCGAACGATCTCCATCTTATCATTGAAGTGCTTGTAAGGCGCAGCGCTGCTGACGCCCGCAATACGCGCCGCTTGCGAGATGGAGAACCCGTCAACCCCTTTCTCCTCGACCAATTGTCGAACAGTTTCAATAAGGTGCGCGCGCAGATCGCCGTGATGGTACGGCTCTCGCTTGTCTGTTGATGAGGGTTTAACCGGCTCTTTTTTCACATTTCTCACCCAACGGGGTTGCCAAAGTAAGTAACTATTACATATCTGGCTGGCAATGAAGTAAGCGTCACTTACTAAAAAGGCAACAGGTCCCATGCCCCAGACGTCATCCAAATCGCCGCTCGGCACACGCCTTGTCAAACGCTTCCTCGCGTTAACCGGCACCAGCGCCGTCATTCTGTTGGCCAGCGGATTGGTTTTCGGCGGTGTGACGCTGCTTTCGCAACGCGCTGATGCTGTCCTAGGCCCCGAACCCGCCCCCTTGATGGTGGTTAGTGCGACAACGCTGTCGCCCCAAGATAGCTTGGTGGTCACGCGTCGCTTCCAGGGTCAGGTGGAGCCGCTGCAAAGCGTTGACTTGGCATTTCAGCAAGCCGGTGAGATCGAGCTGCTTACCGTTGACGAGGGCGATCAGGTTCAAGCCGGGCAGGTCATCGCCCGATTAGACACGCAGATTCTCAATGCCGAGCGCATGCGCTTGGTGGCTTCCCGGCGCGCGATAGAAGCGCAAGTGGAATTGGCCGAACTCACCACGCAGCGCCAGAGCGAATTGCGCGACCGTGGCTTTGCATCTGAGCAGACGCTGGACACGGCACGCCTTACCCTTGCCGATCTGCAAGCACGTATCGCGGAACTCGAAGCAAGCCTCATTCGCATCGACGTCCAGCTTGCTCAGACACAGCTGGTTGCGCCCTTTGATGGAACCATTGGTGCACGCTTAGCCGATGAAGGTACGGTAACGTCGGTCGGCCAAGCGGTGCTGACCGTGCTGCAAACCAGCGCGCCAACCTTCCGTGTTGGCATTGACCCGGCCCTCGCCCAAAACCGCTCCGCCTTGGAACAAGCCAGTATCACCATCAACGGCGTGGACTATGAAGCACGGTTTGAAGGGTTCCGCCCCGATCTAGATGCACAAACGCGCACCCGCACGGCACTCTTCAGCTTGGAAACGGATGCGGCGGTCTACCTGGAAGCTGGCACCCTCACCTTGCAGCCGGTTGTTCATCAGCCCGGCTATTTGGTGCCCTTAAGTGCCCTGCAAGACGGTGTACGGGGCCTCTGGACCGTTCTAACGCTTTCACCAGCCGAGGGCAGCAATGCCCACACTGTGGGTTTGGAAGCCGTTGAAGTCTTGCACCTGGAAGGCGATCAAGCCTTTGTTCAAGGCACCTTTGGCGACGACGTAATGATCGTCGATGAGGGAACCCACCGCGTGGTACCTGGCGCGCGGGTGCGCTTGGCCGAGCCTACCAGCGCGCATGGAGAAGGCTGATGGAAAGCCTTACTTTTCGCCAGCCGCGCCTTATTGCTCTGGCGCTGCTGGTTGTGATCGCTGCTGGACTGTCGTCACTGCTGGCCATCGGCCGCCAAGAAGACCCGACAATCACAAACCTCTTTGCCACAGTGACCACCGTCTTCCCTGGGGCAGGTCCCGCGCGCGTCGAAGCCCTAGTAACCTCAGAAGTGGAGGACGTTCTGCGTGAAGTTGCCGAGGTTGATGTCATCAGTTCGGCGTCCTCAACTGGCATTTCCATCGTTTCGGTGGAACTTGGCGTAACAGTGCCCAATGATCGTATCGAAGAGGTGTGGGCGGAAATTCGTGATGATCTGGCCGAGCTTTCACCCACCTTGCCCGCCGATGCCTTAGAGCCGGAGTTCGAGACTGGTGGGGGGAGCGCCTACGCCGCCATTGTCGCGATCAGCAGCGAGCGAGCGAACATCTCGCCTACGATTGCCGCGCGTTATGCGCGCGATCTAGCGCAGGAATTGCGCAACATCCCTGGCACAGATGCTGTTGATCTGTTTGGCATACCCGAGGATGAGGTGCTCGTTCGCCTTGATCCCGTGGCCACGGCTGCGCTTGGTTTATCGGCATCCGATGTGTCTCAAGCCATCGCGCAGGCCGATGCCAAAGGTCAGGCTGGGCGCGTGCGAGGAACCGGCACCGACTTCCTTATCAACATCGATGGTGAGGTTGAGGCGCTCGACCGGCTGTCCCAGATTGTCGTGCGCCAAGGCACCGATGGCAGCGTCGCCTATCTCGATCAAATCGCGCAGATCACTCGCGGCCGCCGCCTACCGGTGGCAGAGAGTGCGCTCTACAACGGCAGACCCGCTATCCTGCTCGGTGCCAAACTCGAAGATGGTTTGCAAGTCGATGTCTGGGCTGGTTTTTTGCGCGAAACCGTCGACACCTACCGCGCCGCCATGCCCGGCGGCTTGGCACTCGATCTTACCTTCGACCAAAGCGGATACACCTCCGACCGGTTGATCGAAGTTGGGACCAATATGGCCATTGGTGTCGCCCTGGTGGTTGGTGTGTTGCTGCTGACGCTCGGCCTGCGCTCGGCGATGATCGTCGCACTGATCTTGCCCGTCGTAACACTGGCGACGCTGGCCACCATGAATTTCATCGGCCTTGCGATCCACCAAATGTCCGTGACGGGGCTCATCGTCGCTCTTGGCCTGTTGGTGGATGCGGGCATTGTAATGACAGACGAGGTTGGCCAGCGCCTTGCCAAAGGCATGGCACGTGTGGAGGCGGTGCGACAGTCGGTCAGACGACTGTTCGCGCCACTGTTGGCGTCGACCATCACCACCGCCCTCTCCTTCACGCCACTCATCTTGCTACCCGGTCCAGCGGGAGATTTTGTCGGCTCCATCGCCATCGCTGTGGTCATCATGCTCTGTTGGTCGTTTATCGTGGCCATCACGCTAACCCCCGCAATTGCGGGCCATCTGTTGCCAGCTAACGGCAAGCGCGGTGGACTAAGTGGCGGATGGATTGCCACCGGTTTCAAAGCCTCTTTGCGGTGGGCAGTCGCGAACCCCGTGCGCTCGGTTGCTCTGTCTCTGGTTTTGCCTGTCATGGGCTTTCTCAGCCTGCCGACGCTCAGCCCACAATTCTTCCCAGGGGTGGATCGCGATCAGTTCTACATTGAGATCGACCTGCCACCTGGCAGCGCCATCACAGCAACGCAGGAGACGGTCACCAGGATCGATGAACAGCTGCGCACTGATGATCGCATTGATCAGATCATGTGGGTGGTCGGACGTTCAGCCCCGGCCTTTTATTACAACATTGTCGGCGCGCGGGAGAACGCTCCCGGCCATGCGCAGGCTCTCATCACCACTGCATCTGCAGAAGCAACCGAAGCACTTCTGCCCGAACTGCAACGCAACCTTGCAACTCTCGCACCGGAAGCTGAAGTTTTGGTGCGTGGACTCGTTCAAGGACCTCCCGTGGCCGCGCCGGTGGAAATCAGACTGGTTGGCGAGAACCTGCAAACGCTGCGCGAACTGGGCGATGAAGCGCAGCAGATTATGGCAAGCGTCGACAGCGTGGTTGTGGCCCGTGGCACCATTGGGCCCGGAGCTCCGAAAGCCATCATCGACGTGGATGAAGCGCAGGCGCGGCTGATCGGTCTGGACTTGGGCGGCATTGCCCGACAACTGCAAGCAAGCCTTGAAGGTGTGACGGGAGGCTCAATGGTTGAGGGCGCTGAAGAGCTGCCCATCCGTGTGCGCCTTGGCGACGCCAGTCGCAATGATCTTCAAGCCATCCGTGATCTTCCAATCCTCCTGCCCAATGCCGCGCAACGGTCCGCGCAAGGGTTTTGGCCAGCCATGCCGCTTTCGGCCATCTCAACCATCAGATTGGAACCGTCAGCCAGCACCATAACCCGCCGCAATGGCGAGCGCGCCAACACCGTTCAAGGGTTCATTCTGCGCGGCGTGTTGCCCGAGGAAGCTCTGATCGAGGTGCAAGCCGCTTTGGACGAGGCGAGCTTTGCTCTTCCCGCTGGCTATCGCATGGAATTGGGCGGCGACAGCGATGCCCGCGCCAGCACACTTGGCGACCTACTCGCTTCGCTTGGCCTGATCATCACACTGACAATCGCGGCCATCGCGCTTACCTTCAACGCCTTTCGCCTCACTGCCATCGCGCTCGTCGTCTGTGGCCTTAGCGCTGGTTTGAGCATGCTTGCGCTAGCAATCTTCCAATATCCTTTCGGCATCAACGCCATCATCGGCGTGATCGGGTCGATCGGTGTTTCGGTGAACGCTGCCATCATTATCCTCACCGGTTTGCAGGCCAATGAAGGGGCGATGCGCGGTGATAAGACAGCCATGGTTGATGTGCTGATGCGGTCAAGCCGCCACATCGTTTCTACCACCATCACAACCTTTGGCGGCTTCCTGCCGCTTATCCTGGCAGGTGGTGGCTTCTGGCCACCCTTCGCCATGTCCGTGGCTGGCGGCGTATTGCTCTCCACAGTAGTGTCATTCTACTTCACACCGCCCATGTTTGTGCTCGCCTATGCGCGCCAAGCGCGAAAACATGCCCGCGCACCGCAACAACCAAAAGAAGTCCGCGCCAGCAAGCCAGCCAATGATGCTGGTCTTCCCGCCACTGCGCAGATGGCCGCTGAATGATCGAGCAACCCAAACCGCTCTACGTGTCCATCACCGGTTTAACGCTGAAATCGCCACTGCAGGTTTTGCGGTTTTCTTGGCACGCCACACGCTCTTTTTCGCAAGCAGCCAGCGCGCCTGGAAACCTCTCAACCGACGCCCGAAAGGTTGATGGTGTTCATCACACACTCACCGTTTGGACGTCCCGCGAGGCGATGCTCACCTATCTAAGGTCAGGCGCGCACCTGAAGGCCATGAAAGCCTTTCGCTCCATCGGTACTGGCAAGGTTCATGGCTACCATACCGACAAGGCACCATCCTGGAAGGAAGCGCTGATTATCTGGCGCGACGAAGGTCGCTCGGTCTGAGAAGCGGCTAAAGCGGCGGTAGGTTTTCTCGGCAAATGAGTTGGAGCTGAAGCGGGTCAAAACCATAATCTTTACCCTCCACCGCATGGGCAAGTGTGGCAAATGCCTCGCGAACTTGCGCCCGCGCGTTTTGATCGATCACCGCATCAAGCGTTCCAGAGAGCAGATAGGCCTTGTTCTCTTCCGTGGCTTCATGGGCGACAAACACCAGATCCTTCTGGCCAGCATCCTCCAGCGCAGCAGCAATACCAACCGTCGCACCGCCGGCATTGTAGAGACCAACCAAATCACCATGCGCATCCATCAATGCGCGGGTTAGCCTGTACGCTTTTTTGCGATCCTCCCGGCTTTCGCGCAATTCCAGAACCTCAAGGTCAGGGAACTCTTCTGCCAGCACCTGGCGAAAGCCCATCTCGCGCTCCTGATGGCCGCGATAGGCAATGGTTCCAGCAAACAACGCAACTTTGCCTTCCGGTTTTTCGCCCAGAAAGCGACCAATCGTGTAACCAGCCAGACGCCCAGCCTGCCCATTGTCGATGCCAATAAAAGCCCGGCGCGGCGCATCAGGACTGTCTGATGCCAGCGTCACAACAGGGACGCCGTTACCAGCAAGCGTTCGTATCGCTTCGCGCACCGCCGGGTGATTGAGAGCCACAACGGCAACAGCCTCACTGGTTTCTCCAGCGCGCACCAAAGCGTCTGCAAGCGCCAAGGGATCCAGTGCGCGGGTTCGAACAATCTCAAGATCAAGAGATGCTTTTGCCAAAGCCTGGTCCTGCGCTTGGCGCGCCAACGCGGCGATGTAGGCGTTGGTGCCTTGCGGCAACAACAACGCCAATCGGAGAGGCGTCGGCACATCACCATCCGGCAGATAGCCCAGAGATCGAGCGGCCGCCATGACCTGGGTTCGCGTGCGGGCGGACACACCCGAGCGCGCGTTCATCACACGATCGACAGTGGCCAGCGAGACCTGGGCGGCCTCAGCGATATCGCTCAATGTTGGGCGCAGACGCTTACTCCTTGCGGTTAAGACTGAGGTAAAATGAGGGGTTTACTTCGTCAATCCCCGAGAGGACACCAGGTTTCCCTCATTTTGCCTCATGCCTGGATTGACGGTGATGCGTCCGGCACCGCACATTTTTGTATAAAAAAACCGGGAGAACATCACCGATGGCTGTAACAGAGGCGCCCAGCACGGCACCCTTTGTCAAACGTGATTACTCACTGACCGGCCCAGAGCGGGATCGCGCCATCGAACGCGGCCTGGTGTCGGCACAGTGGTATCACAGCGACATTCCGCGTGATGTGATGAAGGCGCTGATGGGGCGCAGCGACAAGCCAGCAATGCGCGATACTATCCTCTGGATCGGCCTGATGCTCGCCACTGCCATCGGCGGCATTGCGACGTGGGGCACATGGTGGGCCGTTCCGTTTTTCTTCGTTTACGGAGTTCTTTACGGCTCAGCCTGTGACTCGCGCTGGCACGAGTGCGGCCATAACAGTGCTTTTAAGACACCATGGATGAACAAATGGGTTTATCTGATCGCCAGCTTCATGGTGATGCGCAACCCGGTATCGTGGCGCTTCAGCCATATGCGTCATCACATTGACACCATCATTGTGGGTCGCGATCCTGAAATCGGCTTCATGCGCCCCACCAGCATGCTGCGCAAAGCGCTCATGTTCATCGGCATTCCCGATATCTTTCAGCATTTTGCAATCCTGTGGCGCAACGCATTGGGCAACTTCTCGCCCGATGAGCGGGATTACATCCCAGATCAGCAACTGCCTCGCGCCATCTTCTGGGCGCGTATCTTTGTCGGCATCCATCTGGCCGCGGTAGCATTGGCCCTTGTCACATGGTCATTGCTGCCGCTGATGATCGTTGGTGGGCCACGCATCTACGGCACTTGGCACATGGTGATGACCGGACTGCTGCAGCATGGCGGCCTGGCTGAAGATGTGCTCGACCACCGGCTGAATTCTCGTACGGTGCACATGAACCCAATCAGCCGCTGGCTTTATTGGAACATGAACTACCATGTGGAGCATCACATGTTTCCGATGGTGCCCTATCACGCGCTGCCGAAGCTGCATGCGCTGATCAAAGATGATCTACCGCCTGCCAATCCCTCCATTCTTGATGGCTATCGCGAAATGATCGATGCCCTCAAAAGACAACGCACGGAACCAAACCACTCGGCGCGCAAAACGCTTCCCCCCAGCGCCAAGCCCTATCGCGAAGAGCTGCACGACGAAGACAGCGTGCCGCAAATCTCCGCTGCGTGAAGGAACCTCGCCGATGACCCACCAGCGCCCGACCGTGGCCGACCTGCGCGCTGCCAAAGGCCAGCGGCACATGACGATGCTACGTTACTTCAGCCTGGATGAAGCGGCTGCTGCAGAGGCTGCTGGCATCGATATCGCCTCCGTACCGCCTGAGTTGGTGACCAACCCTCAGTACCGAGACGTCGCACCAAGTGTGTTTTCCATGACCGGCAAAACGCACTTGGAATATGGCAATGCAGATGAGTATTTGCGCTTCTGCGGTCAGATGCTGGAGGCTGGTGCCGACGCGCTTTACTGCTCTGGGTCCATGCAAACCGTCGAGCGATTGGCAAACGAATTCATACCCATTGTTGGCCATGTCGGCATCGTTCCGGCGCGAGCCACCTGGACCGGCGGATTTCGTGCAGTTGGACGAGACGCCGACACCGCGCTGCGCATTTACCAGGAATGCAAGGCTTACCAAGACGCTGGCGCCTTCGCAGTGGAGATTGAAGTGGTGCCCGACGAGGTAGCAACCGCCATCAGTGAGCGGCTCGATCTTCTGCTCTGGTCCATGGGATCAGGCGGCGGCTGCGACGCGCAGTATCTGTTTGCCGAAGACATTTTGGGCGAAGGCAAAAGCCGCGTGCCTCGCCACGCCAAAATCTATCGCAACTTTGCTGCCGAGTATGAACGCCTGCAGAACGAGCGCATCGCTGCGTTCAAAGAATATGCCACTGACGTTGAGAGCGGCGCCTTCCCGCAGCCCAACCATTTGGTGCGCATGAAGGACGGTGAGTACGAGAAATTCCTGCGTGGGATAGGCTGATGAACGTTGATCTTTCAGGGAAGGTCGTCATCGTCACCGGCGCAGCGCGTGGTATCGGCGCAGCAATCGCGGAAGAGGTAGCAGCAGGTGGTGCTGAGGGGCTGGTGCTCACGGACCGACAACCGTTTGAGGTTGAGCTTCCCTGCCCGGTAGAGATTGTCGTCACCGATCTGATGAATACCGACGCACCCAAAACCATCGCGCAAGCAGCGCGCACACACTTTGGTCGTATCGATAGCCTGGTCAACGCCGCCGGTGTGACGTCACGCGGTGACTTTTTGGACGCAACGCCAGCGCTCTGGGACCAGGTGATGGCCATCAATGCCCGCGCGCCATTTTTCCTGATGGCCGAGGCCATAGCCGACATGAAAGCGCGCAAGGCGCCGGGCGCCATCGTCAACATCCAATCCATAAATGCCCATTGCGGCGCGCCGGATCTGGCCATCTACTCTGCCTCAAAAGGCGCCCTGCAAACCTTAACAAAAAACGCCGCCAACGCGCACATGGCTGATCACATTCGGATCAATGCCATCAATCTGGGATGGACGGCGACCGAAACCGAGCGAGAGCTTCACGAGGTAATTTTGGGCAAAGGCGAAGGATGGCTGGCAGCACAAGGCGCCATGCAACCGCTGGGCCGGTTGATCAACGAGGACGACACCGCGCGGCTCGCAACTTTCCTGCTTAGCGAGGCGTCTGCACCGATGAGTGGCGTGTCAATGGATTTATCACAGTGGGTGACAGGAGCACCCAAGTGATGAGCGCGCTCGCCATGGCAGCATCAAGTCGGCGGCGGCGCGGTGCTATCGCGAACCACCAACTGAACCCCGATAACGTCGTTTACTGTGCTGCCCTGCGATGCGAGCGGATTGCCCAATCGCTCCAACAGGCGTTCTGCAGCACGTGTGCCAAGCCGGTGGCGATCCTGGCTGATCGTTGTCAAAGCCGGGATGTAGTATTGCGACATGTCGATATCATCAAAGCCGACAACCGAAATATCAGCGGGCACCGACAATCCGCCTGCCTGAAGTCCGGAGATCAGGCCGAAGGCAACCGTATCAGCGGCGCAAAAAACAGCCGTCGGTCGATCCGACATCGCGAGGATTTTTCGCGCCGCGGCATGACCGGACTCCACCGAGAAATCACCACGAATAATCCAGTCCTCTGGCGCGGGCAGGTCAAGCCGCGCACGCTCGCTGGTCATGCCTTCACGGCGCGCAGCCGTCAGCACATTGCCCTCAGGTCCTGTGACATGGGCAATCGCACGGTGTCCAAGCGCGTGCAGGTGACGAATGGCAAGCCGCGCGCCCTCAGCATTATCAACGCAAACCACTGGAAAATCGGCCCCTTCGACCCACTCACAAAGAAACACAATCCGCTCGCCAAGCCCTTGGCGCCGGCACTGCTCCAAAGCTTGGGGCGACACACCGCCATCCAGCGAGATAACGCCATCGATCCGGCCATCGATAAAGTAACCCGCCAACTCACCGTCTTGCAGCGGCCTGCTTTCGGTATCGGCAATGAGAACCGCATAGTCTGTATTCGCAAAGCCTTCGCTCACCCCGGCAAGGATTTTGGAATAGAACGGCTTGCCGAGGTTCGGCACCAAGATGAGCACTGCAGCGGCGCGGCGCATGCGAAGATTTCGCGCCGCTTGATTAACCCGATATCCAGTCTGCTGAACAGCCTCAAAAACTGCCTCTCGCGTGCCATCGGCGACAAGATCAGGATTGCTCAAAGCACGGCTAACGGTGGCGGTGGAAACTCGCGCCACGCGGGCAACATCTTGAATGGTGGCAGACCGATGAGACATGCTCACATTCGCTCATCTATCAATTCTCGTCTTGACACCCTTCTCACATCTGGACGACAATGCAAAGGATTACATTGACTGCATAATGGTCTAGGCACCGCACTGCAATCGATTACAAGACCCCAAAAGGGGCAACTGGGAGGATGGCCTTGTCGAACGAGGCGACACAGATTTATGCCCGAGGCACGCGTGTCTGACGCTGGCAGCCACACCTTTGCCGGGGCGGCAGTGGTGGTGATCGGCGCAAGCCGTGGCGGCATCGGCGCGTCCATAGCGCGCGCTTTTCAGGATGCCGACGCAACGGTGGCCATCACCGGGGTTGAGCCATCTCCCGATGCGGCCGACGCAGATCGTTTTGCCTACACCCAACTCGATGTAACGGACACAGACGCGGTCGAGGCGTTCGCGGCGTCACACGACCGTGTTGACGTGCTCATCAACTGCGCCGCCATCACCAAACGCGGTGAAGAGATGGCGCCAGATTTCTTCTCCCATGTTTTGGATGTGAACCTCACCGGCTCGTTGCGCTGTGCCAAAGCGCTGCATCCGGGTTTGAAGGCTGCCGGTGGCAAAGTCATCAACATCGCCTCCATGTATGCCCGCTTTGGTAGCCCGCGGAACCCGGCTTACGGCGCCTCCAAAGCCGGCATTGAGCAGCTCACCAAATCGCTGGCCATTGCGTGGGCAGAGGACGGCATTCGGGTGAACGCCATTGCGCCGGGCTTCATCGTGACAGATCAGTCCGCCCGCGCCCGGCAGGACGAAACATTCGTCAGCGCCATTGAGGCACGCACACCGTTGGGACGCTGGGGCAACCCTGATGACATCACCGGCGCAGCCCTTTTCCTCGCCTCCCCCGCATCTGACTTCATGACTGGCACCTGCCTGCCGGTCGATGGAGGCTATTCCATTGTCTGAGCAGGCCGCACCATGACCAACTTCACCAAGATCGGAGCCGCTGTCATAGGCACTGGCTTTATTGGCGGCGTCCATATTCAAGCCCTGCGGCGTCTGGGCGTCAACGTGCGCGGCGTCCTGGGTTCGTCACCAGATCGGGGCCAAGAGAGGGCAGCCGATCTTGGTGTGCCCAAAGCCTATGCCACGCTGGAGAATCTGCTGGCCGATGACACCATTGATGTGGTGCACGTCACCTCGCCAAACCATGCCCACTACCCGCAGGTCAAAGCGATCCTGGCCGCTGGCAAACATGTAGTTTGCGAGAAACCGCTAGCGATGACGTCAGAGCAATCCGCAGAGATGGTGGAGCTGGCCAAAGCCTCCGGTAAAGTGGCAGCCGTTTGCTACAATGTGCGCTTCTACGCTCTTAACCAGCAGGCCCACGGCATGGTTCAAGCCGGCGATCTGGGCGACATTCGCTTCGTCACGGGCCACTATCACCAAGACTGGCTGGCCAAAGAGACCGACTGGAACTGGCGGCTGGAATCGGCGATAGGCGGGGAACTGCGCTCCGTCGGCGACATCGGCACCCATTGGCTGGATCTTACAAGTTTCATCACTGGGCTGAAGGCCGAAGTTGTCTTTGCTGAACTCTCCACGTTCTTCCCAGAACGACAAAAGCCCATTGGGCCTGTTGAAACCTTCTCAAGTGCTGTTGGGAAAACCGAAACTGCTAAGGTGGATACCGATGACGCGGCAATGATCATCATCCGCTACGCAAATGGTGCGCGAGGTGTCATGTCGACCAGTCAGGTGAACATGGGCCGGAAAAATTCATTGCAGTGGGACATTGCTGGATCGAAGGCGAGCGCGGCCTGGGACAATGAAACGCCTGAGCATCTGTTCATCGGTCATCGTGACGAACCCAATCAAACCTTAATGCGCGATTTCAGCCTAATGAACGCCACAGGCACAGCCGCCGCAGCCCTCCCCCCAGGCCACGTGGAGGGCTTCGCCGACAGCTTTTTCGGGCTCTTCCGCGCCGTTTATAGCGATGTCGCCGCAGGCGGGCGTCAGCCAGATTCGACGTGGGCAACGTTCAACGACGGCCATTATGAGATGAAGTTTTGTGATGCAGTTCTGCGCTCGGCGCAGGAAGGCCGATGGGTCAATTTGAGTGATGTGTGAGGAAGTAGACAGATGAAACTGGGTCTTCTGACAGCCCCTTTCGAAGACAGCGACTTGATGGACGTTGCCAATTGGGCAGGGACCAATGGCTTCTCCGCCTTTGAAGTGGCCTGCTGGCCAGCCTCTGGTGGTGAACGCCGCCGCTATGCGGGCACGTCGCACATCAATGTAGATGGGTTGACTGCAAGCCAAGGCGCAGAAATCAAAACAGCGTTGGCAAGCCACAGCATCGAGATTTCCGGGCTTGGCTATTATCCCAACCCGCTGCACGCCCACGCTGATCATCGCGATGAGGTGATTGGTCATCTGATGAAGGTGATCACAGCGGCTCGCGTGATGGACGTGAAAGTCGTCAACACCTTCATCGGCGGTGATCGCGCACTGAATGTGGATGAGAACTGGGCACGTGCGGTGGAGATTTTCACCCCCATCGTCGCGCACGCCAAGAACAGCGGCGTCACGCTCGCCTTTGAAAACTGCCCGATGATCTTCAGCTATGATGAATGGCCCGGCGGCCACAACATCGCCTACAGCCCCAAAATCTGGCGGCGGATTTTTGAGCAATGGGGTGATGATGTCGGCATGAATTTCGATCCATCCCACCTTATCTGGCAGATGATCGATCAGACCCGCTTCATCAAAGAATTTGGCCCCAAGATGGCCCATGTCCACGCCAAGGATGTGATGATTGACCGCGACGGACTTTATGAAGAAGGCGTCATGAGCATCGGCATGGGGTGGCAGATCCCGCGCCTCTGTGGGCTTGGCGACGTTGACTGGTCAGACTTTTTCTCCAGCCTCTATCGGGCTGGATATGACGGCCCTGTCATCATCGAACATGAAGACAGGCTCTTTGAAGGAACTGACGAAAAGGTCAAACGTGGCTTCCTTTTGGCGCGCGATGTGCTCGCCCCCTACATCAAGTGAATTGGGCATCAAGCCTGACATGAAAGACCAAAACCAAAACTGGGAGACTGATCAATGAAACACCTTCTCACAAGCGCAGCGGCGATTGCCATCGTCGCAAGTACGGGTGCCGCGGCCTTTGCCGCCGACTACACCATCGGCGTGTCCAACACGGTGCAGGGCAATGGCTGGCGTGAGCAGATGATCTGCGCCATGCGCGCACAAGCCGCTGCTGAAGGCGATGTCAGCGGCTTGATCGTTGCGCACCGCAACACCGACAGTGCCGGTCAGTTGGAAGACCTCAATAACCTCATCGAGGCTGGCGTTGACGCCATCGTGCTCAACCCGTCCAACCCCGAAGCGTTAAACTCCGCCATCGATACCGCTATTGAGCAGGGCATCGTGGTTGTGGCTGTTGATGCTGGTGTGACCGCTGAGGGCGCCTACATCCTCTCCAACAACCAAGAAGAGTACGCCTATCTCGGTGCCAAATGGCTGTTCGAGCAGGTCGGCGGTTCTGGCGACATTGTCTACATGCGCGGCATTGCGGGCGTATCGGCAGACACCGACCGTGACAATGGCTTCCAACGAGCGCTGGATGAGTTCCCAGACATCAATGTCATCCACGAGGTCTTCACCGGCTGGCAGCAGGATCAGGGCAAGCAGCAAATCTTTGATTTCCTAGCCACTGGCATCCCCTTTGACGGCGTTTGGACGTCGGGCATCGACAATGTTATCGTGGACGCCTTCACCGAGTCTGGCGCACCACTTGTGCCGATTGTCGGCGCAGATAACGCTGGTTTCGTGCAGTATCTCAGCGAGGTGGAAGGCCTGGAAGGCGCCGCTGTCACCAACCCAGGCTCGGTTGGTGGTGCAGGCATCGCACTGGCCGTCGACATCCTGAACGGTGAAGCGCCTGACAGCAATTTGGTGCTGGTCGATCCGGTGCTGTGGGAAAACACCACAGACGATGGTCGCGCGATCATCATGGCCGCGCAAAACCCCAACCTTGATCCTGAATGGCCTGTGTCCGTGACGGTTCCAGGTTGGACTGACTATTCCATGGAAGACATCATCGCCTGCGAAGGGCCAGGCGAGTGAAGCATGCTAAATGATGCATCCCAAGTGATGTGATGCCATTGGCCCTCGCCCGTCCGGGCGGGGGCTTCTTTTCCGCGCCTATGAGACTGTACAATCCCTCATGACTGATAAGGCCCTTCTGGACGCCACAGGTGTGGCCAAAAGCTTCGGCGCTGTGCGCGCACTGACCGACGCCAGCCTGCATGTCGGGCGCGGGCAAGTGGTCGCGCTCATGGGCGCAAATGGTGCAGGCAAATCCACTTTCGTCAAAATTCTAACCGGCGCGCTGAAGCCTGACACGGGTCACGTGCTGATCCAGGGCACCCCCGCAAAGGTTGGCTCGCCAGCTCAAGCACGCGCCACAGGTCTCGTACCAGTCTATCAGGAACCTTCGCTGATCCCAGACCTCGATGTCGCTGACAATCTGCGCTTGGGCGATACCCCTGCTGATGATTTTCGCCATTGGGTGGCAGAGCTGGGTATTGAAGGCCTTCAGCTCACCGACATGATCAAGGACCTGCCGCTTGCCACGTTGCGCATTCTCGATCTGGCGCGCGCTTTGGCCAGCAAACCTGATGTTCTGCTTCTCGATGAAATGACCGCTGCCCTGCCGACCGATCTGGTGGAACGGGTGCTGCGCGTGGTGCGCGGGCAAGCCGATGAAGGTCGCGGCGTGATCTACATCTCCCACCGCTTCACCGAAATCTCCGAGCTTTGCGACAGCGCCACCGTGTTGCGCGACGGGCGCACGGTTGGCGACCTGAAGATTGAGCCGGGCGTTGAAGATAAAGTCGTCGAACTGATGCTCGGCGCGAAGCTCGACCTCGGTGGCCGCAAGACCGGCGCCACCAAGAAAGCCAACCAAGGCAAACCGCGCCTGGAGGCGCGCAACCTTGCCGCCGCGCCGAAACTCCAAAACGTCTCTTTTGATCTCCACCCCGGCGAAGTGCTTGGCGTTGTAGCGCTGGAAGGCCAGGGCCAGGATGAGCTTTTCAACGTGCTCTCCGGTTTCACGAAACCAACCGGCGGAAGTTTGAGCGTGGATGGGACCACGCAGAGTTTCTCCCACCCTTCCGATGCCATCGCTGCCGGACTGACCTTTGTACCGGGCGACCGGGCCGAAGCTCTGCTGTCCGAGCGATCCGTGCGAGAGAATTTGGCGCTTCCTTTCTCAGCGCGCATGCGCAATTGGGGACCATTGAAGCTGCGCCGCGAACGTGAGCGTGTTGGCCTTGCCATCGATCGGCTTCAGATTGATACGCGCGCGCAAGGTGAAGTTCGTCGCCTTTCTGGCGGCAACCAGCAAAAGGTCACCATTGGCCGCTGGCTGGCGACGGGCGTGGAAACGCTCCTCCTGTTCGATCCAACCCGTGGCATCGATGTGCGCACCAAACGGCAGATTTATCCTCTTGTGCGTGAGCTGGCAGAGCACGGCTCAGCGATCCTCTACTACACCTCCGAGCTGGAAGAAGTACCACTGGCCTGCGACAGGGCCTTGGTCATCTTCAATGGGCGTGTGGTCGATCTGATCGAGGCGGCAGACGCCGATGAGCAGACATTGATGCGCGCAGCCTATGGCTTGACCGAAAGCGAAAATGCCAAAGAGGCAAGTGCCCAATGAGCTTCGCCCAGAAACACGCCTGGACCCTTGGCCTCGTCGCCTTGCTGCTCGTCCTGCTCGGCATCACCAAGCTCATCCAACCGAGTTTTGGGGCGTCGGGCTTAGAGAGCCTCGCCCGCGCTGCCCTGCCCTTTGCCTTCGCCACAGCAGCCATGGCCGTGGTGGTGATTGTTGGCGGTATCGACCTCTCGGTCGCGTCCATCATGGCGGTTTGCGCTGTGACGGCTGCGGTGCTGATGCAAAGCATGGGAGCGGTGCCTGCGGTGGCGATCACGCTGCTCCTCGGTCTTGCCATGGGCATGATCAATGGTGGGCTGATCGTGGTCACCCGCGTGCCGGACATCGTGGTCACATTGGCCATGCTCTTCGTTTGGGAGGGCACAGCGCTGCTCATCCTCAATGCCCCAGGCGGCACGGTGCATGACTGGCTGGAAGACAGCATCGCAGGCACGTTTCTGTTCTGGGTACCCAAGGCGCTTATCGTCATGGCCATCGCCGTGGCTCTGGTTTGGATACCGCTGAAACGCTCGAAACTGGGTCTGTCGATCTATGCGGTGGGTTCTGATGAATTGGCCGCCTTCCGCTCCGGTGTAGCCGTCGGCTGGACCAAGGTCGCCGCCTACGGAGTATGTGGCCTGTTCTGCGCCATGGGCGGTCTCAGCCTCATCATGCTCACCGGCATAGGTGAGCCTGTCCCTGGCCCCTACCTTCTGGCCTCGGTGGCGGCGGTCGTGCTGGGCGGTGTCGTGCTCGGCGGTGGTATCGGCGGCTTACTCGGACCAATCATTGCGGTTTTCATTTTGCGGATCATCCGCACCATCCTCACACTGGCTGCGGTGGATCCCAATGTGACCACCATCGTCGAGGGAACGATCATGGTCGCAGTGGTGATGTTTGGCGCGTTCTTGGTGATGCGGAGAAACAAGGCATGAGCATGAGCGATCAGGTACACCCATCGCAGGAAGAGACAACACCAGCCCTTGTGCGTCTTGGCAGGTTTCTAGGCGACAATCCGGTGATCCCGCTGATTTTTCTGTTGCTCGCTCTGGTTGGTGTTCTGGAGATCATGCGCCCCGGCATCATTTCACCGTTCTGGTTCGGTAACACGATCAAGTTCGCGATCCCGCTGGCGATGCTCGCAGCCTGTCAGATGCTGACCATGCTGACCGCTGGTATCGATCTATCGGCAGCAGTTGTCGCCACGGTTTCTGCTTTTGTGGTGGCCTCCGTCACGCCGATTTATGGGCCTTTCGCTGGCGTGGTCATCGCGCTGGGCGCAGCCGTTCTGGTCGGCCTGGTCAATGGCTTTGGTGTCGGCGTGGCGCGTGTTCATCCGCTGATCATGACACTGGGCACAGGGCTGATCGCCACCGGGTGCCTTCAAGTCTACCAACGCTTCGTCATCAACACGGGCTCGGACATTCCAGCCTTTCTGGAATGGCTAGGAACAGGGCGCACGGCAAACCTGCCCAATGGGTTATTCCTGTTCATCCCCTTCGCGGCGATCATATTGCTGGGCCTGCGGTTCACCGGGTTCGGACGCCTGCTCTTTGCCATTGGATCCAACGAGCACGCGACCAAGCTTTCTGGCGTGCGCAGTTGGCAGGTGTTCATGGCACTTTACGCGCTGGTTGGCCTGATCGCTGGCATCACCGGGCTGCTCTATGTCGGCATGATCCGCGCGCCATCCCTCTCGCTGGCCAACCCGCTGTTGCTGCCCTCGGCGGCGGCCGCCGTCATTGGCGGGACATCGATCTTTGGCGGACGTGGCAGCTATGCCGGTGCCATTGTCGGCGCACTTATCTTGACGGTCCTCGGCACGCTGCTCACGCTCTTGCAAATGCCCGAAGGCGCACGCATCGCGCTGTTCGGGCTGATCATTTTGGGGGTCACCGCGCTCTATGTCCGCCTGACCAACGCTCGTTAAACGGAGGCTCCTATGGCCAAGTTTCGCATTGCCGGCATCAGCTTTGACCATATGCATATGGGCGATCTGCTGCGTCTTGTGCACGACCATCCAGAAGCTGAGATTGCTGGTATCTTTGATCCCGATCGCACCAAGATGCAGAGCTCCATCGAGAACTTTGCGATCCCTGATGCCAACGTCTTCACCGACTTCGATGCCTGCATGGCCGCTGGTCCCTACGATATGGCGATCTTGTGTTGTGCCACCGCTGACCACGCGGATTACACCAAGCGTCTCGCGCCCCATAGCGTGCACGTGTTCGTTGAAAAACCCTTCGCCGCGTCAGTCGATGATGCCCGCCGCATGATGAAGGCCATGGCAGGCACCGGCAAACAGATGGCCATCAACTGGCCACTGCGCTGGGTGGAAAGCCACGTTACCGCCAAGCGTCTGATCGACGACGGCATGATCGGAAGCTTGCGCGAAGTGCATTTCTACGATGGCAACCGTGGACCGCTTTATCACGTCGCCGACAAAGAAGAGGTCAGCTATGACGAGGTTGAGCGCCAGAAGTCCAACAGCTGGTGGTACAAGAAGTCCTCGGGCGGCGGATCGCTACTTGATTATCTTGGCTACGGCGCAACGCTCGGCACCTGGTACATGAACGGTGAAGCACCGCTGGAAGTAACCTGCACGGTGGATGATGCGCCTGGTATTGAGGTGGACCAGCACTCCATTACCGTGTGCCGCTATGCCCATGGCCTCTCCAAGATGGAAACCCGCTGGGGTACCTTCACCGACCCGTGGATGATCCAGCCGCAACCAACCTGCGGCTTTGTATTCGTGGGCACCGATGGCACAATTTCCAGTCCGGATTATGCCAGCCATGTGACCGTCCAGACCCGCGCTAAACCAGAGCGTCACGAGATTGCCGCCGATCCATTGCCAGCAGGGGCAAGCAACGCCATTGAATATGTGCTTGGCTGTATCGAGCGTGGCGAGAAGGTTGGCGGACCGCTGGACCCAGACCTTTGCCTCACCGCTCAGCGTATTGTGGATACCGCAGCGCAGTCCGCCGCCGAGAAGCGCACGCTGGAGCTGATATCATGAGCGAAGAGCAAGCCAGTGGTGATGCCGCTGACACCGACACCTATGCGCTAAAATCCGCTGACCTGCCGGAGGTCGACGCCCCTGACCTGCCCTACCGCCCACCCATGCCGAAATCCTATCGGCCAAAGATGGGCATGATCGGCACCGGTGGTATTTCCGCCAGCCATCTTGATGCCTATCGCACCGCCGGATGGGACGTCGCAGCGTTGTGGAACCGCACGCGCTCCAAGGCTGAAGAGAAAGCGGCCACGTATTGCCCACAAGCCAGCATCGAAGATGATTGGCAGACAATCCTTGCCAATTCCGATATCGACGTGGTGGACATCACGCTTCACCCAGAGCATCGCGCACCGATCATCCGCGCGGTGCTTGAGGCCGGGAAACATGTCCTAAGCCAAAAACCCTTCGTCACCGATCTGGACCTCGGTGAAGACCTGGTGAAGTTGGCGCGGGACAAGGGCGTGAAACTTGCCGTCAATCAAAACAGCCGCTGGGCGCCTTACAAAGCGTACATGCGCGAAGCGGTGCGCGCCGGCCTGATCGGCGATGTGCTGTCCGCCCATATAGCGATCCATTGGGATCATGGTTGGACGGCGGGCACGCCTTTCGATGAGATCGACGATCTCATCCTCTACGATTTCGGCGTGCACTGGTTTGATTTCATCGCATCCATGGTCGGCAAGCGTGCGCAAAGTGTGTTCGCCACCGCCTCTCATGCCAAAGGTCAAGCCAACAAAACACCGCTTTTTGCCCAGGCAATGATCCGTTTGGACGGTGGCCAAGCAAGCCTGGTGTTTGATGGCGGCATTCCACATGGCCCACGCGACACCAGCTTTGTCGGTGGCACGCTTGGAAGCCTGCAATCAGATGGACCGGACCTTGGCCAGCAAAGCGTGACCATGACCACGCCGGAAGGTATCGCTCGCCCAACATTGGAAGGGCAGTGGTTCAATGACGGGTTTGGCGGCGCGATGGGTGAACTGCTTTGCGCCATCGAGGAAGGTCGCGAACCGTCCAATGGAGCAGAGGAAAACCTCCACAGCCTGGCTATGGCCTTTGCAGCGGTTGAAAGCCGTATAACTGGCAAGGAAGTCACCATCGGCAGCGTGCGCAAGCTGCCGTCCTAACCAACGCAGAGGGGCGCATGCTGAAAGTTCTTATCATCGGGCTTGGGCAGATGGGGCAAAGCCACGCGCTTGCCCATCATTGCCTGAAAACCTCACAGATCGTTGGGCTGGTGAACCGCTCACCGCGAGACCTACCAGACGCGCTGCAAGGCTACCCCCTACTCAGCAGCGTTGAACAAGGTTTAGCCCAAAAACCCGATCTGGTGGTGATTGCCACCTATTCCGATAGTCATGCTGATCTGGCCGTTCAGGCCATGGAAGCCGGCGCCCATGTGTTCGTGGAGAAACCGCTGGCAACGACTGTCGCAGACGCTGAGCGTGTCGTCGAAATTGCACAGCGTCTTGGCCGCAAACTTGTCGTCGGCTACATTCTTCGTCACCACCCCTCCTGGGTGCGGTTGATCAAGGAAGCGCGCGCGCTGGGTGGACCTTACGTGTTCCGCATGAACCTCAATCAGCAATCCACCGGCGAGCAATGGGACATTCACCAGGCGCTGATGCAAACCACATCACCGCTGGTCGATTGTGGCGTGCACTATGTGGATGTCATGTGCCAAGTGACCGATGCCAAGCCCATGCGCGTGCAGGGCATGGGTCTGCGCCTCTCTGATGAGATCGCAGCTGACATGTACAATTACGGCCAACTGCAAGTGATCTTCGATGATGGCTCTGTCGGTTGGTACGAGGCTGGCTGGGGGCCAATGATGTCAGAAACCGCGTTTTTCGTGAAAGACATTGTAAGCTCGCAAGGGTCGGTATCCATCACCGATCAGGACAAGGGCGGGTCCGCTGATATTGATGGCCACACCAAGGTCGGAGGCCTTCTGGTGCACAAGGTTTCCGGTGACCACTGGATCGACATGCCAGACGAACCTGGCCATCAAGACCTCTGCGACGCAGAACAACGCTTTGTGGCAGATGCGATTACCAACAACATCGATCTCACCCGCCACATGCAGGACGCCGTGTCATCCCTGCGCATTTGCCTTGCCGCCGATGAAAGCATCCGCACCGGGCAGCCAGTGACGCTGGCAGCCTAAGCAAGCATCGCCAGATAATGTGGCGCGCGACCGCCCATCAGCGCTTGCGCCGCATGCATGATCGCATTCGCATCCAGCCCGTGCAGATGGTAGACATCTTCCACGGTGCCCGCTTGGCCAAAATGCTCCACGCCCAGCGACTTCACACGGTGGCCATGCACACCGCCAATCCAAGAAAGCGCGGCGGGATGGGCATCGGTGACGGTGACCAGCCCAGCATCCCTGGGCAGATCATCAAGCAAGTTTTCAAGCACAGAGCGTGCGGCAGTATCGCCACGTTGCCGTGCCCGTTCAGCCGCCTGCCAGCCTGCATTCAAGCGATCGGCGGAGGTGATCGCGAGCACACCGATGCCGCGCATCGACTCCGATAACAGCCCTGCTGCCTGGATCGCCTCAGGCGCCACAACGCCGGTGTAAGCGATGGCAACACGCGTGCCAGCTTCAGGCCGTCGCAGCCAGTAGCCGCCGTCGATCACCTGTTGCGCAAAGCTTTCGCCAATCGAAGACCGGTCGATCTGCTCCACCGGCACAGTCGAAAGCCTCAGATAGACGGAACCGCCTTTTTCATCGCGCAGCCAATTGGCCTCAGGTTTCGCATCAGGTTGGTCGCGCTGCATGTACTCAAAACCCCAGCGCATGATCACGTCCAACTCATCGGCAAAGGCAGGCTCGAAGGTCGCAAGACCATCTTGCGCCATCCCGATCAGCGGTGTGGAGATGGACTGATGCGCACCACCTTCATGGCTGAGCGACACACCGGAGGGCGTGGCCGCCAACATGAACCGGGCATCCTGATAGCAAGCATAGTTCAGCGCATCGAGGCCGCGGCAGATGAACGGATCATAGACCGTACCCACCGGCAGCAGACGCTGGCCAAACAGTGAGTGCGACAAGCCGAGCGCGCCGAGGAAGGTGAAAAGATTGTTCTCTGCAATCCCCAATTCAACATGGCGGCCATCCGTGTGGCGACGCCATTTCTGCACCGAGGGAACCGACTGGTCACGGAACACGTCAGGCTGGTCGGTCTTGGCAAACAGGCCGGTCTTGTTGATCCAGGGCCCAAGATTTGTAGAAACCGAAACATCCGGTGATGTCGTGACAATCCGCTCAGCAAGATCAGGCGCATCCGATGCGATGGCATGCAAAATCTGCCCAAACGCTTCCTGCGTTGAGATTGTGTCTTTGATCCGTGGCGCTATGTCACCGCCCGTTGGCACCGGCGCAGCGCTGTAGCGACGCGTGCCCTTGGCGTTGAAGGGTACGGAGTCCAGAAAAGCCTGCACATCATCGGTAGCAAACGGCATCCCGGCCATCGGCTCCCATTCATCACCCGGCTTAATGCCCATGTCAGACCGCAGACCTTCAATCTGGGCGGTCGTCATGATCCCGGCATGATTATCCTTGTGACCGGCCAGCGGCAGACCGTGGCCTTTGACCGTGTAACAGATGAAGCAAACCGGGCGATCATGATCGATGGCGTTCATGGTCTCGGCGATCATCGCCGCATCGTGCCCAGCCAGATTGCCCATCAGGTCAGAAAGCTGCTCATCATCATAGTCGGCAATCAGGGCCAGCGCTTCGTTGTCACCAACAAAGTCAGCCTCCAACTGCTCGCGCCAGGCTGCACCACCTTTGAAGGTCAGTGCAGAATAAAGGCCATTGTCACAGCCATCTATCCAGTCTCGCAGTTGTCTGCCACCGGGGCGTTCAAAGGCTGCTTGCATGAGCGAGCCATATTTCAGCTCAATGACGTCCCAACCGCTGGCGATGAAAATGTCGCGGAACCGAGCGTTCAAGCCCTCGCTGACCACGCCATCAAGCGACTGCCGGTTGTAGTCGATCACCCACCAACAATTGCGCAGATCGTGCTTGGCACCTTCAAGAATGGCCTCGTAGATGTTGCCTTCGTCCAGCTCCGCATCCCCAACCAGAGCAATCATCCGCCCCTTGGGATGGTCCAGCCAGCCGTGCCCAGCCAGATAATCCTGCGTCATGCTGGCAAAGGCTGTCATCGCAACACCCATACCTACGGACCCTGTCGAGAAGTCGACGTCATCCTGGTCTTTGGTGCGCGAAGGATAGGGCTGCGCGCCGCCTAAGGCACGAAAATCTTCAAGCTGCTGGTGCGTCTGGTTGCCGAGCAAATACTGGATGGCGTGAAACACCGGGCTCGCATGCGGTTTCACTGCCACCCTGTCTTCAGGTCGCAGAACATCGAAATAAAGCGCGTTCAGGATGGCGTTCATCGAGGCCGAGGAAGCCTGGTGCCCGCCAACCTTGATGCGACCCTTTGTGCGTGCATTGTTGGCGTGGTGGATCATCCAAGATGAGAGCCATAGGGTCTTTTTCTCCAAGGCCTGACGAATGGTGTTCGCGCTCGCCATCTTAAGCCGCCTGCGCCATCGCGCTTGGCAAAGCAGTGCCGTCTGCTGCGAACAGATGGGCATTGTGCGGTTGAATGCGCAAACCGAAGCGGTCGCCCGGCTTAGCCGGTATGTTGCCGTGTTTTCGAACCATCAACTGACCCAGATCTTTAACTTTCACATACACATTTGTATCTGAGCCGAGATGTTCCACAAGCTCTGCTGTCGCATTGAGGTCGTCACGTCCAACGTCAAGCAGGTCGATATGTTCCGGACGAATGCCAAGTTCGGCAGCTTGCTTGCAATTGGGAACGCCCGGTAACGCAATGGATGTTCCGTTGAAAAGCTTCACGCCGTGCGCCTCACCGACAACAGGAATGACGTTCATGGTCGGTGAGCCAATGAACTGGGCGACGAACTTGTTGGCAGGTCGCTCGTAAAGATCAAGCGGACTGCCCACCTGTTGAATATCGCCACCATCAAGCACCACGATCCGGTCAGCCAGCGTAAGGGCCTCCACCTGATCGTGCGTGACATACACCATGGTCGATCCGAGCCGTTGGTGCAGCCGCGCAATCTCCAAGCGCATATCCACGCGAAGCGCGGCATCAAGATTGGAGAGCGGTTCATCAAACAGAAAGGCGCGCGGATCGCGAATAATCGCCCGCCCCATGGCAACACGTTGGCGCTGCCCGCCGGACAAAGCGCGAGGTAGCCGCTGCATCAAAGGCTTCAGCCCAAGAGTCTTGGCCGCCTTTGCAACACGTCGGTCTTTCTCATCGGCCGCCTCTTTTCGGGTTTCCATCGAGAAGCCCATGTTCCGCGCAACATCCATGTGCGGATAAAGCGCATACGACTGGAACACCATGGCGATGTCGCGGTCGCGCGGGCGCACATCATTCATGCGCTCATCATCGATGTAGAAATCGCCCGCCGTGATTGGCTCCAGCCCGGCGATCATCCGCAAAAGCGTGGACTTGCCGCAGCCTGATGGGCCAACAAGAACGATGAACTCGCCATCGTCGATCTGAAGATTGATGTCACGCAGAACCTCAACAGGCCCATAGCGTTTGCCAATATTCTTAAGCTCGATACGCGCCATGGTCTGGCCTCCTATCCTTTGACGGCGCCTGAAGTCAGGCCCTGAACAAGGTAGCGTTGGATGAAAATGAAGAAGAGACAACTGGGAATGAGCGCCAGCGATCCTGCCGCCATCATCTGCCCCCAATCAACCGAGAACCGCGACACGAACGTCAGCAGGCCGACCGGAAACGTCATGGAATCATTGTCGGAAATCAGCATGAGCGCGAACAAAAGCTCCGACCATGCAGCGGTGAAAACGAAACCAAGTGTCGCGCCCAGACCAGGCAGAGTCAGCGGGAAGATAACCTTGCGCAGCGCTTGAAAACGACTGCAACCATCCATCATCGCGGCTTCTTCCAGATCCTTGGGGATGCCATCAAAAAATGACTGCATGAGAAAGGTTGCAAACGCGATGTTGAAAGCAGTGTAGACCACAATCAAGGACGTCAGCGAGTTGAGCAAACCAAGCGAAGCAACGATCTTATAAATCGGCGCAATGATCATCAGCAGCGGAAACATCTGGGTGATCAGCATGATGGCGATGATGATCCTCTTGCCAGCGAACACAAAGCGCGAAAACGCATAGCCGGCGCCCGCGGCAAGTATTGTTGTGATCGCCGCCGTACCAAGTGAGACGATGAGCGAGTTGCCGAAAAACGCCATGAAGTCGGTCTGGAAAATCACCGTACGGAAATTGTCCAGCGTCACCTGCGACGGCCACATTTCGGTGCCTTCGGTGAAGATCAATCGATCCGGCGTCAGCGCAATCTTGATCAGCCAGTAAAGCGGAAAAAGCGCGAAGGTGAGATAGGCAAGAAGGGCGGCATATTTGCCAACCACCAATGCCGGATTACGTCCTGCATGTGTCATGGTTCACCCTTAAATCTTGACCAGTTTCTTGCGCAGCCAAAGCACGAAAATCGCGTAGATCAGCAAGATGACCAGCAGGACCACCGCGATTGTCGACGCGTAGCCAAAGTCGAGGCGACGGAAGGCGGTCGTGAAAATATATGTCGACAGAATTTGCGTCGAGTTGGCCGGTCCACCGCCGGTCATGACGAAAATGAGGTCGGCGAAGTTTGCGATCCAGATGGTGCGCAGCATCACAGTGATGGCGATCATCGGCGCCAGAAACGGAAGCGTGATCTTGGTGAAACTTTGCCAGGCCGTGGCACCGTCAATCTCTGCGGCCTCATAAAGCTCGCCAGGGATTGATTGCAGGGCTGCCAGCAAGGTGATGGCAAAAAACGGAACACCAAACCAGATGTTGGCAACGATAGGCCCCCACATGGCAAGATCAGGATCGCCCATGATGTTATAGGGCTCAGAGAGGATACCGAGCGCGGCCATCCAATGCGGCAGCGGACCGATTGTTGGGTTGAAAAGCCAAGACCACGTTAGCGCCGACAAGAACGTTGGGACGGCCCAGGGCAAAAACACCAGCGCCTGAAACAGCCGTTTGCCGAAAAACTTGGTATTAAGCAGCAGGGCCAAGCCAAGGCCTAGAAGAAACTGGAAGGTGACCGACCAGAACGTCCACCAAAAGGTGTTTTCCAGCGCGATCCAGAACTTACGATCTGTCCAAAGGCCAGCGTAGTTCTCCAAACCGATCCAGCCGGTTTGAAACGGATTGAGCAGCTCAATGGATTGGAAAGAATAGGATATCCCGATGATCAGCGGGATCAGGATAACCGACCCAATTAGAAACACCGCTGGCGAGACATAAAGGAACGGTTCCACCATGTACTGCCAGTACAGGGAGCGTCGTGCCCGGGGTGCCCCGGGAACGACAGTTTTGCGGGTATCGACGGTCACTGGTCTGCTTGCCAGTCAGCATAGGCTTCGTTCAGGAACTCAGCCCATTCGTCTGCCAAATCCTGCGCGCTGCGCTGATCAAGCAAAGCTTCTTGGCTAGTTTCCAGCAAAATGGTGCTGGCGAAAAAGCCCCACTCTTCCAGGAAGGTTGGCATAACCGTCGGCACATATTGCTCGCCGTTCAGCGTATCAAACCAGCCCGAGAACTGATCGGTCTGGAAATATGGGTCTTGATCAGCACCCTCATGGATGGGGATGACGCCAACACGCTGAGCCCAAACTGAGTTGGCCTGCGGGCTGGAAAGCGTGGCAACCAAATCCCAGGCTTCATCTTCATGCTCGGTGGTGTTGAAGATCGACCAGCCTGCAAAACCGATGGTCGGGAACGCTTGACCCGACGGGCCAACCGGCATCGGCATCACTGCAAAGTCTTCGGCATCCATACGCTCAGCGATGGCGATCAGCGCATCGGGATCCTGATCCAGGAAGGCGCACGTGCCAGAGTAGAAACCTGCAACAATCTCGTTGAAGCCCCAGTTGACGCTGTCGCGTGGCGCATAGCCATTTTGGTAGAGGTCTAGCAAGAACTGGATGCCTTCCACCGAACCTGGCTCATTGATCCGGCTTTGGCCATCTTCGGTGAAGAACTCGTTGGTGCCGTTCATCGCGGCCGCCATCATGATCCAACCGTTGGTGCCGCCAGGGCCGCCGCGCAGGCAGTAGCCTGACTTGCCGTCCAGCTCAGACACAGCGGCTGCCGCTGCCATGAACTCTTCCATGGTGCCGGGAGGGTTTTCCACACCAGCTTCGGCCAACAGGTTGCGGTTGTAGAACATGGCACGCAAATAGAACCCATAAGGGATCATGTAAGCTTCACCGGCCTGTCGCCCCATGGCGAGCGTCTTGTCGGTCAGCGTGCCGCCATGTTCCCAGCCAGTGATATGGTCCTCAAGGCTCGCCAGACGACCTGAGCCAGCATAGAGGGCAGCCCACGTGTCGGGCATCTCCACCACATCGGGAATGTCACCGCCAGCAACCATGGTCGCCAGGGTTTCAAAGGCTTGGCCCCAGGGCAGGCTAGTGATCTCGACTGTCACGCCTTCGTTTTCAGCTTCGTATTGCGCCACGAGCTCTTCCAGAACGGCGGTGCGCTCAGGGCTGGTGATCACTTCCACCAGGCGCAGCGTCGTGTCCGCCTGGGCTGGACCAACTGCCATAAGGGCGGCAGTGCCGACCCCCATTAGCAGGGTCTTGAGAGATGTCGTTTTCATCATTGTTTCCTTCTCCAGTTGTACTTTTCAGCGTCTTGGTGCCTGATCAGGCCGCGCTTTGGCTCAAGGCGTTGATGAAATCCGCCCAGAGGTCTTCGGCATCTTCCAAACCAAGGCTCAGTCGAACCAGGTTGGGGGAGACACCAAATTTTTGCAGAGAGTTTTGCTCGCCAGCCTGCGCCAAGGCGACACGCGCCGGTAGGATGAGGCTTTCAAAACCGCCCCAACTCACACCCAGCCGGAACAGGGTGAGCGCATTGGCAAAGGCAGGGATATCGACCGTTTCATCGAACTCGATCGACATCAGGCCACAACGCCCGGTAAGTCCAGGCACCGTATTGGCGCCAGGGCTGTGCACGCGTACCACCTGGGGTATGGTGGCAAGCCGATCAACAAACAGATTGGCAGACGCTTCATGATGCTTCATGCGCGCCGACAAAGTACGCAAACCCCGCGTCAATAGGAAAGCTTCAAAGGGCGCGAGCTTGGCGCCCAGAAGCGGAAGGGTCAGATCACGGATGCGGGCGATGTGAGGCTGGGAGGCAACCACCACACCCGCAACCGTGTCCGAATGGCCCGAAATGTATTTCGAGGCCGAATGCAGAACGATATCGATGCCAAGCGTCAGAGGTTTCTGGAAAACAGGGCTAGCCCATGAATTGTCGATCATGGTCACCACGCCATGGCGGCGCGCATGGTCTGCCACACGTGGTAGGTCCATAGGCTCGAACAGGACTGAGCTTGGGCTTTCCAAATAGGCCACAGCCACACCACTGAGCAGGTCAGGATCATCGGCAAATTGCCGGGCGCTGTGATAGGTGACCTCCACGCTAAACGGACGCAAAAGCCGCTCCATGAAACGAAAGGTGTCGGGGTAAACGTGCTCGCAGCACGCGATCCGATCGCCCGGTTTCACAAAGGCGAGCAGTGTCGATGCGATGGCGGCCATGCCTGATGCAAAACCAACGGCTGCATCACCGTTTTCTGCCTTCGCCATCATGTTCTCAAAGGCCGCAACAGTTGGGTTTTGAACGCGCGTGTAGATCGCCGCGTCGCTGTTGCCAGCCATGCGCGCCTCAAAGGCTTCAAAACTGTCGAAGGAAAACAGCGATGATTGGACAATAGGCGGCGTCACCGAGCCGTTGGTGTCCGGCAAGACAGCGGCCAACAGCGTTGCGATATCTGGTGTGTCAGACATTTTGCGTCTCCATCACCTGGCGAATTTCCGCCTCCACCATGTCCATGATCTCACCCATCAGACGAACCGCTTTTGCCTCATCTCCAGCAACGATGGCATCGGCCAGTGGAGCATGGAGAGGGATGGTAGCCGCGCCCAAATGCGGCTGACCAAACGGCGCTTCATAGACCTCGTTAAAACCTTGCTGAATCTGCTGAATGAGCTGGCCAAAAAGTGGATTGCCACACGCCAAATGGATCGCCGCGTGAAACTTCGCATCGGCTGCGCGCCAGTCCTCACCGGCTTGATAGACGGCCATCAATTCAGCGACCCGCGCCTCGATCAGCAGACGCTCTTTGTCGCTTGCCCGCTGAGCGGCGTGCCGCGCGGTTTCCAACTCGAGCGGGCGACGCACTGCGTGGGTGCGCAATAGGCTTTCAGCTTCCAGTTTGAGCGTCACCGGCAAATGGATCGCGTTGGACGACACTTCGGCGGCCAACCGCGTGCCCGCTTTCTTGTTGCGTGTCACGATGCCCATGTTCTGCCAGGAGGTAAGCGCCTCGCGAACTTTGGCACGACCAATGCCCAACTGGCGGGCGATTTCGATTTCCGGTGGAAGCCGATCACCGATCTTCAGCTCTTCTTTCTCGATCATCCGCGACAGCGCATCGAGCACATCACGGCTGGTGCTGTGCGACGGCAAGACATCAAGGACGTCCTGTCCGGAGGACGGGTCAGATGCAGATCGGGAAGGCGAATGAGATGCCACAGCGCTGTTCCAATATACTTAGCTCGCAGCACCGTACATTTAATGTCCGACAATATCAAGTATATTGTCAGACATTAAAATAGGAACGCATTTCTCCGTTTGGAATCAATATTTTATCAAGTTATTCAAGATGAGGATTGCACGGTGTGAGCCAACAAATGGACTCACAGCCAGAGCAGTCTGACAACGCGCAATAGGTACGGTGACGTTACGCCTGGGCACTTGAACCAAGCGCACCAAACGATCGTTAATCGTTTCAAACGCTTCTAATCACGTCCAATTGGCGGTCAGAAAATGGGCTTAGTGGCCGACTTCACCGATGAACTTCATCCGGATTTTCTTCGAAACCCAATCGATAATGGCCACCAAAATGAGCACATTGATCACGACAAAAACCACCTGGTCGTAAAGCGTCGCTCGGAAACGTTCGATGATGATCATGCCAATGCCGCCGGCACCCACAATGCCCAAAATGGTGGCTGAGCGCGTGTTGGATTCCAAGAAGTAGAGCGACTGGGAGAGAAACACCGGAAGCACTTGTGGCAGGATACCGAACCTGATGGTGCGCACTGGGCCAGCGCCCGTCGCCCTTACGCCCTCAACCTGCTTGCGGTCGATATTTTCAATCGCTTCTGAATAGAGCTTCGACAGAGTGCCGATATCGGAAATGAAGATCGCCAACACACCGGCCAGCGGGCCCAGCCCAACCGCACGCACAAACACCAGCGCCCAAACAAGCTGATCAACGCCACGAAACACATCTAAGATACGCCGCACGGTATGGCGGAAAATCGGAATACGCACGATGTTTCGGGCAGCAAGAAAGCCGATGACCAGGGCCACCAATGAGGCCAGAAATGTGCCCAAAAAGGCCATGGCCAGCGTCTCGGCGATGCCGCGATAGATATTGCCATACTGCCAGGTGGCCATGTCCTCCCAACGGAACATCGCGGCAAGCAATCGCTGCGCGTTCTCTGACGGTTGGAACATACGCGCAAAGTCGAAATACCAGAACGCAAAGACCAGGTAGACAAACACTGACGCCCAAACGGCATAGACGAGCAAAGAGCGGCCAGTGTTGCCAAAAGCGTCAGGATTGTCGGCCCGCGCTGCCGCGACATCGTCGGCGGAAAGCTCGGACAGAGAGCGCACAGGCGCTGAAACAGTGGTCGTCGTCATCAGAGCTGTTCCTTGCCGATGAAGTACATGCGTAGACGTTCAGAAAAAAGGTCGATGATGGTGACCGTTAGAACCACCAAGATGAGAACGGCCAGCACACGATCATCAGAGTAGAAGGAGATGACCCGGTTCAGCTCCTGGCCAATGCCACCAGCACCGACGAAGCCAATGATGGACGAGGCCCGCACATTGATTTCAAAACGCAGCAACCCGTAACTGACATAGTTCGGCAGCACTTGTGGCATCACGCCGTAGCGCATCTGCTCAAACCAATTGCCGCCAACACCGCGAACACCATCAATGGGTCGCTGGGAGACGTTTTCGTTCACCTCGGCAAAGAGCTTGCCAAGCGCACCGGCGGAGTGAATGGCGATGGCCAATATGCCCGCCAGGGGCCCGATGCCGAATGCGAAAACGAACACCAAGGCAATGAGAATTTCTGGTACGCCGCGGCAAATCTCCATGAAGCGGCGAGCGAAAAAGTAGATCCAGGAGTTTTTGATCAGATTGCGTGAGCCAGCAAAACACAGTGCCAATGCACCGGCTGTACCAAGCAGCGACGCTGTGATCGCCATCAGGATGGTTTCCCAGATCAGAGCCATATACTTGCCGAAGTCAGTGTACCAAAACGTCAGCGAGCCCTCGATAGCACTGCCTTGATCGTCGCGACCCAGGAACAGCTTATCCCATTCCAGGTTCGGCATAATCGTGCCGATATATTCAAACACTCGACTTCCAGCTTGCGCCAGGCGTTCAGGGTAAAACTGCGATGTAACGATCGAGAAAACCAACAACCCAAAAAACAGTGCGCCAAGCAAAAGGTTCTGGCCCATCTTGGCGCGGGCAAGCTCCTTACGGTGCTTCTCGTAAGTAGAGACCGGGTCTTCTCGGTGCCCCATATCGTTCAAATTTGTGTCGACGGTGACGGCCATGGGCGCAAGCTCTTGAGATGTTGGAGGAAGGTCGGACCGCCGCTAAGAAGCGAGCGCTTGTCCATCAACCGCTGTGGGCGCAATTGGCTTGCCCAGCGCGCTGATATCCGTTGAGGTCATTTCCTCGGTGAAATCGCTAAGATCAGCGCCGTAGATTTCGCGCGCCACATCCATGGTGAGATCGTCGGCTTTGCCGTCAAACACCACCTTGCCGGCCGCCATACCGATCACCCGATCGCAATAGCGCCGAGCCGTGTCGAGCGTGTGCAGATTGCAGACCACGGTGATCTGATCTTCCTGGTTGATGGCGCGCAGTGCGTCCATGACCACTTTGGCGTTCATCGGGTCGAGCGAGGCGATGGGTTCATCAGCCAGCAGAATCTTGGGCTCCTGAACCAGCGCGCGCGCGATGGCAACGCGCTGCTGCTGGCCACCTGAAAGCGTATCGGCGCGCTGTGTTGCCGTGTGCGCCATGGTCAGACGATCAAGGGCATGGATCGCAAAGGCCCGTTCGGCTGGTGAGTACGCCTTCAACATCGAAGAGGCGAAGCCATGATGGTACATGCGGCCCGTCAACACATTGGTGATGACGTCCAGACGCCCCACTAGGTTGAACTGCTGAAAGATCATGGCGCATTCGGACCGCCATTTGAGCAACTCGCGCCCTTTGATCTTGGCGACATCGCGCTCTTTAAAAACAATCTGCCCGACGGTTGGATCAGCCAGTCGATTGAGCATTCGCAACAGCGTGGATTTGCCCGCGCCAGAACGGCCAATAATGCCGACCATCTGACCATCAGGGATCGATACCGTGACATCGTCAACGGCTTTGGTGGCGGCAAAGTGTTTTGAAAGGCCTTTGATCTCAAGCATAGTTTGGGCTCCAGCGATGACGGGGAAGACAGAGGCTCGGGGGGAGAGCCACGCATACCGAAAGGGGCCGGACCTTTTTCTGGTCCGACCCCTTGTAAGTCCGGTGCGTTAGCGAGTGGCCGTCAGTTCACGGCGCATGTTGATGATTGGCAGATAGAAGTCGTGACCAATCGGATAATATGACATGGATTCGCCGTCGTTGATGGCATTGTAGCATTCGCGATCCACGAACTGCAGGCGCATCATGGCACCTGTGACCAACGACTTCAGCTCTTCTGGCAGGTCCTGACGGATAACGCGCGGGCCGTTTGTGATCAAATTAGACTGCCAAATGATACGGATGTCTTCCATGTCCAGAAGGTCTTTGTCGACCATCGAACGCAGGTTGCCACGGGAGTAACCTTCAGACAGTTCGCCAACACCAGATGTCCACGTCACGCCAGCATCGTACTGGCCCTGAAGAACAGAAATCACAGCTTGCTCGTGACCGCCGCCAAAACCAGTTTGGGAGAAGTACGATTCCAGATCGATGCCATCTTCGTCGCGCAGCTCGAAGGAAGGAACCAAGTACCCGGACGTAGAGTTCGGATCGGCAAAAGCCAGCGAATGGCCTTCCATGTCTTCCAGCGAAGCTATGTCGGAGTCGGCCCGCACATACATCACCGAATAGTAGCCGAGCGAACCATCGATCTGCTGTGTGGTGTAAAGCGGCTCAACCGCGTTCTCGTCTTGAAGAACGATACCAGCGTAACCAGCTGAACCCAGACCGGCGAACTCAAGCTGACCAGCAAGCAGGCCCTGCAAAACACCGGCATAATCGGAGGCTGGGAACAGCTCGACGGGAACACCGAGGATGTTTTCCAGATAGTCTTTCTGGCAACTGTGCTCGCGCAGGCGGTCGGATTCATTTTCGCCGCCCAGAATACCAATGCGGAACACTGGAACGTCTTCGCGCCAATCGGCCAGGGCAACAGTGCCGGTCAGGGCGGTGGCGCCGACGATCAGCGCGCTTAGAGTCATTTTCAACATGGAAGCCATCCTGTTTTTAAAAGGTCAGGGGCATCCAAATGCGCCCCGCGAAAAACACTCGCGAGCGGCGTCTATGTACCTCAACCACCCGCAACGAGAGCCGGTGATAGGGATGCTTCATGGCAGGTGTGCAAAGGTAAGATGAAGTTGTGACGATGGTTTTGTTTCTGTTTTTTGACAGCAAAAAAGCTTTAAAAACATACCTTTAAAGCGACCTTCCAACGTCCTTTCAATCAGCGCCCCTGTGGACAGCTAGAAATGTGTCGATATCCATGTGACGGATGTCGTCCAAGGCATCGCGCAATTGATCGTGACTCCAGTCCCACCAAGCAATGTCCATCAATGCTTTGCCTTTTTCGGGGCTGAACCGACGCTTGAGAACCCGTGCTGGAACGCCTCCAACAATGGTGTAAGGCTCGACATCTTTGGTCACCACGGCACCAGCGCCGATGACCGCTCCGGTACCGATGGTCACGCCAGCCGTTACGGTGACGCCATGCCCAATCCATACATCATGGCCGATGGTAACGGGGTTGGATCGCCGCCAATCGAAGAACGCGGTATCATCTTCACCCAGGTCATAGGCCTCGGCGCGATAGAAGGCATGGTGCTGCGAGGCGCGCCATGTCGGGTGATTGCCAGGATTGAGCCGAACGCCATTGGCAATGGAACAAAATTTACCGATGGTGGTTGAAACCACATGCCCATCCTCGGTTATGTAGGAATAGTCGCCCATCGATGACACCTTCATCTGCGTGCGACGCCCCACCTCGGTCCAACGACCAAGCGTACAATCGGCATCCACCTCAGCGTCGGGGTGGACGAACGGCGTTTCACTGAGTTTTTTCTGGCTCATCGGATAGCTCCCTGCTCCTGCGGTGGTCGGACGCTAAACACCAACGCGCCAAGCTTGAAAGGGCCAAAACAGCTTGCCCTGTGAATGTCACAAAACGATCACCGAAGCTCTATCGAACCGTCACAGATCAGGCGTTCCACCGAGGGTGACAAAAAAAGGATTCCCCCCAATGCTCGACAAACCACAAACAACGCCGCACGTACCGGCTCAGTGGACCGGTGCATTAACACTGACAAACGCGCAGCTTGTTCTGCCAAATGACGTGCACCATGGATCTCTGACGATTGAGGCTGGCAAGATCGCAGGCTTTGATACTGATAAGGTTGGCACGCAGACGCTCGATCTTGAAGGCGATCACCTCGTCCCCGGTATCGTCGATTTGCACACCGATCATGTGGAGACGCATGTGCACCCCCGCTCAACGGTCCGTTGGGCGTTTCTCCCGGCCTTGCTTGCCCATGATGCCGTGATCATTTCAGGCGGCACCACAACAGTATTCGACAGCCTGTGCGTCGGCAGCACCATGAAGCGACCGGAGCGCGGTGAAATCCTGTTGCCGCTGATTGAAGCGCTGGAAGAGGGTCAAGCCGCTGGCGCTTTTCGCGCCGAACACCTGTTGCATTTGCGCTGTGAAATCTCCGATGCCGACACGCCTCAGTTAACCGCCGATGCGCTCAAGCATCCGCTGGCCAAACTGGTCTCAGTCATGGATCACACACCAGGCGATCGCCAGAGCCCGGATGTTGAGCGCTGGTTCAACCACATGATCCACGAGATGGAAATCAGCGCAGCGGAAGGTCGCGCGCAGATGGATGAACTGTTTGAGCGCTCTGCCCGCATCGGCGCGGAGAACAGAGCGAAAATCATTGGCCATGCCAAAGCGGCGGGCGTACCTGTCATGAGCCATGATGATCGTTCGGTCGCTCATGTGGACCAAGCGCGCGCCGAAGGCGTGACCATTTCAGAGTTCCCAACCACCCATGTCGCCGCCAAGCGAGCACAAAGCCATGGATTGGGAACTGTTATGGGTGCACCAAACTATCTGCGCGGCGGCTCCCAGTCCGGCAATATTGCCGTCAAAGAACTGCTGGAAGCAGGCCTGGTGGACGCACTGGCATCTGACTATGTGCCCCGTAGCCCACTCGATTGTGCATTCGCCATCGCGGACGATGCCGACCTTAACTTCGATTTACCTTCGGCAATTGCCCTGGTCAGCCGTGCGCCTGCTCGTTTCGCTGGGCTCACCGATCGAGGCAGCTTGGAGATTGGGTTGCGCGCCGACCTTGTTCAGGTTCGCGTGATGGATGGCCAGCCGGTTGTTCGCGGTGTGTGGCGCGAAGGCGTTCGCGTTTTCTAAGGAGCGGATTGAATGGAACCTATCACAATTGGCGCCGCGCTTAAGCTGGAGAATCTGCCCACCTATCGCGATTGGCTCATCGAGGGTGAGCGCGATCTTGAAGTGCAGGACTATCACCAGACCGAGCTTCTGCTCGGCGATTGGCAAAGCCATGTTGCACAGGTCAAAACCGCGCTGGATGGCTTTACCGGACGCCTTGGCATCCACGGGCCGTTCTGGAACGCGCCTATCGATTGCGATGATCTTGAGTTTAGACCGCTCATCACCAAACGCTTTATGACGGGCGTTGAAGTTTGCGCGGCCCTTGGCGCCAAGCAGATGGTGGTGCATTCGCCGTTCAAGACATGGGATCATTTCAACAAGTTCAACTATCCACCGCGCGTGCAAGGACAGTCTGCACGCCAGGAGCAAATCGAAAAAGTGCACGGCGTGCTTAGCGAAGTCGTGCGTCGCGCTGAGAGCGAAGGCGTAACGCTGGTGATCGAGAACATTGAAGACATAGACCCACGTGATCGGCGCGAGTTGGCCAACAGCTTCGACAGCCCCAATGTTCGTCTTTCCATCGATACTGGTCACGCCCACTATGCACACGGCAGGACAGGCGCACCGCCAGTCGATTACTTCGTGGCCGATGCTGGTTCGCAGCTTGCCCATGTGCATCTGCAAGACGCCGATGGTTATGCCGATCGCCATTGGGCCCCGGGGCAAGGCACCATTCTTTGGCATTCGGTTTTCAAAGCTTTGGCGCAGCTGCCGCACATGGGAACCGATACTGCGCCCCATCTCGTGCTAGAACTTCGCGACGCATCGGATATCCCAGCGGCCATGGCCTACCTGGAAGGCGAGGGTTTGGCGCGGTAGCGCAGGACAAGCAGACTGTTTTGACAGTAGCTATACGCGTTGCTCATAACGTTGCGCGCGCTGCAATCTGTCGCTTTTGAAAACCTGTTTTCGTCTGTTCAAATCCCGCGGCGCTGTAGAAACGGAACGTCGCTTCTTCGTTGACGCCGGTCAGGAGCATGAGTTTGTAGCAATCCGCATCCCAAGCGGCTTGCGTCACGGCATCGAGCACTTCTCGCCCATAACCTTTTCGACGGTGGTTGCGATGGACCACAACGTTCTCGATCAATGCATATGGGCGCGCACTGCGCGTTAGGTTTGGAATCACCACCAGTGTGCATGTAGCAACAATGGCGCGATCAACCCGCACAATGTAAATACCGCTGCCGGCGCAGGCCAAGAGCTGGTTGTAAGCCGAAACTGCACGAGAGATTTCCGTCCGAGGATCCTCCGGACTCAGTTGCATATACAAGTCCAGCACGCCCGGGAGGTCGTCCTGCGAGGCCACGACAGTTCTGGCTTCAGGCTGCGTCATGGTTTTCCGTCAACCGCCGCTTAACCCACCTGCACCCCATGGCTCCAAACACCTCGGATAAGCGGCACATCATCGAGCACATGAAAGCGCACGAGATCAGCACGCAGGCCGTCTGCGATGCTGCCCCTATCATCCAGGTGCACCGCTTTGGCCGGTGCCGATGTGACGGTTTGGACAGCGCGGGGCATATTATCCCAGAGTTCAGAAAGTTTAAGCGCGGAGTAAAGCAGCGCCGACGGCACATAATCCGATGAGACAATGTCCAGCAAATCGTGCTCGGCCAACGTATGCGCCGCCACATTGCCTGAATGTGAGCCACCACGGACAAGGTTCGGCGCACCCATCATGATGGCAATCCTATGCGCTTGGCAGGCATGGGCAGCGCCGATGGTGGTAGGAAACTCAGCCAGCTTGATCCCATGGTCCGCCGAACGTTCAACATGCTCATGCGTGGTGTCATCATGGCTGGCGAGCACAGCGCCGAAATCATTGGCGGCGTTCACAGCCGCGCTCTCATGTTTATCGATCACACGCGCGCGCAGTTGCTTGCGCTCTTCCACGTGCTCATCGAACTCTTGCTGCGAAAGCCCATGCTTGCCGCGCATGTATTTTTCATACTGGCTGATATCGGCGAACTGCCGCTGACCCGGCGTGTGATCCATCAACGAGATGATGCCGATCCGGTCTTCAGGCCCAAATTCCTCCAGCTCATCGGCCAAGGAGTTGGAACAGATTTCCGCGCGCAGATGAATGTGATGAGAGATTTTAAGCAGGCCGTGTTCGCGCGCCGCCAAGATCTCCGAAACCATGGACCGGGCGTAGGGCGCCATCACATTACGGGTGCCTGAATACTCAATGAACCCCAAACGCACAGCGTCGAACACGGTCGTGATACCGGTAGACGCAAGCTCTGCATCATGGGCGGCGATGGCAGCATTGTGCGGCCAGTTGACGCCTGGCCGCGGTGAGAGATGCCGCTCCAGATTGTCGGTGTGCAGTTCCACCAAACCAGGCACGACATAGTCGCCTTCACAGTCTATGGCACCGAGTGGAATGCTCGTTCCCTGGTCAATGGATGTGATAACGCCACCGGCAAACGTGAGGCTACCGGAGATGACCTCATCGGCCAGCACCAAGCGTGCGTTCGCAAGAATGGTTGTTTGCGTCATACAGCGTTCTTTCTTCTATGGAATTTAGGCCCAAGATTCGGACCAATAAGGATATGCCTCATGACACAGTTCAGCCGCTACGCCATTTATGTGATGGCCGAGGGAGATTTTCACCAAGAGGCCTCGCGCTGGCTGGGATGGGATTGCCGCGTTGGCTGCACTCTGGAGCACCCGGACGTGGATGGGCTGTCCGACTCCATCAATGCGTTGACGCAGACGCCGCGCAAATACGGCTTCCACGGCACCATCAAGCCACCGTTTCGCTTGGCCGACGGTGAAACGCAAGCAAGCCTGCAAGAGGCGTGCGCAACGCTGATGCCAACCTTGCCAGCCGCCAAGGTGGATGAACTGGTGGTGCGCCCACTTGGTGGTTTCGTTGCCGCGGTGCCAAAAAGCCCAAGCGCGAGCTTGGCAAAGCTCGCTGCTGATGTGGTGGAAAAGCTTGACGGCTTTCGCGCACCACCCAGTGGCGAAGAGTTGGAGAAGCGGCGCAGGGCGGGTCTCTTGCCTGCGCAAGAGGCCAATTTGCTGCGCTGGGGTTACCCTTATGTGATGGACGAGTTCCGCTTTCACATGACCTTGTCGGGCAAGCGCCCTGTGCCGGAAGCGGAAAATCTTGCGGCCAAGCTTGGGGAGCACTTTGCTTCCGTTCTGCCAAAGCCGTTCGACATTACATCGCTGGCGCTGTTGGGAGAGGATGAGGCCGGCCGCTTTCATCTCATCACATCCTACGCGCTTGCCAATTGAAGCGCACGGCGCGCAGCCATGACCGCATCGTCCAAGGGACCCGAATTGTCGATATCAACAACCGGCAATCCATCGGGCAGCGGCAGTGACGCGCGCGCCAGCCGCTTGGCCCGATCATCTGGCGCTTCGCGCCCACGAGTAGCAAGCCGTTGTTCTAAAATCTCTGGCTTTGCGGTGATAGAGAGAACGAGAAAATGCGCAAACGCATCGCGCGCTTCAATAAGCTTGGGTCGTGACAGGTTGGCCAAGACATCTTGGCCCTGCCCAAGGTGCGCCTGAACGGTTTTGGGAATGCCGTAATAAAGCCCGTGGGCATGCCACCAAAGCACAAAATCGCCGCTCTCGGCACGCGCGCAAAAGCTGGCAGCGTCCACTGGCTCATAGTCTTCACCGCCCGCTTCCGGCGCACGTGTGACCACACGCTTACACCGCACCATAGCGGGCATGGCATCGCACAACGCATTCATCACGCTGTCCTTACCGGCGCCGGATGGGCCAACAACCGCGATAAACCGACCAGCCACGTTAAGCTGCTACCTTCGGCGTGAACGCCGAAACATCGATTTCACGCTCGGCAACACGCGCGCGTGCTGCCACATCATGAAAGATGCCAACAATCGCAGCTCCATCGGCTTTGGCTTCCTCAATGAGGGTCATCACCGTTTCGCGGTTTTGCGCATCGAGGCTCGCTGTCGGTTCATCCAGCAGCAACGCCGGATAGGTATGCGCGAAGCCACGGGCAATGTTTACCCGCTGCTGTTCGCCGCCTGAGAAGGTGGTCGGCGAGAGCTCCCATAGGCGCTCAGGGATGCGCAAACGGGAGAGAAGATCGCGTGCTCGTTCACGCGCCTCCTCCTCGCTCTTGCCGACCGAAAGAAGCGGTTCGCTCACCACATCGATAGTGGGAACGCGCGGAACAACCCGCAGAAACTGACTGACATAGCCAAGCGTATGGCGACGCAACGCCAAAATTTCGCGCGGCTCAGCTTGGGTGATATCCAGCCCGTCAATCACAACACGGCCAGCTTGGGCCAGATAATTGCCGTAGAGAATACGCATCACGGTGGACTTACCAGCGCCCGAAACACCCGTCAGCGCCACGCACTCGCCGAGGTTCACCTCAAAGTTTCCGCCCGCAAGGACCGGAATAACCGTGGCGCCCTGATTGTGCAGGGTGAAGCTTTTTCCAAGGTCTTCAACAGTGATCATGATCTGCCCCTAAACCTGCAAAACGGATGAAACAAGCAACTGTGTGTAGGCGTGTTGTGGATCATCAAGCACCTGATCGGTAAGTCCGGTTTCCACAACGTCACCGTCCTTCATCACCATCAGCCGGTCGGCCAGAAGCCGCACCACGGCCAAATCGTGGGTGACGATGATCGCCGATAGGCCCATCTTGCGGACCAAGCCACGCAGCAAATCGAGCAAGCGTGCTTGCACGGAAACGTCCAGCCCGCCCGTTGGTTCATCCATAAACACGAGCCGTGGTCCAGAAACCAGATTGCGCGCAATCTGCAAGCGCTGCTGCATGCCACCGGAAAACTGCGCCGGACGATCATCCATGCGGTCTGTGTCGATTTCCACGCGCTCCAGCCAATCCTCGGCACTGTGGCGAATATCGCCATAATGGCGGGCACCCACGGCCATTAGACGTTCACCAACATTGCCGCCAGCAGACACGCGCATCCGCAGCCCATCACGCGGGTTTTGGTGAACAAAGGCCCAGTCGGTGCGGCCCAACATGCGCCGCTCCGGCTCGCTCATCGCCAGCGTATCGCGCGGTCCTTCGGCGCGGGTATCGAAAAGAATACTGCCCGTGTCTGGCGCCAAGTGGCCAGCCATACAGTTGAGCAGGGTAGACTTGCCGGATCCGGACTCGCCCACAATGCCCATCACTTCGCCCGGATAGAGCTTGAAGACCACGTCCCGGCAGCCAACTCGGCCGCCATAGTTTTTTGAGAGGTTTTGAACCTCCAGTAAGGGCGTCATATCGCTCTCCAGTCAGTAGGCTTGGGCGGCTTGGCAGCCAAATCGTTGCTCATCACACGATCGAAGCAGAACACGCAGCCACCGCCAGAGTGCGGTTGGCCCTCATCCGGCGTGATGTCGATCTCAAGAAGGTGGCAGCGCAGCAAAGCGCCAACGCCGCCATGCGCGACAATCAGAACATCGCCTTTCGGCGCGCTTTGGCAGACTGAGCGCACCGCGCCAACAATGCGAGTTTGAGCATCCACGGCACGTTCCCAACCACGGATCGAGGCCTCCGGTTGGCCAAAGAACTGCTCAACCACCGGCCAGAACTCATCTGGAGGTAGATAGCCGGTGGCGCTGCGGTCATTTTCACCAAACTCAGCCCGCCTGTTCACCGGAAGGTTCAAAGACTGTCCAACTAGCTGAGCGGCTTCGACCGCTTTGCGTTCTTCGCTGGCAAAGATGGACGTAACACCTTCGAGCAATGCATCCTTGGCAAAAGCTGCATGACGACGCGTGCCCTGTTCACTCAGCCCCCAATTGGGAACCGGGATATCAGGATCAATCTCCACCTCGCCATGGGTAAGGAAGATGACCTGATCGCTCACGCCGCCTGTTCCTGTTCCCCGGTATGGCCATTTGCCTGCCGCTGCGCGCAATAGTCGGTGTCGGAGCAAACAAACATGCGCCTGCCATCATCATCCATGATCACCTCATCGAGATAGCTGGTGGACGACCCACACAGCGCGCACGAATGGTTGGCTTTGGACGGGTCAAAAGGGTAATCATCAAAATCAAGGCTCACCACTTTGGTGTGTGGTGGCACGGCGTAGATGCGTTGCTCGCGACCCGCGCCAAACAATTGGATCGCCTCGGATTCCAGTTTCGGATTGTCAAACTTTGGGATCGGCGATGGGTCCATCACATAGCGATCCTCCACTTTCACCGGATAGGCATAAGCGGTCGTGATGGCACCGTGCTGCGCGATGTTTTCATAAAGCCGCACATGCATCAGGCCGTACTCTTCCAGCGCGTGCATTTTGCGCGTCTCGGTCTCGCGCGGTTCAATGAAACGCAACGGCTCAGGGATTGGCACCTGGTAGACCAGGATTTGATCTTCGCCCAAAAGCTCTTCAGGTATGCGGTGACGGGTCTGAACAACCGTCGCATCTTTGGTGTGCTCGGTGACGGCCACATCGGCTGTCTTCTCAAAGAACTTGCGGATCGAGACGGCATTGGTGGTGTCATCGGCGCCCTGGTCGATGACCTTGAAGGTGTCGTCTGACGTCATGACAGCCGCAGACACCTGCACCCCGCCAGTGCCCCAACCGTAAGGCATCGGCATTTCCCGGCTGGCAAACGGCACCTGATAGCCTGGAACGGCAAGGCCCTTCAAAACAGCCCGGCGGATCATCCGTTTGGTTTGCTCATCCAGATATGCAAAATTGTACTCACTCATCGGCGTGACCGTTTGGGGCGAGCTCGTTGGTGACGTGCTCATTCTGCCGCCTCCTGAAAAGGTTGCGGCTCGTTCTGCACCGCTTGCTGGGCTTCAGCGCGCAGCTTGCGGATCAGTTCCAGCTCCGATTGAAAATCGACATAGTGGGGCAGCTTGATGTGCTCTAAAAAGCCTGTGGCTTGAATGTTGTCGGAATGGGAAAGCACGAACTCTTCGTCCTGCGCAGGCGCGCCAACATTGTCCTCGCCAAGCTCTTCCCAGCGCAGCGCACGATCCACCAACGCCATGGAAATCGCCTTGCGCTCACAATGGCCGAACACCAGGCCGTAACCACGTGTGAACTGCGGCGGTTCGCTCTTGGAGCCCATGAACTGGTTGACGGTCTCGCACTCCGTAACGGTTACCTCGCCAATCTCAATGGCAAAGCCCAGTTCAGGAATATCCATCTCCACGGCAGCCTGGCCAACCCGCAACTCACCAACAAAGGGGTGGTTGCGGCCATAGCCACGCTGGGTGGAGTAGGCCATCGACAGCACAAAACCTTCATCGCCCCGGGCAATTGCCTGCAGGCGAAGCGGTCGGTCGGCGGGGAAGTCGAGCGGCTCACGCGTCAGATCACGCGGCGTATCATCGCCATCCACCTCGTTCTGGATGAGACCTTCGCGATCAAGAAATTCCGTCACATGAGGCGTCTGCTCAGTGCGAGCCTCACCGGTTTGCGCATCCAAGGGCAGTTCGCCATTGGCAGCCAGTGTAAAGTCGATCAGCCGGTGGGTGTAATCAAAGGTCGGGCCAAGCACTTGGCCACCCGGCACATCCTTGAAAGTCGCCGAAATGCGCCGGTCGCAAGTCATCTTGCCGGTGTCCAACGGTTCGCTTGCGCCGAAGCGCGGCAACGTGGTGCGAAACGCGCGAATAAGAAAGATCGCCTCGATCAAATCGCCCCGCGCCTGCTTGATCGCAAGGGCTGCAAGATCAGGATCGAACAGCGAGCCTTCAGCCATGACGCGAGCAACGGCAAGCGCCAGTTGCTCACGGATTTGCGCCACCGACAGCTCCTCAACAGACGGATCGCCCCGGCGCTCCTCAGCGAGCCAGGCATGGGCATTGTCGATGGCGCGCTCGCCACCTTTGACAGCAACGTACATCAGCCAGCCTCCGACACGATGGTTGAGCGCGGCAAAGCAGCGATCTGCCCGCCCGCGCAGAAAAAGCAATCAAACCCAAGTGGGAAGAGTTTCCGGTTGGCTTGGAACGCAGCCAGCTCCGGTAGGTTCAACAAGGCAGCGTCTTTGATGCCGGGGCCAGCAAGCCGGGCACCGTTTTGCTCAAGGCTTGGCCTGTCGATAACCAGAGTTGCCGCTCGGTCGGGGTATTCGCTTGTGCCGATCTTGAAACGCGATGTGGGCTGCAGCCCCTCCCAAGTTCCCAACGCAAAATCAGCACTGTCAGACGAAACCAACGCTGCACCGGTATGGAACGTGACCCATTCGCGAACGTCTTCGTTGTCATAGGCGCCAGCCAGATGCACACCAGTGTCAAAATCACACAGCGTGAGGATCAACGTTGCCGCCGCCGGAGAGACAGGCCACGGCGCGCTACCGCCCTCAATAGCCTCGATAGTGCCTGGCCGTGCCATGACGCGCATTGCGGCACGAAAAGCGTGGGCGGCATCGTGAGAAGGATTGGCGAAACCGCCTTCAAAAGCGCTTTGCTGCTGCATCAATTGTCTCCGCGAACCATGGTGAAGAAGTCCACTTTTGTAGCTGCAGCCTTCGCCGCCCGTGCTGCCAGATAGGCCTCTGCCTCCAGAGCGAGCGGCTCGATAATGGCTTCGTCCATCGTGTCTGCCTGGCCGGCCTGGGCCAGTGCATCGACAAGCGCGGCGGCCAGCGAGGCTTGCTTGTCGCGGCCCTGCACATAGCCATGGCCGACATGGCCGCTCGGCAACCGCACCGAACATCGCGTGACGGTGATCTCACCCACATTAAAGGGAGCGCCCACAGCCCCTGCCCGACCACGCACCATCACCGTGCCAATTTCCGGCGGTCGTAAAACCTCGTGAGTAGGCTCACCAGCATGGTCGCGCCAGCCTTGCCAAAGCGTGGTCAACCGAGCGGCGGGTGCCTTGGCCAGCACAGACAATCGTGCTTGGCGCGCTTGATCGGTTTGCGACAGTTCTTTTCGGGTTTCTTGGTTTTTCGACATCTTGCCAATTTGTCCAAGTTTCTATACAACTAGACAAATTCTAGACACGGAGTGCGTGACGCGCAACCGCGATCTGATGAACTTTTGATGACAGGCACGAAATCATTGGCACGCAAGGCACTTTGGACCGCGATCTTTGAGACTTTGCAGGGCGACATAGACGCAGGGCGCTATCCGCCAGGAGCCAAGCTGCCCACCGAAGCGCAACTCGCCACGCGCTTTGGCGTCAATCGGCACACCATTCGGCGCGCTTTAGGCGCATTGGCTGATAAAGAGGTGGTCCATGCGCGACGTGGCGCAGGGGTCTTTGTGACCCAAGCCTCAACCGACTATCCACTCGGGCAACGCGTGCGGTTTCATCAAAATGTGTTGGCGGCGGGCCGAACACCTCGGCGGAAAATACTGCTGTTGGAAACACGGTTGGCCGACGCCTCGGAGATCGAGGCTCTGACCCTTGAACCGGGCAGTGAAGTGCAAGTTTGCGAGGGCTTGTCGTTTGCCAATGACAGCGCCATCGCCATGTTTCGCAGTGTCTTTCCAGCACCCCGCTTTCCCAATTTGCTGAAAGACTTGGAAGCAATCAGCTCAGTCACCGCGGCGCTCAAGGCAGCAGGCGTGGACGATTACACCCGCAGCCAAACCCGCATGAACGCCGTGCTCGCTTCACCGACCCTGGCCATGCAGTTGCAGGTCAAACCTGGTACGGCCATCTTGCGCACCACAGGGGTAAACGTTGATAGCGACGGCGTGCCGGTTGAGTTCGGACGAACCTGGTTCGCAGGCGACCGAGTGACACTAACGTTAGCCTCTGATCAGTAAAAGCATCATCGCGGCAACGATCGCTTCAGATGTGCAGACGCGGTCAGTTCATCTCGTAACGCGTGGTAGGCGCGACCAAAATCCACGGCCCAGATAGCGCAGTCCAAATTGAACGTGTATCGCGCGAGCAACCACAATGCGAAAGCCGATAGGGCATTGGCGCCCGTATAGGCAATGCCAATCGCCAGAACACCAAAATAAGGGAAAAGCACCAGACTGGCGGCAATCGCGACAACAAGGGCCGCAATAAGTATCAGCGCCACGGACATTTGCGCTCCGTTGGCACCCAACACGGCCATGGCTGGCCCAAAGATCGCGCGAACTACAATTAGGCTACAAATGGTAAGCAACAGCACTTTGCCATCGCTGAACTCTGATCCAAACAGGCCGAGCAGGATGTCTGCGAAGAGGGCAACAAACGCCAGCACGAAGACACTGTAAATCAAAGCGAGAATGTTCGTCATGCCGATGATGGCCCGAACTGCCTTGGGGTCCCCGGCGGCAAGAGCCTCATAGATCCGCGGCTGGCTCACGCTGTACAGTGATCGCATGCCAAATCCAGCCAGCACCCGGTAGCGGAAACAAATATGCAGCAACACCACTTCTGTTGCCCCTGCCAGCGCCGCCGCCAGCAGCAGTAGCAGTTCGATCATATTGTCCCACACAAGCGCAATGGATAGCCAGGGTGGCACCATGCGCACCCATCGCGCAGTGTCCATGGACAACGGCGCCTCTGGCACCTTTCCCATCTGTCGCCAAAGAAAGGCGACAACAACACCCGCAGCGACAACTGATGTAAAACCGGCCAGCGCTAAGACTTGTGCGAGTTTGGGTTCAGCCACCACCAAAGCCAGAACTGCGATTGCACAGAGTAGCAAAAAAGGTCGCAGAAGGCTTTCAGGCAATTGCGCCTTGGATTGTTTATGAAACCCTGTAAGCACCCCGGCTGAAAACGATAGAGCAACACTGGCAATCGCGACAACCGAGGCTGCGGCCATCAAGGATCGGTTGAGTTCAATGCCAATGACGGACAAAACGCCTAGCCATTCAACGATATGCAGCCCGAGAACCAGCGTTACCGTCAATCCAATCGAAGCCATGCACCCGAAAAGGACAAAGCCGCGCAGATGACCGTATTGCGCTGTCTTGTTGTATTCAGCGACCAGGATCGGGGAGAAAGCCTGAAGCCCACAAAGTCCAACCGTGGCGATTGTGGCGGCCAGAGCCATGCAAACCGCGAAGCCAGCAGCGACATCGGCACCAAAGTGCCGCGTCAGGATGAGCATGAGGACCAGAGTGGCCACAGCGCCCAGAAGTCGAGCGCCTGTTAGCAACGATGAGACGGAGACGAGCCGCAACATTGGCGGCTAGCCCCTATGGAGTTTTTGAAATCGCTTCTGGATTTCAAGGTCGGCGTGTTGCAACCACCACCGCAACTGGGCCACGGAGCTCCCGACCATTGCCGCATATGATGAACCGGCACGAAAAAACACATCCGGCTCGTCAAGGATCAACCCTGTCTTGCCGGTTAAACCGCGTTTGAACTGATGAAGGCTGCAATTGGGTGAGGATCCGCCACCCAGTGCATACCAATTAATCTGTGGCATAGAAGACAAATGCTCGACGACTTTCCACTGCAGAAAATAGCCTGCGTTGAGTGGCAAAGCTTTGTCGTCCGTTGCGCCATAAAGATACACCGCCCGCTCTCCAGAGACGTCGATGACGGCCGCAGCGACCTCCTCGTCTGCACGGCTCACAATGAACACCAGAGGTCGCAGAGCTGGCTGCGCGGCTGCCATCATATCGGACAACGTGTCGAGGGGACTGGATTCGCTGAAACGCTTCCGCGCAACCATCACCTCGTGCATTGCCTTAAACCGCTGAACGGCGTTTTCTCCTGTAAGCAGCTCAACTGTCAGGCCGTACTTTTCCGCCTTGCGCAGATTGTAACGCCATTTCTGAGCAAGGCTGGCCCGCAACGCATCCGGCGTCTGTGACACATCAACGAAATAGCGTGTTTTAGACGCTGGGCTTCTCAGGGGCCGAAAACCGGCCTTTGAAAGACCGGTGGGCGATGTATCGTTCGCGACAGGATCGCATTGCGGTGTCAGCAAAAGACAATCGCGCCATCCGCTTGCGTATTTTTCGGTCAATTGCCGGTAGACGTCATCCAAACGTTCAGGCGCCATAGGCTTGCCCACCGGGCGCCAAAGCGGCCCCCGGCGCAGAACAGTCAAACGCACGCCAGTTCCGCGAAGGTGAATTCTTTGCAAAGCCGCCGCCGCCACAAGCTCTGTGTCATTCCAACAGGCGACACGTTCAAGCTGGTCCTGCGGCCAGCGGCTGCCGTTAAAGCACTGCGTCTGTTCCTCAGAAAGGTCGCTGAAGCGCAGAACCAAATCGTCCCAACCTTCGGCGGGCATGATCTGCGAACGCAGCGCTGACGGAGCATGCATTGCGACTTCACGCTTTTCAGCCCCAAAAAAGTTGGCGCTTGCAATTCTGGAAGTCAGCGAGATCATGGTTTGGAAAGCTCCGATGAAGGCGGCGTGTTGTGTGCTACGGCCCGACCCTCGCTAATTGATTTGCTGCTATCGCCCGCGCGTCGGTGGCGCAATCGCGTTAAGTGGCCGACAATTGGAATAATATCCATAAGATTAGCGAGGCCCGGCAGCGGGTCATCCCAACGCAGCATCATATCGAGGTCAGAAGAAAAGGCAGTTCTGGGGATATCCCAAGCCCAGCGGAATGCGGCACGAGCGCCAATCGTTCGCCCCTTAAGGGCAGACTTTAACCCGTCAATGTCTCCAGCCACCCAGGAGTAGCGAACACCGCCTCGCCCATACGGCAATGATGCCAGGCCGGATTTTCGCCCCTGGGCAACGGCAATCATGAACCCGGCAAGATCCAAACCGCAGTGCTCTGGAACGGCATGGTTGCCAGCAATGCGTGGATTTATCTCCAGAAAGCAGACCGAGCCCGTTTCATCGTCAACCAGGAATTGAGCACAGCCAATTCCGTTGTAGTTGAGCCGTTCGAGCAGGCGAGCGGTGTGTCGAACAAGATTGCCATCGGCTTCAACTGTTTGACCCTCTACGGCCAACCCAGATCCATCAAGCCGGTCCGTTCGCAAGATGACCGCATGGAGAAGCCGCCGGATCTCGCCGTCCTTTGCAGCAAAATAGATATTGTGCCGCTTGCCGGTTGCCTGCCTTTGCACAATGAGACCGCCCCATTCGTCGTTCCACGGCAAAAAGCGTTCGGCCAGACTTGAACTGTTGGTAATGGTTACGGTCTTATCGCCACCGATCCGCATGGTCGAAACCATCGGTCGAACAACAATCGGAAAACCGATATCTTTGGCCTTTTCTTTCAGGTCAGCTGCGTCCATGGCCGTTGCATAAGGCGCAATCGGAACACCAGTTTCCTCAGCCAACGCCATCATGTGAGGCTTGCTAAGGCAAGTGTTCACAAGTGACCCATCCATAGTAGCCAAAGTAACGGTGTCGCGAAGCTGAGGTGGGTTCTGCGCAATGACGCGCACAAATTCCTCGGCAACCGGCATCACAACGCTGATGCTCTTGTCATTGGCTACAAAGGCTTCAAGCGCACGAATGAAGGTCGCCGGATTGCCATCAATAGGCGGATTGTCCCAGATATCATCCACATAGCGCGAAACTTCTGCACCCCGGTCGCACCCTTCCCGCACGGTGATGACATCGGCACCTTGCAGCGTGAGCTGCCGCGCAATCGACAGCGTCGGGCGATAATTCCCAAGCAACAGAACAGTTTGATCTTGAAAGCCGGTGCTCATCGCCAAATGCTCCTCACCGCCCGGCCAAGACAGCTTGGCCTGAGTAAGATGCGCCTTGCGTGACATCCTCTTCGCGGGGGTCACAAACACGTTTCATCGCCGACAGATGAAAACAGGTCCAACACACGATACCGACGAACTTAGCACCGTCTTCAGCCAAGAAATGGAGATCGCTCGTGCTGACATGCACAACGTCAATGCCAACACTGGCCGCCAGAAAGCCAACGGCGAGCCCAAACATTACCGCATCAAGCGACAGAATGACCCGCCAGCACTTTGCCACATAGGCCATGGCAAAAGCGGCAATGAACAAGAGGACCGCTATCTGCGGGATGCCAAGTTTGGGCGCGATGTTTTCATGAACAAGGAAAGCATCATCCAGAGCGAGCCAAGCGGTAAGAAGGCCAGCCATTGCAGCAAATTCCCAAATCCGACGGTTGGCGCCTTGAGCATGCAGCATAAGCGCTGCGAACAGGCAAACCGCTGCTGTCGTGACCCAAAGTAGGATACCGACGGTCGATACGATGCCCAAATAAGTCTTGCAGCAAGCATCGGTTTCCATCGCAGCAACAAGCGGATCGAGAAAGAGCAATCTTGGCGCCACAAACGGCTGCCAATAGGCAGCAAGGCTCACAGCGACTGGGATCATAACCGCTAAAATATGCGTGTATCTTATTTTCAGAACAGGCACGGCTGATCTCGCCAGTTTCGGTTTCACAAACGTCAAACCTAACGCAGAGTCAGTTTAAGTGGTCTTAACTTACTGCCGAATGCTTAACGTGAAGGGGTCTGAACAGACTGAAACGCCATGAAGTCGCCCGTGGACGGGCATTCTTCACCCCGTCGCGATCACATCACAAAGAGACTGAACGCTGCCTGGCTTGGGGTGGCGCGACAATCCAAACGACGCGGCGTTCAACTCCAACGCACTCTTGGTTGGAGTGGATTGAGTTCTGAAAATGAACTGGAAAAATGGTAGCGGAGGAGCGACTTGAACTCCCGACACGCGGGTTATGATAAAGTCAATGATATCAGCGACTTAATCTCAATCTGACCCAACTCGTGTCACGGACCATTTGATTGGCTTGGCGAATAAGTCTCTGAACTGTCTCAAGCTTTTCCAGCCCGTTGCATTCAAGCCCACCGGCATCTGCACCCCAATTGAAACCCAGAAGCTCTAGGACACCTCGACTGTTCGAAAGGTGAGCGAGACGCGGCGCGATCGCGGCATTCGTTGACCATTGATCGGGTCGGATTTGCGGGCTGGTATTTCATGGGTCCATTCAAAGCGCGCCGGACCAGAAAGTAAAAGGGCAGATCGAGGCTCGAGCATAACCGCCCTCCTTTGATCAGCACCGCGCTCCTTGAACACCATCTCACATGTGGAAAGCAGGCTGATCGACGCGATCACGTCGCCAAAGCAGGGCACGCAATCCACATGCGCCGAGATGCCTTGTCCGGGTAGATACTCGTTGACGATCAGCTGATCCGGGGGTTTTTCGAACCAGCCATTGCCGACAAGCCTGCCCGCCAGATCGGAAGCCCATTGTGGCAAAGGTCCGAGATAGGCATCGGGCGTTACGGTTCGAGCCCGATAGTCGTACCGGTAGCCATAGTGCTGGACACGCCGTTTGAGATCATCGATCCATGGTCGCTGGTCAACAGCCGCGATCAGCACATCCTGCATGGATAGATCAATGAACCCGGCCACGTAGAGTGCACCTGGCGGCAGCCAGGGCTCTTCAGTCATCGCGTTCGCCAGCGATGAAAATAAGTAGCGCGATATTACTTATCAAAGACATGGGTTTGAAGCTTGTCCTGTTTGACGAGCGCACTTTCGTTCTCGTCTTGCGTGTTTGTGTCCGTCATCAGGGTTTTTGGGAGCGATTGCGGCTTAGATTAAGCGAGAGATCAGCTCATCTGTTTCTGATGTTATGCGGCTTGATTGCGGTATTGCAAACGCCGCTGTTTGAACGTGTTTCGTTTGATCCTTTC
>JBCCAF010000017.1:0-88087 GCA_039814945.1 Pseudomonadota bacterium
CTTGGCGGCAAACCACCTGCCGTGATCTATTGGCAGCGAAATGAAACAACCCAACCCGATCAGCAGGTGCAAAGAGTAGCTTAATTTACGCCGAAATCTGTCCAACAAATGGGGAGTAGCTCACAGCCGTGAAATTTTCACCAATAGATGTGCACAGTTGCCTACCTTCTAGCGCCGTCAACCGTAGCGATACCGTCACTGTTTTCGGCTGGAGCTCATCCGCAAGATGACTCCCAAGACAAGGCTGCTACAGCTTATCCAGAAGGTGACGGGCTCATAAGGCACTGCGCCCGTCAGTGAACCCAAGCCCCTTATCATCCAACAATCTCCAGACGACGTGAATAGGCATCGTACAGGCACTTCCGTTCCCGGCCCAGCTACATATTCCATCACTCGGGTATAATAGATCGCGAACCATGCGAAGGCTGCAACAACACCTAACACCGAAAAGACAATTAAGTTGTTTCCTAGTCTTCGCATATCGCTTTGATCCTCTCTGATTCGGGGACCAATAAACAATAATATGTGGGATATAGCCAGTGGTTTAATGAGCTTCTTCCGAGTCTGCTCAACTCATGAATGGACGTGAGCTTGTAGCGTGGAATGTGAAGCGCATTCGGGTCGAGAAAGGTGTCTCTCAAGAGCGCCTAGCTTTCGATGCAGGCGTCGACCGCTCCTATCTCGGAGGGCTAGAACGTGCCGTTGCAAATCCAACGGTGGACGTACTTCAACGCATCGCGGACACGTTAACAGTGCCGCTGGCGAGCTTTTTCATTGAACCAAGAGCTAATGAAGAGGAACCGTCATCACTGAAAGCTGGTCGTCGCCCCAAACGAAAGTGACCAAGCATGCAGGCCAACCAGGCACAGTGGTCATAAAACGTCCGATGTATAAGAAACTGCCACGTGCCCTGAGGAAGTTTCAGCATTTCCCGCGCTTGAACCAGACTTTGTCATATTCAAAGGTCGAAACTGTCGCTGAAACTTCGCTTTCCCTTATCCCCCGGCTCAAGGCCGGGGCTTTGTTTTCACCCCAGCAACGCAAGCCCTAAAAAGCCCAGTGATCCTACGATAATGCGCCACCAGGCGAACAGGGCGAAGCCATGCTGGCTGACATAATCGAGCACCCAGCGCACGACCAGCACGGCCATGATGAAGGCCGCGACAAACCCCACCGCCACCACCATCAAACCATCGGTGGTAACGATGTCGCGGTTCTGGAAGAGGTCGTAGACAAAGGCGCCCGCCATGGTTGGCATGGCCAAAAAGAACGTGAATTCTGCCGCCGAACGCTTGTCGGTGCCCATCAACAGCGAGCCGACAATGGTGGAGCCTGAGCGCGACATACCGGGGATCAGCGCCAGCACTTGGAACAGCCCGATCCTCAGGCAGAGCGACAAGGGATAATCCATGATGTCGGTGTATTTGGGTTGAAGCGTCATCCGGTCGACCAGCAACAAGATGATCCCACCGATGATCAAGGTTGTGCAAATCAGGGCCGGGGTCTCAAACAGCACCGTCTTGATCAACTCATGGAAAAGAACGCCCATCACCGCCGATGGAATGAAGGCCAAAACAATGCCAGCAACAAACCGGCGCGCCTTGGCGCTGGAAGGCAGGTCGGCGGCGATGCGCAAAAGCTTGGCTGTGTAAACCGAAAGCACCGCCAGAATGGCCCCCAGCTGGATGAGAACCTCAAAAATCTTGCCTTCATTTTCAAAGCCCAGAAAATGGCCGGCAAGCAAAATATGCCCTGTTGAGGAGACAGGTATGAACTCGGTGAGACCTTCCAAAAGACCGAGGATAAGGGCGTTGATAAAGGTCTCAAGAGTCATGGAAGATCCAGATTGGGAAGAGATCGCCAGCGGCAAGCGCTGTCTTCTAGCGGTTAGTTGTAAAGATAGTGCTGCACGGCTTGAGGCTATCGTGGCCCGTGCCTATACGATGCACACCTGATTGAACAAGCGCCTTGGTTTGGCCATCAGACGTCTTCAGACCCGCTGGACCTTTGCGATAATGCTTTTCCAACCAACCGTGACGGCTTCATGACCACGCTTTACCATTTGCCGCTTGATGCATCCTCGCGCTTTGTCCGCCTTGTGCTGGCAGAGTTTGGACAAGCGGTTCATCTGGAACTTGAAAAGGTGTGGGAGCGTCGGCGAGAGTTTCTCACGCTTAATCCTGCGGCCTCAGTACCAGTGATGAAAACCGACGATGATTTGGTGGTCGTCGGCGCCAATCCGATCATTGGCTATCTGAACGAATCCCGTGAGGATCGTAGTGCTCCGCACATGCCCGCTGACATTGCCGCGCGCGCTGAAGTGCGTCGTCTGATGGACTGGGCGCTGGTGCTCTTGGAACATGATGTGACGGCAGTTTTGGTCCACGAGAAAGCTCAGAAACGCGGCATTCCTGCTAATCTTGGCGGCGGGCCGCCAGATACCAGCGCGATGCGCATTGCCCGCGACAATCTTGATTGGCATTTGGATTACATTGATCATGTGTTGACCAGCCGCGATTGGCTAGCAGGCGAACGCATGACCTTGGCTGACCTGGCCTTTGCTGCAGCGCTTTCCTCGCTTGATTATCTTGGTGAGGTAAGCTGGGCCGACCGTGCCGTTGCTAAGCTTTGGTACGCGCGTGTGAAGTCGCGGCCTTCCTTCACGCCGCTTCTGGAGGAGCGCATCAGTGGTGTGATACCACCGGCGCATTATGACGACCCGGACTTCTAGTCAGAAACAAACGGCCTTCATCCACACCGCTGCCCGTGATGTGGGTTTTGACACCTGCGCGATCACGCATGCTGAGCGGATGGACGATTTGCGCCCGCGCTTGGAGCGCTTCGTTGCGCTTGGGCGTCACGGCACGATGGGGTGGATGGAAGAAACGCTGGATCGGCGGGGCCATCCGCGCACGCTATGGCCCGATGCGCGCGCCATCATCATGCTGGGGCTATCCTACGCGCCCGACACCGATCCGATGGAAACGCTCGATCAAGGCAATGTTGGCACGATTTCGGTCTATGCGCGCAACCGCGACTATCACGACATCATCAAAGGGCGGCTAAAGACACTCGCATCAAAAATCGTTTCCAAGCTTGGTGGTGGGGTGAAGGTTTTCGTTGATACCGCGCCGGTGATGGAAAAACCTCTGGCAGAGGCCGCGGGGCTAGGTTGGCAGGGCAAACACACAAATCTTGTTTCGCGCGAGCATGGGTCTTGGCTCTTTCTGGGCGCGATTTTCACCACGCTCGACCTGCCTGATGATGCTGCTGAAAGTGACCATTGCGGGTCCTGCACGCGGTGCTTGGATATCTGTCCCACAAATGCCTTCCCAGCACCTTATCAGCTCGATGCACGCCGCTGCATTTCTTACCTTACCATCGAGCACAAAGGCCCGATACCGCACGAGTTCCGTAAAGCCATGGGCAACCGGATTTATGGCTGCGATGATTGCCTGGCGGTCTGTCCATGGAACAAGTTTGCTGACACGGCCCGCGAGGCCAAGCTGAAGGCGCGTGAAGACCTGAATGCCCCAAAGTTGGCAGATCTTCTGGCGCTTGATGACGCCGCCTTCCGTACGCTTTTTTCTGGCTCACCGATCAAGCGTATCGGGCGTGATCGGTTCGTTCGCAATTGCCTTATTGCGGCAGGCAACAGCGAGGACGCGTCATTGGTCCCTCAGGTGGAAGGTCTGCTGAATGATCCATCTGAGGTTGTGCAAGACGCTGCGAGTTGGGCGATGGGTGAGTTGGGTCAGAGGAACGATGAGGATCCAACGCGTCATGGCCGGGCTTGACCCGGCCATCCAGGATAAATGTCCAGTCTTAATGAGCGTTGCAATGTCAGAACTGGATGGCCGCCTCAAGGGCGGCCATGACGGTGGGCGGCGGTTCAAACCGGCTCTGACCCGTCAGCCTTCAGCGAGTACCCAGCCAGATAGAGTGAGCCGCAAATGAGAATGCGCGCTGGTTCACCCGCCGCCATCTCAATCTCTTGCAGCGCATCTTCCAGGCTCGGTGAGACCGAGGCAAAGGTTCCGCCCTCTGCCGCGGATGAGGCAAGGCTCACCGTGTCATAGCTGTTCTCATGCCCTGGGATCGGAATGGCGATCACCTGACGGGCCAGACCGGCAAAGGGCTCAAAAAAGCTAGAAGCATCTTTGGTGCGCAGCATGCCCGAAACCACATAAAGTGGGCGTGGTACACGGTCTTCCAGATCGGCCATGGCTTCGGCAAGCGCTTGCCCGCCACCAGCATTGTGCCCGCCATCCAGCCAGACATCGCAGGATGGTGCGAGCGCTGCCAAGGTGCCTGTCAGCTTTTGCAGGCGTCCGGGCCATGTGACCGTGCTCATACCCGCTTCAAGTGCTTGATCGGGAAGTTCAAACTGGCTGTGCCGCATGCTGGCGATCGCAAGGCCCGCATTGGCAATCTGGTGGCGCCCAGGAAGGCGCGGAAGCGGCAAGTCGAGCAGGCCAAAGGCATCCTGATAGACCAGGCGGCCGTGCTCTTCATAGGCCATGTAATCCTGACCGTGCACGACAAGCGGTGCGCCAACGCGGTTGGCAACGGCGCGGATAACGTCCAGTGCGGCGGGTTCCTGCGGTCCGATGACAGCGGTTACGTCCCGCTTCAGGATGCCAGCTTTTTCACCGGCGATCTTCTCCAGCGTGTCGCCGAGGAAGCCCATATGGTCCATGGAGATTGGCGTGATAGCGCAAAGGTGCGGTGTTTCCACTACATTGGTGGCGTCCAGCCGCCCGCCCAACCCAACTTCCAACAGCGTGGCATCGGCGGGGTTTTGGGCGAACAGCATCATGGCCGCAGCTGTCGTCGCTTCAAAGAACGTGATGGACTGCCCCGCATTCACCCGCTCGCAATGCAAAAGCGTTTCTGTCAGGGCGGCATCTGAAACAAACTGCCCATCACCTGGCGCGCCGATGCGGATGCGCTCGTTGAAGCGCACCAGATGGGGCGAGGTGTAGACGTGGGCGCTGCGCGCATCAGCCTCCAGCATCGCTCGCATGAAAGCTATCGTGGAGCCTTTGCCGTTGGTTCCAGCCACATGCACGACCGGCGGCAAACGCAGGTGCGGGTTGCCCAGATCGTTTAGCAGACGGGCAAGCCGTTCCAGGCCAAGGTCCCAGGCGCGTGGGTGCAGCGTGGTGAAACGATGCAGCAGGTCAAGCACATCAACCTTTTCGGTCGATGCCTGCCCGCCCGTGTTGGGCATCAGCGGATCGTTCATGCAGGTTGCGTTTCGCTTTGGGTGTCAGGCGCGGATGGTGCTGTGCCCTCGTCACTCGGTCCGACGGTTTCTGCATCCTCAGCGGTCTCTTCATCGACGTCCTGGGGTGCTGCCAGTGCGGGCAACGACACAGGGTTCATGAAAAGATCAACCAAACGCGCGAGCGTGTCGCGCATCTCTTGGCGGGTAACCACCATGTCGAGCATGCCATGCTCCAACAGATATTCTGAGCGCTGGAAGCCTTCGGGCAGTTTCTCGCGGATCGTTTGTTCAATCACGCGTGGGCCAGCAAAGCCGATCAGCGCGCCCGGCTCAGCAATGTGGATGTCGCCCAGCATGGCGTAAGAGGCCGTAACACCGCCTGTGGTCGGGTTCGTCAGTACAACGATATAAGGCAGGCCCGCTTCTTTCACGCGCTGCACGGCAACAGTTGTGCGTGGCAACTGCATCAGCGACAAAATACCTTCCTGCATGCGCGCACCACCCGAGGCGGCAAACAGGATCAGCGGGCGACCGCGTTCCACAGCAATCTCAGCGGCCTTGATGAACGCTTCGCCAGCGGCCATGCCAAGCGACCCACCCATAAAGGCAAAGTTCTGTGCGGCAACCACGACCGGCTGGGCGTGAATGGTGCCAGCGGCCACCAGAAACGCATCCTGCTCGCTGGTTTTGCCGCGCGCGTCACGGATGCGGTCGGTGTACTTGCGCTCATCGCGGAACTTCAGCGGATCGGCCACAACGTCAGGTGTTTCGATCAGCTCAAATTGCGCTTCGTCAAACAGCCGCTCCAAGCGCTTGCGCACCGGCATGCGCATGTGGTGACCAGAGCTTGGCACCACCCAATCATTGTTCTCCAGATCACGGTGGAACACCATTTCGCCGGTCTCTGGGCACTTGATCCAAAGATTGTCCGGCGTTTGGCTGGAAGAGGAAAAAAGGGTGCGGATTTTTGGCCGCACGACATTATCGATCCAGTTCACGGGGAGATATCTCCTAAGAGTATGGGGACGGTGCCTGCGCTAGCCAGCTTTGGCTGCGCGGCGCACCCCACCTGCAAGTTGCGCGGTCATTTCCGTTATCGCTTTTATCGTCATATCGGTGGCCTTGCCATCCTCATCAAGGCTCTTGGCAATTGCATCCACCAAAGCCGAGCCGACAACCACACCATCAGCCACCGCGCCGATGCCTGCGGCATCGTCAGGCGTTTTGATGCCAAAGCCCACGGCAACCGGCAGATCCGTGTGCCTTTTGATGCGCGCGACAGCCTCTCCAACCTGCGTTGGGTCGGCGCTTGCTGTGCCTGTGATGCCTTTGATCGCGACATAATAGACGAAGCCAGATGTGTTGTTAAGAACTGCTGGCAGGCGCTTATCGTCGGTTGTCGGGGTAGCAAGTCGAACAAAATTCAAGCCAGCTTTCAGAGCGGGCAGGCATAGCTCATCATCGGTTTCCGGTGGCAGATCGACTACAATCAAGCCATCGACACCGACGCGCAGGGCTTCGGCCAAAAAAGCATCCACACCGTAAATGTAGATCGGGTTGTAGTAGCCCATCAGGATGATGGGTGTTTCCTGATCCGTTTCGCGAAACTGCTCGACCAGCTTCAGCGTCTTCGCCAAGGTCTGGCCGCCTTGCAGCGAGCGCCGCGCAGCCGCCTGAATGGATGGGCCATCGGCCATGGGATCAGAGAACGGCATGCCGAGTTCAATCAGGTCAGCGCCCCACATAGCCAGCGCCTTCATAATCCCCAGCGAGGTTTCCATGTCCGGGTCGCCGCCCATCACATAGGTCATCAGCGCGGGGCGCCCCTCTTCCTTGAGGGCCGCAAAGCGGGTTTCGATACGCGTTGTCATTTAAACACTCATTTCCCGCTCTGTTCCTGCGGAACATCCGCATGGGAGCCTTTCGAGGCAACTTTCTCACCATCTTCCTTGGTGAAGTCGCTGATCTTGTCGGCGTTCGGCAGAACCTCAAGAACCTTTTCTGAGGGCCGCGATAAGACAGTCCCAAGAGGCGTGACCACGATGGGTCGGTTCATCAAAATGGGATGCTCAACCATCGCGTCGATCAGTTGGTCGTCGGTGAGGTCTGGATTGTCGAGCCCAAGCTCCTCATAAGACGTGCCTTTTTTGCGCAGAACCTCGCGCACAGACAGCCCAGTCGCTTTGATCAGCGCAACAAGCTTCTCGCGACCTGGTGGCATTTTAAGATACTCAATCACCTCTGGTTCCTCACCGGAGGCACGGATCATCTCCAGCGTGTTGCGTGAGGTGCCGCAATTTGGGTTGTGGTAGATCGTGATGGTCATGTCCAAAACCTTACTGCCGTGCGGCCTCTTGGGCTTCCAGCGCTTGTGCGACCGTGTGCACGTCCTTGTCGCCACGCCCGCAAAGGTTCATGACGAGGATCTGATCTCTGTCCATCGTTGGGGCGATCTTCGCCACATGGGCAAGCGCATGGGCGGGCTCCAGCGCTGGCAAAATGCCTTCGGTGCATGACAGCAGTTTGAAGGCCTCCAATGCTTCGGTGTCGGTCACAGGCACATACTCCACCCGGCCAATGTCCTTCAGCCAAGAATGCTCTGGTCCGATGCCTGGATAATCCAAGCCGGCGGAAATGGAGTGCCCCTCCAAAATCTGCCCATCATCGTCTTGCAGCAGGAAGGTGCGGTTACCGTGCAGCACGCCTGGCTTGCCGCCTGACAAAGACGCGGCGTGGCCGTTTTCAACGTCAACCCCGTGGCCACCGGCTTCAACGCCAATCAGGCGGACATCACTGTCGTCGAGGAACGGATGGAAGAGGCCGATGGCATTGGAACCACCTCCAACACAGGCCACCGCCATATCAGGCAAGCGCCCCTCGGCGGCCAGCATCTGTTCACGCGTTTCCTTGCCAATGATCGACTGGAAGTCCCGCACCAGCATCGGATAAGGATGCGGTCCGGCGGCCGTGCCGATCAGGTAGTAAGTCTCATCAACCGTTGCCACCCAGTCGCGCAACGCCTCGTTCATCGCGTCTTTCAACGTGCCAGCACCGGCAGTGACGGGGATCACTTCAGCGCCAAGAAGCTTCATACGGAAGACGTTAGGCGCCTGGCGCTCAACATCGGTCGCGCCCATGTAAATAACGGCTTTGAGGCCAAAGCGGGCACACACCGTAGCCGTGGCAACGCCATGCTGACCGGCGCCGGTTTCGGCGATGATGCGGGTTTTGCCCATGCGGCGGGCGAGCAAAATCTGCCCCAGGCAATTGTTGATCTTGTGGCTGCCTGTATGGTTCAGCTCATCGCGCTTGAAATAGATTTTTGCCCCGCCAAGCTCTTCGGTAAGACGCTCGGCAAAATAGAGCGGCGAGGGCCGCCCGGCATAGGTGGCGTTCAAGCCATCAAGTTCAGCCTGAAAGGTTGGGTCGGCCTTGGCGTCTTCATAGGCTTTTTCCAAATCCAGGATCAGCGGCATCAGCGTTTCGGCAACAAACCGTCCACCGAACAGGCCAAAGTGACCCGCCTCATCAGGACCGGTGCGGAAGGAGTTCGGTTGCGCAGCAGGTATCGTCATGCGCTGGTCCTTATCTTGGAACTAAGAGATGCCGATTTGGCGGCTTCAACAAACTGTTCAATCAACCCGGCGTCTTTGCGGCCCGGCACGCTTTCCACGCCTGATGACACGTCCACGCCTTGTGTGCCGGTTGCTTGGATAGCTTCAACCACAGTGGAAGGGCTTAGCCCACCGGAAAGCATGAAGGGTTGCGAGCGGTCAAGCGTATCAAGAAGTGACCAGTCAAACGTTTCGCCCAGTCCGCCAGGGCGCGTGGCATCTTTCGGAGGCTTGGCGTCCAGCAGCAGCTTGTCAGCTACGCCAAAGATGGCATTGGCATGTGAAACATCACTAGCAGATCCAACTCCAACGGCCTTCATCACCGGACGCCCAAAGCGATTGCGCACGGCCTGGATGCGATCGGCATCTTCATGGCCGTGCAACTGCCACCAGTCGGGCTTCACCGCCTCGTTAAGGGCACCGAGATCGGCATCGGTGGCGTTGACGGTGAGGATGACGATTTGCGCGCGACCGCGTGCTTGATTGGCGAGCGTTTCCATCGCCGCCAGATCAACATGACGTGGACTTTTCGCGAAGCTCACAAAGCCGATCATGTCAGCCCCTGCACCAAGGGCCGCTTCCAGCGTTTCGGGCTCGCTTAACCCGCAGATTTTGACATCGATAGAAGACATCGCGGTGATCTAGCCGGGCAAGGCGTGATGAGCAAGCATGAGGTGACGCCAAAGCGGGAGGAGGTTAAGACCCTTTTATGGAAAATGCGCTGTCTCAGACTGAAGTTGAACGCTACGCTAGGCACCTGGTTATCCGAGATGTTGGAGGGCCTGGCCAACAGAAACTCAAAGCCGCCCATGTGGCCGTGGTTGGGGCAGGGGGCCTTGGCGCGCCTTGCCTGCTCTATCTGGCAGCCGCTGGGATCGGGACGCTGACACTCATCGATGATGACACTGTCTCACTGTCCAATCTGCAACGCCAAGTGATCCATCCCACCAGCCGTGTCGGCGATCCGAAGGTGCAAAGCGCAGCAGATGCCCTGCACGACGTTAATCCACATGTCGTGCTGCACACTCGCCAGACCCGATTGTCGTCCGGCACCGCTGCCGACTTGCTTGAAGGTGCCGATGTGGTGGTTGATGGCTCTGACAGTTTTGAAACGCGCGCTGATGTCGCGGCGGCGTGCCAGGAACTGAAAGTCCCACTGGTCACTGGCGCAGTTTCAGTCTGGGATGGCTCGCTGACAGTCGTTGCGCCGCACGTCGCCAAGCCCGGTGGCGGTCACTACCCACGCTTCACCGACCTTTACCCCACGCCGCCTTCACCAGGGTCTTTGCCCACCTGCGCGCAAGTTGGTGTGATCGGTGCGCTGACAGGCATGCTCGGCACCATGCAGGCTATGGAAGTGATCAAGCTGATCACCGGCGCTGGCGAGCCTTTGCTCGGGCGGTTGTTGCTTGTGAATGCACTGACCATGCGGTTTGAGGAGATCGCTTATGGCTGATTTTTTTCAGCGTACCGAGAAGGTCATGGGCATGAGCGATGCCACATGGGAACGCCACGCCAACCCATGGAGTGGGTGGACCCGCATCCCGATTTTGCCTCTGCTGGCGCTGGCCATCTGGTCGCGCGATTGGATCGGCTGGTGGTGCTTGGCACCAATAGTCGTCCTGATCATCTGGATATATTTCAATCCACGCGCTTTCCCTCCGCCACGGTCGGTCGACAGTTGGATGTCCAAAGGTGTGCTGGGTGAGCGGGTGTTTCTTGCGCGCAAGGCAAAGCCGATCCCGCAGCATCACACCAATTGGGGCATTGGGCTTTCTGTTGTTGCGGCCTTTGGCCTACCACCGTTGGTCTACGGCTTGTGGGCGCTGGAAGTTTGGCCGGTTCTGCTCGGCCTGACACTCACCGTTGGCGCGAAGATGTGGTTTCTGGATCGTATGGTCTGGCTGTTGGCAGATACCAAATCCTAGACCAAACATAGTCGCGGCACCCCGCGCACGCGTCATCATCAGGCTTGACCCGAGGATCCAGCTTTAACGATTTGCACTCAGGGCAATTTAGGCGAGTCCGAGCTGGATGGCTGGGTCAGGCCCGGCCATGACGAGGGGCGATTCCCACAACATACTTGGCTGCACGCGAGTCGCGTGGGCACCCGCGGTTGGGCCAAAGGCCCAGAGCACGCAAGAGTGCTGGTTGGGCCAAAGGCCCGGAGCAGAGAGAAAAGAGCACCGCCCAGCAACCAATACTGAGCGGGTAAACCTACAACATGCTCGGCAGCACGCGATCCGGCGGGCGGTGCCCATCGGCAAAGGTGCGTATGTTGATGATCACCTTCTCGCCCATATCCACCCGGCTCTCGATGGTCGCTGAGCCCATATGGGGCAGCAACACCACTTTGTTTTCGCGAGCGAGTTTGATCAGCTTCGGATCGGCAGACGGTTCGTGCTCGAAGACATCTAGCCCGGCGCCAGCCAACTGATTGTTTTCAAGCATCCGGATCAGCGCCGCTTCATCGATGATCTCGCCACGTGCAGTGTTCACAATAAACGCTGATGGCTTCATCAGCTTCAGGCGACGTGCTGAAAGCAGGTGAAAGGTTGCCGGTGTGTGCGGGCAATGGACTGACACCACATCCATGCGGGCCAGCATCTGATCGAGCGAGTCCCAATACGTCGCCTCAAGCTCTTCTTCAATATCAGGCGCAACACGGCGGCGGTTGTGATAATGGATGGCAAGGCCAAAGGCCTTGGCGCGGCGGGCAACGGCCTGACCAATACGGCCCATACCAACAATGCCCAGCCGTTTGCCCCAAATGCGATGGCCAAGCATCCAGGTGGGCGACCAACCTTCCCAGTCCTCTGCATGGTCAACCAAGAAGCGCGCGCCCTCTTTCAAGCGGCGCGGCACGGCCAGCATAAGTGCCAGCGTCATATCGGCGGTGTCTTCGGTAAGGACGCCAGGGGTGTTTGTGACGATGATCGAGCGGTTGTTGGCGGCATCAACGTCGATATTGTCCACACCTGCGCCAAACTGAGCGATCATTTTCAGCTTAGGCCCGGCCTGGGCCAGCACGCCTGCGTCAATTTTGTCAGTGACTGTCGGCACAAGAACATCGGCCGTGCGCGCCGCTTCAACAAGCTCAGCCTGTGTCATAGGGCGGTCGTCAGTGTTCAACCGCGCGTCAAAAAGTTCACGCATCCGGGTCTCAACCACATCGGGCAGCTTCCGCGTGACCACGATTTGGGGTTTTGTCTTCGCCATCTGCACTCACCTTTTCATTCGGACCGTCCACATGCCAGTTGGCAGTTTTTGACCCAATCTTAACGCTGCTGCGCCCAATATTGGCCTAACAACCGCACGCAACCCATATTGTCTAGCCAAACCAATGGCGGGCCCTGGTGGTGCGTGCCTTTGAAGGTTTATCGCAGCGCACAATGTCCTGTCCAATCCGCATCACAAGTTTCGCACAATCGCTTTTGTTCATCCTGGCAATCGTGCTGGTGGCGGTCACTATGGCTACCACGCCCGCCCACGCGCAGGCACCAGCCGTCCAAAATGGCGTGACGGTTGGCCCGGTGACAGGGTTTCCCTTGCCGCGCTTTGTGTCCATTCGTCCAAGTGAAGCCAATGTTCGCGTTGGGCCTGGAAGTGCTTACGACATTCGCTGGACGTTTATGCGCTCTGGATTGCCAGTAGAAATCACCGCCGAGTTCGGCAATTGGCGAAAAATTCGTGACATGGAAGGTGATGAAGGCTGGATTCGCCATGATCTGCTCACCGGGCGGCGCACCGCTGTGATTGCTCCATGGAGCGATGGTGATCCGATCCCAGCACGCCGTGCGCCATCGCTGGAGGCCAACACACGTTTTCTACTTCAGCCTGGTGTTTTGGCCGAGTTGATCATTTGCGATGGGTTGTGGTGCGAGGTGTCGTCAACTGATCCGCAGATCAACTGGCGCGGTTTTGTGCGCCAGACATCGCTCTGGGGCGCTTACCCCAACGAGGCGTTTGAAGCCAATTAGGGCGGCAACCCCCGGTCTGACTGGTGCTGACTGGTGTTTTAGTCTGACTTCGGACGAACGCGCACAAGCACGTCCACGCTCACCAATTCCATGCCGTCTGGAATGTCCGGCAGGCGGTTCACCGACACTGCGTTGGATGGCACATCAATCACCTTGTCTTCATGCTCCAAGAACATGTGGTGATGGTCGCCAATATTGGTGTCAAAATAGGTGCGCGTTGAGTCAACAGTGATCTCGCGCAGCAATCCAGCAGCGGTAAACTGATGCAGGGTGTTGTAGACGGTGGCCAGCGAAACATCGGCGCCTGACTGCTTGGCCACATCATACAGCCACTCAGCTGAAACGTGGCGGTCCTGACCATCAAACAAGATCGCAGCGAGCGCCACGCGCTGGCGTGTCGGGCGCAAACCAGCAGCACGAAGTTGAGCCGTGGTCGCGGTGGCAGCGGCGCTTGGCGCGGTAGATAGGGTGCTGTCCATCGAAGCCGTCATACTGATCTCTAAAACCTTCGAAGCTGTAACAAAACCGGCAAATTTTCCGGTGTCTGCTTGTGCAGTGCACCACAAAGCCAGCGTTGCCACGCTTTCTCACCCATCGTATGTGCCGGTTTACGGGCAAAAGGTCAAGGTTGGCAGGGGTGGTCTAAGCCGTTGCGACGCACTTTTTGCAAATCATTCGCATTTTACCGGACGTATTCTCCAACAAAGCATAGAGGCTGTGCAAACACGACTGGGGCTTGTTTTGCCGCGCTAAACTGCTACCACCCGCTGCAAAAACACCTTGCAGTCGGCACACACAACTTTTCCCGGCTGGTCTTCTTGGGAGCCTTCTATGTCCGACCGCCCATCTTCACTAACCTATGATCAATTGATTGAATGCGCCGAAGGCAAGATGTTCGGCCCCGGCAATGCGCAATTGCCTGCACCACCCATGCTGATGTTTGATCGCATCACTTCCATCAGCGAAGAGGGCGGCGCCAACAACAAAGGTCACGTTCTGGCTGAGTTGGATGTGAACCCTGACCTTTGGTTCTTCAAATGCCATTTTATCGGCGATCCAGTGATGCCAGGTTGCTTGGGCTTGGACGCGTTGTGGCAGCTGACCGGCTTTTACCTTGGCTGGTTGGGCGAAAAGGGCCGTGGCCGCGCGTTGGGCGTTGGCGAGGTGAAATTCACCGGTCAGGTTCAGCCCAATGTCAAAACCGTTGAGTATGGTGTGGACATGAAACGGGTTATGCGCTCGCGGTTGAAGCTTGCCATCGCTGACGGTTGGGTGAAAGCTGACGGAGAGACCATCTTCACGGTACAGGGCATGCGTGTTGGTCTGTTTGAAGATGAAGCTTCCTAACCCCACCTACTAACCCTATTTGGCAGATGAAGCGGATTTCCGCACTTAACATTTGAGGAGATCGCCATGCGGCGCGTCGTCGTCACCGGGATGGGCATCGTGTCCTCCATTGGCAACACCACCGATGAGGTGCTCGAAAGCTTGCGCACGGCCGAGTCGGGCATTGATACGGCGCAGGATTACGTTGATCTGGGCTTCCGCTGCCAAGTGCACGGTATGCCGACGGTTGATGTGGAAAGCCTGGTGGATCGCCGCAACATGCGCTTCCATGGCGGCGGCACGGCTTGGAACCACATAGCGATGGATCAAGCCATTGCTGACGCTGGTCTGGCACCCGAAGAAGTTTCCAATCCGCGCACTGGCATCATCATGGGTTCCGGTGGTCCATCGACCAAGGTCATCGTGGAATCAGCAGCGATCACCCGCGAAAAAGGCCCAAAGCGCGTTGGCCCGTTCGCGGTTCCCAAAGCGATGTCCTCCACGGCGTCGGCAACGCTTGCCACGTTCTTCAAGATCAAAGGCGTGAACTACTCCATTTCGTCGGCGTGCTCGACCTCTGCACACTGCATCGGCAATGCGATGGAGCAGATCCAATGGGGTAAGCAGGACCGCGTGTTTGCAGGCGGCTGTGAAGATCTTGACTGGACGCTGTCGGTCCTCTTCGATGCGATGGGAGCCATGTCATCGAAATTCAATGACACGCCAAGCCGCGCCTCGCGCGCCTACGACAAGAATCGCGATGGCTTTGTTATCGCCGGTGGTGCAGGTGTTCTGGTGCTCGAAGACTATGAGACAGCCAAAGCCCGTGGCGCAAAAATCTACGCTGAACTAATCGGCTATGGCGCAACATCTGACGGGCACGACATGGTTGCGCCGTCTGGCGAAGGCGCGGTGCGCTGCATGCATCAGGCGCTTGAAACGGTTGATATGCCGATTGATTACATCAACCCGCACGGCACCTCCACGCCAGTGGGCGATGTGACCGAAGCCAAAGCCATCCGTGAAGTCTTTGGGTCCGAAGTGCCAACCATTTCGGCCACCAAATCACTGACAGGCCACTCGCTGGGTGCAACCGGTGTGCAGGAGGCGATCTACTCACTGTTGATGATGAACAATGATTTCATCTGCGAAAGCGCGCACATCGACGAACTGGATCCAGATGTTGCTGACTTGCCGATTGCGCTGGAGCGCCAGGACAACAAGAAGGTGGCCGTAGCGCTGTCCAATTCCTTCGGGTTCGGCGGAACCAATTGCACGCTCGTTTTCAAACATCCTGACGCGTAAGCTGGAGCAGAACGTATGACACAGCTTATGGCCGGTAAGCGCGGGCTCATCATGGGCGTCGCCAACAACCACTCGATTGCCTGGGGCATCGCCAAGATGCTGGCCGATCAAGGTGGCGAGCTGGCCTTCACCCATCAAGGTCCATCCATGGAGCGACGGGTGAAACCGCTGGCCGAAAGCGTTGGCTCGTCCTTGATCATGGACTGCGATGTGGAAGACATCGCGTCGGTGGATGCTGTTTTTGATCGGTTGAAAGCCGAGTGGGGCAGCATTGATTTTTTCGTTCATGCCGTCGCATTTTCTGACAAGAACGAACTGGCAGGGCGCTTTGCGGACACGAGCCGCGAAAACTTCACCCGCACCATGACGATTTCCTGCTTTTCCTTCGTTGAAACGGCCAAGCGCGCCGCCGCTCTTATGAGCGATGGTGGGTCGATGGTCACGCTCACCTATGATGGCTCGCAACGCGTGATGCCCAACTACAATGTTATGGGTGTTGCAAAGGCGGCCTTGGAAGCCTCAGTGCGCTATTTGGCAACCGATTTTGGCCGCGATGCCATCCGCGTCAACGCCATCTCAGCAGGTCCGATGCGCACGCTGGCAGGCGCCGGTGTGGCTGATGCCCGGTTGATGTTCAACTTCCAGAAACAGCACGCTCCGCTGGGCCGAACGGTCACGTTGGATGAGGTCGGCGGCGCAGGGCTCTATCTGCTCTCTGACCTGGGAAGCGGTGTAACCGGCGAAGTGCACTATGTGGACTCCGGCTACAATACCATTTCTATGCCGCGCTTGGATGCCCTGAAGACCTTACCATCCAACGAGTGATATCATGCGGCTGATGATTGTCGGCTATGGCTATTCCTCCAAGGCAATCCATGCGGCTTTGGGCGGAGAACTTGAACGCCTAACGGTTACCTGCCGCACTGAGGAAAAAGCTGTGCGCCTGCGTGCTGATGGTCTGGACGCCATTGTGTTTGATGGCACGGCTCCTTCACCCAAACTCGATGGAGCACTCTCCACCGCCACGCACCTCATTATGTCTGCCGCGCCAGGCGAGGCGGGCGACCCGCTTCTTATCCATCACGATATCGCTGCAGCGAAAAAACTGGAATGGGTCGGCTATCTCTCCACCGTCGGCGTCTATGGCAATCACGACGGTGTGTGGGTCGACGAAGAAACGCCAACCGATCCACAAAGCAAGCGCTCAAAGATGCGCGTGGCGGCGGAGAATGCTTGGCTGCATCGACAAGCTGTTATTGGCTTTGAGCTTGGTATTTTTCGTCTGGCCGGGATTTATGGCCCCGGGCGCTCGGCGCTGGACAAGGTTCGTGACGGCACTGCCCGCCGTATTATCAAGCCCGGTCAGGTGTTCAACCGTATCCATGTGGACGATATTGGTCGCGTAGTCGCGGCAGCGGCAACGCAGAGCGCAGCTGGCATTTTTAATGTTACCGATGATGAGCCTGGCCCGCCGCAAGACGTGATCGCCCATGCATCATCTCTGGTTGGCGTTGAACCGCCGCCTGAGATCACCTTCGAAAACGCCGACCTCTCCCCTATGGGACGCTCGTTCTATGGCGAGAACAAGCGGGTTTCGAACGCCAAGATCAAACAGGCGTTTGGGTCGATGCTTTATCCAACCTATCGCGAAGGCTTGGCAGAGTTGCTCACCTAGGTGTCATCCCGGGCGAGGAACGAGACCCGGGATCTGAAACATCTCCGTTGATCATAGATCCCGGCTCGAACGCGAGCGTTCGTCCGGGATGACATGTGCGAACTGACAACTAATCCAAAACCTTTTGCATCAACACCAAATCAAGCCACCGGTCGAACTTACGACCAACGTGCTTCAGGTGCCCAGCCTGCGTGAACCCGTGCTTGGCGTGAAGCGCGAGGGAGGCCGTGTTTTCAGCCTCTAGGCCGCCAACGAGCACGTGCACACCACCAGCACGAGCATGCTCTTCCAGCGCTTCCATAAGCTGACTTGCGATCCCTTTGCCACGCTGCTGCGCAGCGACATACACCGAAAGCTCTCGGCTGTGCTTGTAGCCATCATTGGGGCGGAAGTGCCCATAGGTTGCGTAGCCGACACAAATACCATCGAACTCCGCCACCAAGACAGGAAAGCCTTGGGAAACCCGGTCTTGCCACCAGTTTCGCCTGCCATCCAGATCACTGAGGTGGTCGTTCCAGATGGCGGTCGTGGTCGTAACAGCATCATTGTAAATGGCAAGGATGGCGGGCAGGTCGGTCTCAATGGCCGGACGAATGATGATTTCAGTCATGATCTCACATCGCCCAACCTTGGCCAGCCCGCAAGGGCCGAGATCGCTCAAGGGGGTGTCACCGTACTACGCAACCGAAAGCCTGGACCTTATCAACGTCATCTTTGATCGGCCTGAAGCAGGTAAGATCGATGGCTTTATCGTCATGACGTGTTAACTCAGCAAAACCTTGGCGGAAGCAATTTTAACGCACTAGCGTGAAAAGTGCTTCCAGCTCACCTAAACTAAAAACCAATTTTTCCAGGCGGTTAGGGGATATTGGGTCAATACATTAGCGTCTTCTTTACGTTCTATTACGTAAGCAGAGCCTTGCGATGTTGCGCCACGCGCAAACGCTGGGAGCTGCTTTTTGACCCTTGCCGCACCATCTGCTGGCTTTTCTCACGCCCATGCAGGGCCCTCGCGTCTGACCTATCGGTTGGCAATGCTTGGCCTGCTTGTGGTGTTTCTCGGCTCCCTTGCTGCCTTTGCCGCACGCCCGGCCGAAGGTGCATCCTTCGCGATCATCGTACCACCCCACACCGCTCCAGCTGGTCTGATGCGGACAGTTGCCGATGCCGATGGCGTTCTTGTGCGCCAGAGCCGCTACCCGTGGCTGGCGATCACTGCGCCGCGCGGTGACCAATCCGCATCGCAATTTCGCGCCGCACTATCAGATGCTGGCGCTATTTTTCTTCTTCACCCGGCTCTGCTGGCCGGATGTTTCAATCAATCCTTTTCCGCTGCCAATGCGAGGTCCGCTCAATGACTGATGTACCGCTTTCCCTTGCCAATCGCGACAACGCGCTTTCCAAGCTGCGCGACCAGTTCGCCCGCGTGCTCGTTCCCCTTCTGTGGTTGAACGTCGGTTTTGTAGCCGTTTCGGTGCTGTTCGTGACCGAGCAAGCGCCATTGTTCTTGATACCGGCTGCCGCCCTTTTGGCCGGTGCGACAACGTTTTCCTGGTGGAAATACGGTTCGGTCCAACTGACCCGTGATCTCTCCGCATTGGCGATGATGGCGCAGGTGGCGTTCTTGGTGATGGCTTTCACCGGTCACGCCTATCAAATCGACATGCACATGTACTTTTTTGCCAGCCTAGCCATTTTGGCAGCGTGGTGTGATTGGCGCCCCATAGTCATAGGCGCTGCCATCACCGCGGTGCATCACCTTTCCCTCAACTTCTTGCTGCCCTTTGCGGTGTTTCCCGAGGGCATGAGTTTCATCCGGGTGGTGATCCATGCAGTGATCCTCATCGCCCAGACGGCAGCCCTGGTGTTCCTGACCCATGCGCTAGAAGTCGCCCTGCGCGCATCGAAACTGGCTGTTGATGAGGCGCGTGATGCGCAAGGCAAAGCCGATGCGCTCTCCGCTGATTTGAATGTCAGCGCGCAGGAAGAGCGTGACCGTCGCGAACGTTCTGCCGCAGTGATCGACCAATTGCAGGAGCGCGCCTCACAGGTCGTATCAACGCTGCGCGACACCGCCCAGCAATTGGGTGGTGCCGCGCAATCGGTCACCGGAAGAACCCAATCGAGCAAGGCTCTGGCGGTGGAAATCACCGCTGATGCGGGGCAAGCCGCTGATCGTATTTCTTCTGTCGCTGCCACCACAGTGGAACTGGACCAGTCGATTGCCGAGCTTTCGACGCGCTTGAACGCCTCGCGCGAACACTCTCAGGCTGGCGCTCAAAGTGCTGAGGAAGCGATGGTCACCGTGCGTTCGCTGGTTGAGCGCGCCGATGCGATCTATCGCGTTATCGAACTGATCTCTGACATTGCTGAGCAGACAAATCTCTTGGCGCTTAACGCGACCATTGAAGCTGCGCGCGCTGGCGAAGCTGGTCGCGGTTTTGCTGTCGTGGCATCTGAGGTGAAATCACTGGCCGAGCAAACCGGCAAGGCAACCGAAGAAATTTCTGGCCAGATCGCTGGTATCCAAGACGCATCCTCTGGTGCCGCCGATGGTTTGAGCGGCATTCACGGTGTGATCGGCGAGATCAACGAAACGCTTGCCGACCTTGCTTCGGTCGTTAGTCAGCAATCAGCAGCCACCAACGAAATAGCTTCCAGCATGGATGGCGCTTCGGACAATGCCAAAGGGGTTTCCAGCGAGCTGGGCGGTGTTGTATCCGCCGTTGAGGCGATCGAGCAGGAGATGGGTCAGGTTGAACAGGGATCTGGTTCTTTGCTTGAACAGGCCGAAACACTGCTGGCTGAAATTGAGGGTGCGCGCCAGAAACTGGCTGCCTAGTCAAACGAGACTAATGAACGCACGCGCAAGGCCAGTGCCCACAAGAAGGGCAGCTTTGCTGGCAATTGGGCTTTGACCCTACGCCCCGCTCGCGGCATCTTGGGTGTCAGCGAAAAGGAAGTGCATGATGAGCATCGCAACGGTCGACACTGGTAATGGTCCACGGGCGTTTTTTGAGACGGGTCTAGAAGCCAAGCCAACACCGTTTGACGCGATCCCCCTGATTGATTTCGCTCCCATGCTTTCCAACAATCCCGCCGACCGTGCCGAGGTGGGGGCGGAGGTGCGCAAAGCCTGCACCGAAGTGGGGTTCTTCTATGCGCTGAACCATGGTGTGCCCAAGGCGGTGATTGACGACACCTTTGCTGCGGCACATCGGTTCTTTGCTCTGCCCGATGAAGCCAAACGCACCATCAGCGTTGAAAACTCCGACAACAATCGTGGTTACACACCGTTGCTTGGCGAGAACACTGATCCCACGGCCAAGGGTGATGTGCATGAGGCGTTTGATTTCTCGCTGGAGATGGACGCGGACGACCCTGATTTAGGCAAGGGGCTGTTTGGCTATGCGCCCAACCAGTGGCCGGATGCGAGCCTGCAGGGCATGGATGATTTTCGCCAGAAGCTGCTGACCTATCACGGTGAAGCACTGGCGTTTGGCGCGCGTATCTTCCAGGCATTTGCCTTGGCGCTGGAGCTGCCAGAAGACTACTTCGCGCCAAAAACGACCAAGCCGTTGGCAGTGGCGCGGGTTCTCCATTACCCGCCACAGGAAGGCAAAATCGACGAGAAACAGATCGGCATCGGCGCGCACTCTGACTATGAGTGCTTCACAATCCTTTGCACCGACGAGAAAGCCGCCCTTCAGGTGCTCAACGCGGCCGGTCAATGGATCGAAGCACCACCCGTGGAGGGCGCGTTCATCGTCAATGTGGGTGACATGATGGAGCGCTGGACGAACGACTATTTCAAATCGACCATCCACCGGGCGATCAATCGCTCTGGCAAGCAGCGCTATTCCATTCCGCTGTTCTTCGGGACCAATCCGGATGTTGACATCGCCGTATTGGAAAGCTGTCAATCATCCAGCAATCCGCCGCGCTACGAGCCCATCCAGGCAGGCGCTTATGTAGAGCAGCGCATCACCGAGACGTATGCGCACCGGCAGGAAGAACCACAAGCGTAGCGGTCGGTCCAAAGAACCGGAGCGCAGCGCAAGATGGATGTCCGGAGCGCGGCGCCGGGGAAACTGAGGCCCACGCGCGAAGCGGTGGTCGCTTGCGACGGAGCGGTGCGGAAACGGAAAAAGCCCAAGCGGTCGTCGCTTGCGACGGAGCGTGGCGCCAGAAACTACGTCTAACCTTCTGGCGGTAAGCTACGCCACCACGCCAATGTCTCGACAATGGTGGTTTCCATTGACCGTGGTGTCATGCCGAATTTGGCCTCAAACGCTGAGCTATCGAGCACAAACGGTGCATCGCACTGGTAGCGGACCTCAGCGACTTCGCGCAGCATCGGAGCAAAGGGGCTGAGCAGCGATTGAGTCAGCGAGCCCATTGCACTCACCGGTTTGGGCGCGATCTTCAGCTGCGCAAAGGCCATCTTGGCGATCTGATTGGCTGATAGCGCCGGCGCGGTTGGTACATGCCATGCCCGGCCATAGGCATCATCAGGCGCATTGCTCAAGGTTATCATCGCGCGACCGACATCATCAATGTTGGAGTGACTGTGCGGCAGATCGGGATTACCAATCCAAGCCGGTTTCTTGCCAGCCAGTATGCGCGGCCAAAATCGCTGACCTAGTGCTGCAACCCGCACGCGCGGTCCAACAAAATCCGATGCGCGTGCCAGCACAACCTGAACGTTGCCAGCCCTGTGTTGCTTCAGCAGGTCTTGCGCCATCTGGGCCCGCAATGCGCCTTTTTTGCCCGTCGCCTGCATGGGTGTGTTCTCGGTGAGAATACCCGTCTGGCCATACCCATAAGCGTTGTCGAGAATGACCAGCTTGGCCCCTGCGCTGGCTGCCGCGTCGATGATGCTGGCTTGAAGCGCTGGAAAGTCCTTAACCCATCGATCATAGCGCGGCGCAGCGCAGTGATAGACAACACGTGCGCGGCTCAATGCAGCTTTGGCATCATCGGGATCCGATAGATCGGCAACCGTGTGCTGGACGCCCTCAGGAAGACCAGACGGCACCCGCCTGCTGACAAGCGTAACGCTGGCATCAAGGCCTGCAAGTTGCCGCGCAACACTCCACCCGGCAGGGCCCGCGCCGAGCACACAGTGATAGGGAGACTGGGTCATAGCTTCCTATCTCGCACGCGATCATGGTTCAGCAATGACGGTGGTCAACCGCACAAAAAAACCGGCGGGCGGGCCGCCGGTTTCCTCAGATTTGATGGTGAGCGCCTGCTAGGCGGCGGCGTGGTGCAGCCGGTGATAGAGCCATGGATTGTCTTTGCCAGCTGATCCAAGGGCTTTCGCGCCTGCCAGCACCGCCAAGTCAACCAGTGGCTCCAAGATGATCACCGACATGTAGGCAACGCCAAACGTTCCGACCGACGCCAGATTTTCCGCGCCGAAGCCCTGGCCATAAAACGCCCAGAACGCGACCCAGGCGACGACACCGCCCTGATACATGGCCGACAGTGCCAGCACATCACGGTAGCGCAAGTCCACATAGGCCGTGCCTGCCGGAATGATGCGTTTTGCTAGCGCTGCGACGGCCCACAGCGGAACGATCAGCGTGGTGACGTTCATCGCGTATTGCGGCAGGTCAGCCGGGGCGAAGAACATACCCTGCGCCAACAGGCCAAGCGCCAAGCCGATGGCGGCGGGACCCGCCCCGAGCACCAGATAGAGCGTCGCGCCGAGGATAAGGTGCACCTCTGAGACGCCCACTGGATATGTGAAGAACACCTCAAAGAAGATGAAAACGGCCACTGTGGAGAGCGCCGCGCGTAGGGCAAAAGAGAGGAAACCATCTTTGTTGATGGTGTCCCACACCATTTTTGCAGCGAGGCCTGCCGCGCCAGCAGCTGTCGCGTAAGACAAGACAAGTTTGGCGCCATCCACGACGCCCGGTTCGATATGCATGAAGATCACTCCTGATAAGCGCACCCATCGTGCGCGGGTCACGGGTTTGTGCTCAGGCAGGTCTCCTGGCTTGCGGTCATCACCACATCCCACCTTCCCAGACCCTTGTGATCCAGTGGCGTAAAGGATGTGGCTCACGCTTACAGTTGCGTGGGCAGCTGCGGCCAAAGCCCCCTGATTGGGTCGGCTTGTCCCGCATTCCCTTTTCACCCGACCGGCCATGCGTGTGCATCGTCGGTAAGGCACCTGAACATTTGCGACATTAAACGTGCGGCAGTTGGTCCGCAAACACAGTTTCTCTCATCACCATCATCCCTTTGCCGGATGAGGGGGTGGTGCTATAGCCTCGCTCATGAACGAAACCGCACTCGCCCCCCAAACTGGTCCTGCCGATGAAACGGTGGAAATCAGCCATATCCGCAATTTCTCCATCGTCGCCCATATCGACCATGGAAAATCGACGCTTGCCGACCGCCTAATTCAGATGACAGGTGGTCTGAGCGAGCGCGAGATGAAGGAGCAGATCCTTGATTCGATGGACATTGAGCGCGAGCGTGGCATCACGATCAAAGCCCAAACTGTCCGACTGCTCTACAAGGCGCAGGATGGAGAAACGTACACGCTGAACCTGATCGATACGCCGGGTCACGTGGATTTCGCCTATGAGGTGAACCGCTCGCTGGCCGCGTGTGAAGGCTCATTGCTCGTCGTCGATGCGTCGCAAGGCGTGGAAGCGCAGACACTCGCCAACGTTTATCAGGCGATTGAAAACGACCATGAGATCGTGCCGGTTCTCAACAAGGTCGATCTGCCCGCCGCTGAGCCGGAGCGCGTGCAGCAGCAAATTGAAGATGTGATCGGCCTTGATGCTTCCGACGCAGTGATGATTTCGGCCAAAACAGGCCTTGGCGTAGAAGATGTGCTTGAAGCCATCGTCACCCGCCTGCCCGCGCCAAAAGGCAGCCCTGATGCAACGTTGAAAGCCATGCTGGTGGACAGCTGGTATGATGCGTATCTGGGTGTCGTGGTGCTGGTGCGCGTTATCGATGGCAAGCTGAAAAAAGGCCAGAAGGTTCGCATGATGGGCACCGGCGCAACGTACGACGTTGACCGAGTAGGGGTCATTACCCCTAAACTTGCAACGCTTAATGAGCTTGGCCCCGGCGAGATCGGCTTCATGACCGCCTCGATCAAAGAGGTTGCAGACACCCGCGTTGGTGACACGATCACCGACGAGAAGAAGCCAACCGAAACCATGCTGGAAGGCTTTAAGCCTGCCCAACCGGTGGTGTTCTGCGGCCTGTTTCCCATCGATGCGGCTGACTTTGAAGATTTGCGCGCTGCAATGGGAAAGCTGCGCCTCAACGATGCGAGCTTCTCGTTCGAGATGGAAAGCTCAGCAGCGCTAGGCTTTGGTTTCCGCTGCGGATTTTTAGGCCTGTTGCATCTGGAAATCATTCAGGAGCGGCTGGAGCGCGAGTTCAATCTTGATCCGATCGCGACGGCTCCCTCAGTGGTTTACGAAATCCAGTTGCGCCAAGGGGCTAATGATGAGGGCGAGCCGGAGGTGGAAGAACTCCACAACCCCGCCGACATGCCCGATGTGATGAAGATCGAGGAGATCCGCGAGCCTTGGATCACCGCGACCATTCTGACCCCCGACGAATATTTGGGTGCGATCCTCAAGCTTTGCCAGGAGCGTAGAGGCGTTCAGAAAGAGCTGTCCTATGTCGGTGCGCGCGCCATGCTGGTCTATCAATTGCCGCTCAACGAGGTGGTGTTCGATTTCTACGACCGGCTGAAATCGATCTCCAAAGGCTATGCCAGCTTCGACTATCAAATCACCGGCTATGAGGCGGGTGATCTGGTGAAGATGCAAATTTTGGTGAACTCTGAACCCGTGGACGCGCTATCCATTCTGGTGCACCGTAGCCAAGCTGAATATCGCGGTCGGGCGATGTGCGAGAAGCTGAAGGATCTTATTCCACAGCACATGTTCGTGATCCCGATCCAAGCAGCCATTGGCGGCAAGATTATCGCCCGCGAAACCATCCGTGCCCTGCGCAAAGATGTGACCGCCAAATGCTATGGCGGCGACGTGACGCGTAAGCGCAAACTGCTGGAAAAACAGAAGGCCGGTAAGAAGAAGATGCGCCAGTTCGGCAAGGTGGATATTCCGCAGGAAGCCTTCATCAAAGCGCTGAAGATGGATAGCTAGAGCAATTTTCGCAAAAGTTGCAGACTTTTGCGCTCGCAAAATTGCATGAAAGCAAAAGCTCTAACTGAGGATCGCCCGCGCGGCACGTATGCCGCTGAGATAGGCGCCGTGAACATTGCCGTGATAGTCAAAGCCTGTGTGTTCGCCGGCAAAGTGCAGCGGACCGATGGGTTCGGCAAACCGGTTGAAGTCATCCGGTAGCACGCCAACCTTGGCGAACGAGTACGCTCCAAGGGCAAGCGGGTCGCGCGACCAAGCACTTTTTAAAATGCCTGTCGGTTCTGGGATGTCGGTGCCGAAAACGCCGCGCAAAACATCCATCATATCAGCCGCTGCATCCTCGGCGCTCATCGCATCGGCGGTGGGCGCGTAGGACCCCAAGCTCACGCCCATGATCAAGGGGACATCGCTATGGGTCATAGTGTTCATGAGATAGGGCCAACGGCCCATCGGCTCGGTGGTCACCCCGACATACTGGACGTCTTCTGGCCAGAACGGCGCATCGAAGCGCAGCGCCAGCTTCGTCACTTGGCCCAGCCCCAAGGCCTCTATGGCGTGTTGATACGCGCTTGGCAGAGGCGGATCGAACGTCACGCTGCCAGCTTTCAAAACGCCAATCGGCAACGTGCAGATGACATGACTTCCTTGAAAGGCGCTGCCGGTTGAGGTGACGGTTACGCCCTCCGAGCCGTGGGCAATGCTCTGCACGCTCTCGCCAAAGCGAATGTCGAGGCCACGCGTAAGCTGCGGCAATATCTGATCATAGCCCGCGACCAGAATGACATCTGCCCCAGCAAAGCCATCATCCTCATCCCACATCGAGGCAGAGATGTCGTCGATGGATCCACCGGTCAAGAATTCAAGATAAGCCGACAGCATCCATCGCATGAGTGGATCCTCAAGCTCGCCATTGCCGAAACGCCGTATTGCCTCGGACATCGCCATGTCTGCGTCCACCGCATCATCAATGGTCGCAGCAAGGCGTGCCAACCGTGCCTCGCCCGCCATCACATCAGCATCGCTAACCGGCGCGCCATCGGCGCGATAAACCTCTAGGTTTTCATCGTCGGTTAGAAATGTTTCCAGCCCAGCATTGCGCGCAAGATCAGAAATGGGGTTGCCGTCCGGGCCGTGAATCCAACCTGCGCCCACTTCCACCGGCAAACCAAGCGACCGGTCGGTGTGAATACGCCCACCGATACGGCTCGATGCCTCAAGCACCACAACACTTGCACCCGCATCGGCCAGCGCTCGCGCTGCGGCGAGCCCAGAAATGCCAGCGCCAACGACAATCACATCAGAGTCGCTGGCGGCTTGCCCGAGTTTTGGCAGGAGACTTGTTGCAAGACCAAGCTTCAAGGCATCGCGGCGGGAAGGGGATCGAAAAGTCATGCAACAGCCTGCAAAGAATAGTCTGGCGATCCGGACCAGGTAAAAATCCAACTGGCGCCTGGGCGCACGTTTTGCACGATGTGTGGATCGAAGGCGACGAAACACTGTCCGCCAGGTTTTCTGACCGAGGGATACAGCAGACCACGATGCCCGTCTGCCCTTAGTTCTCGGGCCAATACCTGCCCCGCCGGATAGCCGAGCGCCGGATCATCCTGCAACGCATCTGGGTGTGACGCGGTGGTGATGCTTGGGAAGGATCCAACGAAGTCGCCCAGCAATTCAACATAGCGCGCTTCGTCTTCGTAGATACCGATGAAGCTAAGCTCTCGCGTGCGGTGATACCCAACTTCGGCAGCCGACGTTTGAAGATCGTAAGCACAGTACCAAGCGCCCCGGCTTTCATCATTGAAGCGATTGCCGCCGGTGCGCGTGTAAGCAAAGGCAGCGTTGATGTGGCTTTGGCCATACACGCGCAAGTCCGCGCTACGCCGTGCAAAAGCAAGCTCACGCCGATCCAAAGCAGGCGATCCTTCTTTCTCGACTTTAAGGCGCTGGTTCGTCATGGCTTCCAAGTCAGCCAGAAGAGCAGCTTCGTCATCGCTATCGACAAGGCCGCGCAACACCGGCGGCTTGTGATAGGTTGCTGGGATCAGCCGAACCAAGGCGCGATCATTGATCAGTTGAAGGTTCAAGCGCCGCCTCGAAGGGCATCGACATAGGTGCGTACGGCGATAATGGTCGGCAATCCACCCTCAATCATGCGAACAAGCGGGCGTTGCCCATCAAACAAAGGACCGGTATTCTCAAGCTTCACCCATCGTTCCGACAAAGGTGAGTCGAAATAAAGCGCCAAGGCCTTATAAAGGCCGATAAGCGCACTCAACCGCAACATTTGATCGCGGGTTAGATCACCAGAAAACTGCCCGGCCTTGATCCGTTTCCACGTCGATTCCGATACATCGAGAAGCTGTGCTGCCTCCCGCAGGGTGAGGTGCCACTCTGCAGCAAGTCTGCTGTAGGCTTTAAGGCCAACTGACTGCATGTCAGTGGGCGAAGAATGAACGTCTGCAAGGGCCATCACCTGTCTCCTTGCCCCAAATATAGTCCATATGGACATTTAAACAAGATCAAAAGGACTTAATTATGGCCGATTTCAGCAACCAAACAGTCCTTGTCACGGGCGCAAGCCGCGGGATTGGCGCCGCCACAGCACAGGAGTTTGCCAGCAAAGGCGCCAACGTTGTTCTTGCAGCACGGTCTACCGGCGATATCGAGAAGCATGCCGCTGCCATTCAAGCCGAAGGTGGCAAGGCGCTGGCGGTGGCGTGTGACGTCGCTGACAACACGCAGGTGGAAGCGGCGGTGAAGGCTGCCCAAGACGCCTTTGGTCCTGTGACCATTCTGGTCAACAATGCGGGGATCATCGACCCAATTGGCCGCATGGACGATCTTGATCCTGCCGATTGGGGCAAGGTCATCGATATCAACGTCAAAGGCGTTTACCACTGCGCCCGCGCGGTCTTGCCAGGCATGCAGGCAGCCCGGGGTGGGACCATCGTCAACATCTCCTCCGGTGCGGCAACCAATGCCATGGAGGGCTGGAGCCACTACTGCTCATCGAAAGCAGCGGTGTTGATGCTAACCCATTGCCTGCACAAAGAATTTGCCGACAAAGGCGTGCGCGCCGTGGGGCTTTCGCCGGGCACAGTGGCAACGCAGATGCAGGTGGATATCAAGGCATCGGGCATCAATCCGGTCAGCCAGCTTGATCCAAACGTGCATATCCCCCCTGAATGGCCAGCGAAAACGATTGCTTGGCTTTGCACCGAAGAGGCCGACCCGCACCTGGGTGGTGATATCTCGCTGCGCGACGAGGGGATCAGGCAAGCGGTTGGGCTGATCGCGCCTTAGGTGCGTCAGACCAGAGCAACACAAATCACCTGATTAGGCTGATATAGGCTTGGGTACCGTCAAGCCATCTTGTCGCACTGCGCAATTCGTGCCATGGGTCCATTTAATACAGAGCGTTACGGGAGACGCTGCCGACAAAGGTTGGCAGGGCCGAAGAAGCAACCTCCCCGGAATCTTTCAGGCGAAAGGACCGTAGCGCGACAAGGCAATCTGGAGAGTGATCATCTTTTGATGATCCACCGAAGGAGCAACGCCGCTCATCATCGCATCGGATATCACGATGTGGGCCCGCACATGGGGATGAAGCGACGAAACTCTCAGGTTCGAGGACAGATGGGGACCGACCGGTGCAACGGACAAGCACCCGACGGTCCAACACGTCCAGAACTTGATGAGGCCCAGTGTGATGAACGCACCGACCACCACAGAACAGCTTAAAAACGCCACGACGCTCGCCGGTAACGTGCCTGGCTTGGTCTCCAAATCCGGGCCCCGCAGCGTTGCTGTTGTTGGCGCCGGTATCGCCGGCGTCACGGTTGCCTATGCTCTTGCCAAACGTGGCCTTCAGGTCACGGTCTTTGACCGCAACCGATACCCGGCGATGGAAACAAGCTTTGCCAATGGCGGTCAGCTTTCAGCCTCCAATGCTGAAGTTTGGAACCACCCAGGCAACATCATCAAGGGTATCAAATGGATGTTCGCTGCCGATGCGCCGCTGCTCTTCAACATGGCGCCGAGCTGGCACAAATACTCTTGGATTGCCGAGTTCTTTGCCGCGATGCGCAACTATGAAAGCAACACCGTGCGTTCAGCAGAAATTGCGATCATGGCGCGCAAGCACTTGTCCGCATGGGCGCAAGAGGAAGGCATCGACTTCGATCACGAGAAACGCGGCATTGTGCATATTTATCGCAGCGAAAAAGCGACCAAACACGCGCGCATGGTGAATGGCTTGCTGGACCGTGCTGGCCTTGATCGTCGCGAGATCACGCCAGCCGAAGCCAAGCAGCTTGAGCCAACGCTTGCTGGTGACGTCAAAGGCGCTTTCTACACCCCATCGGACACCAGTGGCGATATTCACAAGTTCACTGTGGGCTTGGCGGGGGCTGCCAAACGCCTGGGCGTGCGTTTTGAGCAGGATGTTGATGTGCAGCGTGTGTCAGCGGGCAACGGCATCGCGGTGCGCTATGAGAAGAATGGCGAGACATCGACCGAACGGTTCGATCAGATCGTGGTGGCCGCTGGCGTTGGCTCGCGAGCCTTTGGCGCGCAGCTCGGTGATCGGATCAATGTCTATCCGGTCAAAGGCTACTCCATAACGGTTGAGCTGAAGGACAAGGCAGCTCAGGCCGCTGCGCCTTGGATGGCCTTTGTTGACGATGATGCAAAAATCGTCACCTCACGTTTGGGCAAAGATCGCTTCCGCGTCGCTGGGACCGCCGAATTCAATGGTTTTAACCGTGACATTCGTGCTGACCGCGTTCGCCCACTGGTGGAGTGGTGCCACACACTGTTCCCAAACATGCCAACCGAGCATGTCGTGCCATGGGCAGGCTTGCGCCCAATGATGCCAGACATGATGCCACGTTTGAAAAAAGGCAAAGCCCCTGGTGTGCACTACCATTGTGGTCACGGCCATTTGGGTTGGACCATGTCGGCTGGCACCGCAGAATTGGTGGCCGAAAACGTGCTGCAAGAAGTTCTGGCTTAAGGCAGAACAGCAAAGATAAAAATGGCCTGGACGCTCGCTGAAGCGCCCAGGCCAGACCGAAGGCGGGTACAGGGAAGGACCAACATTCGGTCAATTTTAAGCAGCGTCAGCGCAACAAACGTGTGCGACTGACCCGCTTCAACTCCTCGCCAGCGCTTTCATGCAGCGGCAGATTTGATGCGCGCACGACATCACCGCGGGTGATCCCCATGTCGCAGAGCAAATGATCATCGAGATCCAGCATGTCGCGCACACCGCGGCGATACTGAATGCGGGCATAAAGGTCTTCAGCCGCATGCCACGATGATGTGATGGCGCGCGCTGTGGTGCCGACGGCATTGTGCACGAAAGCGCCCAAACCAGATGACGCACGTGTGGTGTTGTGAACAGTCATTTTCGTCTCCTTTGAGTAGACAAGCGGACCGCTGTCAGGCGATCCGCATGCCAATGAGGAGACTTCGCGAAGGTCTCAAGATGGACAATGCACTTGAACCATGCTTCAATCAAACGAATAGTTTTGAACGTAACTGTCAGAAAATTTGAAGGCGAGTCATGCTCAGAATTTCTCTGCGCTACCGCCTTTTGAGGATTTGCTCATGAACATCTCCAGCTCCATTCAGCCTGGCCCGCTTTTGGAACTTGATCTGCTGCGTACCCTGGTTGCCATTGCAGAAACCGGCAATTTTTCCGCCGCTGCGGACCGTTTGGGGCGCACGCCCTCAGCCGTTTCCATGCAAGTGAAGAAGATGGAAGAGCTCATCGGCGCGACACTGTTTGTGCGCGACAGCCGGTCTGTCAGCCTGACCCGGGACGGCGAGGCGCTGCTTGAGCATGGCAGGCGACTGTTGGCGTTGAACCGTGATATGATGGCCCGTTTTGTTGAGCCTGATTTGGTGGGCGAGGTGCATCTTGGTGCACCCGATGATGTGGCCGAACGCTTTCTTCCCTCTATGCTCTGCCGCTTTGCTGAAGATTTTCCGGGTATCCTGCTGAGCGTAACAGTGGACTGGACATCCCGTCTGATTGACGGTGTTGAGAACGGCGAGCTCGATCTGGCGGTTGTCACCTGTGAATCTGGTTTCAAAACAGATGGTCGCGCCGAGATCGTGCACCGTGAGCCGCTGGTTTGGGCCTGTGTGGCGGGTGGCGTGGCAGCCGAGCAGCGGCCTCTGCCCGTGTCCATGTGGGAAGAGGGATGCTTGTGGCGCAAAGGCTCGCTTGAGGCTTTGGAGCGCGCAGGCTGGGACTATCGTGTGGCGTTCCAAAGCTCCAACATTTCTGGCCAGCGTGCAGCTGTCTTGGCGGATCTGGCCATAGCGCCGCTGTCACGCTCCCACATCACGGGGCGCATCGTGGAAGCCAAATCGAGCTGTGATCTGCCTGCTTTGCCAGACTGCGCGCTTGGATTGTTGGTGCGCGAGGATCCGTCACCGACCGTTAAGGCGGCGGCTGCGCAAGTGCGTGAATGCTTTGCCCGTCATGCTGCGCATTCAAAGTAGCCAGTCATGCCAATCAGACCAACCCGGCGTGTTATCCTTACGGGCATTGGCGGGCTGGCGCTCGCAAGGCAATCGAAGCCGATGGGTTTGGCCCACGCAATGGGGCCGGGCGTGACGCGTCCGCCGGGTTTTTATGTGCCTGACGAGGCGCTGCGCCATGAGCGCACCTTCATGCAATGGCCTGTGAGCCGTGAGGTTCATCCAGAGCGTGATTTTCTCGATCATTTGCAGGACACCATCGCGCGCATCGCCAACACAATTGTTGCCTTTGAACCAGTGGTGATGCTGATGGCGCCTGAGCACGAACGTGCTGCCAGACGCCTGCTGTCCGACGCTGTTGAGATATGGCCTATCCCTACCGACGACCTTTGGGCGCGTGACTCCGGCCCCTTGTTTGTCATCGATGGGCAGGGCGGCGTCGCCATCCGCCAGTTGAACTTCAACGGTTGGGGCGACAAGCAGGTTCATATCCATGATGGCCAGATTGCAGCCATGGTCGCTGAACGTATGAGCTTAACCTTGCTCGACAATGGCTTGGTTGGCGAACCCGGCGGCGTGGAGACCGATGGTGAAGCAACGCTGATTGCCCATGAAAGTTCGTGGGTTAACCCCAACCGTAATCGCCAATCCAAGGCTGAAATCACAGCCCTGTTGAAAGAAGCTTATGGTGCTGTGGAGCTAGTGTGGGCGCCGGGCATCGCAGGTGAAGACATCACCGATTACCACATCGACTCGCTGGCGCGTTTCACTGCGCCTGGCGAGGTCGTCATCCAACTGCCAGCCGAGCACGATGCGCAGGATATTTGGAACGATGCCGCGCATGAAACCTTTGACGTTCTAGCAGGCGCCACGGATGCAGCAGGGCGACGGATCAACCTTTCGGTGATCGTAGAACCGCAAAGCGTGCGGGTACGGTCCGATGACTTCGTGGCATCCTACGTCAATTACTATGTTTGCAACGGGGCGGTGATCGCAGCGCAGTTTGGCGATCGCGAGCATGATGAGGAGGCGCGACGTACCCTTGCGAACGCCTATCCAGATCGAGAGATCGTCATGCTCAATGTCGATGCGCTCGGCGAGGTTGGTGGTGGCATCCACTGCGCCACACGCGAGCAGCCAGCGGTGTGATCGCAGCTTCTCTTAGCCGCTCATCAAAAGTTGAAGCTGGAAGCTCGTTCGCTCCTGAACGTCCAGAAATCTGTCGCGTGCTTGGTCAACTTCGTCTTCCGCATCGCGCAGATCGCGCCGCAGGTCGTCGGCTCCGTTTCGCAAAATCCAAAGCATCTGCTCTGCCCGGCGAATGGCGCGATGATTGTCGGCGGCCTCAACGCTTGCGCGCGCCTCTTCAATCTCTTCGCGGTTCTCTTGCAGCCGGGTTTCCAGGCTCCGTACACGCCGTTCTGCATCGGCAATGTCCTGCTCGGCGCGATACACCTGCTCGCCAAGAACATAGCCCTGCAAAAACTGCGTTGCACTGTTGATCGGACAAACATCACCGTATCGATCACCGCCGGCTGCAACGCGATAGCCTGAAACAGGCGTACAGTAAGAAACCAGGCCAATATCGCGGCCTGCCTGATAAGCGCCTTCATCGATGATGGCCGGTGTATCGCGGCACGCATTGCGATGGCTGTCTAAGCGCGCAAGCTGATGGCCCTTCTGCCCGTCATTCACACCGATCTGATACCAGTCGCCGCGCAGGCATTCCTCCCGGTTAAGCGTGGCACAGCCTGCCAGAAGCAGAAGGAGGGCGAGCAACCCGCCAAGGGTCAAAAGCAATCTGGGGTGAAGAAGCGTTTGAGTCATGACATCGCCTTTAAAGCCCGTAGCCTGTACCGGACATGAACCACGTATCAGCCACTCGACGCACCCCATACTGTTGGTTCATGCTTGTACGAGGGGCGAAGAAAAGGAAGTGATTCCGTGCCGATCCAATGGTTCTCTGGTGCGTTCAAATGGTCACTTGGCGCCACTCTGGCGGGCGGGTTGTTTGCGAGCTTTGCGTTTGCGCAAGGGACGCTCGTCCCCAACCCGGTGGCCCGGCCCAACATAGCACCTCAAACCGTCTTGCCGGTCCCGGTATCGAACACCACCCCGGCCCGCCAATTGTTTGGACGTGAGCCAACGCCTGCGCCGCTGCAAGCGCGCTCTATCGGTGGCTATGCCCGTGGATGTTTGGCGGGCGCCGTTCCGTTGGCCGTCGATGGTCCAGCTTGGCAGGCGATGCGTTTGTCGCGCAATCGCAATTGGGGGCACCCGGCCCTGGTTGAATATTTGCAGCAGCTTGCCGTTGCCGGTCGCCAGCAAGAGGGATGGAACGGCCTTCTGGTCGGCGATATGAGCCAGCCGCGCGGTGGACCCATGCTCACCGGCCATCGCTCGCACCAGATTGGGCTGGATGCTGACATTTGGCTCACGCCAATGCCCAACCGAACGTTGACGAACCAAGAGCGCGAGGAAATCTCCGCCATTTCCATGCTGCAAGATGGCACACGCACCATCAGCAGCAGCCGATGGAGCGAGAACCACGCGCGCATCATCCGCCGCGCGGCCAGCGATGATCGTGTAGCGCGCATTTTCGTGCACCCAGCGATCAAAGAGCAATTGTGTGCCTGGGAGAGTCCGAATGCTGATCGCTCATGGCTGCGCCGCGTGCGCCCTTGGTACGGCCACCATTACCATTTTCACGTGCGTCTTAGCTGCCCTGCCGGCATGGAAGGCTGCACAAACCAAAACCCGCCGCCTGCTGGCGACGGGTGTGGTGAGGAATTGGCGTGGTGGCTCGGTCCAGAGCCTTGGCAGCCAAGCGATACCCCTGCGCGTCCAAGACCTGAAACGATGCTGGCAGATTTGCCCGCAGCGTGCAGCCAGGTGCTTGTCGCGAACTGAGGTTTACTCTGGCCTAACGCTCTGTTCCTTCAGAGCAACCGCTTTTAGGCCGAAACACCAGAACCGATTGGGCACGAAATCCCTGTTCCACCAAGGCCGCAATACCCACTTGGGTTCTTGGCCAGATATTGCTGATGGTAATCCTCAGCAAAATAGAACGGCCCGGCTTCGCGGATCTCAGTGGTGATCTGACCACGGCCAGCTTTGTTCAAAGCGTCTTGATACATCGCTTTCGACGCCTGGGCGGCAGCGATGTCGGCATCATCGGTTAGATAAAGGCCGGAGCGATACTGCGTGCCCACATCATTGCCCTGGCGCATGCCCTGTGTTGGGTCATGAGCTTCCCAGAATGCCTTCAGCAACGTTTCAAGGCTTGTCACGGACGGGTCGTAGACGATGCGCACCACCTCATTGTGCCCGGTTCGGCCAGAGCATACTTCTTCATAGGTGGGGTTGGGCGTGGCGCCAGCGGCGTAACCAACAGCCGTCACGTACACGCCTGGCAAGGACCAGAAGGCCTTTTCCGCCCCCCAGAAACAGCCAAGACCAACGTCCAAAACTTTGTGGCCTTCAGGGTAGGGGCCAGCGAGCGGTTGACCGTTGATGAAATGCGTTTCTGCGGTGGGAATGGGCGCCTCTCGACCTTCCAGCGCCTCGCCCGTCGCCGGCATTTCGGTTTTTTTCGTCAAGGAGGCAAAAAGGTTCAGCATGGCAAATGCCCTTTCTCGTCTGGCCCAGCGGGCTGCGAATGTAGCCCATCAGGTGGGCCTTGGTCCCCAATGCGTCAAGGCGCGCCAAGCTGTGATGCCGGTCACAGCCGCGTGAAGGGCGCAATTGGATAACCACAATGCCATCAAAGTGACGCGATGCATGCGAAAAAGGTGGCCAATGCTCCATCTTGGCGGTTTCATAGCCGTCGACTTTCATTCGCACGCTAGGACATGCCATGCGCACGCTCTGTCTCACACTGCTTTCCTCCACCTCGCTTTTGCTTGCATCCGGCGCTCTGGCCCAAACCGTCGATCAAGCTGGTGCTGATGCCTTGGAGGCGCAGGTACCTGCCATTTTGGATTTTATTTTTCAAAGTGCACCAAATGTGAGTTTCGATTTTGACGGTGAGGTTGAGGCGGTTCCTGATGGCGATAGGTATGATGTGTCGATCCCCGCGATCACGATTGATACAAACGGGGATGTAGATATCGCCATACCGCCCTTTGCCGCCGAGGTGACGCCGCAGGACAATGGGTGGCAGCGTGCGCAGTGGGATTTCCCTGGCTCAATTGCCATTACCAACCCACGCGACAGCAGCGACCGGGCTGACATCACTTTTTCCAGCAATGATAATGATATGACCTTCGCGCCAGAGTATGGCATGGCGCTGCAAGCGGATGTCGGCTTGTCTGATATGTCGATTACCGTGCAAGACCGGGAAGGCAGCATCACGGTCGAACAACTCGACATGGCGGTCGACACCGAACCATCTGGTGCTTCCGAGCACAGCTATGACTCTGAAACAGCTGCTACCCTGGAGAACCTTCGGATCAATATCCCGACGGAGGAAGTCTTGCTGCAAGTCGAGGCGGTTGAGTTGACCGGCACCTCGGCGCGCCAACGGCTTGATCTTTTTGCCAGCCTGCAACAGCGCATCGAGGGGCTTGATCCTGAAAGCGAAGAGTTTCTGACGGGCTTTGTTGAGGTGCTGCGCGATAATGCAGGTGAAAAATGGATAGGCGATGCGTCCTACGGCATGACGCTGGATGGGCTCTCCTTCACCATCGAAGATGTCAGCGGGTCACTGGGCGCGTTCGGCCTATCCATGACAGCGACAGACCTTGATGAGCCTGCCGCACAGCTTGGTCTTGTTGTGGACCTTGAGGAGATTACCACCACGGATGTTCCACCGCAGTTTGCCCAGCTGATCCCCACGCGGGCAGACTTTGATCTGTTGACAGTTGACGCGCCCATCGAAGCTATCAGCGACCAATTGTATGGCTATCTTGGTGAAGCGCCCAGTGACGAGGAACTGTTCGGGCCAAAGGGGCGCCGTGCCGGCGTCGGCAACCCCATGGCCAATCTTCAAAACATCGACCCCATGGAGTTTTTGGGTATCTTGATGGGGTCGGAGGTTGAAGTTTTGCTTCAGGATTTCTTTGTTGAAGCGGACATTGGCTATGTGGCCGCTGAAGGTACGATCCAGCCCGATGCGCAGGCAGCTTTGCAAGCCACTGCCGATCTGGACCTTCAGATTGCTGGGCTACCAGAGATGATCGCCTTCGCTCAGCAGATGGGTGGCGAAGCAGCTGACGGTGCAGCTTTTGTCTCGGTTCTGGCAGCCATGGGCCGTGATGCGACCGATGATGATGGCCGAGACATCAAAGAGTTTGATCTTGAGCTGACGCAGGCCGGGCAGGTGCTGCTCAATGGGAACGATATGAGCGCCATGGTAGGCATGTTCCAGTAACGGCTGGTTTTATCCGGCGGTTTCCACGGCTGCGGCATCAAGCTTCACTTTCGGGCGCCGTGCGAGAATCGCAAAGATCAGCCCCAGTCCGCCAATGGCCGCCCAATCCCACCAGAGAAGGACGGTCTGAATGACGGGATCCCAAAGATAGGGTGAAATAGAGCGCTGGATGTAGGATTGTGCTCCATTCAGCCAGTCTGGCACGGTCGCGTAGAACAAGTCGCCTAGTAGCTGAGGCGCAAAGCCTGAAAAGCTTGACCAGTCCATTGCGGCCAAGTCGTTGGCCAGAAGCACCAGCGCGATGGCAAGCAGCGCCAGGCCGAGCAGGCGAATAGGGAAGCGAATGACCGCCATGGTGGTCTCCTTGTGGAACTATCTTGCAGCGGCTTAGATATCCCAGCGCGCCGGGCAGATGTATGAAGCTTTTGCACGGGCAGCAAGGCGCTCGCGCACCGTTGCACGCAAGTGTGATGGCCGGTGAACACCCGCGCCGCTCCGCGTGATCGTCCTCTACCCGGCGTTTAAGTGCTTCTTCTGGTTGGCTCCAGATGCGAATTGGAAGTCGCTTTCAAAAGCGTGTTTGAGCTTGCGTGCGCCATCAGTTAGATAGGCGCTCAAACTGCCTTTTAGAGCTAAGGTCTTTTTCTTGATGCCCAACCCGACCACCTTACAGAACGCCCTTCCAACAGATGCCGGGCACCAGGACAGCATTCTTAATGCTGCCAAGACTGTGCTAGCCACAGAGCGTGCTGGCCTTGATGCATTGGAAAGCGCGCTTAACGGCGAGTTTGTCACCGCTGTCCAATGGATTTTGCGGGTCAAAGGCCGGGTGATCATCTCAGGCATGGGCAAGTCCGGGCATATCGGCACCAAGATCGCCGCCACGCTCGCCTCCACAGGCACACCGGCACACTTTGTCCATCCGGCTGAAGCAAGCCACGGTGATCTGGGCATGATCACGCCGGATGATCTTTGTATCCTCATTTCCAACTCTGGCGAAAGCCGCGAGCTTGCTGACATTGTCGCCTACACGCGGCGCTTTGCGATCCCAATGATCGCTGTCACCAAGGTGCGTGAAAGCTCGCTCGGCAAGCAGGCCGATCTCATTTTGCAACTGCCCGACGTGCCAGAAGCCTGCACCATCGGCATGGCGCCAACCACCTCGACCACCTGCACGCTGGCATTGGGTGATGCGCTGGCCATTGCAGCGATGAACGAGCGTGATTTCGACGCGTCAAGCTTTGGCGACTATCATCCTGGCGGCAAGCTGGGTGCACACTTGATGGACGTTGCAGCGCTCATGCATGCTGGACCAGAATTGCCGCGCGTCGCACCCAATGCGTCCATGGGCGATGTGCTGGTGGAGATGACCGCCAAGGGTCTGGGCATCGCGCTGGTGGTGGATGACGCCGATCATCTCAAGGGCATCATCACCGATGGCGATTTGCGGCGTAACCTTGTCGGACTGATGGACCACATCGCGCTTGATATTGCGACGAAATCACCGCGCACCATTCAGCCCTCTGCCCTGGCCAACGCCGCTATCGGCGTGATGAATGAGCGCGAGATCACCGTGCTCGCTGTGGTTGATGAAGACGGCATTTTGCGGGGTGTGCTGCACATGCACGATTGTCTCCGTGCGGGCATCGTTTAGCAGTTTTTTACATTTGGTCGCTTGCGCCCAGATACGTTCGGGCCTAAAGAGACGCCGCTGCTAGGGGCAGCACCCAGGTCCGCGGAAAGCCGTCATCGGCGCCCCTTTTGATCAGTTATGATACCATATCCCGGTATTTCTCATGCCCGAACGTAGCGGATCGGTGGGTGTTTCGATGAGGAAACCGATGACCAAGTCTCTAGACCAATTGCGCCGTGATGCGCGTGCTTTGAAGACCGCTTTTGAGGCGGGCGACAGGCATGCCCGCGAGCGTTTGCGTTTGCGTCCGCCGCGCCCCAAGGGCTCGCCGCTTAAACATGCCGACTATCTGCATGTGATTGCGCAAGAAAACAGCTTTGCCAGTTGGCCTGATCTAAAGCTTACTGTGGAACTGCACGGCATGGACCGGGCCACCAAACTCCAACGCCTGAAAGTGGCGCTCTACAATGGCCAAATGGCGGTAGTGGAGCGCTTGCTGGATGAGGTTCCTGACCTTGCTGATGGTGTGTTGGGTCTGGAGATTGCGCTCTATCGGCGTGAGGCGGTAGAAACAGCGCTGCATGTTGATCCAACATGCCTTGATCGCGATCTTGGTCCAGCACCCGCCTTCGTGCATTTGGCCCGCTCGCGCGTGATCCACGCTCACCCAGAGCGCGAAGGCGATATGTTGGCCATCGCCGAATTGCTGCTCTCTCTCATGGTGGCGATGTGAACCAAGGCCTGCCGGTTGCTGAGGGATCGGACCATTATCTCTCGCCGCTCTATCTTGCTATCGGCCACGCGAACAATATGCCGCTTGGCCGCTGGCTGTTGGAGCATGGCGCGGACCCCAACGACGATGAGTCGCTCTATCACGCGACCGAGCTTGGGCACCGCGAGGGCCTGAAAATGCTGCTTGAGCACGGCGCTGATCCACGCGGCACCAATGCAATGCTTCGCGCCATGGACTTCCATGATGTGGAAGCGGTGCGCATGTTGCTGGACGCTGGCGCGTTGGCCGATGAGTTCAATGATGCTGAGATTGGTGGAGAAAAGCCCTGGGTCGTGCCTGCCCTTCATCAAGCTGCGCGGCGAATGTCACCCCCGGCAATGATTGATCTGCTTCTTGAGGCGGGTGCCGATCCTGCCCGAACCCATGAAGGGTGCACCGCTTACGGGTACGCCCGTGTGTTCGGCAATCAGCATCTTACTAAGGCTATCGAAGCGCGCGATCAGGTGCCCGATCTCACGCCGGAGGAGAAGCTTCTTGCCAAGGCTGCCGACGGCGATGATACGACCGGCCTGTTCGTCGACACCGCCAAGCTGCCAGACGCCTACCGCAACATCGTCCGGATGATCGTCCATCTTCCGGGCAAGCTTGATCATATCAAACGGTTGGTGGCGATAGGCGTGGAATATGACCGTCCTGACAGTGAAGGGCTAACACCAGTTCAAGTTGCTGGCTGGGAGGGTTTGCCGGAGATCATGGCTTACTTTCTTGCGTTGGCGCCTGACCTCTCCCACGTCAATGGCTATGGAGGCACGCTGCTTTCCACCATCATTCATGGCTCGCAGAACTGTCCGCAGCGCGAGGAGCGCGATTATCTGGCCTGTCTGGAGCTTGCCTTGCACGAAGGTGTGGCACTACCCCGACGCGCACCGCAGGTGGCAGGCGACCCAGCAGTGGCTGAGTTCCTAGCCGATTGGGCCGCGAGCCATCCAGGACAAGTGGTGGAAGGTGGGGTGGTTTAGCCCGCCTTCTAACGGCCTCTACACCGCGTTGCGTGTGTAGAGGCCGTTGATCTGACCATCATCAGCCAGCGACAAGCCCCATTCGGTACGCCCATTGGCAAACTGCACCTGGTAGATATCGAACCCATTGCTATCCACGCCTTTGAAGGTGATGGCGCCGGGTGCGCCCAAGCGCCCCATTTCCGCTTCGATCATATCGGCTTGCGTGCGCGCAAGGTCAGCCAGCGGCTTGGTCATGCGATCATAATCGATGGCGCCAGTCACATGCTGGTCGATCACCTCGCGCATCACGGCCTCACTGCTGGGTAGTGGTGCCTTGGCGGCGATACGCTCTTCCAGAGCCTGCTTGGTTGTTGCAAAGGCGTCTTCGACTGTGCGGTTGGCGCTCATCTCATGACCGTTTTGATGCAGTGTCAGTGACACAACTTTGCCAGCATCATCGCGCTGAAACGTCACCTGTGCCGCAACAAGTGTGGTGAAAAAGGCGTCTTTGGCCTCTGGCTGAAAAAGCACTTCCGGCTGGCCGATCAGTTGTAGGTACAAGCCTTCATTCTGAACGGTAATGGACACCAGCGAGCCATCCTCCATCGCGTAGCTACCCGGATAATCGCCAAGGGCTGATGTGTCGGTTGGGATGGCGGTGCGCGGCCTTGATTGCTCATAGCGCTTCCAGGCAATGGCGTCGTCTTTGTCGGGGGTCATCAAAGTCTCCTTGGCAAGTTTGATCATGTCATCCAGTGAGAGAACCTCACCATCTGCATGGTTGCTTTGGAGCGAGCGGACCAACGCCAGGCTGCGATCAATGCGCGTCTGACGGCTGCGCAATGTCTCTTCTTGAATGGCCAGAAATTCTGCCAGATCGGTTTGTTGGCCAGAAAGAACCTGGCCAATACGCGACAAGGTCAACCCAAGTTGCTGCAGCATCAAAATCTCGTTGAGGCGTGCAATCTCACGGCTGCCATAGAGCCGCCAGTTCTTCTCGGTGCGTCGCGGCTCGATAAGACCGCGCGCCTCGTAGACGCGCAGCGCTTTGGTGGTGAGACCAAGGCGGCGGGCGCATTCAGCGGCAGTCAGTAGGGTTTCGTCGGTCATGTCTCTCTCCGACGTATCCATTTAGGGTATGACCTTGGGTCCGGTGCAAGTGCCTTTTGCAAACAAAATGCGCAAGCGTGCCAGCGTGTCGGTTTAACCGCGTGTGGCCATGAGCCGTGCCATCTCGATCATGCGTGCCGAAAAACCCCATTCATTGTCATACCAACCAAACAGTCGCACCTGATGGGCGCCGATACGTCGTGTTTCCGGCAGCGCCAGAACCAGAGATTCAGGCCGCGCGCGCATATCGGTGGAAACGCAAGGGTCGTTTGTCAGGCCGATCAGGTTGGAGCCGTCGAACATATGCGCAAGGACATCATCCAGTGGGCCTTCCGGTACTTGTTGCAGCTGCAGAACCGCATCAACAGCGGAGACGCTGATGCAAGGCACACGCACCGCCGAAACCGTCAGTTTGTCAGCCATGCTTGGTAGAACGCGCGTGACCTGAGAACCAGCGCTTGTGCTGGTTGGCACCATGGAGACCGCCGCCGCTCGACTTCGCTCAAGGCTTGCTGCAGGTGCATCAACTGTTGGCTGGCTACCAGTGTAGCAATGAATGGTGGTGATGTGGGCCCGCTCGATCCCAAACGCCCCATCCAGTGAGCGCAACAGCGGCGCAACAGCGTTCGTTGTGCAGGAAGCGTTCGACACGATGGTAGCATCGCCGATGGCATCCTCATTGGCGCCAAGCACTGCCGTGATGTCCGCCGCCTCTGATGGTCCGGAGATCAAAACAGCCTTGGCCCCGGCTTTCAGGCCACGCTCAGCGACCTCGTGCGTGCCAGCTTTACCGGTGCATTCCAACACCAGATCAACGCCAGAAAGATCAGCGTGTGAGACGTCCGCAAACGTTGAAAAGGCGATTGCCTGACCATCCACGATCAGCGCGTCCAGTCCCTCTTCAATCTTGCCCGGATAGGGCCCAAACACAGAGTCATAGCGAAAAAGGTAGGCGCAGGTTTCCAGCGGTGCGATGTCGTTGATGCCCACAACGGTCACATCGTTATGGCGGGCATCGGCCAGAAGTTGGCGCAGGAGCGTTCGACCGATCCGGCCGAACCCATTGATCAGAACACGCATAGCATTGGGTGACTTTGCAAAAAGTGGCCTTTTAGGCCGAGGTTAAAAATCTACCTCGATAGCGATGCCTTTTTCGATCGCCAGGTCAACCACGCTGGCGGCGACGGCAAGGTCTTGCAGGCCAACGCCGGTGCCATCGAACAGGGTGATCTGGCCAGCTTCTGTTCGCCCGCCATGGGTGCCGTTGATCACAGCGCCGATTTGGTTGACGTCGCTTTCCTTGATCAGGCCTTGGCCAACGGCATGCTGTGCTTCACCGATGCTGATCGATTGCGCGATCTCGTCAGTGAACACGCTCGCACGTACCAGCAACGCTGGATCCACTTCCTGCTTGCCTTTAGTGTCGGTGCCCATGCAGGCGATGTGCGTACCGGGGCTGACCTGATCAGCCATAAAAATGGCATCGTGCGAGGAGGTGATGGAGATGATCACATCGGCAGCTTGCATCCCGTCCAGTTCCACCGCTTCGAAAGGCAGGCCTGCTTCCTCCGCCACTTTTTCAATGTTCGGCAGCATCTCTGGATGGAAGTTCCAACCGATGACTTTCTCAAAGCTGCGTTGCTCCAACGCCGCGCGCAGCTGGAACGTCGCCTGATGCCCGGCGCCAACCATGCCGATCACCTTGGCATCCTCGCGCGCCAGATGCTTGATCGACACCGATGAGGCAGCGGCGGTGCGCAGCGCGGTGAGCAGATTGCCGCCGACCATCGCTTTGACCTTGCCGGTATCTGGATCGAACAGAAACACCGTGGACTGGTGGTTGATGATGCCTTGGGTCTCTAGATTGTTCGGCCAGTAACCACCGGCTTTCAGGCCCAAGGTCAGTCCCGCACGGTCAAAGCCACCCTTAAAGCCGTAGAGCGCATCCACATGGCCGATTGCCTCGCGCACCACCGGAAAATTGTAGGCATCGCCGGAGGCCATCGCGGCGAAAACCTCTTCCACCGCTCCGAAGGCCGCTTCGCGGGTCATCAGGTCGGCGATGTCACGTTCGGGGACAATCCACATGTCTTTGGTCCTTTAAAAAAGAAGGCGCCCGCGCGTTAGCGTTTCAGCGCGCGGGCGTTTGAAATTCGGTCTTCTATGTTGCGAGCCTAGTAGGCCTTGCCGCGAGCGGACACCGGCCAGAGGGTCTCCACTTGTCCGCCGCGAACGCCGACATACCAGTCATGCACATTGCAGGTTGGGTCGCAGTGGCCAGGCACCAAGCGCAGCTTGTCGTTGACTTTCAGAACGCCGTCTGGATCAGCGACCACACCGTGCTCATCGGAGCATTTGACATACTCAACGTCATCGCGACCGAAGATGAATGGCAGGCCACTGTCCACGGACTGGGCTTTCAGACCGGCGTCCACGATGGCTTTGTCGGCTTTAGCGTGGCTCATGACGCTGGTGAGGATGAACAGCGCATTCTCCCACTCGCCCTGATCAATGCGCTTGCCGTTCTTATCGAGGATGCGACCATAATCAGCGTCCATGAACGCGTAGGAGCCGCACTGCAGTTCGTTGTAAACGCCTGAGGTGCTCTCAAAATAATACGAGCCGGTGCCGCCACCGCCGACGATATCGCACTCAAGACCATCGGCCTTCAGCGTGTCGACAGCGTCCTTTACCATCGCCACCGCGATATCGAGCTTGGCTTTGCGGTCTTCGTAGGAGTCCATGTGCTGCATGGCGCCTTGATAAGCTTGGATGCCGGAGAATTTCAGGCCCGGTGCCGAATCAATTGCTTTGGCGATTTCCACCACCGCCGGTGTGGTCGTCACGCCGCAACGGCCAGCGCCGCAATCGATCTCCACCAAGCACTCAATCTGCGTGCCGTGCTTCTGTGCGGCCGCTGACAGGTCTACAACATTGGCTACGTCATCAACGCAGCAAATGGCGCGGGCGCCAAGCTTAGGTATGCGCGCCAGACGGTCGATCTTGGCCGGATCGCGGACCTGATTGGAAACCAGCACGTCATTGATGCCGCCACGGGCAAAAACCTCAGCTTCGGACACTTTCTGGCAGCACACGCCACACGCGCCGCCCATCTCCATTTGCAGCTTCGCCACATCGACGGACTTGTGCATTTTACCATGCACGCGATGGCGCATCCCCTTGGACTGCGCGTAGTCGCCCATCTTTTTGATGTTTCGCTCAAGCGCATCAAGATCCAAGATCAGACAAGGCGTCTGAATGGTCGCCTCATCCATGCCTGGAACGGCTGGCACATCATAGCCAACGTCGAGCGCGTTGATGTTTACAGGTGCGTTCATCGAAATATCTCCCTTCACTTGATCCATGGCAGGGTGTCGAGATCAACATTCCCACCGGTAATGATGACACCAACCCGCTTACCAGCGAACCGGTCTTTGTTTTTCAAAATGGTGGCCAGCGGCACAGCGCAGCTGGCTTCCATCACAATTTTCATGCGCTGCCATGTGAGCTTCATCGCCGCGATGATTTCCTCTTCCGACGCCGTCAGAATGTCGGTCACATGGTTGGACACGAAATGCCAAGTCAGCTCTTTGAGCGGGACTTTCAGACCATCAGCAATGGTGACCGGTGCGTCATCGGCAATGATATGGCCGGCCTTGAAACTGCGATAGGCATCATCGGCCTGTTCGGGCTCGGCCGCGATAACCTCAGTCTCCGGTGCAATGTTCGACAAGGTGAGGCACGTGCCTGATATCATACCCCCGCCGCCGATGGGCGCGATGACCATGTCCACGCCATCGGTCTGCTCCATCAGTTCGCGAGAGCAGGTACCCTGACCCGCGATCACGCGTGGATCATTGTAGGGGTGTACGAAATCGCCGCCCGTCTTCGCCTGCACCTCCGCAAACACTTCCTCACGGCTGCTGGTTGACGGCTCACATTCGGTGATGATGCCGCCATAACCCTTCACCGCATCCTTCTTGGCCTGCGGTGCGGTGCGCGGCATGACCACATTGCACGGGATGCCGCGGCGCCCGGCTGCGTAACTTAGCGACAACGCATGGTTACCCGATGAGTGCGTAGCAACACCTTGCTGTGCCGCCTCATCAGACAAACCAAACACCGCGTTGGATGCGCCGCGCACTTTGAAGGCGCCAGCTTTTTGAAAGTTCTCACACTTGAAGAAAAGCTCCGCGCCAACAAGTTCGTTGAAGTAGGACGATGTGTGGATCGGTGTGCGATGAATGTGCGGTTTGATGCGCTCATGCGCGGCCTTCACATCATCAAACGTTGGAATGTACATTGGTCGATCCTTCTATGCAGCAAGCTTAGGTGCAATCGCGGGGTGGCCGCGATAATAAGACTGAGCCGCAGCGACGCCTGACCCCAGCTCGATGTCTAAGCCCAGATCGGCCATGCACATCTCAGCGGTGGCGATACCACTCAGCGTCATCACGTCGGTCAGGCTGCCCAAATGTCCAATACGGAACACTTTGCCGGCCACGTCTCCAAGCCCGACACCAAAGGCAACGCCGTAGGTTCTGGCAGCGTGCGTTACGATATCAGTGGCGTTGAAGCCGGTAGGAGTTTTGATCGCGCTTACCGTGTCAGAGTACACCTCCGGAGAGGTTGCACAAAGCTCAAGGCCCCAGGCTGAAACAGCCTGGCGAACACCTTCGGCGATGCGGTAGTGGCGGGCGAAAACATTCTCCAAACCTTCGTCCAGGATCATCTGGCAGGCCGTGTTGAGACCGTTGATGAGGCCAATCGTCGGCGTGTATGGATAGGCGCTGTTCTGGTAACCTTTGCGCATATCGTGCACATCGAAGAAGGTCCGCGGCAACGCCGCTGTTTTCGTTGCTTCCATCGCTTTTTCGCTGAAGCCAACAATCGCCAAACCGGCTGTCAGCATGAAGCCTTTTTGCGAACCGGTCACGGCAACATCAACGCCCCACTCATCAAAGCGGAAATCCATTGATGCGATCGACGACACGCCATCAACAAGCAACAGCGCAGGGTGGCCCGCATCATCCAACGCCTTGCGAACAGTGGCAATGTTGGAGCGCACGCCCGTGGCGGTTTCATTGTGCGTGGCGAGCACGGCCTTGATGGAGTGACCCTTGTCGGCGGTCAGAATTTCAGCGTAGCGATCAGCGGGCAGACCCTGACCCCAAGGGGTCTCGACCACCTGCACATCCAGTCTGTGCCGCTGACACATATCGATCCAGCGATGCGAGAACATGCCGTTGCGCGCCGACAAAACTTTGTCACCTGCACTCAGTGTGTTGGTCAGCGCCGTTTCCCAGCCACCTGTGCCTGTTGACGGGAAGATGAAAATCTCCGCGCTTTGGCTCTTTAAAATCTGACGCACTTTGTCGAGCGCCGGATGCAGAATATTGCCGAAGAACGGCGAGCGGTGATCGACCGTCGGCATATCGCATGCCTTACGCAAATTCTCAGGGATATTTGTGGGCCCGGGAATGAAAACTGGGTTCTGAAAACTCATGACCGTCTCCTTCGCATCATGGGGTGGACCATACGCAGAAGATCGGATGGAGGAAATTTTTTTGAAATCTTTTTTTAAAAAGGAGTTTGAGGAAATAGTATAGTCTTGTCAATATGTTATATTTTTCATATCATGAAATATAATTTCATTTAAGATCTAAGGCACACCATGGTCGAGCAAAAATTGCCAAAACAAGAGCGTCACAGAGCTCGCGGAAGACCTCGGGGATGGGATGACAAGACCGCGCAAAACACCATCAAATCGCTGGATCGCGCGATGGAGGTTTTTGAGTTCTTAAGTGAGGCGCAAGGCAAGACACTCTCGACGCTGGCTTCGGAGATGGGTCAATCGCCCGCCACGGTCTACCGCATCCTGGTAACGCTCGAGGGGCGTGGCTTGGTGGAGTTCGATGCCGACGAGCAGGTTTGGCACATCGGGGCCCGAGCTTTTGTTATTGGCGCGCGTTTTTTGCGCCGGTCCAGCCTTGTGGATCGCGCGCGACCCATTTTGCGCAAGCTGATGGAACAGACAGGCGAGACCGCTAATTTGGGGATGGAGCGCAATGGCTTGGTTTTGTTCATAGGCCAAGTTGAAACACATGAGAGCATTCGCGCGTTCTTTCCACCAGGAACGCTGTCGCCGATGCATGCCTCTGGGATCGGTAAGGCATTGCTGGCGCATATGGATGATGAGCGGTTGCAACGTGTGTTTGCAGCGCACAGCCCGGAAACGTTCACCAAACACACCATCACTGACCTGGACGATCTGCGCGCTGATTTGGCCGAAACGCGTCGGCGTGGCTTTGCCATTGATGGGGAGGAGAAGAATCTCGGCATGCGCTGTATCGCTGCCCCGGTGTTCGACATGAGCCAGGAAGCGGTTGCGGGCATTTCGGTCTCGGGGCCGACCAGTCGGGTTGGTCTCGATCAGATCGAGTTTCTGAGCTCCGCCGTTATTGAGGCGGCTTCAGCTTTGTCCCAATCCATTGGTGGTGAGCCGCGGTCAAAGCAGTAAGGCGAGGTCATTCGTGCTTGGCAGTGCACTGACGGTTCCAAAGCGAGAGATGGTAATGGCCGCAGCTTTCGCCGCAGTGTGTAACGCCTGCTCGGCTAATGGCTTGCCGTTCAGCATCACGGTAGCAACAGCCACGCTCTGAAAGGTGTCACCTGCACCGGTTGTATCCACGACATCACACGGATGCGCCGCAACACTGCCAACCTCGCCATCAGGGAGCCCGAACAACGCTCCGTCAGCACCGCGCGTCATCACAACTGATCGGCTGCCCATAGAGAGAAGTGCGCGCACAGCGCTTGCACCTTTCTCTCCTGTGTAGGCCTGGGCTTCGGTCTCGTTCACAAACACCATGGATGCCCGCCCGAGCAGCGCGCGAAAAGCTTCATCCACCGGTGATGGGTTGAAGACGACTTTCAAATCTTTGGCATCAGCGACATCGAACAATTCAGCGGTCACATGGGCTGAAAGGTTGCCTTGCAAAACCATCACATCACCCGGCGAGGCTTCGTGAAGCACTGGCATCACGGTTGAAACATCAAGCGCTCGGGCACAATCCACAGTCGTTAGGATCGCATTGCCACCATTTGGGTCGGCCATCACGATAGAGAGGTCCGTGGCCATGCCGGGCAGCGCGACAAAGCGAGCATCAACAGGCTCGTGGGCCAGCCGAGCGCGTAATTTCTCGGCCTGCGCATCATCCCCAACACCTCCAATAAAGGTGACCGGCACACCGCAACGAGCAAGCACAATGGCTTGATTGGCACCCTTGCCACCGAGGTCGCTGGAGCGTTGCGTACCAAGGATAGACTGCCCTTCTTGCGGCAGCGCCTCGACCTCAAAGGTCTCGTCCATAGCGACATTGCCGACCACATACGCACGCATAAAACAAACTGCCTTTTCACCCTGATCATCCAGGAGCTGGAGCTGAGAAGCGCGGCAAAGGTTCACCGCGCCTGCATTCTTGTGCGCGCAATATCCTTGACTCTCGTTCTTAGAACAAGTGTAAATGCGTTTACTAAACCGCTTTATAAGACGGAAAGAGCGCGCTTTTGGCCCAAAACCGGCATAGCTTGAAGGATGTTGCAAAGCGCGCTGACGTGTCGGTGGCGACCGTCTCGCGCTATCTCAACGGCTTTCTTGAGCTTCCCGATGGCACCCGTGGCCGCATAGATCGGGCCGTTGCCGACCTTGATTATCGACCCAATCCGCACGCACGCCGATTGAGCCTCGGACGCTCCGATACTTTTGCCCTGATTATCCCTGATATCGCCAATCCGTTCTTCTCCCGGCTGGCCGCTGCCATGGAAGCATGTGCCGCTGAACGTGGAAAAATGGTCACGCTGCATGCCACGATGAACCGCAGCGACCGCGAGATAGCTGCGCTTGAAAACGCCTCTCAGAATTTGGTCGATGGCCTTGTTTTCATTACCAATCATATGCCTCCCCCCGAGGTCGCAGAACGGATCAACCGCTTTTCGCGCGCCATCGTTCTGGATGAAGATGTGAAGGATGCGCGTGCTCCGCGTGTGCTTTGCGACAATGAACAAGGTGGATTTCTGGCTGGCCAGGTTCTCTATGAAGCTGGCCATCGCAACGTCGCTTACATTGGTGGCCGCGAAGACCTGTTCAGCACATCCGCTCGCCTGGAGGGCCTGCGGCGCGGCATGCAGGGCATTGCTCCGCTACGTAGCTATGTCGATGACCACGCGGCGGCCTCCGGTCGCGAGCTTGCACAGCGGTTCCTTAAGGACTGCGATGGAGAAACGGCCCTCTTTGTCGGCTCTGATGAGTTGACCGTCGGTGTGCTTGAGGTGTTCCGCGCCCAAGGCGTGCGAGTGCCCGAAGACATTTCACTCGTCAGCTTCGACAATGTTCGCTCGCTCCACCTTTTCGCCCCAGCGATTACCGCTGTCGAACAACCCGTGGACATTATGGGCCGCCGCGCCATTGAGATGTTGCTGGATGGTGATTGGGACGACCCAAAATTCCTTGAAACAACCGAGCTTTTACCGGTGCGTCTGATTGAACGTCAGTCCGTCAGTGCGCCCAACCCTATTACGAGAAAGGCCTGACAAAAGGTCTCGACAATACTGAGTTCAACAGGAGAAAAATCGATGAAAAATACAATGAGAACAACACTTCTGGCCGCCACCGCGGTCTTTGGATTAAGCGCAAACGCCGCATTGGCCGACGAGACATTTGCCGTTGTGCAGATCAACCAGCAGGCGCTCTTTTTCAACCAGATGAATGAAGGTGCGCTCGCCGCGGCGGCCGAACTGGGCGATGAAGTGGTGATCTTCAACGCTAACAACGATCCGGCTGCCCAAAACAGCGCAATCGAGACCTACATCCAACAAGGTGTAGACGGCATTGTGGTCATCGCCATCGACGTGAACGGTATCATGCCGGCCGTTGAGCAGGCCGTTGATGCAGGCATTCCGGTGGTTGCCGTTGACGCTGTTCTACCAGAAGGCCCACACGCTGCTCAGGTTGGCGTGGACAATGTCACTGCCGGCGCAATGATGGGCGAGTTCTTCCTGGAATACATGGCTGCTGAGATGGGCGGCGAAGCCAAAGTTGGCATCGTCGGTGCGCTCAACTCTTCCATTCAGAACATCCGTCAGGCTGGCTTTGTCGACACCATTGAAAGTGCCGATGGCGTGAGCATGGCAACCGTTGTTGATGGTCAGAACGTGCAGGATCTGGCGCTTTCGGCCGCTGAGAACCTGATCACCGCCAACCCTGACCTTGATGCGATCTATGCAACCGGCGAACCAGCCCTTCTGGGTGCGATCGCTGCTGTTGAAAGCCAAGGCAAACAGGATTCCATCCGTGTGTTCGGCTGGGATCTCACCGCACAGGCAATCGCTGGCATCGATGCGGGTTATGTCACAGCGGTGATCCAGCAGGACCCAGGCCAGATGGGCGGCACAGCCGTTGAAGTGCTCAACACATTGGCAGGCGGTGGTTCCACCGATCCAATCGTGTCGGTTCCGGTGACGATCGTCACGACCGCCAATGTGGATGATTTCCGCAGCATATTCGAATAGGCTGCACGATGACGTCCCCACACGCATCATCCCCGGAGGGCCTTGCGCTCTCCGGGACTTCGGTTGCCCCGCGCATTTCTCTGAAAGACATCCGCAAGACCTTTGGCTCCATTGAAGCTTTGCGGGGCGTGGATCTTGATGTCGCACCGGGTGAATGTGTTGGGCTGATTGGCGACAACGCTGCCGGCAAGTCGACGCTGACGAAAATCATTTCAGGCACTTACGTCGCTGACAGTGGCTCTATCGCCATTGACGGCGAGCCCGTTCATTTCACCAATCCATCGGACGCGCGTGAGCGGCAGATCGAGATGGTCTTTCAGGATCTCAGCCTGTGCGACCATATCGATGTCATGGGCAATCTGTTCCTCGGGCGCGAGGAAACACAGCTTTCGTTTCTCAACAATGCGGCCATGAAAGTCCATGCCCGCGAGATGCTGGATGATCTCGACATCCGCATTCCCAAGCTGAATGCCAAAGTCGCTCAGCTTTCCGGCGGACAGCGCCAAGCCATCGCTATCGCCCGTGCAGCATCCTTTGATCCAAGGGTGCTGATCATGGATGAACCGACATCCGCTCTGGCCGTGGCCGAAGTGGAAGCCGTGCTACGCCTCATCAATCGGGTGAAAGAGCGCGGCGTATCGGTGATCTTGATTACCCATCGCCTGCAAGATCTGTTTCGCGTTTGCGACAAGATCACCGTTATGTACGAGGGCACCAAAGTGGCCGAACGCCGTATCGAAGACACCGACCTTGAAGACCTTGTGAAGTTAATTGTCGGCAAGGGAGAAGAGCTTTGAGCGTCAATTATACAGAGCGTGGTCAAGGCTCGGCAATTGCTGACTTCGTCGCCGAGCACGCCCAAGTTCTCTCCATCACCTTCTTCTTTGCGGTCTGCCTGATCTTCTTTTCAGTCTCGACGGACGTGTTCCTGACCATTGGCAACATTCTCAATATCTTGCGGCAGGCAGCACCGATTCTGATCGTGGCAACCGCGATGACCTTCGTGATCATCACGGCGGGCATTGACCTGTCGGTTGGCTCGCAGGTCGCACTGATCAACGCCGCCGCAGCCATCATCCTGGCAATGGGAGTTCCCTGGCCCGTGGTCATTATCGCCATGTTGGCTCTGGGTGCCTTCATAGGCTTTGCGCAAGGCTGGTTCGTCGCCTATCAGGGCATTCCAGCCTTCATCGTGACGCTGGCAGGGCTTTCCATTCTGCGGGGGCTGGCGCTCTATATGACGCAGGGCTACTCGATCCCGATTTCCAACGTGCCGGGCTTCTTTGCCTTGGGGCGTGGCACGCTGATTGGCATCCCGGTGCCTGCCATCATCGCCTTGGCCATAGCTGGCATCGGTTGGCTCATCCTAAGCCGCAATCTCTATGGCCGCAGGGTTATTGCTGTTGGGTCGAACCCCGAAGCGGCGCGGCGTGTGGGTATGCCAACACGTTGGACCATAACGTCGGTCTATATGCTCACCGGCGTCGCTGCTGCCATCGCAGGCCTCTTAATCGCGGCGCGCTTGGGCTCGGGTTCATCCAACGCTGCTGTCGGTTTTGAACTCCAGGTCATTGCGGCTGTGGTGCTCGGCGGCACATCGCTGTTTGGGGGGCGTGGTTCTATCCTGGGCACTGTGCTGGGAGCGCTCACAATTGCCGTCATTGGCAATGGGTTGATCCTCATGCACATCTCGCCGTTCTTCACACAGATCGTCACCGGCACAATCATCCTGATCGCCATCTGGCTGAACACACGGATATTCACGGCGACCTTCTCATTTAAACGCAAGGGCTGAACTTGTTCTGGCGTGCGCCAGAGAAAGCCCACTAACTGGACAGTCTATGCAAACCATTTCCAGCAATGATGGCGGTGCGATCCGCGATATTTTCGGACGCCCCAAAGCGCTGATCGGCATGATCCATTGCCCTCCTTTTCCAGGCAGCCCGCGCTACCGTGGAGAAAGCATGGATGACATTTATGATGCTTCCATGCGAGATGCTGATGCGCTGATTTCCAACGGCATGCACGGGTTGATCGTGGAAAATCACGGTGATGTGCCGTTTGCCAAACCTGAAGACATCGGGCCGGAAACAACAGGCTTTATGGCTGTGGTGACCGATCGTATTCGCCGCAACTTTGATGTACCTATGGGCATCAATGTGCTGGCCAATGCGCCGATGCCCGCCTTTGCAACCGCGCGCGCTGCAGGGGCGGAGTTTATCCGTGTGAACCAATGGGCCAATGCCTATGTGGCCAATGAGGGCTTCATGGAGGGCCGCGCCGCTGAAGCTATGCGCTACCGCTCAGCCTTGCGCGGTGAGCATATCCACGTGTTCGCTGATGCCCATGTAAAACACGGTAGCCATGCCATCGTGTCTGACCGCTCGGTTGCCGAACTCACACGCGACCTTGCCTTCTTCGACGTGGATGCGGTCATCGCGACCGGTCAACGCACCGGCAACAGCGCAACGCTAGAAGAACTGGAAGACGTGGCAAGCGCCACAAATCTGCCGGTGCTGGTTGGCTCCGGCGTGACCGCTGATAACATCGTATCGATCTTAAGCGTCGCTGACGCTGTCATCGTGGCCTCCTCGCTCAAAGAAGGCGGCGTGTGGTGGAACCCAGTGGAAGTGGACCGTGTGCGTGCGTTTGTTGAGGCCGCCAAACCTGCAATCGAGGCCGCTGAGTGAGCCTGTCGGATGACATTTTGCAGGCCAATGAAAGCATCTTGAATGAGATGCTAACCCATCGCTTTGTCGAAGATATATGTGCTGATCGTCTCCCCCCAGACGTGTTTCAACGATACGTTGCCTATGAAGGCGCGTTCGTTGAAACAGCCATTTCCATCTTTGCCTATGCGGTTGCGCGTGCCCCGGATATGGAAGCGCGCCGCTGGATGATTGGCGTGCTTGATGCTCTGGCGAACGAGCAAATTCCGTACTTTGAAGAACGTTATCAAACCCTCGACATCACCCCGCTTGCCGATCTCCCCCCGCAGGCTGCCGCGTTCGACAAAGGCATGCATGAATTGGCAAAACAAGGTGATTTTCTTGATATCGCCACAGCCATGTTTGCTGCCGAATGGATGTATTGGTCATGGAGCAAACGTGCCATCGCCTGCCAAATCTCAAACCCAGATTTGAAAGCTTGGATAGCCCTGCATGTGGATGAAACATTTGCGGCGCAGGCCATGTGGCTCAAAAAGGCCATCGATCGCTATGGCAGCAAGAATGACATGGAACGTCTGTCAGCGATCTTCGCTAAGGTGACCCGCCTTGAGGTAGGCTTCCACCACGCGCCTTACAGCTCGCGGGCATCAGGGGAAGAAGGATCATGACCCATCACTTTTCAGACAGCGTGATGACCGTTCTTGGCCCTGTAAAGGCAGATGATCTCGGCCAAACGCTGATCCACGAACACATCTTGAACGATTGCACCTGCTGGTGGCGCGGGCATGATCCGCAGTTCACCTCGCCCGTGCGCGACGTACCAGTCAGCCCGGATATCCTTTGGCAACTGCGCAACGACCCGTTCGCCAACAAGCACAATTGCGCCATCGATGATGAAGCGCTCGCCATCGAAGAACTTGGCCTGTTCACCGCCGAAGGTGGCCGCACGGTGGTCGATCCAACCTGCCAGGGCATTGGCCGCAACCCGCGAGCACTCAAGCGTATCGCCTCAGCAACCGGGTTGAACATCATCATGGGGTCCGGCTATTATCTGGAAGCTTCGCACCCCGCTCACCTCAAAAACATGTCGAGCGACGACGTCGCCGATGAGTTGGTTAAAGAGGCCGAAACGGGCGTTGGCCAGAGCGGCGTTCGCATTGGCTTGATCGGCGAGATTGGCGTTTCGGCAGATTTCACAGATGAAGAGCGCAAAGTGCTGCGCGGATCAGCGCTTGGTGCTGTGCGCACCGGTCTACCTTTGATGGTGCATCTGCCGGGCTGGGAGCGTCTTGCCCACGAGGTTCTTGATGAGGTTGAGGCCTGTGGCCAGCCGCTGGACCGGGTTATCCTTTGCCACATGAACCCCAGCCATGCTGACCGCGACTACCAACGCCTGCTCGCCCGGCGTGGTGCCTATATCGAATATGACATGATGGGCATGGACTATTGGTACGACGATCAAAAGGTTCAGTGCCCCAGCGATGAGCAGACCACCCAAGCCATCGCGTCACTGTTTGCTGATGGCTTCGGCGAACAGGTTCTGCTGTCGCAGGATGTCTTCCTGAAAATGATGCTCTGCGCCTATGGCGGCAACGGATATGCCCATGTGTCGCGCTATGTGCTGCCCCGCTTGAAACGGCTGGGCCTCAGCGCCGATGACTTGCACCTCTTGATGGTGGGCAATCCTCGGCGCGCGCTTCTCCAACGCTTGAATGAAGGACATTAGAATGATCAACGTACTGCTTGTCGGCGAAAGCTGGGTTAGCGCAGCCACGCATTTCAAAGGCTTTGATCAGTTTGGCAGCGTGACCTTTCACACCGGCGCCAAACAGTTCCTGTCTGACATGAAAGACGCTGGTCTCAACGTTACCAACATGCCGGCTCATGAGGCCGCAGAAGCCTTTCCCACCACCCTGGAAGGCCTTAGCGATTATGATGTGATCATCCTGTCCGACATAGGCGCCAACACTTTGCTTTTGCATCCCGATGTTTGGTTGCGCGGAGAACGTGTTCCCAACCGCATCGCTTTGATTGAAGAATGGACGCGCAAAGGCGGTGGTCTGATCATGATCGGTGGCTACTTCTCTTTCCAGGGCATCGATGGACGCGCGCGCTGGCATAAGACCCTGGTCGAAAAAGCGCTGCCAGTAACCTGCCTACCTTGCGATGATCGCCTGGAAATTCCCGAAGGGGCAAAGCCTGTTGTTAAAGCATCTGATCACCCCATTCTCGCGGGTGTTCCCGGCGACTGGCCCTATCTGCTCGGCGTGAATGAAGTGGAACAGAAAGCCGAGCCAGGTGTGGAATGCGTGCTTGAGCTTCCTGAAGCGCAACGCAGCTTGCCACTGCTTGTCACTGGCCAGCATGGCAAAGGGCGCACCGTCGCCTGGACATCGGATATGAGCGAGCACTGGCTGCCGCCAGCATTTCTCGCCTGGCCAGGTTACAAGAAAATCTTCGCCAACATGATCAAGTGGGCAGCATCAAGCGCTTGAGACGCGAAGGCTACCTAGCATCCACTATCGGTGCTGCGGACCAACCTGCGGCGTCACATAGGCCTGGTGGAAATAGTCGCGCAAAACGCTCATTGGTGGCGAGAACTCGGCGGCCCGATCCCAGGCCAGGCCGACATCCATCGAAGGCAGGCTCACGTCGGTAGCCGCTGTTTCCAGGCGTTTGCCCTCCAGTGACCATGGACGGAGAACCATGTCTGAAAGAATGGTGACGCCGCGCCCATTGGCGACCATCGAGCGTACCGCTTCCACCGAAGAAGTGCGTAGCTTGGTGCGCGGTGTGTAGTTGGTCTCGCTCCAATAGCGCATGGTCGTGTGCGCCGCCTCATCCACCGTCAGCATAATGTAGTCTTCCTGCGCGATCTCTTTAAATGTCGCCTTGCCGTTGCGTGCAAAGCGATGGCCGCTCGGCACCCAAAGGCGGCGCGGCGAACGCATCAAAGTTTCGGTTTCAAGATGCGGATTGCTGAGGTTGGACGTCAGCAGCACCGCCATATCAAAACGATTGGACAACAGTCCTTCTTCAATGCTTTCGCGGTTGAGTTCGTGCAACGTGATATCAAGGCCGGGGTGCAGCTGGGCAAGCCGATCAAGATGATAGGGCAGGAAGTAGCCCATCACCGTGTAAGTTGCGGCTAACGAGAGTGCACCCGTCAGCTCACTGGGGCGCCGGGAAAGCTTCGTCGCCTCGTCCACCTTCTCCAAAATGTCTTTGCAGGAGGCGAGGAATTCACGGCCAGTTTCGGTCAGCTCCATGCCGTGTGACGTTCGCTGAAACAGCTCAGTGTCCAGCGTCTGCTCAAGTTCCTTGATAGCACTGGTGACGGAAGACTGTGAAATTGACAGCGCGTTGGCCGCGCGGCTTACCTGGCCCGTTTCTGCAGTAGCGACGAAGTATTTCAGGTGCCTCAAATTCATGCGCTCTGCCTAATTTCTTGTCATTTGAAACAAAGATATCAAATTTTCAGATAACGTCAAAGCGAAAGAACGATCGCTTGGAGAGCGAGTTAAAATATTAAATTCATTCATAAAAATTGGATCACGATAGGTATCGTTTTTTTCGATATTGCTTCTGCGGAAAATAGAACTTTTCATTCTGAGGTGCCTTTGGAAGCCTATGCCTCATCCAGTGAGGTGGTTGTTGATGAAGAGTGTGGTCGATCTGAATTGCGATATGGGCGAGGGGTTTGGCCAATGGACACTTGGTGATGCCCCCGATGAGGACATCATGGCGCTCATCAGTTCAGCCAACGTTGCCACAGGCTTCCACGCCGGTGATCCCAACTCAATGAACCGCGTGGTTCAGCTGGCCGGAAAGTACGGCGTCGGACTGGGTGCACACCCGGGCTACAACGATCTGCAAGGCTTTGGGCGCCGCCGTATTGAGACCAGTGCCGAAGAGCTGGTCAACGACATCATCTATCAAGTGGGTGCGCTGCGTGAATTTGGTCGCCGGCACGGCGTATCGCTCCAGCACATCAAGCCGCATGGCGCGCTCTATATGGAGGCCGCGGTTAACGAGCAGCTCTCTCAGCACCTGGTCGAAACCATCGCCGACGTTTCAGGTGACACCATCTTGTTTTGCATGGGTATTTCGAAGACCTACGAAATCGCCAAGCAAAACGGCCATCCCGTTGTGCGCGAGTTTTATGCCGACCGCGACTACGACGCGTCGGGCTCGATTGTGTTTCGCCGCCAGGTCGGTCGACCCAACATTGAGCATATCGCTGCCAAGTGTGTGAAGGCCTGCAAAGAGGGCACAGTCACCACCGTGGATGGTGAAGACGTCGAAATCGCTTTTGAATCCATTTGCTTCCACTCCGATACGCCGGGCGCTCTGGAGATGGGCAAAGCCATTCGCGCTGCGCTCACCGACGCCGGCATCAACATCGCGCCCGCAGCCACCGTTATTGGGCACTGAAGGCCCAGAAAAACGGACAAGAAGACGAGCACAAGGACACCAGCCATGGCCAACATTCAATCACCGCTACCAGGCACATTTTATCACAAGCCGGACCCCAATTCGCCGCCCTTCAAATCCAAAGGCGACAGCGTGGCTGTCGGCGATACCATTGGGCTTGTTGAAGTGATGAAGACCTTCATCGAGGTGAAGGCAGACAGCGCAGGCACCTTTGAAGGGTATGCGGCGGACAACGAGGCGCCAGTTACTGCGGGCCAAGTTCTCGCGGACCTTGCGGGCTAAACCATGGCGATCAAGCGCCTCTTGATAGCGAACCGTGGCGAAATCGCTGTGCGTATCAACCGTGCGGCCAAAGCGCTGGGTATTGAGACCGTTCAGGTCTACTCCGAAGCCGATGCGGACATGATGGCCGTTGGACTGGCTGACGTTTCCATCTGCATCGGTCCGGCCAAGGCCAGCGAATCTTACCTGAGCATCGAAAAGGTGGTTGCCGCTGCCGATGAAACTGGCGCCGATGCTGTGCACCCTGGCTATGGTTTTCTTGCCGAAAGCGCCGCATTCGCGCGTGCCGTAGCTGAGGCTGGCATGGTGTTCATTGGGCCGGATGCTGACACCATTGACCGCATGGGTGACAAGGTAGCTGCGCGCGAAGCCGCGCAAGCAGCGGGCGTACCCGTGGTTCCGGGCTCGAAAGGGCGCCTCGACACGGTGGATGAAGCCGCGCGCGTTGCCGCCGATATCGGCTATCCGGTTATGATCAAGGCAGCCGCTGGCGGCGGCGGCAAGGGCATCCGCATCGCCCAGAACGAAAGCGAACTGCGCAAAATGGCGCCGCAGGCCCAGGCCGAAGCGGCATCAGCGTTCGGCGATGGTGGGCTTTATCTTGAGCGCGCAATAAACGCGCCCCGCCATATCGAAGTGCAGATCATGGGCGATGGCACGCAGGCGGTTCACTACTTCGAGCGTGAATGCTCCCTTCAACGACGTCGGCAAAAGGTTTGGGAAGAAGCCGGCGCAACGTGTCTGGATGAACCCACACGCCAGGCGCTGTGCGCCGGTGCTGTAGCGCTTGCCGAAGCCGTCAACTATCGCGGCGCTGGCACGCTTGAATATCTCTACGATGAAGCATCGAACGAGTTCTTCTTCATCGAGATGAACACCCGCATTCAGGTGGAGCATCCCGTCACCGAGATGATCACCGGCGTTGGCCTGGTGGAAGAGATGATCAAAGTGTGCGCTGGTGCATCGCTGACCCATGCCCAGTCTGACATCACACGCGATGGTCACGCCATTGAAGTGCGGATCAATGCCGAAGACCCCTTCATGCAGTTCATGCCCTGGCCTGGTCAAGTTGCCGCGATGAAAGTGCCGGAGTTGGCTGGCAGCCGCTTTGATCACTTCATCTATGAGGGCTACCAGATCCCGCCCTTTTATGACTCCCTTATCGGGAAACTTATCGTGCATGGCGTCTCGCGTACCGATGCCGTTGCCAAGCTGTCAGTGGCCCTCAACGAGTTGGCCATTGATGGCATCAAAACGACGATCCCCCTGCATCAAGCCCTCTGCCGCGACCCAGCCGTCTTGGCAGGCGACTTCCACACCCAATGGCTCGAACCCTGGCTTGATGCCGGGAACTTGATGCCGCCCCAATCACAAGGAGCAGCATAATGAAAACCCGCTACACCAACGGCGGCGATGAGCACATCTATGTCGAGATGGACGACGAGATGTCGCTCGACGCGTTCTTCAAATCGCTGTCGATGAGCAACGCCGTGCGCGAGGCCAACATTGAGGGCGTGACCGAGATTTGTCCGGCCAATGCCTCCTTCCAGGTGCGCTTTGACCCCGATGTAATTCACCCCGATGACATCATGGCCCGTATCAAAGAGCTGGAACACAAGGCCGAGGACGCGGACAAACGGCTATCGACCCGCATCATTGAAATCCCGGTCTACTACCAAGACCCCTGGACGCACGAAACACTGATGCGCTTCCGCGAGCGTCATCAGGACCCGACTGGTACCGACTTAGACTATGCGGCCAAGATCAATGGCTATGACAGCGCTGAAGCCTTTATTGAGGCGCACCATTCCCAGCCCTGGTTTGTGTCGATGGTTGGGTTCGTGGCTGGTCTGCCGTTCCTCTATCAGTTGGTGGAGCGCGAGAAGCAGCTTGAGGTGCCTAAATATCTGCGCCCGCGCACCGATACGCCAAAGCAGACAGTTGGCTATGGCGGTTGCTTCTCCTGCATCTACTCCGTGCGCGGAGCTGGCGGCTATCAGATGTTTGGCATCACCCCGATGCCGATCTTCGACCCGGAGCAGAAGACCTCATACCTGAAAGACTTCATGGTCTTCTTCAAGCCAGGCGACATCGTCAAATGGAAGCCGATTGATCGCACCGAGTACGATCGCATCCTCGCCGAAGTAGAGGCCGACACGTACACACCGCGCATCGCAGAGGTTGAGTTCGACCTTGATGCCTTCAACGCGGATATGCTCGGCACCAACGCCAAACTGCTGGAGGCCCTCAATGACGCTTAAGATCAAAAATCCAGGTCTCTCAACCTCAATCCAAGATCTTGGTCGCCCCGGCTATTTCCACCTTGGCATCCCCATTGGTGGGGCAATGGATCGCTTGGCCATGCGTGCCGCCAATATGTTGGTGGGCAACCCAGAAGACGCGGCCGGTTTGGAAGCTGTGTTCATGGGCCCTGAAGTTGAGTTCACCGCTCCCGCCACTGTTGCCGTAACAGGCGCAACCATGCCCATCCTGTTGGACGGAGAAGAGCAAGAGCCTTGGACATCCTTCGCTGTGAAGGCAGGCCAAACGCTGAGCTTTGGCTTCCTCAAAGACGGCGCTCGCATCTACATCGCTGTGTCCGGAGGCACTACCACGCCGCCCGCACTTGGTAGCCGGTCCACTTATCCCATCGGCGCGCTCGGAGGCTTTGAGGGCCGCGCGATTGCCGCCGGTGATGACATCCCCGTTGGCGAAGGGTCCGGAACCGCTGGCAAAAGCGTGCCTGAAAATCTGCGCCGTGGCCCAGGCTCACCAACGACCTTACGTGTTTTGCCTGGCCTCTACTGGCACCGTCTTACCGAGGCATCGGGGCAGAACTTCTTTGACGACGACTGGGCCGTGGCGCCGGAAGCCGACCGCATGGGGTATCGCTTCAAAGGTGGCCGTCCTCTGGAGTTCGTCGACCGCGAACCGCCGTTTGGGGCCGGGTCAGACCCGTCCAACATCGTTGATGGCTGCTACTCTTACGGTTCCATTCAGGTGCCAGGTGGTACCGAACCCATCGTGTTGCACCGTGATGCGGTGTCCGGCGGTGGGTACTTCACGCTGGGTGCCATCACATCAGCGGACATGGACCTGATCGGTCAACTTCAACCGCACATGCCGGTAAAATTCGAAAAAGTCGACATGGATGGCGCACTGGCAGCGCGCAAGGATCGCAAATCCATACTTGGCGCAATCCGTGAGGCCCTTTCCTAAGTCTTTCAACCGTTCCCCGCTGGTGCGCCGTCGCGCGCCCAGCACCTCCCCTCAAGACTGAAACAAAAACCAACCGCTTAAGTTCAACTCGGAGGACTACCCAATGACTTTGACCAAAAAGCTGCTTGCAACGGTTGCCGTTGCCAGCCTGTTGCCTGCCAGCGCGTTCGCAATGGACAGCTGGTTCCCTTATCCAGCGCAGCAAGTAACACCTGCCTTTTCGGCAGACGGTGAAGTGAGCGATGTGAGCTATGAGGCGCTGGAATCAGCCAGCGAGCCATGGAACATCTGCGTGTCGTTCCCACACATGAAAGATGCCTATTGGCTGGGCGTGAACTATGGCGTGGCCGATGAAGCCGAGCGCCTCGGCGTCAATCTCAACCTTGTAGAAGCCGGTGGTTACACCGAGCTGACAACGCAGATCAGCCAGTTGGAAGATTGCGTTGCTGGTGGTGCACAGGCCGTGGCCATTGGTGCGATTTCAGGAGATGGCCTGAACAATGTGATTGCTGAGATCGCAGCCCAAGGCATTCCGGTGATCGATCTGGTGAACGGCGTGTCGTCGCCAGATATTACCGCCAAAGCGCTGGTATCGTTCTACACCATGGGTGCGGAAACGGGCCGCTACCTTGCTGAAGAGCATCCTGCTGGCAGCGATCCTGTCCAGGTCGGTTGGTTCCCAGGACCAGCTGGCGCTGGTTGGGTGGAAGCAGCACACCAAGGTTTCATGGCAGCCGTGGAAGGCTCAGCCATTGAAGTGCTTGAACCACGCTATGGTGATACCGGCCGTGAGGTTCAGCTATCCTTGGTTGAGGACGTTCTCCAGGCAAATCCGGATGTACGTTACTTGGCCGGGACGGCTGTGACGGCTGAAGCCGCGCAGGGCCTCATCCGCGAACGTGGTTTGGTCGGCGAGGTTGAACTCCTCTCCTTCTACATGACGCCTGGTGTCTACACTGGCATTCAGCGCGGCTTCATCTTGGCAGCCCCTGCCGACAGCATGGTGATCCAGGGTCGTATGGCGATTGACCAAGCGGTGCGCGCGCTGGAAGGCGAAGACCTCATCTCCCATGTCGGGCCGCAGATCTTCGTGGTTGATCCAGACAACATCAACGATGTGCCACGCGAAAACATCCTTCCGCCGGACGGTTTCTCGCCTGTCTTCAGTGTCGAAAACTAGATGCGTTGAGCCGCGCTTTGGTAGCGCGGCTCGCCAACACTACGGGGCTGGGGGAACCTCTCCCAGCCCGCTCTTTTGCCAAAGGTCCATCCCGTGTCATCCGCCGCGCAACCGCTGATCTCTCTTGAGAAGCTCACCAAACGCTATCCAGGCGTTGTGGCGTTGAACGCTGTCGACTTCGATTTGCAAGCCGGTGAAGTGCACGTGCTGTTCGGCGAAAACGGCGCGGGAAAATCTACCTTGATTTCACTACTCGCTGGCGCCAACAATCCTTCGGGCGGCACGATGACGCTAGACGGTGAGCCGCTGCATTTCACCAGCGTTGCCGATGCGCAGGGCAAGGGCATCTACACCGTTTTTCAGGAATTCAGCCTGCTGCCGACGCTCACCGTCGCGCAAAACATTTTCATGGGCTGGGAGCCGCTTATCGGTCCGTTCCTAGACCACAAAACCATGCGGCGACGCTCCAAAGAGATGCTTGCCGAGCTTGGTTTTGACATCGATCCCAATGCGACCGTGGCAAGCCTGTCGCGCGCCCAGCAGCAAATGGTTGAGATCACCAAAGCCTTTCACGGCGACCTCAAGGTGCTCATTCTGGATGAGCCAACCGCTTCACTGACCGACAAGGAAGTCGATCATCTGTTCGACTTTGTCCTCTCGCTGAAACAGCGCGGAGTTGGTGTGATCTACATTTCCCACCGCATCCAAGAATTCGCCCGTATTGCCGACCGCATCACTGTGCTGCGCGATGGTGCGAAGATTGGCACGGTCGATATGACTGAAACCGATGAGGCCGCGCTGGTCGAGATGATGACGGGGCGCGCCATCGACGAAATTTACCCCAAAATCGAGAACCTTCAGGGCGAGACACTGCTGGAGGTGGAAGAACTATCCACCGATGGTGTGCATGGCGCGAGTTTCACCGTGCGTGCTGGTGAGGTTCTTGGCGTCGCTGGGCTCGTCGGGTCAGGCAAGTCACGCCTGTTTCGTGCATTGATGGGGCTCATGCCGCACGCGCATGGAACAGTGCGTTTGAAGGGCCAGGATATCAGCAAGGCTTCCACCGCAGCGATTATCCGCGCGGGCATGTACTACCTCTCCTCCGATCGCAAAAATGAGGGGCTGGATCTGGCTAAACGCTCTGATCAGAACCTCGCGGTGAACCTCATTATGGGCGACAAGATACCCAATCGCTCGGCCTTCGTGGATCGTAAGGCCGTCGAGGCAGAGGTTCTCACCATTTCCGATCACGTGGAGCTTTCAGAAGGTTACCGCAAAAAAGTCGTGTCCCAGCTCTCCGGTGGCAATCAGCAGAAGGTTCTGTTCGGTCGCTGCTTTGGCCAAAACGTTGATGTCTACATTTTCGATGAGCCGACGGTTGGCGTTGATATGGGCACCCGTGCGGCCCTCTACGTTTTGATCAAGGAGCTGTGCGAGGACGGCAAGGCCGTCATCGTCATCTCCTCTGATCTACCTGAAGTGATGAACCTTTCTCACCGCCTGCTGGTGCTCGCCCATGGTGCTGTCACCGCTGAACTGACCGGTGAGGATATGCGCGAGGACGTGGTGTTGAAATATTTCTTTGATGAGTCTGGAGCGCAATCATGAGCCCCACCCCTGAAACGAGCCAAGCCCAGCCTGGGGCGTTCAAGCTCATCCGCAACATGTTTGTGAAGGTGGGCGTGTTGCCCTTTTTCCTTGTGGCTGCGGTTATCATCTTCGCGCTGCTGTCATCGTCCTTCCTGACCATGCAAAACATGGTCAATGTCGCCCGCCAATCAGTGTTCTTGGTGCTTGTTTCCATGGGCCAGATGGTGGTGCTGATCTCCGGTGGCTTCGACCTCTCGGTTGGAACGGCGATAGCGCTCACCTCTGTGGTCTCCGCCTTGGGTATGGTGTGGCTGGCGGGCGTCTTCCCCGATGCCATTTGGCTTGCCATTGTACTCGGCGCCTGCATGGGCTTTGGTGCGGCACTGATGGTTGGTTTGGTCAACGGCATTGGCGTGGCCTACTTTGAGGTTTCGCCCTTTATCATGACGCTTGGCGTTTCTTCGGTGGGCGCAGGTATCGCGCTCTTCCTCACCGGTGGCGTGCCTGTTTCCGGCATGCCCTTTGTGTTCGCCGACACGCTGGGCTTCGGGCGATTATGGGGGATACCCGCGCCAGTTCTTGTGGCCTTGGTCTTCATTGTCATCATGTGGGTTTTGATGACCCAGACCCGTTTGGGCACGCAGATTTATGCCGTTGGTGGCAACATCAAAGCGGCGCATCTCTCGGCGATCAACACCAAGCGCACGCTCTTGATGTGCTATCTCATCTGCGCCTTTATAGCCTCGGTCACCGGCCTGTTGCTCACCGCGCGGGTTGAGTCCGGCGAGGCCAATCTCGGCGCCTCCATCGCCCTTGAATCCATTGCCGCTTGCGTTATCGCCGGCGTTTCGTTGCGCGGCGGCATCGGAAGGGTGTTAAGCGTTGTGCTTGGGGCCTTCTTCATCGTGCTCGTCCAAAACGGGATGAACCTTGCGCAAATCAGTTCCTACATGCAGATGGTGCTGCTGGGTGCACTGCTCATCCTAGCTGTGATATTCGACCAGTTCCGCTACAGGCTGATCCTCAGCGGCGGATAGCTTTGTGGGTCTTGCCTTGGTGTCTTCGCCTTCCCAGTCTGCCGAAATTGCCAAGTCCGCGTCGTTTGAGTTCTCCAACGTCTCGCTGGTGTTGGAGGGCAAGCCCATCATCACCGATCTTTCGGTGCGCGCTGATGATCACCGTATCGGTGTTGTTGGCCGCAACGGATCGGGCAAATCGACGTTTGCCCGCCTCTTCTGCGGGTTGGCGAAACCGACCAGTGGCACAGTCCGTGTTGATGGCGTGGACGTTTACGCTGACCGCGCTGGTTCCCTCTCAACCGTTGGTATCCTGTTCCAAAATTCCGATCACCAGATCATTTTTCCGACGGTGGAAGAGGAACTCGCCTTTGGCCTTCTGCAAAAAGGTCTGAGCAAAAGTGAAGCCGCCGATAAGGTTGAAGACATGCTTCAGCGCTTTGAGAAAGCGCATTGGGCCAAAGAAGCGGTGCACCGCCTTTCCCAAGGGCAAAAGCGCCTTGTATGCCTGATGGCGGTGCTCGCCATGGAACCCAAAGCCATCGTGCTGGACGAGCCCTATTCAGGCTTGGATATTCCAACGCAGATGCAATTGGCTCGTGCGCTGGAGGCCGTGCCCACCATGTTGGTCCACATCGCTCACGACCCATCGCATCTGGCCGATTGCTCGCGTATTCTCTGGATCGATGAAGGGCGGCTGGCGATGGACGGACCGCCGCTGAAAGTGCTGCCAGCGTTTGAAGCGCGCATGCACCAACTGGGGGGTGATGATGATCTCTCTGACCTCGCCAGTTGAAACCCGTGCCCATAGCTGGCCAGCTTGGCTGAAGCTTTCATTGCTGTGTGCCGCGACCATCGTGCTGGTCGCCAATCAAAACCTTGCCTTTCAAGCCGCAGCTTTTCTTGGCTGCTTGACCCTTTATGCCCTACCGGGGCGCACATTCTTCACCGTCGGTGTCAAAGCGCTTTGGGGGCTTTGGCCATTCCTTATTTTGTTGGTCGTTTGGCATCTGGTCATCGGTGACCCATCGGGCGGCCTACTCATTACTCTACGACTGCTGACAGCAGTTGGCTTGGCCACGCTTGTGACCATGACAACACGATTGTCGGATATGATTGCGGTTGCCCAGTGGCTATTGAAACCCTTTGCGCGCCTGGGACTCAACACGCGCGCATTGGAACTGGGCATTGCGCTGGTTATTCGCTTTACCCCCACCCTGGCTGACAAAGGCCGCCAGTTGGGGCAGGCATGGCAGGCGCGCGCACGAACAAAACCACGCTGGCGCGTGATCTTGCCTTTCACCGTGCTGGCCATTGATGACGCTGAGCAGGTCGCTGAAGCGATCCGTGCACGTGGCGGCCTCGATCCAACATCAAGAATTTGAATTCAAAGGACGTCCTATGGAACGCAATCTCACCCTCATCGCCTTGTTTGCAGCGCTCATTGCTGCTCTGGGCCTCATTCCAGCCTTCTCGTTAGGGTTTGGCGTACCCATCACCGCACAAACGCTGGCCATCATGCTGTGCGGCACGGTGCTCGGTGCCAAACGTGGCACGCTTGCAGTGCTCTTGTTCCTGCTGTTGGTGGCGGTTGGCTTGCCATTGCTTGCTGGTGGTCGTGGGGGTTTGGGTGTTTTTGCCGGGCCAACGTCAGGTTTTCTGTTCGGTTGGCCGGTGGCCGCGTTTGTAACTGGCCTGATCGTCGAACGCTGGCGCAGCACGAACCTCACGGTTGTTGCGATCATTGCCAGCATCATTGGTGGCATCATCGTGCTTTACGCGTTTGGTATTGTCGGCATGTCGATCGTCTTGGACCGCACATTGATTGAAGCTGCTGCGCTGGTGACGGCCTTTATCCCCGGCGATATCGCCAAAGCCGTTGTGGCAGGCATCTTGACCGCCGCGCTTTACAAAGCCCGGCCGCAAAGCGTGCTCTCGCGCGCAGATCAGGTGTGAGGCACAGGTATGTGTGAAGCATCTGTTGGCACAGCCGTCCCCACCATTCAAATCGAGAACGATGCCATACGTGTGACGCGATGGGACTTCGCCAAGAAGGGCGACAACACTGGCTGGCATCGGCATGGGCACGACTATGTGGTTGTGCCCCTGTTCGACGGCGCGCTCGACATCAAGGGGCCTGATGGCACGATCACGCAGGCTCCCATGCAGATGGGCGCGAGCTATGCCCGTAAGGCTGGCGTTGAGCACGATGTGATCAACGCCAATGATGGCCCGGTGAGTTTTGTCGAGCTCGAACTGCTCGCCACCAGCGAAGACGGGTAGCCAACGCTACCCTTCGATGCCGCCTAGGCAGACATATTTGATCTCCAAATAGTCTTCGATGCCGTACTTGGACCCTTCTCGACCTTGGCCGGACTGCTTCACGCCGCCAAAGGGCGCCATTTCATTGGATATGATGCCGGTGTTCACGCCCACGATGCCGTATTCCAATGCCTCGGCCACCCGCCACACTTGGGCAAGGTCCTTGGCGTAGAAATAGGCGGCCAGACCAAACTCGGTGTCGTTGGCCTTGGCGATCACATCGTCCACATCATCAAAAGCGAACAGCGGCGCCACCGGCCCAAATGTTTCCTCGCGAGCGACGGCCATGTTGCTGGTCACGCCCGTTAGCACAGTGGGCTGAAAATACGTGCCACCGCGCGCATGTGGTTCGCCACCAGCGGCGACTTTGGCACCTTTGCCGGTCGCATCGGCAATATGCGCTTCCACCTTCTCAACGGCTGCTTTGTTGATCAGCGGCCCGGTATTCACGCCATCCTCAAACCCGTCACCGACCTGCAACGCTTTCACGGCCTCTACCAGCTTGGTCGCGAAAGCATCATAGACGCCTGATTGGACGTAGATGCGGTTCGCGCAGACGCAGGTTTGGCCGTTGTTACGGTATTTTGAGATCATCGCACCTTCAACCGCAGCGTCCAGATCGGCATCATCAAACACGATGAAAGGTGCGTTGCCGCCAAGCTCCATCGAGGTACGCATGACTTGGTCGGCGGCCTGCTTCATGAGAATTTTGCCGACACGCGTTGACCCGGTGAAGGAGAGCTTGCGCACTTTCGGGTTGGAGCAGAATGCTTCGCCCATCGCTGCGCTGTCGGTCGTCGTCAACACGCTGAAAAGGCCTTTTGGCAACCCGGCGCGTTCAGCCAACACACCCATCGCGATGGCTGACAAAGGCGTCAGTTCGGCAGGCTTGGCAACAAACGCGCAGCCCACCGCAAGGGCAGGAGCCATCTTCCGTGCCATCATCGCGTTGGGAAAATTCCATGGCGTGATCGATGCCACAACGCCAATGGGCTGTTTCAACACCACGATCCGCTTGTCGCCCTGATGGCCAGGGATGATGTCACCATAGACCCGTTTGGCCTCTTCAGCGAACCATTCCACATAGCTCGCGCCATAGAGAATTTCGCCCTTGGCTTCGCCAAGTGGTTTCCCCATCTCTGCGGTAAGGATCACTGCCAAATCGTCGGCATTGGCCAGCATCAGATCATGCAACTCGCGCAGAATAGCACTGCGTTCTTTGCTTGTTTGAGCGGCCCAATCCTTTTGTGCGGCATAAGCAGCATCAATGGCCTCTCCAGCCTCTTGCGGCCCCATGTCGGGTAACTGAGCAAGCTGTTCGCCTGTCGAGGGATTGGTGACCGCAAACGTCCTGCCTGATGCGGACGTCTCCAACCAAGTGCCCGCGACAAGCCCTGCCTCAACAATCAGGCTTGGGTCTTTTAGTCTATCGGTAAGGGTTGGTGCGATCATGCTGCTTTCTCCTGAGAAGCCGATGTGGCTGAAGCCTGTTTGATCGATCCCTCGATAATGTCCAGTGCCTCGGCAAAAACGTCATCCTGGATGGTGATTGGTGCCAGGAATCGGATCACATTGCCGAACACGCCGCAGGTCAGCAAGATCAGGCCGCGTTCCAGTGCCGCCGCTTTGACCGTGTTGGTGAACGCCGGGTCTGGTTTTCCTGTGACCGGTTCGTTGAATTCCACAGCGTTCATGAAACCCGGACCACGAATATCGGCAATATGCTGCACTTGTGTTCTCAAGCCCTTCATCCGTTGCTTCAGGTCGCTGCCCAGCTGCGTAGCCCGTGCGCACAGGCTTTCGTCTTCGATCACATCAAGCACGGCATGGGCAGCGGCGATACCGATTGGGTTGCCGCCATAGGTACCACCGAGTCCGCCCGGAGCAGCCGCGTCCATCATTTCTGCGCGCCCAGTAACCGCTGCCAGAGGGAAGCCTCCAGCAAGCCCTTTGGCCATCGTGGTCAGATCAGCAGCAACGTCGTGGTGCTCCATAGCGAACAGCTTGCCCGTCCGTGCAAAGCCGGTCTGCACCTCATCGGCAATCAGCACGATACCATGGGTATCGCAAATGTCGCGCAGTGCGGTCATGAAGCTGGCCGGAACTTCATAAAACCCACCTTCACCCTGCACCGGCTCTATCACCATAGCTGCCATCCGGGCGGGATCGACATCGGCCTTGAACAAACGATCAAGCGCTTCCAGCGCGTCGCTTTCGCTCATGCCATGCAGCGGCACGGGGAAGGGGGCGTGAAACACATCGCCTGGCATTGCCCCAAAGCCCGCCTTGTAGGGAAACACCTTTCCGGTCATCGACATGGCCATAAAGGTGCGTCCGTGAAAACCACCTGAGAAGGCGATCACTGCATCGCGCCCTGTCGCTGCGCGCGCAATCTTGATGGCATTCTCCACTGCTTCTGCGCCGGTTGAAACAAAGGCAGTTTTCTTTTCGAAATCACCGGGCACGGCAGCGTTTAAGCGCTCCGCCAGTCGCACATAGTTTTCATATGGCACCACCTGATGGCAGGTGTGCGTGAACTGATCGAGCTGATGTTTGACGGCTTCGATCACGCGCGGGTGGCGGTGACCGGTGTTCACTACGGCAATACCGGAAGCAAAGTCGATGTAGCGCCTGCCTTCGATGTCCCAGATCTCGGCGTTTTCTGCTCGGTCAGCGTACACTTGCGTCATCGTGCCGACACCACGTGCGATGGCGTTTTGGCGTCGTGCACTCACATCTGCGTTCAACATACTGATCTTCTCCCTACCTAATAGTTCCGCTCGATAAAAAGGGTAGGAGGAAAATTTCCTGCCGATAAGTCTGTTTTGTTGATGCTCTAAGCTCTTGGCGCTAAAGGGTGAATGTTGCCAATGCTTAGGATAATGATCATGTCAAACACCCCTGACCCAGAAAACATCGAGCTTGGTCACCGCCTCAGACTGTTGCGCACCCGCGCTGGCTTGTCTCAACGGGCCTTGGCCAAAAAGGTGGGCGTTGCCAGCGCCACCATCTCACTGATGGAAGCCGGTAAGATCAGCCCGTCGGTTGGTTCGTTGAAGCGCGTTCTGAAGGGTATTCCCATTGGACTGGCGGAGTTCTTTGCCTTTGAACCTGAACCTGACCACACGGTTTTCTATGCTGCCGAGGAACTGACCGAAATCGGCAAAGGCCGCCTTTCGCTAAAACAGGTGGGCACGAACCTGCTCGGCAGAAGCCTGCAAATTCTCAAAGAGACATATGCCCTCAACGCCGATACCGGTCGTGTGATGTATGAGCATGAGGGGGAAGAGGGCGGCATCATCATCGCCGGACATGTGGAGGTGACGGTGGGTGAAGAGCGCAAAATTCTCGGCCCCGGCGACGCCTACTTGTTCCACAGCCAAAAGCCGCATCGGTTCAGGCAAGTCGGTCCAGTGGAAAGCGTGATCGTTAGCGCCTGCACCCCGCCGACCTTCTGAGCGAAGTAGTGCCTGGAAACCTGCTCTAGCTACGTACCCAGCGGCTTGATCAGCAGAAGAACATCGCCGGTGTAGTAAGGCTGACAGGGGTGGAGCCGTACCGCTGAACGCGCAGACGCGTCATAGCCCAACCGTTGGTAAAGGCGCACCGCATCGGTGTTTTGCGCATAAACCTGAATGCTTAAGCGGCTGTAGCCGTTTCGTGTTGCGCACGTCTGGGCGGTTTGCATGAGGCTCGCACCAATCCCGCGATTGCGGTGGGCTGGGAAGACGGCCAACGCATTCACATACCATGTCCCAATCGATTGGTTCTCCAACTCAACAAAAGGCGCGATGGGCGCTGGCAGGTCGTTGGGATCATCGCCGGATGCGCCGTCTATCGGATAGCTCAGAACCATACCGGCAATATCGCCATCGCGTTCGGCGACCATAGCGTTGGTGAAAGAGAACCCGCCTTCAAGGCGCTGCGCTCGCTGCGTTCCGATATCCAGAGGCGATTGCCCATCTTGGCAACTCTTCTGCCAGAGCCAGGAGGGAATGCCCTCTCCTGCGATATCGATCAACTTGGCAAGCTGATTGGCGTCGGTTGCAATAGCCTGCCGGATTGAAGTGGTCATAGTGTCGTCTCGCATACTGATGTGGAGCATTGGAGCATCGGGCGGGGTGAGCCCGCCCAGATGCCTTCACGTATGAGTTGGTTTAGATGGATGGAACCGGGCCAACTGGAGCACCGGAATCCCACTCGCCAGTCTCGTAATCAGGGGCCAACGAAGCGTGGTCAGCCTCCTGGTCTTCAATCCGGAACGTAGCGTTTACAGCCATGTGGTCATTGAAGCCCAGCAGCGTCTGGTAAACACCGCCATCCAGTCCGGCATAGTCGCCGCTTGCGCCGGTAATAGGGCGCAGGTTTTCAACGCCCGTATCAACAAGCTCAGTGCCCTGCGTGATGATCATGTCGCCATCGGCAAAGTCAAACACTTGGCGGCTGATGACCCAAACACCTGTTGTTGCATTGGCACCTTCTCCGACAAAGTATCCATCACATGTCCAGGCGCCAAGCACCAGGTCGGGAAAGGCTGGGCTGCCATCGTCATTGACGCCTGTGGTGCTAGCTTCAAGTGTGCCGGCGGGATAGATATAACCCTGGCTTACAAAGGCATTGCCGTGGGCGGGCATGCCGTTGTCGTGCAGCGGTGCAGCCGCCATAAAAATACGCGTGTGGTCTTCGGCCACATCGAAAGTCATCGGTGTATCGGCATAGACAGAAGGCGTCAGCAGAAGCATCAGCGCAGATGTCGTTAGAAGAGTTCTTAGCATTGGGTATTCCTTTCTTGGGGGGGAGGGGGTGAGGCGTAATCAGGCGGCGGATCGGGTCTGATCATGACCAGCAATGCAGCCCACATGCCGGTGATCGGTGCCACAACAGCCTCCGATCACGCGGATGTTTGGCAGGAGCTTCAACAGCTCTATATTCAGGTGACCGAGCTCGACAGGATCGCCGGCATCGAGTTTTTCGCTGGCATCCAGTTCGGCATGGCTCATGCGCGAAGCGTTGGAACGAATACCGCCAATACGCATCGTCCATGTGGCATGGGTATCGAGTGCATGTCGGAAATGATCAGGATGCGCGCAGTTGATCATGTAGTAGAGCGGACCTGCACTGGTGGCGGCGTCCACCTCGGCAATGGCATCGCCCAGCGGCTGACCGGAAGGCAGTCGTCCATCGGTTTCCAGCGTGAAGGCGATCACGACAGGAACGTCGATTTCCTTGGCCGCCTGAGCGATCCCGATCGCCTCGCTTACGTGTGTCAGCGTCATGGCGCTGATCAAGTCCACACCAGCTCGGCCCAAGGCATGAATCTGTGGTGCGTGCACCAACAGCGCATCTTGGTGGGCCAGGATGGCATCGGGAGCATAGGCGTCACCCGCCGGACCAACCAGGCCATTGATCAAGATTGGTAGGTCTTTGGCCTCGTGCCTGTCACGGATGTCGGCTACAAAGCGGACCGCACGCGCATTGGTGTCTAGGCTATCAAAAACCGTCTGACCCAAGGGTCCGGCCCAAGCCAAACCAGCGCGCCATGTTGGTGCATCCATGATAAACCCGCGACCTGAGTGACGGGCGATGTCGATAAAGTTCTCATAATAAGCCGTTAGATCGCGCCGTCCGGCCTCACTGTCCAGCAGCACCGCTGCGGAGAAGCAGGGCAGATCATAGCCCTTGTCGAAAATCATGAACGTCTCCAGCCCGCCATCGCTGAGGAAGAAACGTTCGGTACCTGTAAGCTGTTGAATTCGCATCGAACCTGTCCTTGTTGGTTGATGCCCAAGGACTAGAACGGACCGCCTACCAGCCGATAGTTGTCGCGTGGTACGGTTGCGCACAAAAGTTTTTTGGTGTTGTTTCAGCGATGTAGAGGCGCTCGCTGACCATGGCTTCACGCGCCACACGCCGCAACTGGACTCGCAGTACAGTGAAATCTGCTCGATGGTAGAAAAGTCAGACACGCGCGCACGTTTACTCAACATCGCCGAGGCTTCTGTTTTGGAAAAGGGCTTTGAGGCCACCTCCATTGAAGAGATCGTGGCAGGGGCAGAAATTTCGCGTAGCGGCTTCTTCTATCACTTCAAGGACAAGAACGCGCTCGCGCGTGCCATGCTTGAACGTTACATCGACACCGAAAACGAGCTGTACGATGATCTGTTCGCCCGGGCGCGCGAACTCAATGAAGATCCGCTACACAGCATGCTCATTGGGCTGAAGCTGCTGGCAGAGATGCTTTCAGAAATGCCGACCGGTCATCCGGGCTGCGTTATCGCGGCAACGGCCTACCAGGACAGATTGTTTGATGAAGGTGTGCGCGATCTCAACCGTCAGGCCATTCTTGGGTGGCGCACACGGTTCCGCGGCATGTTCGAAGAGATCGCGGCCGTCTATGAGCCATGCGAGCCCGTCAATATGGATGCACTCGGCGACATGGTCTCCAGCGTCGTGGAGGGCGGATTGGTTCTTCAGCGTGCGCTGCGCGAGCACAACAATGCCTCTGAGCAGATCATGCTTCTGCGTTCCTATCTGAAACTTCTGTTTTCGCCGCGCCCGTCCTGAGAGCAGAAAGCACCAGAGTTGGATGACGCAAGGCGCTGCCTAACCCGGTACTTTGAGGGCCCGTTTCAGCGCGCGATAGTCGGTTTTAGACCGGTGGCGACTGTCTACTGGGATGGCTGACATATGGCGAACATCGGTCACACCAAGGGTCACGGCCGCGTCTCGCCATTGCGGCAAGTTGCTTTTGTCACCTGACACGACCAGCACCGGTTTGCCATCCACCTCTGCCAGTGCCGAGCGTTCAGCGCCCGGCCAAAACCGCGCGGCGGTCTCCACTGCAAAGGGATCAACACCTGTCACCTGGGCATTGTGGCGGCCCAGCAACCAGAGACGGCCTTGCTCGTCAAACCGCCCGGCATCTCCTGTGCGATGCCAAATGCGCCCCTCGCGCTGAACCTTGGTGTCAGCGTTCTGGGACGTGTCGAGATAGCTTTCATTGACGTGTGGGCCCGCGACAAGGATCTCGCGGTCATCTAGGCGAACATCAATGGCTTCAACTGGCTTGCCCGCCAACAGGCCATCACCGGCCTTCATGCTCTCCAAGTCGCTTTCCGACATCGCATCGAAATCCAGATGTGCGATGGGTTCGGCTTCGGTGGAACCGTACACCGATACCATCCGTAGGTCCGGCTGAAGGCTCGCCAAACGGGTAAGTGTGTCTGGGAAAACGGGGCCGCCACCAGTGAAAATGGCCTGAAGCTTTGGCGGCACCGGGGAACGACTCAAAGTCTCGCAGATAACCGGCGGCACCAAAAGCCGCGTCACCCCAAACCGTTCAAGCTGCTGGTGGATCGTCTCTGCATTGACACGGTCATGGCGGCTGAGCTTCCAGGCTGGCAAGACGGATGTAATGCCAAGGGAAAGGCACACCAGAACGAACACCGGAAAGGCCACAAGGTCGCGTGCGCCGTCTGATCCTTGTTCCAACAACGGTCTGATCGCTTCATTCTGCGCCATCATGAACGCGTGGCTGCGCGCGATAGCTTTCGGTGCACCTGTTGATCCACTTGTGAAGGAAATGAGCGCAGGCTCGTCCTGCCCCACGCGATAGGTTTTGCTCGACTCTCCTTCTGTCGCCCGCGGCGCCAGGCGCAGCGGCAGCTTTCGAAGCTCAGGCAGAAACCATCCAAGCAAGCGATACCAGCCGGACGCTAGAAACGCCTTTGGCTGCGTTGCTCGAACGGCGTGGCGCAGACCTTTCAAGCCCATTGCCGGTTCAGGAAACACGACCACAGCACCCAAGCGCCACAGCGCGGCCAGACAGGCATAGAGCGCAATGCCCACCGGCATCGCCAGCAAAACCCGGTCGCCGGGACCGATGCCGCGTGCTTCAAAGCCTGCGGCATAGGCGCGCCCAAGCCGATCAAGATCCCGATAGGTTGCGCTCTTGCCCGAGCCTTCAATGATGGCGGGTCGCTGCCCATGAGCGAGCACTGCTTCATCAAAGGCGTCGATGATTGTGGTCACAAAACCCGGCCGAACAAATGGTAGTGACGGAAGATCGATCCACCCAGTTTCTCACTGCGCTGCCGGGCTATGTTGTCCTCATGCATGAGCGCGTGGATCGTCGTGGTGAGGCCAAGCTCAAGCGCGTTGCGGTGAAACACATCGGCCAGCAAATGCCCGGCGCCAAACACCGAGCTGGCATAGGTTTTCAGGATCGCCGTGTTGGTCTGAGGGCCCAGTGAGAAGTCTGGAATGCCGAACAGAAAGCCCACCAAAGCGCCACTGTCACGTCGTGCGAACAAGATCAGCTCGCGCTTTAAGAACGGCACATAGGGCATGTACATGCCCAAGAAGGTTTCTTTTGAGATTGGCTTATAGAAGCGGTTGCGCGAGAAGCCAGCCAGCGAGAAATCATAGACATCGCCAAAAAACGCTTCGGGTGAGGTGCCATCCCAGGTCAGGATTTCAAGCCCTTTGCGCCCGCCGCGCCGCTTCGCGATGCCTTGCTCGGTTTGGGTGCGCGCAGAAACATAACCACTGATCGTATGGAAGCCTGCCGCTTCAAGCGCGGCTACATCATGCGCGCCACTCTGCGGTTCCATCAGAAAGGTCGGTGAGTCATCGCTCTGTGTCACCGCGCGGTAGCTGTGCCACGTGTCGCCGTCCATCGGACCAATGACCGCCCCAAAACCTTCGTTTTTCAATTGGTCAGCCGCTTGGCGCAGCAATGCTATACCACCTTCAGCGGTGCCAAATTTGAAACTGCCTAACGCTGCCGTTTTGCGATCCTCCCAATCGGGTGCATCGCGATAGATAAGGAGGCTCGCATCGGCGTTCTCAAGCAATTGCGGTTCTTGAGCGCTGGTTGTGGCGTTCATGGCGCAAAACCTTTTTGCTGAAAGTAGAGGGAGATAAAGGCGATGAGCGGTATTGATGTACCGATCAAGCCCACCTTCGCGTAGCGCGCGGTTTGAAAGAACACAGGGTGCAAAACGCTGATTGCTGTAGGAATCGCGAAACCCAAGCCAACAGTCACGGGCAACGCATCATGCCACCCATCAGAACTTGGGTTAAAAGCAGTGTTGAATGTGATCAGTGCTAGAAGGCCACCGGCTAGAACCAGACCCAAGCCAATCGCGGTGATGGAGCGCAAGGCCAAGGGTTTATGGGCCATGGCCAGTATCGTGCATTGCATCACGATGGCTGCGCAGGCTATGCCGTAAAACGAGATCGCGGTGTACCCAAGAGCGAGCCCGCCAAGCAGTGCCACGAAGGAGAGCCCCGCCAACATCGCCAGCATGTCCAAATCAGGATGCCGCGCATCGCTGGGGTTGGTCCGGCGCGCGAAGGTTTGTGAGATCAAGGCGAGCGTCGGCATGATCACGTTCGGCCAGGCCGTTACCGCACCGATCATGAAAAGACCTGCGGTGTACGCCCGTGACGTATGGGCCGATAAACCCAAAAGCGGTCTGCCGTAGCCGTAAATCAGAACAAACGTGGCAAGGAATCCAGTGGCCAGAAGGATAAGCGTGAGAGGCTCGCTATCCATGTGAAAGACCAGCAGCAGCAGCACGCCGACGGGCACGAAATAATTGTCCAAGCCGCGCCAGCTATCGGCCTCGACAACTGTCGCAAACGCAGCGGTGACAAACGAGAGCAGCACGACGCCATCGCGGGGCACATCGGATAGCAGGAGCAGCATGGCGAAGGCCAAAGCCAATGTCACCAGAAAGAAGATGATGGACCCTTCAATGCTCTTTTGCCCATCCTCGATGGTGTAGTGCAGGCGGCCATAGGTTGAGCCTGCCATGGCTGCCGCCGCATCGGATAGCGTCAAGACCGCGAGCGGCATGAGATAGAGAACTGCAATGCTGGCCTCATCGGAATAAAAGTAGAGCGTGCCAAGCGCTGCCACTAACATAACATCGCCCCAGGATTTCCGCTCAACCCCATGCAAAACTTTGCCGAGGCCAGCCGATGCCACGCTGGGCAGTCGCAGTGCTGCCATGACGACCAGTGTCAGCGCCAAGAGTGCGTAGAACAACAGGGCGTTCGGCAGCAGCCACGGCAGGGCCATTGCAAAAAGCCCGGTTCCAACATGAACGGTTTTGCGCTGGATTTCCGCGCTCCATCCCCAACGCTTTGCGGCCCACCCGACCAACCAGATGCCTGCCAGAAAGAGGCCGATGGCGAAGGGAAGTAGGATGGCAGCAGGAGGCACCGGAAGGCTCACGGCAGCACGTCCTCAACAACAAAATCGCTGTAGAAGAAGGCCTTGTCCATCGCCTTGCCGTGATCCTCGATATCCTGCTGTGTTTCTATCCGCGCTGCATGCTTTTGCGGCGCACAGCGGGGCGCCATCATGTTCCAATAGACCAGGCGCGCGCCTGGATTGGCGGAGGCCAGCACATCGCCATAGACGGCGCTGAACACATCCAGTGACATGTACTCAAAGATGTCTGACAGATTGTAACCATCTGCCGTCTCGCCGCTTGAGGTGAAGGCTTCCAATGACCCATGACGGATGTCGAGCCGGTCCAGCCTCTCGGCAATGGTGTCAAAGTGCTCAGCGCGCCACGCCATCGGCAGATGGTCACCATGAGACGCATTCATGATCCAATAGAGGTAGGGATTGGTGGCTGGATCGCAGGTCACGGCAGCATGGTGCAGCCGTCCCATCACATGGTCGGCGGCGGACCCTTCAACATGCTCGAAGAAGGCTTTGTCGCGTCCTAAACGTCCCATCATGAAGCGCGAGAAAAACAGCTTCACCATCAGCCGCCAGCGCCAGCTGTTCCAGCGTTCATCGAAGAACTGCTCGCGGTCCGCTGTGTTGCGTGACACGAAGATCGCATCGACGGTCTTGCGGGAATGCACCAAAGGCAGCACACGGTTCTTGAACACACGAAAATAGCGCTCGAACTTGCCACACCCGCCAGCGCCATAGCCCACGACATCATCCTGTCGAGCCATCCAGAAGGCTTGCGTTGTTTCTGATGCGGCCGCCAAAGCTTTGGCGAGCAGCGTCTCTCGCTGGTCGGACGGGCGCGATCCCATAAGCTCCAAAAAGCTCTGATGGTCGAGGGTGCGATAGGCTCCAATACGCAGATTGAGGCATTCGATTTGCGCCATCGACAGATCAAGCGTTACCACCCTTTCTGGATCAAGGGTCAGCATGGCCAAGGCATTGTCGCCGGCTGAGCAGATCGATACCAAGGTCGCCCCTGGGCGCGGTCCGAGTGCGTCGGTCAGAACATCAGCGTCTTCCCAAAGCTGGGCGTACCGAATGTCTTCAAAACTCGCTTTGGTGGAGATTTGCGACGTCATGATGCTGTCCTCACGACTTCCCCAGTGGCGCCATTCACGGTGATGGTTTCGCCGTCCTCGATCCAGCGCGTGGCGTTCTTTAAGGCCACCACACAGGGGATACCCATCTCACGGGCCACGATGGCCGAATGGGAAAGCAGGCTTCCGCGTTCCACCACGATGGCCGAAGCATTAGCAAAGACGGCAATCCAACCGGGGTCTGTGTGACGCGCCACCAGGATATCACCGTGATCAAGGCTCTGGGTCGATGGATCGTCGATCACCCGCGCCTTCGCCGTCACAGTGCCCGCTGAACAGGCTGTGCCGGTTCGCGATAGCGCTGCATCCTCTTCCGGGCTCGCAGGAGCGGCTGTCTCGTTCCCAGTGCCAACATTTATCGCCGCCCCACGCAAAGCCAGGCGTTCAGGTGGATCAGGACGGTTGGCGCTGTTTGTCATCTCCGCTTGGCGCAATTTTACCAGCCCGCGAAGGTTTTGTGTGGGCGTGAAACCCTCAATCGCGCCAAGCAGCTCGTTGACGGTGAGGTGAAGTACATCGCGCGGATCATCCAAGTGCCCAAGCGCGGTCAATTCGCGGCCCATGGCCAGAAAAACCCGGCGTGCCCGCCCAAAAATGCGCGTACGCTCAAAGCGCAGATTTTCGCGGTCACGAACGCGGGCCTTGGCCCAGTTTACGAGCCTGCGCGCAACAAAACCACGGATCGGTTTGCCTTTGGCCACAGTTGCAAAACTGGCTGTCGGCACGCTCGCCGGCGCGTTGGATCCAGAAGGACGGGAGGCAGCCGCCGCAATGGCCGCAACAAGTGAGGAGGGGTCTTCGTGCAGCGTCACACTTTCCAGCTTCAATTCCTGCGTGCAGCGTTCGCCGAATTTTTCAAGATAGCCGTCAAACGCCTCGCGCAGCTTAGGGTGCGTATCTATTGCGCTTTGACCTTGCGCGCGAAGCTGGTCCGCAAATCCATCGATCTGCCGCACCATTGCACCCATGGTCGCGATCCGCTGCGCAGGTTCGGCGGAGATAATATCGCCTTGGCCGATCATCACTTGGTTATGCAGGTCCAAGCCTGCCTGACCGAACCAGCGTTCCATCATTTTGCGCGAGGCACCAAAGGCCATCATGCACAAAAAGTCGTTCACAATCGGCGCATCCCAACGGTCGAGCAAAGAGGCTTCTATTCGCCGATACTCAGACGCAAGCTCTGTGAGGTTAGCGCTCCTGTGATCCAGCGAGCCAGGACCAATCGCGTCGTTCAGCCGGTTGTAGAAGTCTTGGATCGTCATTTTCAGTCGCAGCGCCTGGCCCAGGAGACCAAGCCCTGCGCGCGCCATGCGGCCATATTCGCGCCAGCGCGCAAAGCCTGACAGCTCGCCTGGACCAATATTGGCTGTAACCTCGTCGGGCAGGGGCTCAGAAACCCCCATCATGGTTTCCATATGCGAGCGATTGATTGCAAAACCAGGCAGCAACGCCAGTGCGCGATACCAATTGCCCAGATTGTAATAGACCCGGCCATCGACGCGGGCGAGCATGTTCTCAAACACTGGTGCGTTGGCGACAATCACATCCTCGCGCACCCCAACCATCCGCACAAAAGCCCGGTAGACACGAGCGTAGGCATATTGCGCGAACGCGTAGGTGAGCGGCGAGACAAGCCCGGGATAGCTCTCGACAATGTTGGAGTTGTCGAAAATCAGAAGCTGATCATCGGTTTGGGCAGGTGCCTTCAAAGGCGTGGTGATAGGTCTGGCCTGAAGGATATGCAGCACGCCTTCATGAAAGGCCCATTCAATATCTTGCGGCGCACCAAATGCCTGCTCAACGCGCACCGCCAAATCGGCCACGGCAAGCGCGTGATCGGTGGTGAGAACAGGTGTTGTTTCGGGCGAGGATAGGATTGTCGCTTGCCGCGTATCAATCAGCCATGTCTCGCCATCTTCGGCGCCGGACACCAGTTGGTCCCCAAGGCCTTCGATGGCCGACACAACCGCATGATGGCGTAAACCGCTCACCGGATCGGCGGAAAAGGCAACCCCGGCACTGTTAGCGGCGATCATGGTCTGCACAACAATCGCCGGAGCTGGGTCCGCGACATCCAAACCGCGCGCATCACGATAATCGGACACACTGCCCGCATGGCCAGATTTCCAAACCTGATATGCGGCATCTTTCACATCGTCGGCAGAAATGTTGAGCAGGCTCAGAAACTGACCGGCGTGAGAATGCTCAGCACCATCCTCTTGCGCACCGGACGAGCGCACCGCGAACGGTCCAGAGCCTAGCGTTTCCAGAGCGTTGGTGAGTGCTTGAGCGTGCGTTTCAATCAACCCCGCCTCACCAAAAGCCGATGGCAATAGGACAAAAAACGCTGGTGGGTTGAAGCCTGACCTCGCCAACCGATCTAATGCACCTGCTTTGCCACCCGCGGCCGGTGGAAGGAGAGTATCGCTTGGGAACAGGATGAAATCACTCACGATAGCCATCCAACGATCAAAGGTGCGAAACCAGCCGCTGTGTAACAGACGAAAACCCATAGGCCTGACACTGTATCGAGCCATTTTTGATGTTTGTCGTTTGGCGCCCGGCGCATCGTCGCGCCAACCCAAAGGGCGCCCATAAGCATGACAAAGCTGGGCAGGGCGGTCGCAAGCATATGGCCGGTTGCATAGCCAACGCCAACCAGCAGGCCAAAGGATACGCCAAGCAGCACCATCCAAACCGAAACAGCCGATGAGATGCCCCAAAGCCGCGAATAGCTGTCTACTCCGTGGCGTTCATTATCAGGCGCCCAAATTTTGCGACCGATCTCAAGCACACAGCCATTGACGAACGATAGAACCAAGAACAGGATCAATGTCGGCGCAGGGCCGCCATCGGCGGCCATCCATTCAGCGCCTGTCACAAAAAGATCAAGCAGCGGCATGATCGCCATGTGCGAGATGAGATAGAGGACGGGCCGTGCTTTCAGCCACGCCGGGACAAAGAACTCGACCGTCATCAGGCCAAGCCACAGCCAGACCAGTCCAAGCAGAAGAAGCAGCGGGGGATGGTAGCCAAGGGTGACGAGCACGGCCACCGGCACCAACCCGGCGCCAATCGTTAGGATCAGTTTTAGGCTAACGAGACCGCGCGGCACCGGGCGTTCGGGCCGATAGAGCTGATCATCCTCGGCATCTTTGAACTCATCGCAGGCGCGCAGCTGAATGAAGATGATGAGCGAGACTAAAAATGCCGTCGCATAGGCGCCCCAGCCTGGCAGGGCGCGGTCTGCCAGCAGGGCTGAGACGTTAATGCTGGCGGTGCTGAAAACCGCAAGAAGGATGGCGGTTTTTCCGAGTGGAATGCGCTCAGACTGGTAGATCCAAAGCCGCTGAACCAAGCTCAGCGTGTCTTGGAAAACGGGTGTTTCGCTCATGATCGCTGCCGCGCAAGGCGTTCATGAGCGCTTGCAAAATGGCCACTGGCCATGGCCGCAACGATGGAAATCTCACCGCACAGACAGAGGGCCGCCGCCACCTCTGCCAAGGCGCCGCGTTTGCCAGTGCCTTGTAGGCCCATAATGCGAAGTCCCGCAGCTTGGCTTGGCAAGCCCGTTCCACCGCCAACGGTGCCGACCAAAAGGTTGGGCAAGGTAACGGACACCGAAAGGTCGCCGTTCTTCTCTTCCATGCGGGTGAAACCCACTGCCGATTCAGCAACGCAGGCTGCATCCTGCCCGGTGGCGATGAACAGTGCCGCGAGGGCATTGGCATAGTGTGCCTGTGTGCCCAATTGGCCGGAAAGCACAGAGCCCAGATTGGCTACGCGGCCATAGTCCAACATCTCCTCAACCGTGCAATGCAGCGTACGTTTCGCCAGATCAGCAGGGATCAACGCGCTGGCCACAACCTTGGCACCACGACCGGTCAAAAGGCCAAGAAACGAGCCTTTTTTATCGCCTGAATAGTTGCCTTCCACATAGTGGCTAAGCGGCTTGATCGGGGAGTGGGTCACGATGTGCTCGCAGAGAGCGGCGGTTGCGATCGTTACCATGTTCTGCCCCGAGGCATCGCCGGTCAAATAGCGGCAGCGAAGAAAGCAAATGTCATTGTCCATCGCTGGTTCAAGCGAAATCAGCTTGCCGTGACTGGTCGTGGCTTCGGCCACTGTCTTCAGCGTTTCGGCTTGATCGACAATCCAGTTCACGAACAAACCGTTCTGCGCGAGAGTGTCGAAACGGAAGGCAGGCGTGCGCAGCACGCCGTCATAGGTGAGTGCGGCAGAGATGCCACCAGCCGCCGCCGTCAGCTCAGCGCCGCGTCCGTAGGAGGCGACCAAAGCAGCTTCGCTGGTTGCGAGCGGAACAAGATAATCACCCTGTGCGTGCAGGCCGTTGACGCGTAACGGACCAACCAGCCCGACCGGTACTTTCACCGTACCGATCATATTTTCAATGTTGACTGTGTAGGCGTTGAGACTTTCAGCGGTATCGCTATCCAGAAGCAGATCACGATCCCGCACGCTCGCCTGCGTGTCTGCCAAAATACGTTGCCAGAACCGCTCAACACTGTTTGGCGTTGCTTGGCGTGCCGGGCGAAGGCGCTGCACATCACCAGCTTTGGCCTGAAGCGTTGGTGCAACGGTTTGGGTATCGAACCGGGCACGGAGTCGCTTCAGCAGGTCAGTCACATGAAAGGGAACAATCACGATCAATACCTTCGTTGATTGCAAAGCTTGCGTTGATTGAAGGTTGGGTTAGAGCACAGGCGCTAATGGCCACCTAACAGACATTGTTCAATATGACGCGATGTGTGTGTCGAGAAGGGCGCCGATACGCGCTTTTGCCTCCTCATACAGCGGTGCAGTCGATTTGAGCACCTCGTCGGTGCGCATAAAATCAAGCACTTGCCAGCTGCCGACTTTTGGCTGGAGCAGAAGGTCGCACTGCAAATGGCGGGTCTTTTCAAGAATGATGGTGCGCTGCATGAGCTGGTTGGCACCAGAGAGCGCATCCACCTTGCCAGGTGGCTGACCTTCCTGGCCCTCTGGTCCGCCGCTGACATCAACGCCGATGATGATCGAAGCCTTGCCCTGCAAAGGGTCGATGGGAACTGGATTGGTGGCGCCACCATCAATGTGAACGATGCCATCGATAATGACGGGATGAAAAACAGCGGGCATGGCTGCTGAGGCCGCAATGGCGGGGATCAGTGGGCCGCTGGAAAAAATTGCATCATCATGGCTGTAGTAGCACGTTGCGACGATGTGTGTGGCGATGTTTAAATCCTCGACCTGCGCTGGCAGACCGGGCGGCAAAAGGCGCCTTAGGATGCGTTCAAGATCAAGTTCGCCAATCCGCATGCGGCCTGAGCCAGTAAGCTCGTCCAAACTGCGCGCTCTAAGTTCCCAAAGGCTCGTGACAATTGCCTTGCGATCACCAAAACGATCTGTAAGCAGCGTTAGAATTTCATTGCCGCTCATACCTGAAGCGTAGCAGGCGCCAACAAGAGCACCTATCGACGTGCCGGACAGCATGGATGGTTTAACGCCCAAATCATCCAACGCACGCAAAACATGAACATGAGCCAACCCGCGTGCTCCGCCGGCACCGAGCGCAAGCGCGAAAGATGGTGTTGCATCGCTCATGGAACTATCCCGTTTCTAAAGCTGCTGCGTTTAACGTGTATCGCAATTCGCTGCCTCTCCCTTCAGTCGAACGCAAATTGCGATAAGACTGTCTGCGATAAAACGCAAAACGCTTGACCTAGCGAGCCAGTAGCCCGCTGACCTTGGAGCCCTTACGTGATGACTTAGCATGCTTGAAACAAGGGGTTGTTTACTGGGCGAGATCGTTCACGCGGAAGATGCACGTTAGCAAATTGAAGGCGATTGATGTCGTCTTCAATTCAGCTCCTGGGTGACGCGTTGTGCTACGTTCTTGGAACATTACCTCTTTGAAGGGGTGCCTTGCACGTGGCGTTATCGGGCGTGGGCGTCTATTTGCGGTATTAAGTGGGAATATCCGGGATTTGGTGGGAACGTGTCAGTCGGCTTGGGAACTTGAGGCTATTATTACGGTGTTGATGCAGACAAAGCACGCGCACCCTTGGTGGTTTTGCACTTGCGGTTTGGCGCTCATCTTGGCATCAAATCCGGTTTGGAGCGGCAGCCTTCGTTGCTGGCCTCCATGAGACAGCAGTGATTCGCCAGCCGGTGAAGCACCATGCTGATCATCTTGGTAGAACCAAACGCGTGGACACTAGATTGATCGGCCCTTTTTCGGAAATTCAACAACGGGCGCACCCTGAGATATCGCTGGGAAACCGTCGACGTATTGACTTGCGATAGCCCGCACAGCTCGGCCATCGCGCTGATTAACTGCCTCTTGGACGGCCGATAGCATAGCGCCGAGCCGTTCGTCAGAAAACTTTGACGTTTTAGCCCTCATTATCTTGCGATGAGGTGTGCTTGTGAGAGCGTCGGTATCAACGAGCAATTCTTCATACAACTTCTCACCTGGTCTAAGGCCCACCACTTTGATCTCAATATCTCCATTGGTATTGTCATCATCTCGAACCGAACGACCGGACAATGTGATCATACGCTTGGCAAGGTCCATGATCCTGACTGGCTCGCCCATGTCGAGCACGAAGAGTTCATCGCCCCGAGCGTAGGCGCCCGCCAAAAGGACCAAACGCGCCGCCTCTGGTATCGTCATGAAATAACGGGTTACCTCCGCGTGGGTGACGGTGACAGGACCACCCGCCGTTATTTGCCTGGTGAAGAGTGGAACGACCGAACCTGACGACCCAAGAACGTTGCCGAAGCGCACAAACGAATACTTTGCGTTAGCCGAGCGTGCCTGTGCGCCTTGAATGACTAACTCTGCCAAGCGTTTTGTTGCGCCCATTACGTTGACGGGGCGAACCGCCTTGTCGGTGGATACATGTATGAGGCGTGCAACATCTGCTTGAAGTGCCGCTTCTACAACGGTGTGCGTGCCAAGGATGTTATTGCGAGCGCCCTCTACCTCGTTGGTCTCCAAAAGAGGGACATGCTTGTACGCGGCAGCATGGAGGATCACATTTACACTGCGGTTGCGTATGGCGTTATCTACCGCTGCTCTGTCTGTAACAGAACCGAGGATACAGGTTAACTTAACTCCTTCTGTTTCAGCGAGCGGCTTCAGTTCACGCTCGATCTCATAAAGCGCTGGCTCGCTGCGCTCGAAAAGAACCAGTTCGCTGGGACTGCATTTCAGCAGTTGGCGACACAGTTCTCCTCCTATGGAGCCACCTGCGCCCGTCACCATAACGCATCTTTCAGAATAGGCCTGGTCAATCTCTGGGCGATCGAGATTGACCTTGTCGCGGCCCAAAAGGTCGTCAGGATCAGCCCAAGTAATGGCGTCGACGGTAGCCTTTCCTGAAATGAGATCGACATAGGAGGGTATAACCTTGACCTTGGCTCCAAGACCGCCGAAATCGTGGACCAGGGCATCTTTACGTTCTGGTGGAAGAGACGGTATTGCAATCAACACCTCTTTGACGCGGCCCTGTTGCACAGCCTTTTTTAGGCTTTCCATAGGCTTAACGCGTATTCCAGACACAACGACATTGTGGAGCGTTGGATTGTCGTCAACGAACATCGCAGGCTCGAGTTCTGGCGACTGCTTGAGCGAAGCGGCAAGTTGAATGCCGGCAGCTCCTGCCCCGTAGATCGCGACAGGCGTGCGATTGCTTCCAAAATTCACAGCAGCTCGTAAGGCGCGGAGAGCCGCGATACGCACACTGACAGCCAGCAGGAAAAAACTCGCCCCATAAAGGATGGGGATGGACCGAGGAAAGCCTGGCGCTTGCAGGAAAAACGCTACGATAGCTGTATAGAGCCCTATCGCAGCCGAGCAAATGGCGATGCGCCTAATTCCATCAAGGTCGATTGCATGCAGCTTTATCTGATAAAGACGGAACGCGGCAAGAATACCAAACGAACCGAGCCAGATAATCACTACGTCGGTAAGTGCAAGCCAGGTGAGCGGATCTATCAATCCGAAAGAATTGGAGGGGTCAAACGGACCCAACCTGAATCCAAATGCCACCCACAAGGCCAGTGGCAGCATGAGGCCGTCACTTGCCATAACGATGGCCGCCTTCGTTCGGCGTGGGAGTGTCGATAGATCTATCATTTAATCCAGCGGCCGGTAACGATGGGTGGTGCGACGGATGTCATGTCAATATAGCTGCGGCAGCAACTGTTGAAAAGCAAAACCCGCTGTACCGAACATTCCCTGTAGACCGAATAAACCAGCGTCACGAGAGCATTGGCTGACTGGGCTGAACTTCGTCATTGAGAGCACACCAATGAAAGCCTGCCCGGTTGCAACGCTTCAAAGCCCTTGGCTAGCAACCGGTTTCGGTTGATTATGCAAAGAACCGCTCAAGAACCCTGCGCCCGGCCCGCGCCGTAAACGTAGCTTGCGATAGTTCGCATAACAGGAGGTGTTATCGGGCGTTTGATGGGGTGCGTCGTAGATCAATATCAAGAAAAACATATTGATATCAACTACTTGGAGCGAGTTAGGCCAAATAATACAACCCTAGGTTGAATTTGGCTTTGTTTCGGGATTTTGGCCAATCCACCCTATTGCGAGGGCGAAGATCCCATCTCCTCAACGACCGCCATCCATGCGCGAAACGCGCGCTTTCGCTGCGCACGCGCCTCACGCCTGTTTCCCGTCAGCGCCCATGGGATCAATTGAGCTGATTGCATAAGGGAGAGTTTCTGGCTCATCTTCACCAAGTAGGAGTGAAGAATGAGACATACACCCGAACGCCACACAGATGCTGCCGATCGCACGGTAAAGGAC
>JBCCAF010000012.1:0-124719 GCA_039814945.1 Pseudomonadota bacterium
ATTTGATAGATGTTTTTTCTCCCACGTGGTTGGCTCCTTTGTGGAACGCCTATGACCGTCACGGCGGCGGAAACCTGAGTTGAAAGGAGAGAATTATGATTGATCGCGACTTCTTCAAAGTGAACAAATCGTTGCCACAGGAGGTCTATGGTTTGAGTGACGCTGAAACCCACAACCCATCTCTTGTGCGGGTGATCAGGAACACCTTCTTTCTCATAACTTGCACCTACGAACTCACGCCGCTGAGTTGGCGTGACTTTCTGGTAGACTGCCATCGAGATTTACCACTGACGGTTTTAGACAGAGTTGGGGCTCAAACAGGCATTGATCTGGAATGGGTGGATCATCCTGATATCAGTGCTGGAAATGACAACTGTCCGGACTTGGAGACATCGGAGGTAAATGTCGAAAAGGCGGTGCGAACCTACGATGATAATTTGCGCCGCTACTTTGATGACACATGTTGTCAGCCTGTGCTGCGCGGAACAAAACCTGTTGTTCACGAGGTCAATCGGCATCGCTTTATTGCGATTGCTACGATCATTGCGGCTGCATTTCCGGGCATGAGTATGCATTGGCCTCGCCATCCGGTTGCATCAAACGACAATTTCGATCATTCGCCGCATAAGCAACGCTGATCGGCTTCACACTGCATGCATCACAGCCCGCCGTCTCGGCGGGCTTTCTTGTGTGTATCACCCGGAGCGATGTTTTGGCGGGTGTAGATAGGTGCGGCCAGCGGCACTCATCGCAGCGCCCCGGCACCTTTAATTACTCCTATCAACCACAGAGCAGGAGGTATTTCATGTCAAACAACGGGCAAGGCGAGCTTCAAAAAGCAGGCGCTGGTCTTGCAGCAACGTTAGCGTTGATCGCTGCGTTTATGGGAACGCCATATCTCGACAGATGGACATCTGACTTTGCGATGGGGCTGGTCGTATCGGCTTACGGATATGACTTCGTGCCTTTGGCAAGGATCATCTGGACGCTCCTCTTAGGAGCGGTGGTGTTCTTCTTTTCTCGCGCACTTATCGCATTGGCGATCATGATCATCGCGTCATGGGGCGTCATGCGGTTTGGAGCTTTTATCTAAACACTAATCACACCCAGAAGGAGCAGAATATGCCAAAACTACCAGACTATGTGGTGAATAAAGGGGCCGAGAAGGTGCAAGCTGTTTTCATCATTGCAGCACTTCTGTTTGGCGTCGCGTCATGGGGAATGTTCGAGAATGGCGATAACGGCTTCATGCCAGGCTTGATTGCGTTCGTCCTCTTCGTGATTGGATGCATTATCAAGACGAAGAAGAAGTATGTCGGCGGCACAGGTGTTTACAAGTAACGCCGCCTAAAAAGTAGACCTCTTCCCAAGGAAGAGGTCTCACAGCAGCAATCCAATTTGGGCTGGAGCGTCTGATACACGCTCCGGCCCCTTTTTGTTTCAGATCAGGAAAGGGAACGCAAATGGTCATTCGTGATCAACACAATGAGAGCTTTAGAAACAATGCCCAGTTCCGCTTTGGAAGCGCGCGTTGTGCCGGAGTGCGGGACTTTCAACGCGCTGGCATGTTTGAGCAGGACGAAACGTCGCTGCTGTTCGGTTTTCTTGGCAATCGACAGGTTTTCTATTCTGGCCCTGGTGGGGCTGTCCTAATAGCGGGGGCGAGGTCAGGTAAACTTCGCGATGTGCTGGCCTACAATATCTGCGCTGGTATCCATCCCGGATCAATGCTGCTGTTGGACGTCAAAGGCGAACTGGCGGCGATCTCGCGCGACCAAACCCCAGATCGCAAGCACTGCATCTATTGGAACCCCAGGGGCTTGCATGGATTTACGCGCCATCGGATCAACCCGCTTGATTACATTCGCGCAGATAGCTCGACATTGCACGCCGACGTCAAAGTCTTCGTCGAGAACATGATCCCACTCTCCGGCTCGACCCAATCGGAGTATTTCGAGCTACGGGCCCGAGAGTATCTTGAGAGCATCTGTTTGACGGCGGTGCAACTCTACGGAGTGCTAACCTTCCCAGAGCTTTACCGCATCATCAATCTCATTCCAGGAGGTGGGGATGATTGGCTCGATTTTGCTTATGAAATGCATCGCTCGGGCATTCCACTTGCGATGCGCGTCGAGCAGGAAATCGCTGAAGGGCGCAATGATTCCGGCGGAGGCCAGCGAGGGATTTTTGGAGAATTGTTCAAGAGCATCGCCGCGCTCTCCGATCCCGAACTTATGGCAAGCGTGTCTCCGCCCTTTAATTTTTCGTTAAGCGATCTGTGTCGCAGCGATCAGATGCATAATCTCTACCTCATGCCACCCGCCGAGATGATTGAAGGCTGGGGGGCCGTCATCAAATCTATCTTCGTCGCGGCGATGCTGTATAAATCCCGCGCGCCGTCGGCTCCGCGCCAGACATGGGTGATCGATGAAGCTGCGCAGCTCAAAAAGTTTCCGCTACTCGTTTCGCTTTATTCTATCGGCGCCGGCCTCGGTATCCGTCCTCTGGCAGTGTTCCAAAGCACTCAACAGATGAAGGCGCTTGGGCCTGATGCGGATACGATCATCATGGCGTCGGCGGCGCTACGCTGTTTCTTCGGTGTGCGTGATATCGAGACGGCAACCACAGTCTCACGCATGAGCGGGGCGCAGACGCTTGAGTACATTGATTCGGCGCAACTTGCCCGCGCGGATCACGCCAAGCGGCAGATGATACATGCGATGCTGAGCGGGGGCGATTCGATTGCCGCCAGCCTGCAAGCGCGCCAACAAATTGCGCAAGCGCAGATTCCACAAAAGCAGCAACGCAACCTTATCACTGCCGATGAGGTCATGACGCTTTCGGGCAAAGCAATCATCTTTGCCGATAACCTCCCCGGTCCTGGTATACTGGACCGATGGGCTTATTACGACCAACGGTTTATGGCGGGACGTTTCCATCCCAATCCCCATCACCCGCCAGCCGACCGCGTGCGTGTTAAAAGACGCTTTGGACATTCATGGAAACGCGTGATCGCTGAGCCTGTACCTCCGGCTTTTGCCACCTACCCACAATACTCCAATGGATATTGGTCACGGATTGAGGATTAGGACCTTTTTGCTTTGACAAAACCCCACAATAGGCCCCCCGTGTGGAGCACGATGCCACACACACGCGGCGGTATTGGCGCTGAACGCATCACCCCCAAGTTTGAGATGGAGCGCGACGAATTTCATGCGCGCCAACTTTGCGATGATGGCACCACTGAAGCCGAACGCAGACGGGCATTTAAGGTAATGCGCCGCGAGAGGAGCGGTTCGGACATGGTGCGCAGAGATCGTCTAAACCCTGCTCTGAGACCATCACCTGAGCTTGCGAGCCGCTCTGATCGTGTCTCATACAATGATCGTCTCAGCGCCGAGCGCGCAAAAGCCCGCCGTGAAGAGTGGATCAGCAAAGCGCTAGAAGTGCGCGACGAGCTTCGTAGCTTCAGACACTCACTTGGCGATACAGGGCAAACGCTGAAAGCGGCTGACGCCCAATATGAAGCAGGCGATAAAGGCGGCGCTAGACGCGAGATGTTCAAGATTGAACGTAGCGTCAAGTCACGCGCAAGTAGAACACATAGCCACTCCCGAGCGCTCATGAGCGATATCCCTAATCGCTAAGGCAGTTACCCATTCCCACCACCACACCTTTCTCAAAGAAGGAGACTTGAATGACAGAACGTAACAAGCCTGATCTGGTTGTTCGCGATGGAAGCCTCAAAGCAACCGTCTGGAACAATCGAGGTGATAACGGCTCCTATCATACGGTCACATTCGCTAAGACTTATGAAAATAAGGACGGCGATCTGAAGGACACACAGTCCTTCTATCAGTCCGATCTCTTGCGCATGGCTGAGTTGGGTCGCGAAACTTACGGCAAGATCAATGATCTGCGCCGCGATCAAAACCGAGACCAAAATCGCGCTGAAGACCAGGCGAAGTCACAAGAGCCGCCACGCGAAGAGCGTGATGCTTTCCGTGAGCAAAGATCATCCCAAGCACAAACCCGCGAGCACCCACGAGAACGGTAATTTCTGGCTATTTAGCCAGATAAATACTTGATGGATTCTGTATTCTGAATTATATTGTTCACTATATGTTCCGTCATTTGAAGAGGAGAGAAGAGCATGAATGCAACACCCTAGAAAAAGGAAAACAGACCGTGGAAAACAACAGGAGCGAAACCACCAACACGCCATTCAAGACACTTGTTTTAGATGTAGATTATTACCAACCGTTTCTCGATGATGAAACGATACCCGACGAACTCAAGCGGGAATTCCTTGAAACCCTCTGGGCCATGATGGTTCAATTTGTTGATCTAGGGTTCGGAATAGAAGGCACGCAGCGTGTCCTTCAAACGCGGGATAGATCACCGCCGACAGAAGCCACAAAGCAGATTGATCAAGCACTGCTAGGCTCGTTCAAACAATCCAGTGCGAAAAGCTCAAAGGAGACACCGAAAGAGGAAGAGATTTATGAATTTTGATTTTGATAAGGCCCACGGCATTGAAGACGCCATCATATATGCACGCGTAAGCTCTAAGTCTCAGGTCGCGCGAGGCGATGGATTGCAATCGCAGATCACACGCTGCCGAGCCTATGCCGATTTTAAAAAATACAACGTCGCCGAAGTGTTCAGCGACGATCTGACTGGCAAGCGTAGTGACCGCCCTGGCGTTGAGACACTCGTTAGCTTTCTACAGGCCAATCGCCAGCGACGGTTCGTCATCCTGATTGATGACATTTCTCGATTCGCTCGACGCGTTCCTGTGCATTTCAGATTGCGTGAAGCGATTGCCCAAGCAGGTGGCGTTCTCGAATCGCCCTCAATGGTCTTTCGCGATGATGCCGACGGCGAGTTTCAGGAGTATATCTTGGCCTCAGTTGCACAGCACCAGTCTCGCAAGAATGCTGAGCAAACACGCAATCGCAGAGAGGCTCGTTGCCTCAATGGGTTTTGGCCCTTTGCCGCCCCAGTTGGATACAAGCATGAGAAAGTCAAAGGCTTTAGTGGCAAGCTACTGGTTCGCGATGAGCCCATAGCCTCAATCCTTAAAGAAGGTCTTGAGGGCTTTGCATCCGGTCACTTTGCCAGCCAAGCTGAACTGAAGCGATTCTTTGAAGGACAACCCGCTTTCCCCAAAGACCTGCCAAACGGGGAGATTCGCAATCAACGCGTTGCTGAGATGCTAGGCCGCGTCATTTACGCAGGCTATATCTCGGCCCCCTATTACGGAATCTCGATGGTCAAGGGGCAGCATGAGCCTCTTATATCGCTGAGAACGTATGAAGGGATACAAGAGCGCCTTAGCGGCAAAAAAGGCGTTGTAGCTGCCCGCAAAGACCTCAGCGCAGATTTTGTCCTACGAGGCTTTGTCTCGTGCGGCGACTGTGACAAGCCGCTGACAGCGAACTGGTCAACGTCCAAGACAGGCAAGAAGCACCCCTATTATCTGTGCTTCAACCGCTGCTGCGAAAGCTACAGAAAATCGATTCCCCGCGATCAGCTGGAAGGCGACTTCGCAGAGATTCTTAAATCACTGAAACCGTCCAGGGGCCTCTTTGATCTGGCCAAAGCGATGTTCAGGGATGCCTGGGATCAACGGGCCAATCAGATGAAGGCAGTCCAGCAGTCACTGCGTGGCGAGATCAAAGCGATTGAGAAGCAAGTCGATCAGCTGGTTGACCGGATTGTGGATACAAACACCACCACAGCAGCAAGTGCCTATGAGCGCAAGATCGAGAAGCTGGAGACAGACAAGCATCTCGTCCTGGAACAACTGCAAGAAAGTGGGAAGCCGATGCGTCCCTTCAACGAAATGTTCGAACTCGCCTTCTCTTTCCTGTCAAACCCTTGGAATCTATGGGCTTCTGAACGATTGGAAGACAAGAGAACAGTGCTCAAATTGACGTTTGCAAAGCGTCTTGCGTATAGCCGGAAAAACGGGTTTCGAACCCCGGAATTATCATTACCATTCAAATACTTAGGAGGTCAAAACATGCTTAATTGTAAAATGGTGCACCCGAGAGGATTCGAACCTCTGACCTCTGCCTTCGGAGGGCAGCGCTCTATCCAGCTGAGCTACGGGTGCAAGCGGGATCGTGTTTAGCTGATCCGCTAGCACCGTTCAACTGGCCGGATAGCAAAGGATCGACGCCTTCAGTGGAAGCGCTTCAGAATGGTCAGCAGGCATTGCTTTTTAACGCGCCAAGCACCGCAGACTTTACGTCGCTTCCCACAGCCAAGGCGTAAACTACGCGCGCAGATGTGAAAGAACGTCACCACATGGGCTCTCGACGTGGGCGCTCGCGCATTAGCATGCTAAGGGCCTATGCTGTCCTGCCGTAAAGAGGGCTTACAAGGTCACGCGTCGCGCTGCGTAACGTCTTTGCAAGTCCGCAATCCGCGACGTTCCATGCCGCTTACCCCGTTCCTTTCCGTTTCTCGCGTCCCAGGCATATGGCCTTGCCGTTGAGCCCGCGCCATAAACACCGGCTGATTGTACTGGCTCTTTATGCTGGCCTCATCACTCTAGGTTTGTGGATCGGTGCGCAATGGGAGCGGTTGGAAGACACGCAGATCAGCACCATGGACACGGCCATGATGGTCAAAATTCTGGCTGTTACGCTCATCGTTTTCATCATCACATCGGCCATGCCCTTTATTCCAGGCGCTGAGATCGGCTTCGGTCTCATGGTTATTTTCGGCGGCAAGGTGGCGATCCTGGTCTATGGCGCCATGGTAAGCGCGCTCACGATCTCCTACCTCGTAGGCGCACTGGTTCCAGCAACATGGATTGTTCGGTTCTTTCGCTATCTGGGGTTCGGCAAGGCGGCTCAGTTGGCGCAAGAGCTAGCCTCGCGTGATCGCAAAAACCGCATCGACTATCTGCTAGAAACAGCACCACGCCGATGGGTGCCCATGCTGGTGCGCCACCGCTATCTGGCGATGATGCTGGTGCTCAATCTGCCGGGCAACTCCTTGGTTGGCGGCGGCGGCGGTTTGGCCTTGGCCGCAGGGATGAGTGGGCTGTTTCGCTTTCCCGCCTTTTTCGCAACGCTGCTGGTGGCAGTTGCGCCCATCCCGCTGTTCTTTCTGCTCACCATGTAGTGTGAGCGCCGCATCGGGATCAGTTTGAGGCCACAAAAAACGCCGCGCTGGAGACGGCCAGCGCGGCGCAAAAAAGGTAAATGGTTGTTGTCTGGCAGCGCTAAATCGCGCTGGAAATCCAGTTGGAAAGGTCGGTTTTGGAGCCGGCACCAACCTTCTGCGCCACCGGCTGGCCATCCTTGAAGGCGACCAGTGTCGGCATCGACATGATGCGCAGCGCTTGAGCGGTCTGCTGATTGTTGTCGACATCGACTTTGACGATTTTCACCTTGTCGGCCATTTCATCAGAAATGGCATCCAGGTGCGGCGCGATCATCTTACAAGGGCCGCACCATTCGGCCCAAAAATCAACGATAACAGGAACATCGGACTGCAACACTTCGCTCTCGAAAGTCGCATCGGTAACGGTAACGGTGGCCATTGGCACTTTCTCCGGTTGTGACCCGCTCCAGCTTGGGCTGCGGAATCAGATAGGTTTCATGGGCCGAACGTATGAACGGGGAAGAGGTGCGTCAACCAGAGCGGCCATCACGCTTTGCTGATCGTGAGGTTCAGGCTTTCTTCAGCGACACGCAGATCGCTTGGCGTAACCCAATCCAAACGCGGCGCGGACGTCCAAAGAAGGCCACATCGAAGCGGACGGTCTGCAAACAGTCTGCTTAAAAGAGCGGAATAGAGCGAAATTTGCGCCAAATAATGCAGACCGTCCGCCTGTAGTCTGCTCAATTCTGGCACGATTGCGTTGGTTTTGAAGTCAATCGCCCAAACTTCGTTCGGCAAAATCACCAGCCGATCAATCGAGCCGCTGATCTGCCGTCTGTTGCCATCAGCATCGGTGATCGATCCGCGCAACGGCACTTCGGCGCGTGACGTTTGGCCAAAGAGTGAGTCTGCGACATCCATCCGATGAACGGCGGTAGCCTGATCGAATGCTTTGGTGATTAAGGTTGGATCAATCTCGGGATCGAGTGCATTTGCGATGGTTTCAGCCTGGTCAAAGCTTAGCAGACGGGAAGGTTCCAGCAAGCGGTGAACCAACGTGCCGAACAGCAGCGCCTGGGTTTGATCGCCCTCCTCTAAACGCTGGATAGTTCTGGCATGGCGCTCAGCTTGCGCTTGCTGCGGCCAAGTTTGCGGATCGACAGCGATGTCGGCATGGGCCTTGGAGGGACGCAAAGGCGCGGTGATTTTTGGTGCGGGCGTGGGTTTGGCGAGCAGCGCTTTGAGCGGCACAAGATCAGGCTGGGAGGGTTGACTTTTCTGTTCTTTCTCCGCTTGCGAAAGACTATCAGGCCATGGATCAGCGCGCCACACGCGTACTGGCTCACCATCCGCCAAACCCTCCAGATCACCGACATCACGGGCGTCGGGTCCAAGGGCTTTGTCGATCAGATCGTACCAACTGCCCTCCGGCGTGTTGGCCTCGCTGGTCATGTGACCAGTGACGATCAACTGGTCGCGGGCGCGGGTCATCGCCACGTAGAGCAACCGTCGATACTCTTCGAGCTGACGGGTTTTGCCGGCCTCTTTGATCTCCTGGTAGGCCGGTGCATGGGTGTCACCGGCGAGCAGCACCAGTGGCGGCATGGCGGTGTTGGAAGACCCTTCCTCAGGCACGGTTTCAACGATGCCGGACGGCGCGCGCGGCACGCGGCAGGTGTCCACCAGAAACACCGTGCCTGCCTCCAACCCCTTGGCGCCGTGCACGGTCATGATCCGCACCTTGTCGGCGCGCGCTTCCATATCGCGTTTGATGTCCAGTTTTAGGCGGCGCAACGTGTCGAGAAAGGCTTCCAAATTGGCGAGGCCGGACCCGGGTCGCGTTTCTTCAGCACGGGCAAGGCGCAACAGCTCATCGAGCGGATCGCGGGCATCTTCACCCAGACGGGCGAGCATCTTTTTTCGCCCGCCATCGCGACCAAGCACGGTGGAGAGAAAGGTGAAGGGCGAGGTAAAATCTGCCATCGCCCGCCAGTGGCGCACATCCTGCGCGGCTTGATGGACCGCCGGATCATTGGTTGGGGCGTTCAGCGCATCGATCAGCAGACCAGGCCGATCCATGCACAGCGCTTCCACCTGCTCGTCCGACAAGCCGACGAGTGGAGAGGTCAGCAGACAAGCCAGCGAGAGATCATCTTCGGGCAAGAGCACGACCTGCATCAGCGCCATCATGTCTTCCACCGCGATGTGCTCGGTAAGCAGCAGACGGTCGGTGCCGGCCACGGCGATGGCGCGTGCTTTCAGCGCTTTGTTGATAGCGTCGGCCATGGCACCGCGCGTGCGCAGCAAGATCAAAATATCGCCTGGGTTTTGGCCGCCCGCCACCAGACTTTTCACGCGGCCGGCAATGGCTTCGGCAAGCTGTAAATGTGGCGCAGGCAGCGCATCAATCGGCGCGGTCCAATCCTCTGGCTCCGGCTCTTTCTTGCCCTTGATCACCGGCCAAAGCTCCACCTGACCGCGATCTGAGCGATAGGGCTCATGGACCAAGCCCTCATCACGCGTGACGCCTTGAAGCGCTTCGTTGCGCGAAAAAACCGTGTCGACGGCAGAGAGAATATCGCGTGTGGAACGGAAGGAAAGCAGCAAAGAGAGACGCCCCTCAAAGGTGCTACCGCCTTGCACGGCCTTGGTTTCGAGCGCCCGGCGTGTACCATCAAACTGACGCGGATCAGCGCCCTGGAAAGAATAGATCGACTGCTTGTCATCGCCGACCGCAAAGAAGGTGGGCGTGATACCGTCGGCCCGTCGGCCCTCGCCATCAAAAAAATCATCGGCCAGCGCGCGTATGATCGCCCATTGCTGAGCCGAGGTGTCCTGCGCCTCATCAACCAGAATATGATCGATGCGTTGATCGATTTTGTACCGCACCCAGGCTTGGGCCTCTGACCGTGTGAGAAGGGCCGCTGTGCGGGCGATCAGATCCCCGAAATCGAGCGCACCGCGCTGTGTTTTCAGCGTCTCAAATCTGTCGAGTACGGCATGCGCCACGCGCATGAGATCAGCAAAACCAACATGGGTTTGCAGGGCCAACACGCGATCCTGTTCGGCTTTTAGCCAAAGACCGATATCAGGAAGCGATCCGCGTACCTTGGCAGCAAAATAGCTGCCCTCCACCTTGCGTGGCTTGCCCTGCTTGGTGAGAAACGCCTCATCCCAGAGAGCGCGCGCAGCATCCGGGTCTGATTCCTTCCAAGCGCGCACCAGCACATCGGCTTTTTCAGCATCCTTGGCGGTGCCAACATCAAGAGCAGTTTGGGCGATGGCCTCGACCCGGCCTTTGGGCAAAATGGGGGAGGATTTGATCGGGTCGGCGAGGGCGTTGCGCGCGGTGCCCACATCGCCATCGTCCAGACCCAGCATTGCCGCGTGCAGATCGATGAGATGCGTTAGGCGCGCATCAAACCCTTCTTTGCCCGCCGCATCAAAGGCACGAGTGAGCGCATGGCGGGCGCGCAAAACAGCATCCAGATGATCGCTCACTGAGCTGTCAGCAAAGCGGGCGGCCATGCCCTCAAAGGCATGTGTCAGGGCTGGGTCTTGGCCTCGTGCAGCGCGCGCGATGATTTCGGCACGGGCGGCCTGCATGAGCGCATCGGCATCACGGTCATCCAGCACGGTGAAAGACGCGGCAACACCGGCTTCGAGCGGGAACTGATGCAGCAGGCTCTCACAGAACGCGTGGATGGTCTGGATTTTGAGACCGCCCGGCGTTTCCAATGCACGGGCAAACAAGCCGCGGGCATTGGCCAAATCACGCGCCGTCGCGCGGCCCTGAAGGTCGGAAAGAACATCGGCGAGATCGGCGTCATCCAAGCGGGTCCAGCGTGCCAGCTCACTGAAGACGCGGCTTGCCATCTCAGCGGCCGCAGCCTTGGTGAAGGTGAGGCAGAGTAGGCTTGCCGGGTCCTGACCATCGAGCAGCAGGCGCAGCACACGGCGGGTAAGCACGAACGTCTTGCCGGAGCCGGCATTCGCCCCCACCCAGGCCGACCCCCTTGGATTGGACGCTTTGGCTTGGGCAAGCTGCGTTGCCTCTGGCACCTTTGCTTGGCTGCTCATGCGCCCTCACCGGAGGCTTCATCAGCGGCACGCCACTCTTTGACGCGTGCCAGTTGATGGTAGGGCCCTTGATCACGCGCGCGTTCGGGCCGCAACAGCGGTGTGAAAGGCGCGCCCATGAGAAACGTTGCCCAAAGCGCCTCAAGCTGGGCCAGGGCTTCGCTTGCCAGCGCGTTCAGTTCATCGCGATCGTCCAGCGCGGTGATCTTAAACGGATCGCGATTGCCACCGGTCTGGACGTAGCTCGCAGCGCGGGCAGCATGCGGATCGACATCTTTGAAAGCCCCTGCACGCAGCATGGCCACGCTTAGAGGAAGCTGGGGCGCAAAGGTTTTCACCTGGGCCAAACTTGGTGGATTGCCGGTTTTAAAATCAAGGATCGCCGCCGTCCCATCTGTGTAGAGATCGACACGGTCGGCGCGGCCTGTCAGGCAGCACTCATGGCCAGCGATGGTCATATCCAGCGCACCACCACGTTCGGGAATGCGCGTGTTCAGACCCTCTGACCACACCCGCTCAGCTTCCAGATAAGGCGGCATAACGCGTGCAATGCGCTGCGCCCAAAGCGCCTGGATATCGGGGAACGGATCAAGCGCTTGCAGTTGGCGCTCCGCCTCAGCTTGCATCGCGGCGGGCCACGCTTCAGGTGGTGTCTCGTTAAGCGTTGGGGCCATCGCCTCAAACAGAGCATGAAACAGCGTGCCACGCTCCGCCGGACCGGGTGGCAGGCCAAGCCCAGGTGCTTCCTCCAGCTTTAACACGCGGCGCGCATAGACGGTGTAGGGATCGCGGATCAGCGTTTCGACTTCGGTGATCGAAAGCCGTGTCGGTGGGTGTTTTGGTTTCGGCTCCGGACGTGGTCTTGGCACAACCTTTAACGGCGTTTCCCACGTGCTTGCCGCTGCCAACAATGGTGCCGCGCGTTGATGCATTTGGCTGCCGGTTTCTTTCGGCAAAAAGGCCAGCAGTCTCTGTAGCCAACGCGATGGCACGGTGGGCGCGCCATCGACCTTTTGCGCACGGGTGAGCGTGACCTTCGGCTGGCCGAGCGCCTGTTCCACATCATGGGCCGAAAGGCCGATGCGGCGCTCGGGGATTTCAAGCGCCATGCCCGCCATCATGGCGCGGGATAGGAACGGGCTGGCCGATGGAAGGCTCGGCCAAGCTTTTTCGTTCAGCCCACCCAGGATCACATGATCCACCGCCTGCAAGCGCGCTTCCAGCGGCCCCCAAATATGCAAGCGCGGATCAGCTGGCCTATCGGGGCGCACCACGGCTTCGGCAAGCAACGCCTCCAAAAGCGCCGGCGCCTCGGCCATGGGCGTGGTGAGGCCCACACTGTCAGCCTCGCGCAGTTGCAAGCGCAGTGCGGCCAAGGCTTCACCGCCAGATCCAGCATAAAGCAGATTGGGGCCAGTCGCATCATCGGTTTTGGCAAGCGCCTCGCAGGCGGCAAACAGCGCCTCGGTGTAGGTAGTGAAGGGCGGATTGTTCTCAGCCAGCATGCTCAACGGGGCGAACGCGGTTTCCAGCCGGTCGATCAGGTCCAGCACGCGGGCATCGTCGGCAGGGTCGAGGCTGGCGCGAATAGCGGGCGTGCGGATGGTGTCATCGTCGCGGTCCAACGCCCGCTGATGAACCACCTCGCGCAGCGCGTGAAAACCAGGGGCCAGTGCCAAGCCACGTAGCGCCAAACGCTCGAGCAAACGAGCATCAGCCCGGGTGGTTGCCGGGGTTTGAGAGAGCGCGGTTAGTGGATGTTTGAGCAGCGCCAACAAGGGGATTGCGGCAAAGCCGCTGCGCCAAGCATCAGCGGCAAGCAGCATCAGGCGGGCAGGGCTGGTCTCGCGCAGTGGCGTCCCTGCGCTGTCATCGCTGGCGAGGTCAAAGCGCTCCAGATCAAGCTGCACGCGGCGGGCCAAATTTCGGTCCGGGGTGATCAGCGCAACCGTTTCATCGCTGGCAAGCGAGGCTTTCATGGCCATGGCAATGCCTAAGCTTTCCTCGCCTTCGCTGGCCGCTTCAAGCACCGTGACATCGTCAAAAGCATCGGTGCCTTGTGGGCGGAGTGTTGGCCAGTCACCCGTGGCGCTGGCGGGCAAAAAGGCTGATGAGATGAGCGCCTGGCGCGTGGAAGTTTCGCCGCCAAGGTTGGTAACGTCGGATCGGGTGGCTTGCATGGTGTCGAGCAGCTTGAACAGGCCGTGCTGCGGATGGCTGGCGCTTTCCGGCGTTTCCTCGCCGAGGGTCGCGAACGCGACATCGGACAAGGTGAGATCAAGCCCCGGCAGCACGACAGCGCCGTTGTCAGCGCGTGCGATGGCCGACAGAAGCCGCGCCGTGGCGGGGATCGAGCCGGTGGACCCTGCGGCGATGACAGGGCCAGTATGCCCACCGGCCATGATGCGGGCGGTGCGGGCATCCAGCAGCAGGCGACGGCGGGTAGCAGGATCGACAACGCCTTCTTCGGCCAGGATCGCCGGCCAATTTTGGGTGACCAGCGTCAGCAGAGTGAGCGTGAACTGCCAATAGGCGGCGTGATCATCAGGCACCAAGTCAAACAGCGCCTGCCAATCGCTCTCCTCCGTTGCCACCTGATCGATAAGGTCGGCCAACGCTTTGGCCAGATGCGCGCTCTCCGCCACGGATTGCGGAAACACCGGTTGCTGTGAAACCTGCGAAGCCGTCATGGCCCGGCGCATCGCTTCACCTGCCGCACCCACAAGCCGGGTGAGGATCAAGCGGCGTTTGAGGCCTGGCATGGTAGCAAGGTTGGGTGGTTCCAGCGCCTCAGGTTGGATAGCAAGCTGCTCGGGGTCCAAACTTTCGGGAACCAGAAACTCATCCTCATCGGCATCGGCCAGTGTGCGGATGGTCGGCAGCAACGCAGTTCCGCCAAGTTCGGCCGTCAGCACATCGGCGAAGGCACGGGCCGCACGGCGCGTGGGCAAATAGAAGGTGGCATCGATGCGCGAAAGCGGGTCATCGGTGGGTCCAACGCCCAGGTCACCAGCCAGCCAGCTTTGTGCAAGCTGCGCCAAGAAGGGCTTGTGCGACCCGATGGCGAAGAGATTCACGTGCGACGTCATAAGCGCCATCTGGCGCGAGGCGGCTAGGTGTGTCCAGCCTGTTTAAGCGCTGTTTCTGCCTCGATGATGGCCTGTGGTGTGCCGACGGTCAGCCAAAGCCCGTTCAGCGCATGACCGTAAAGGCGACCAGAGGCGATGGCGCGATCAAAGAGCACGTTCAGTGAGAACGGGCCGTCCGGCAGATCGGTGAAGATCGAGGCGCTCATGATGGCCGTGCCGGTGTAATTGTAGGGCACGGGACCAGCGCCACGGCGAGCAAGCTGACCATCCTGATTACGCGCGAAATCGCCGGGATGGGGCCCCATGCCAACGCTCTTTTCACGCGGTGCCACCAGGAGCAGCATGTCCATGGTCGCAGGATTGAAGGCCTTGTGCATGGCTTTGATGGCAGCGTCATCGCCAACCCAAAAGCTATCGGCATTGGTGGAGAAAAACGTTTCGCCCAGCAAGGGGAGCGCGCGCGCGATACCGCCCCCGGTTTCTAGGCGCTCATCAATCTCTGGCGACAGGGTGACCTCGGGTGCACCGTGTCGGGCTTTGCAATGGGCTTCGATTTGCTCGGGCAGATAATGTGTGTTGACCACAGCCTGGGTTGTGCCCGCCGCCACGAAGGTATCAAGCACGCGATCAAGCATGGTTTGCCCGCCGACCTGCACCAAGGGTTTGGGCATGGTGTCGGTGATCGGGCGCATGCGGGTGCCAAGGCCGGCCGCGAGCACCATGACCGGATACATTAGGCCGTCTCCGGCAAAAGCTGATCGTAAAAGGGTTTGAGGTCTGCCAATGCAGGATGGGTCAGGCATTGCCGCATATACCCTTCAACGCGCGGCAGATGCTTCAGATAGCCGGGCTTGCCATCGCGAGCATTGAGGCGAGCGAAAATGCCGAGAATTTTTGAATTGCGCTGCGCGCCCATCAGCGCCACCCGCGCTCGCACCCACTCGGCATCGCTGCCAGAGGCCGCGACATAAGCATTGAGAAGCTGGTCTTGGAGGTCAGCGGGGATTGTGACGCGTGCATCCAGCGCCAGCGCTGCAACATCATAGGCGGGCGGTCCAAGCAGAGCATCTTGAAAATCAATGAGGCCGAGGCGCGCTGGACCCGTTTCCTGCGCGCGCCAAATGATGTTGGGCGAGTGATAGTCACGCAAGGTGAGGGTGGGCGGTTCATCATCCAGGGGAACCAGCTCCTCGCGCCAAGCGGCGAAGAACCCCGCCCGGTCGAAATCGGCGGCGTCTATCCCACGGTGAGCGACATACCAATCAGGTAGAAGCGAAATCTCGGTAAGAAGCACACCAGTATCGTAGCGATGCAGATGGTGGATGTCGCCGCCAGGAACAGGCAACTGACCTGGCCAACCTTGCCTGTGAAGCCCAGCCAGCAGCTCCACCGCCGCCAGATAACGCTCTGGGTTGGGCCTGCCATCCTCGTGGAGAATGGTATCGCCACCCAGATCCTCGATCAGCAAAAGGCCTTTTTCCAGATCAGCTGCATGGATGGTAGGGGCGGCGAGGCCTTTGTCACCCAGCGCCGTGCCGACTGCAGAGAAGGCGTGCACGCTTTCGGCCAAATGCACCAATTGGCTGTAGGGCTTGGCCTCTTGCTGGGCAGAGTCCTGCTGCGTGGAGCCGGTGTCGGGGCGCACCACGGGGCCATCAGGCTGACGCGCCGCATCCATCACGATCAGTGGCTTGTTGACCACCCGTTCATAGCGACGGGTCGACGCATCGCCGAGCAGGCGTTGACGATCAGCGCCCTCATGGTTGGCTGTCGCCAGAAACGCACGAATCTCGAGGCTACGGACGATACGACCTAGAATGTCTTGCGGGCCGGTCAGAGTTGCCTGGCGCGCCTCTTCACCCTGCATGCCAAGCGCCAGCGTGATCGCGCCGGGAAAGGCGCCTTCACCTGCTTGTGTCGGCCATTCGATCAACCGGACTGCCGGGTCATCGGCATCATCGAGGCCAAGTTCCGTCATCTCCGAGGGGTCAGACAGGCGGTAAAGATCAGCGTGCAAAACCGGCGGGTCGGCCTCATCATAGCGCTGCACCAACGTGTAAGTTGGCGAGGGCACTTCTAGGCCAGGGTCTTTGGCAAGCGTTCGGATGAAGGCGCGGGCGAAGGTGGTTTTTCCGGCGCCGAGGTCTCCCTCCAGGCGGATCACCCACCCGGGCGCTGCGACCATGGCGATATCCTGGGCCAGCTGCTCTGTCGCTGCGTCACCAACAAGCGTAAGGGGCCCAATCATCTCAAGGTTACCCATCATCGTTCTTGGGGCGCTTATTCTGCAGCCTGATCAAGCGGTGCGGTCTCTTCGGGATCAAGTGGCAGCACACAGCGGACCACCGTGCCAATGCCTTCGCGTGACCAGAGCTGCATGGTGCCGCCATGCAGCTCCACCAGCGCGCGCGACAACGTAAGGCCAAGGCCTGCCCCACTGCCGACAGTGTTTTGGCCTGTTTCAAAAGGCTCAAACGCTGCTTTGGCTTGGGCTGCGTTCATACCCCTGCCCTGATCAATCACCGAGACGATAACACGGCCATTCTTGCCGCCATCATCCAGGCGCGTTTTGACGCGCACCTTGTTGCCTGGTCGCGAGGACGCCACCGCGTTGGAAAGCAGATTGTAAAGCACCTGGCGCATGCGGGTTTCATCAACCACCAATGTTGCCACGTTCGGATCAAGCACATGATCGATGGTGATATCGGCATCAAGCATGCGATCTCGCAGGCCAAGCTCCGCATCCTCGACCAGCTTCATTGGCGAGATCGTGTCGAGCGACAGTGTGAGAATGCCAGCATCAACGGTTGCCAGATCAAGAATGGAATCCACCAGCGCAACCAGCGACTGGGTAGAGGAGAGCACGAAGTTCAAGTAGTCGCGCTGGCGCTCGTTCAGCGGCCCCGTTTCCTTGTCATCGAGCAACTGGGCAAAGCCGATGATCGAGGTGAGCGGTGAGCGCAGCTCGTAGGACACATGCTTGATGAACGTGGTTTTGATGCGCGCGGCTTCCTCCAGTGCGGCGTTGCTTTCGCGCAGCGTGTCCTCAATGCCAACTGACGCGGTGACATCGTTGGCGGTCAGCATGGTTGCGCCGCCAGGCAAAGGCGTGGCCACAAGATCAATCACGCGTTCATCGGTCAGGCTCATGCGGCTGATGATGCCCTCGCGGCGCTGGCCAAGCGAGCCTACCAGCCCAACCAGTTGATCGATCACCCGGCGATCACGCGCCAAATCGCGGATCGGACCGGTGATATCTTTCACATGGGCGCCGATTTTCGCCTCGTCTGGCGAGAGCTGCCAAAGCTGACCAAAGGCAGGGTTCACCAACTGAAGCCGCCCATTGGAACCAAACACAGCAACACCTTCACGCAGCGCATCCAGTGTGGCGGCACGCACCTGGGTGAGCGCGGTGAAGCGTGACTTCAGCTCCACCTTTTCGGTTTCGTTTTCAAACAACCAGATGGCACCACCGTCTGCATTGGGCGCCGTGATAACGCGCAGAAAACGCCCGTCATGCAGTTCCCAATCATCGGTGATCGGCTCACTGGCGCCATAGGCTGAGGTGAACTGCTCGCGCCAGCCGCGGTGGTTGCCGCTTTCGGGCATCTGCCGTGTGGACTTGATGTAGGTGAGCACGGTTGATTCATGCGGGTGCTCGTCCAGCACGCGGCGCTGAAAGCCAAAAAGCTCAGCGAAAGCAGCGTTGTAGAACGCCACGTGCCGTTCGGCATTGAACACACAAACAGCTGTGTTGAGGGCATTCAGCATCCGGCCTTGGATCGCGTGCACATTTTGCAGGGCCTGCTCAAAGCGGGTCTGGTCGCTCAGCGGCATCGCATAGCCCGCGGTCACCACCGTGCCAGCCTTGGTGGTTGAGCGCAGGTGGACCAAACGGTCGCCTTCGCGCGCCTGGCCGGCATTGGCGGTCAGGCTATCGGCAAGACGTGCGCCTTCAGCATGGATACTGTCCACGTCGCCCCATTGCGCTTTGCTGCCCACAACGCTGCGCGCCAAAACGATGCCATCGGCGGCGGATTTCACGCCACGCTGCTTGAACGCATCGTTTGACCAGGAAACAAGACCGGCTGTATCGGCGGTCCAGACCGGGAACTCGACGGCGTTCAACAGCTGCTTCAAATGATCGCTTTCTGCCTCCAGATTGGCGCAGAGATGCAACGCATCTGCAAAATCGCGCTGAAGCCGGGAAAGATCGCGCAAGCGAACGACGAGGCGGGCGCCGATAGGCCGCCCATGGACATTGATCAGCGTGCCACCTTTTGTGCGCACATCCAGATCAATGCGTTTGCCGGTTTGGCGCAGCTGATCGATGGCAACGTCAAGTTCAGGCAGATCACCGCCTTCGATCCAGCGATCAAAGTTTGGCAGATCATCGGGGTGCTCTGGCATTGCGGATTGATCGGCTGGACAATGGAGAACAATCGGCGCACCGGCTTCGGCAAGCATCAGCAGGCCATCACCGGAGGTATCGACCAGGCTTTGCGTCACATCCAACTGGGCGCGCAGGCGCGAGAGGGTGTTTTCGCTTTCACTGGCTTTGCGACGCGCACGACGCAGGCTGAAGAATGCGGAGATCAACATCACGCCGACGAACAGCGACAGGCCGATGAGTGCCGCACCGCCCATAGCCAGCATCGGGCCGCTGGTCATCCGCTCAAAAGTTTGATCAGGCGCGTTCTGCCCAAAGGCTTGGGTCGGCAGCAGCGTGGAAACAGCGGTCGTTGCAAACAAAGTTGCCGACCGCAATGTTGGTGCGCTGGAGTGTTGACCCGCCATGCCTGTCCTGTTTTTGGCCGTCTATGAGACCTGCCACTGCCCTCGTGACCAACAGCCTGTGCCATCGAATCACTGACAAGGTACAAGCAGGTGGACTCCTGTGGGGAGTGAACAAAGCAAAAACAAAAAAATCCGCCGCCACAAAAGTGGCGACGGATTTGAGATCATACCGTGCTGACTGGTAGGTCAGGTGTCGATCTTAGTACCGGTAGGCTTCGCCTTTGAAGGGACCTTCCGGGCTCACACCGATGTAGTCGGCCTGCTCATCAGACAGCTTGGTCAGCTCCGCATTGAGCTTGCCAAGGTGCAGCATGGCCACCTTCTCATCGAGATGTTTGGGCAGCACATAGACCTTGTTCTCGTACTGGTCGCCGCGCGTCCAAAGCTCGATCTGTGCCAACGTCTGATTGGCAAAGGATGCCGACATCACAAAGCTTGGGTGACCGGTGGCGTTGCCAAGGTTCACCAGGCGGCCTTCAGACAGAAGGATCATGCGAGACGCGTCCGGGAATTCGATAAGATCGACCTGCGGCTTCACATTCTTCCACTTGAAGTTTTTCAGGCCAGCGACCTGAATTTCGTTGTCGAAGTGGCCGATGTTGCAGACAATCGCCATGTCTTTGAGCGCACGCATGTGATCGACGGTTAGAACGTCTTTGTTGCCGGTGGCTGTCACCACAACATCAGCACGCGGCGCAGCCTCCTCCATGGTCACCACTTCAAAGCCGTCCATGGCAGCCTGAAGGGCACAGATCGGATCAACTTCGGTGACCAGCACACGGGCGCCAGCGCCAGAAAGCGACTGCGCTGAGCCTTTGCCGACATCGCCATAACCGCACACGATGGCGACTTTACCGGCGAGCATCACATCAGTGCCGCGACGGATGGCATCCACCAGGCTTTCACGACACCCATATTTGTTGTCGAACTTTGACTTGGTAACGCTGTCGTTGACGTTGATCGCCGGGAAAGGAAGTTCGCCTTTTTCCTGCAGCTGATAGAGGCGCATCACGCCAGTGGTGGTTTCTTCCGAAACGCCCTGAATGTTGGCTTTGACCTTGGAATAGAACCCGGGCTCTTTGGCCAAGCGCTTCTTGATCTGCGCGAAGAAGTATTCCTCTTCCTCGCTCTGCGGGTTGTCGAGCACCGAGGGGTCGTTCTCAGCTTTCGCGCCGAGCAGCACCAGCATGGTGGCATCGCCGCCATCATCGAGGATCATGTTGGCGGTTTCACCATTGCCCCAATCGAGGATGCGGTCGGCGTAGTCCCAGTATTCTTCCAGCGTTTCACCTTTTGTGGCGAAGACTGGAATGCCTGCAGCGGCGATGGCGGCTGCTGCGTGGTCCTGCGTTGAAAAAATGTTGCACGAGGCCCAGCGGACTTCAGCGCCCAGAGCGACCAGCGTTTCGATCAGAACAGCGGTCTGGATCGTCATGTGCAGGGAGCCTGCAATGCGCGCGCCTTTAAGTGGCTTGGCGTCAGCATATTCTGCGCGGCAGGCCATCAAGCCCGGCATTTCTGTTTCAGCAATATCGAGCTCGGTACGGCCCCAATCGGCAAGGGCGATGTCTTTGACGATGTAGTCGGTCATGGCTGGTCCTAAGATTTTTGTCTGCTGCAATTGCTCCGTTCCTTCAGGCAAACCTTCGGAACGACCGCGCTTGCAGCGCATCTACCACCAAGCCACGCACGATGCAATGCAGATATAAAGATGTCTTTATATTGTTGCCTAACAGTCGGTTTCTGACACGAGATTCTGTGTCTCTGGCTCGCTGCAGCTAAACCCGCCCTGCAATGGTTTTTAATGGCAGGACGTAGCGCGTGGAGTTGTCACCGAGCGTGGCAAGCGCTTCCTGCTCGAGAGCAGCAAGTGTTTCAGCGTGGCCGTCGAGCCGCGCCTTTTGGTGGGCCGACCAAGATCGGATGAAAGCGGCAATCTGCCTTGGCCGCCAGTTCAGTTCGCACGCGAAGGCCGGCATGTCGATTACGTCAAACGGCATGTTCAACGCGTCTTTTGTGTAGCCGCGCCAGCTCAGCCGGTTACCTTCCGACCAATAAGGTCGCAGAACCTCCTTGATCGGATCGAACAAAACCGCTTGCACGTCCGGTTCAGCTTGACCTCCACCATAGGTCCAACCGCAAAAGATCGCGCCAGGGCGACCAACACGCTCGACTTCAGGCCAAAACGCGCCATGGTCAAACCAGTGCAACGCCGTTGCGACAGTGATGGCGTCCGCGCTGTTATCAGAGAGACCAGACGCATCGCAGGGCGCCACTTGGAATGTGATGCAAGGATGTTGCCTGGCCTGTGCAATTTGCGCGGAGTCGAGGTCCGTCGCATGAACATGCTTAAAATGGCCAGCAAGCTGCTGGGCGGCTTGACCGGAGCCAGTACCAACATCCCAAGCCTGGTCATGAGACGGCGCTTGCGCCACGATCCAATCAAACAGTGTGTCGGGATATGTGGGGCGAGCAGACGCGTAAACGTCGGCCTGCATGCCAAAGGTTGTCGCGTTTTCCATGGCCGTACCTAGCACACAGATGATGACGTTTCGGAGTCAGCAAAAGAGTGGGCTGCCTAACGCGCGATGAAAAAGCCCTCGCTCCGTTTCCAGAGCGAGGGCTGATTTCAGGTCCGCCGCGATGATCGCTGGTACTTAAGCGAGACCATCGAACAAAGCTGTCGAGAGGTAGCGCTCGGCAAAGCTTGGAACAATCACAACGATGTTCTTGCCAGCGTTCTCAGGCTTCTGACCCTGGCGGATCGCCGCGACCAAAGCTGCACCTGAAGAAATGCCCACCGGCACACCTTCCAAACGGGCAACATGGCGGGCGGTTTCAAGCGCTTCGTCGTTGGAGACGGTCGCAACTTCATCGTAGACGCTGGTGTTCAGTACGCCTGGCACGAACCCAGCGCCGATGCCTTGGATCTTGTGCGGACCGGGATTGCCGCCAGAGAGAACCGGTGAATCTTCCGGCTCCACTGCGACCACATGCAGGTTCGGCAAGCGCGGTTTCAATACCTCAGAAACACCGGTGATCGTACCGCCGGTACCAATGCCGGAGACGAGGATATCGATCTCGCCCTTGGTGTCGTTCCAGATTTCTTCAGCGGTTGTCTCACGGTGAATTTGCGGGTTGGCAGGGTTCTCAAACTGCTGCGGAATGAGGGCTCCAGGAATGTCTGCGGCCAGTTCGTCGGCGCGGGCGATGGCGCCCTTCATGCCTTTGGCCGCTTCGGTGAGCTCCAACTCGGCGCCGAGCAGAGCTAGCATCTTGCGGCGCTCAATCGACATAGATTCTGGCATCACCAGAATGAGCCGCACGCCACGCTGGGCAGCGGCAAAAGCCAGTGCGATGCCGGTGTTGCCTGAGGTCGGCTCAACCAGAACCGTGTCGTCTTTCAGTTTCCCCTGGTCAGCGAGGCTATCGAGCATGGCGACGCCAATGCGATCCTTCACAGAGGCGATGGGGTTGAAGAACTCCAGCTTGGCCAAAATGTTGGCGCCAACATTTTTGTCCTTGGCAAGCTTATCCAGGCGCACCAGCGGCGTGTCGCCGATGGTTTCAGTGATGGAGCTGAAAATGCGGCCACGGCCTGGTGTGTGGGACTCAGTTTCGGTGGTTTTTAATGCGGTCACGCTCATGGCGGGTTCCTTCGCAGATGGTCTGGATTCTGTTTCCCGCAATATACCGTCGCCCAACCTTCGCTACGAGGGATAGACATGCAGAGCTATCATCTGAGCTGGAAGATCATTCTTCAAAAAGCAAAAACAAAAAAATGAATTTGCACAGGATCGGCGAAATATGGCCGCCAGACGACATCTAGCCGGTGCCGGTCGATCCAAAACCACCTGCGCCACGCACCGTCTGCGGCAATGTTTCGGCAGGTTCAAAAGTCGCCTGCACCACCGGCGCAATCACCATCTGGGCGACGCGCATGCCCCGCTCAACTGTAAAGGGGCGGGCGCCATGGTTGATAAGAATGACGTGAATTTCACCGCGATAATCAGCGTCAATCGTGCCCGGCGTGTTGAGCACGGTCACAGCATGCTTGGCCGCCAAGCCGGAACGCGGACGCACCTGCGCTTCATACCCAGCGGGTAGGGCCATCTGGAGGCCCGTTGGGATGAGGGCATGGGCACCTGGCGCGATAACATGATCTGCCTCAACGGCTGCGCGCAGATCGGCTCCCGCGGCGAGCGACGTTTCATAAGCTGGCAGCGGCAGGTCGCCCGCGTGCGGCAGGCGCTGAATGAGAACCTTAGGCATGCACGGTGCCGGTCAAATCGTCGGCCAAGCGTGCGATCAGCTTCTTGGCCACATCATGCTTGCTCATGGTCGGCCATGGCTCGGACCCAGTTCGGGTGAGAAGCGTAACGGTGTTGGCATCACCGCCCATCACGCCACCCAATGCTTTGCCAGCGGGAGGCGCGACATTGTTGGCGACGATGTAATTGGCATTTTTGCGCACCAGCTTGTCCGCGCCATGTTTTTCCATATCGGCGGTTTCGGCGGCAAAGCCCATCACCAAGCGGGGCCGGTCGGCACCCATCGCAATGGTTTTCAAAATGTCAGGGTTTTCAGCCAACTCCAATGCCGGGATCGTTCCAGAGCCGTCCTTCTTCAACTTTCCCTCTGCCCGGTGGGCAGCGCGCCAGTCTGCGACGGCGGCAGCGAAAATGCCGATGTCGGCGGGTAAAGCTGCCTGGGTTGCGCTGAGCATATCGTCTGCGGTTTGCACGTCGACGCGTTCAACGCCGTTGGGCGCATCCAACTTGGTGGGACCAGAAATCAGTGTGACCCGCGCGCCAGCCTCATAGGCGGCTTTGGCAAGCGCATAGCCTTGCTTGCCGGATGATCGGTTGGCGATGTAGCGCACTGGATCAATCGGCTCGTGGGTCGGCCCAGCGGTGACGACCACATGCTTGCCAGCCAGGGGACCGTTGGTGCGATCTGGGCCGAAATGAGCCTCCACGGCCATGGCGATATCTATCGGTTCGGCCATGCGACCAACGCCGCTTTCACCGCTTTCGGCCATCTCACCGGCCTCCGGGCCAATAAAAGCGATGCCATCGCCTTGGAGTGTGTCAGCGTTTCTTCGTGTGGCCGGATGATCCCACATTTTTGGGTTCATCGCCGGGGCGATCAACACATTAGCGGTCGTTGCGAGCAGCACCGTGCTAGCCAAATCATCGGCCAAACCGTTCGCCATTTTGGCCATGAAGTCGGCGGTGGCCGGTGCGACAACCACCAGATCGGCCTCGCGCGCCAGGCGGATGTGGCCAATGTCCTGCTCAGCATCACGGTCCCAAAGCTCGGTGAACACCGGCTCGCTAGAAACCGCGCCCAGCGTCATGGGTGCGATGAAACCAGCAGCGCCCTTGGTCATAACGACGCGAACGCGAGCGCCTCGTTCTTTTAGACGGCGGACCAGGTCGGGCGTCTTGTAAGCAGCAATGCCAGCTGTGATGACAAGGAGAACGGTGCGGCCGGAAAGGGTTTGATCGATTAGCATGGAGGAAGATGTATCCAGAACGCGCAACATTGTCATCCTGCGTCGCCATCATCCCCGGGCTTGACCCGGGGATCCAGTCCTTATGGACTATTGCAAACAAATGCAGCGCAGAAGTGTTTGAGCTGGATGACCGGGTAAAGCCCGGCCATGACGATGGGGCTTCAGTCCAAGATCACTATCAAGCTTTGGGCCTTCGCTCTGTACCTGTGGCCCAACCGCTTCAGTCCAAGATCATTATCAAGCTTTGGGCCTTCGCTCTGTGCCTGCGGCACAACCGCTTCAGTCCACGATCGCGACCAGCGCAAAGGCGATGATGCCCAACGTCACAACGCCGGGCCAAACCCAGCCATTCGTTCTGGGCTTCGCCAAGAGCGCGCTGTTGGGGTTGTCCGGATCAAAAGCATTAGCGATGCGTTGCACTTTGCCGAGCATCTCTGGCGCGTCGGTGGCAAACCGCGCCAACGCACCAACCGCTTTGGCAGCTTCTTCAGCCTGGCGTACCGGCGAGAGATTGGAGCGTATCCAGGTGGAGACCACCGGATCAGCCGTTTTCCAAATATCCAAGTTCGGATCGAGCGTGCGGGCAACACCCTCCACCACAACCATGGTTTTTTGCAGCAAAATAAGCTGCGGCTGGGTGCGCATATCGAAAAGGTCGGTGACCTCAAACAGCTGGGTCAGCAAACGACCCATTGATATCTGGGAGGCGTTGCGACCATGGATCGGCTCGCCAATGGCGCGCAGAGCTTGGGCAAAACTGTCCACATCATGATGGGCGGGCACGTAGCCTGCCTCAAAATGCACTTCGGCGGTGCGGCGATAGTTGCGCGTAATGAAGCCGAAGAGAATTTCCGCCAAAAACCGGCGTTCGGCCAATCCAAGGCGCCCGGTAATGCCAAGATCAACCGCGACCAGCGTGCCATCAGGCTCCACGAACAGATTGCCGGGATGCATATCGGCATGGAAAAACCCATCGCGCATCGCGTGGCGCAGGAATGATTGCATGACCAAAGCGCCAAGCTTTTCAAGATCATGACCATCGGCGCGAATGCCAGCAACATCTGACAGCTTGCGACCGTCGATCCACTCAATCGTCATCACCTGCGAACTGGAATGGTCCCAATCGACGGATGGTACGCGGAAGCCTTCATCATCCTTGGTGTTTTCGGCCATTTCGGCCAAAGCCGCCGCTTCCAGGCGTAAATCCATTTCCAGGCGTACGGAGGCGGCAAGCGTATCTACCACCGCGACAGGGCGCAGACGGCGCAAGGCAGGTGTGGTGCGTTCCAAAAGTTTGGCGGCGATGTAAAAGGTGGAGAGATCACGGGCGAACCGCGCCTGCACGCCCTCACGCAGCACTTTAACCGCTACAGGCTTGATCTCGCCGGTATCCGGGTCGCGCATGGTGGCTTTATGAACCTGCGCGATGGAGGCTGCGGCGAGCGCAGGCTCGATTGTTTCAAAAATCTCATCGCACGGACGGCCCAGCGCCTCTTCAATGCGCACCTTGGCTTTGTCGAGCGGGATGGAGGGCAGACGATCCTGCAACGTTTCAAGATCGCGCGCGACGGCCATGCCGACCAAATCAGGCCGAGTGGCCAGAAACTGGCCGAGCTTGATGTAGGACGGGCCAAGACGCGCCAACGCGGTGGAAATGCGATCAGCACGGGTTGCCGCCTGTTTGCGGCGGGCAAGCATATTGGCAAGGCGCAGCGGCACATGCGCAGGCGGTGGCGTAAGATCGATTTCAACGCCGGAGAAAACACCCTCGCGCGCCATGACGAACCCGGCGCGGGCAAGCCTATAAAGAGCTGCTACCGTGCCAATCATGTTCTAGATTTTCACACCGGTGTGCAGAGCAGCGATGCCGCCGGAATAGGGCGTGGCTTCAACGCGAGAAAAACCGGCGTCTTCGATCATCTTGGCGAAACGCACCTTGCCTGGAAACTGGCGGATCGATTCCACCAGATACTGGTAGCTGGCTTCGTCCCCCGAAACGAGGCCGCCCAGCTTAGGGATGACGTTGAAAGAAAACGCATCATACACGGCGTCCAGGCCGGGCACATCGACCTTGCTGAACTCCAGACAGGCGAATTTACCGCCGGGTTTCAGCACCCGGTAGGCCTCGGCCAACGCTTTATCAATGCGTGGCACGTTGCGTATACCGAAGGCGATTGTGTAGGCATCATACGCGTCTGACTCTTGCGCCAACGCTTCGGCATTGCCTTCAATGAAGGTCACATTGTCGGCCAAGCCACGCTTTTGCGCCCGTTCACGACCGACATCCAGCATGGAGGCGTTGATATCGACAACATCCACTTGCGCGTGTTTGCGCGAGGCTTCGACCAAGCGGAAAGCGATATCACCGGTGCCACCGGCCACATCAATGCTGCGCCAAGCTGGGCCTGATTTACGCGGTCGGATGCGCGCGACCATGGCATCTTTCCAAGCCCGATGCAGAAAGCCCGACATCAAATCGTTCATCAAATCATAGCGACCGGCGACCTTATGGAAGACATCATCGACCAAGGGCTGCTTTTCATCCACCTCAACGTGGCGGCGACCGAAGCTTGAGCCTATATCGCTCACGTATGACGTCCTTTTTTCTTGGTCTTCGCGCTCCATTCCTTCGGAACGACCGCTTGAAGACCGTATCTCAACACTTCATACCCAAGGCCATGCGCGAGCGCTATGCCAAGAGATGGCTCAATTGCCGCATGATGAATCCCTCTCATACCCCTTTGGAACCGCCGGTGACACATGCCTGAACTGCCCGAAGTTGAAACCGTCAGGCGCGGCCTTGCCCCCGCGCTGGAGGGTGCGAGGATTATCTCGGCGGATGTGCGGCGGCCAGACCTGCGGTTCCCCTTTCCGGGTGGATTGAAAGACCTGTTAGAAGGCGCACGCATCACCGCGCTGACACGTCGCGCAAAATATCTGCTTATCGAGCTGGACAAAGGCACCACGCTGATCGCGCATCTTGGTATGTCGGGGAGTTATAGGGTCCATTCTCTTTTGGATCAGCCGCTCCGTTCTCCTCGCGATCGGGCCGTCGGCCCGGAGCCCGCTTCGAGCGAAAGACCGCTTGCTGATCCGACGTCTTCAATACCCGGCGTTTTTCACCATGAGCGCTCCACGCTTGGCGCGCATGATCATCTGGTGCTTGAGGTTGAGGGCGGCGCTGTTGGCCCGGCAGAGGTTATCTACAATGATCCGCGCCGCTTTGGCTTTGTGCTCGCCGCGCCCACTGCAACGCTCTATGAGCACCCTTTTCTGGCAGAGCTTGGCCCGGAACCTCTGGGCAACGCTCTAACGCCTGAGCATCTGGCAGGGCGCTTTGCTGGCAAGCGTGCCCCGCTCAAAGCCGCGCTGCTTGACCAGAAGAATGTTGCTGGGCTTGGCAATATTTATGTCTGCGAGGCGCTATCGCGCGCGCGCCTCTCGCCAAAACGCCTGGCCGGAACGCTTATCACCAAAAAAGGTTTACCGACACAAAGGCTGGAAACCCTGACGCAGGTCATCCGCGACGTTATTGGCGAAGCGATTGAGGCAGGCGGGTCCAGTTTGCGCGATCACAAACAAACCGATGGCTCTTTGGGCTATTTCCAACACAGCTTCTCGGTCTATGACCGCGAGGATGCCGCTTGTCCGACGCCAAACTGCCAAGGCACCGTCAAACGTATTGTTCAATCGGGGCGCTCAACCTTCTATTGCCCAACCTGCCAGCGCTAACGAACCTGCTCCCATCATCACGCAAGGACCCCTCCATGGCCTATGAGACCATTCTCGTCGACAAGCGCGACCATGTGCTTGTGATCACGCTCAACCGCACCTCCGCGCTTAACGCGTTGAATGCCCAGATGATGGGCGAAATATCGACTGCGCTTGCCGAGGCCGATAGCGACCCGCGCATCGGGGCAAGTGTGATCACCGGTGCGGAACGCGCCTTTGCTGCCGGCGCGGATATCAAAGAGATGGCCGACCTGACCTTCCCGCAAAGCTTCGTGGAAGACTATGCGGCAAGCTATGAGGCCATCGCGCAAGTCCGCAAACCGATCATCGCGGCTGTGGCGGGTTATGCGCTGGGCGGCGGCTGCGAGCTGGCTATGATGTGCGATATCATCATTGCCGCTGATACCGCCAAGTTCGGCCAGCCGGAGATCACGCTTGGCATTATCCCAGGCATTGGCGGCACGCAGCGCCTGGTGCACGCAGTTGGTAAAGCCAAAGCGATGGATTTGGTGCTCACCGGGCGCATGATGGAAGCGATTGAGGCGGAAAGCGCTGGCTTGGTGGCACGCGTGGTGCCGGTTGATGATCTGCTCGACACCGCGCTAGAGGCGGCTGAAAAGATCGGCGAGATGTCACACGCCGCAACGATGATGGCCAAGGAAGCGGTGAACCGAGCTTTTGAAGTGCCCTTGTCGGAAGGACTTCGCTTTGAGCGCCGCGCCTTCCAAAGCCTCTTTGCCACCGAGGACCAGAAAGAAGGCATGGAAGCCTTCATTGAAAAGCGTTCGGCTCAGTTTAAGCAGCGTTAGCGCTGCTTAAACCATACTCGTTTGCTCTGGGCCTACCGCCCAACCGCGGGACAAACAGCGCTCGCTGATCCCAACACTCACCGCCGTCATGGCCGGACTTGATCCGGCCATCCAGCCTTAAAGATCGCCGTTCCCACTCACCGACAAACCCCAAGACATGGACCCGGCCACAAAAGCGAGGGTGACGACCGTTGCGTTGGAAGAGACGGGAACCTTGACTTCCATCCCCCAAAGCCGTACCTGCCCGCATCCCTTGGCATATCCGCCTTGGGATCGCTGGACGCACGCCACAAACGGCCGCGTCCCCCGCAATGGACAGCAAGAGCCAGCCGGGATTTACAGCGCAACACCGTGCCAAACACGAGGACAGTATGGCCAACACCGTTTCCGCCAAAAAGGCGGTGCGCAAGATCGCGCGCAAAACTGCGATCAATCGTGACCGTAAAAGCGCTATGCGCACCCAGATCCGTCGCGTTGACGAAGCTGTCGCCGCTGGCGATCAGGCTGCTGCTGAGGCGGCCTTGAAAGAAGCACAGCCGCTGATCATGCGCGCTGCCAATCGCGGCATCGTTCATAAGAACGCAGCGTCACGCAAAGTTTCGCGCCTTGCCAAACAAGTAAAAGCACTAGGGTCTTCGGACGCCTAGCAAGCTACATCTTCAAGGTGTATGACTGTTCATACACACGCAAAACATGAATAAGGGGTCGCTAAAAAGAAGTGGCCCCTTTTTTGTTGCGCGACCAATGGATAGCATGGGGTTCAACGCCTATGGCATTTTACGCTCACCAGCATAAGAAACCGGTTTAAAAGGGTTCATTTGATAAGCCGGCTTTCTAAGTCTCTATGCAGATAAATGATCAACTTTATATCCAACTTGGTCTTTTTTTGTTTTATTTTCAATTACTTGAATCATAGACCTTTTTTCTCTTTTTATCATAAAAGTGTAATATGAGGCTGATTCAGCATCGTTTTTCAGAAAAAGGCTGCCCTTCACATGCCCAGGCAAAATCACCGCAGAAGGCTCCAGCTGGAAAAAACGGCGTAGAGTCAAAGCGTTTGCAAATTGTGGCTCACCGGAGCCCGTGGTGGAACGTCGGCGACTGGATGAGTCAAGCGAAAAGAGTCATTTTTTGAGCCTTGCGCTGGGGCGTTAGCAGGGTCTAGAAAAGTTTCATCGACGGCACCCGCTGAAGACCATCCGCAGAACAAAGCAATGAATTGCTGCCCTTCAAACATCGTTTTGAAGATCGCTACTTTATTGCCTAAAATAAATCTGCGGACCTGATGATTGAATGCCTGCTAAGCGCAGCAGCTTCAAAGTAGAAGACCTTTGTTTTGGTCTCGTCCAAATTGGCCATCCAATGCGATGGAGCCACTTTTTTGGATCAGGCCAAACAGGGCCACTTTGAGGGTTATGTGCAAGGCAGGGGTTATGTCTTGCTCATCTCATGATGATGACCAGATTTTTGGCCACGCAATCATGGTGGGATCCGTCGATAGGTTGGTCGTCGTCCGTAGGGGCACGGTGGCGACAAGGGGCTTGAACACGCTGACCCAGCGGCGAACACCATGAGGGGTGATCGCTGGCCATAGGGCATCGCTGTTTTCGTTCTGACCTGATGACCTGGCTTGGCGGCATCGCCCAGTCGGTGTGCGCGAGGCAAGGTACGCGACCATTTGGTTCGTATGCTTTGAGACGTTCCATCGGTTGGCAATGCGGCAAGTCTCGAACAATGAGGCCGCGGCGGCCAATGGAGGGACCTTAACGATGGCATGCTTGGAACAGTCTGTTCTTAATCACACCCCAGAACCATGCTCGAGCTTCACGTCGACATGCATTGGTTCCCGCTATCCAGCCACACAGCATGTTGCGTCCAATCGGCGTGTATTGAGCCATACCCATGGTGTACCTCCTGACCGTAAGCCTGCGGGCGATGCGTCGCCGGGACGGCTGGCAAGCCGGTTGCTTGCAGCACGATAGCCAGCGTGCGCAGACCCCGTGCGATGATCTGATCACCGCACTTCCCAAACATCCTATTCTTTGTGAGCGCAGCGCATCGACACCGCCTGCGATCATCCTTCACGACCTTTTTTTGCGCTGGACCTGATACACCGATGACCCTGCCTTCCTCCCACCCTTCCCCCAATACCAGCCCCGCCACGCCACCGCCTTCGCCCGCCACAACGTGCGCGACAGACGAGAACCAACTCAACCAAAAGGAAACACAATCCATGGCCGCCTTGCCCGACCCGTCTGATGCACGTGACCAGGACGAGCGTGGCAAGCGCCATTGGCAGCGTGTCCAGGCGCGTCTGCGGGCCGAGTTGGGTGAGGATGTGTATTCGTCGTGGTTTTCCAGCGCGATGTTCGAGACCGCAGAAAACGGTCACGTGGAACTGTCGGTGGCCACGCGGTTTTTGAAGCATTGGATTGAGCACAATTTCGGGCCTCGCCTTTTGGAGCTCTGGACCATCGAAGATGACGCGATTGAGCGCTACACCATTCATGTTCGCACCAATGGCGCACGGCGGATTGCCAGGTTTGGCGCCTCGACTGACGCGCAGACCACCCAAGGCAGGTCCACCAACCCCAACCATGCCGGCGAGCGCGCAACCACCGGCCAAACGGGCGCGCAAAACGCCAAGACGATTGCCAATGATGTTGCCTTTGGCGGCAAACCATCCACTCGCTCGACCTTAACGTCGACAACACGGGCTGTTGGTGATGCCGGTGCGGATGAGACAGGCAGTCAAGGCGCCAACGGAACGCCGTTGGACGTTCGTTACACCTTTGCCTCATTCGCGGTGGGAGAAAGCAATCAATTTGCTTTCCGAGCCGCCAAAGAGTTGGCGCGTGAAGGCTCAGTGCTTGGCTGCAAGGTGTTGTTTGTGCGCGGCGGTGTTGGCCTTGGCAAAACCCATCTTTGCCAAGCGGTGGCAGCTGAACTGCATGGCTGCGGCAAGCGCACGCTTTATCTGACGGCCGAACAGTTCATGCGTGACTTTGTGATCTCGCTGAAGTCGCGCTCGGCGGTCGATTATAAAGAAGCTTTGGCAGCCATTGATGTGCTGGTGGTGGACGATATTCAGTTTCTGTCCGGCCCTGTGATCCAAGGCGAGTTCTGCCATGTGATCAACACGCTGATCGATGCCGGAAAAACCCTTGTGGTCGCCGCTGACCGCGCCCCGGCTGCACTCGACAGCATTGATGTGCGCATGCAGTCGCGGTTGTCTTCTGGTCTGGTGGTGGAGATTGCCTCCATGGATCGCACCGTTCGCCGGGCGCTGCTGGAGCGTCGCCGCACCGCCTACCAGGCCGAAGGTGGTCAGGCTGATGTGGCCGATGCGGTGCTTGATAAGGTTGCTGACCTTGTCACCACCAATGGCCGCGACCTTGAAGGCGCGTTCAACCGGATTATTGCTGAAATTGGCCTCAACAACGCGCCAGTGACCGAGCAGAGCGTTGCCTCCTGCATTGGCTTCCTGCTTTCCAATGCTGAAACGCCACGGGTGAAGATCGAAGATATCCAGCGCGCCACCGCCTTGCAATTTGGTCTGACCAAGACCGACCTCCTCTCCCACCGCCGCACCAAGCAGATCGTCGGGCCGCGTCAGATCGCGATGTATCTTGCCAAGGTGATGACCGTGCGCTCGCTGCCCGACATTGGGCGCCGGTTTGGCGGGCGAGACCACACCACTGTGCTGCACGCGGTGCGCAAGATTGAAAAAGAACTGCAAACCGATGCAAGCCTGCAAAAGGTGGTTGAGGCGCTGAAAAGCGCGATTCTTTCGCAAAGCTAAGGCCCGGCCTCGGCTCTATCTATGACCGTATGTGCACTGTGTGCGCTTGAACCAACCCTTGCACGGCCAGCATCTGTGCAAGAGTGGGCCAGCCGGGGGTCAGACATCCCGTTTGGCTTGCAAAGTGCCCTCAAGCCCTCCCATATAGGGTCAAGGCCCTTCGCTTGATTTGGGTTGGATGCACACTGCATCCTCTCGGGCAGCGAGGGCTTTGGTGTCTGGTGAGCTGAGCCGTTATTGCCCCTGCCAGATACCTGTGTGTTGGTATCGTTGGTATGATGGGTCCGGGCTATGAAATTCTCACTTGATCGCACTCCGTTTTTGCGCGCCCTGGCGCGGGTTCACCGCGTGGTGGAACGCCGCAACACAATCCCCATTCTTGCCAATGTCCTTTTGGATGCCGCCGATGGAGCACTGCGCCTGAAAGCCACCGACCTTGATCTGGAAGCCTCTGAAAGCTTGCCAGCCATGGTGGAACAGGCTGGCGCCACCACCGTTCCCGCCCACATGCTCTATGATATCGTGCGCAAACTGCCTGATGGCGCGCAGGTTGAAGTGGATATGCGCGGGGAAACCACATTGCTGGTGCAGGCAGGCCGGGCGCGCTTTGAACTTCAGGCTTTGCCAAAGTCCGATTTCCCCGATCTGACCGCTGGTCAGTTCACCCATGTGTTTCAGATTGCATCGGGCGATCTGCGCCGCCTTATCGAACGCACGCAGTTTGCGATCTCTACCGAAGAGACGCGTTACTATCTGAACGGTATTTTCCTGCACTCCATTGATGTGGATGGCAGCTTGAAGCTGCGCGCCGTGGCGACCGACGGGCACCGCTTGGCCAAAACCGAAACCGAAGCACCATCGGGCTCCGATGGGATGCCAGGCATCATCGTGCCGCGCAAAACGGTTGGCGAGCTGCTGAAGCTTCTGGAAGGCCATGATGGCGAAGCGTCGGTGGAGCTTTCTGAGACGAAAATCCGCGTGACCATCGATGCGGTGGTGCTAACCTCGAAACTCATCGACGGCACGTTCCCCGACTACGCCCGCGTGATCCCGCAAGCCAATGACAAAGCACTGGACGTTGACCGGCCCGCCTTTTCAGCCGCCGTCGACCGTGTGTCGACCGTTGCCTCCGAGCGTGGCCGCGCAGTGAAACTGGCCATGGGTGATGGCAAACTGACCCTCACGGTGACCAACCCGGATTCAGGTTCAGCAACCGAGGAGCTGATGGTGGACTATGCCGGCGATCCTTTGGAAATCGGCTTCAATGCTCGCTACCTGATGGACATTGCCGGTCAGCTTGAAACCGACAATGCACGCTTCATGCTTGCTGATGCAGGCGCGCCGACTTTGGTGCAGGACGCCGATGGCTCAGACACTCTTTATGTTCTGATGCCTATGCGAGTCTAAGTGAGTGCTGCCGGGCCGCGCATCACGCGGCTCACGCTGACCAGCTTCCGCAATCACGCACGCACCGATCTTCGCTTTGACGGCCAATTGGTTGCCTTCACTGGGTCCAATGGCGCCGGCAAAACCAATATTCTTGAAGCAATCAGTCTGCTCTCACCGGGCCGTGGTTTACGACGAGCCAAGCTGGCTGACATGAGTTCAGCTGTTGGCGCTGGTGGGTTTGCTGTTTCCGCTGAGCTGGTGCCCATGGATTACGATGAGGGCGATGACCCGATCACAATCGGGACAGGGATAGCGGCGCCGGACGCGAGCGGGCGCGAGGTTCGCATTGATAAGGTGCCTGCCAAATCATCCGATGCCCTTTTGGAGCACCTCATTTGCCTGTGGCTCACACCAGCCATGGACGGCCTTTTCACTGGCGGCACCAGCGACCGGCGACGGTTTTATGATCGCATGGTGATGGCCCTGCACCCAACACACGGGCGCACGGCAACGCGTTTTGAAACTGCCATGCGCTCGCGCAACAAACTGCTGGATGAGGGCGTCACCGATCCGGTTTGGTTTGAGGCGGTGGAGTTGGAAATGGCGCAAAGCGGCGCGGCCATGCAGTCGGCGCGCCTGGCTGTGCTTGCTCTGTTACGCGAGGCGGTGAATGAGGCGCGTGATGCGGTTTCTGCGTTTCCGCACGCCGTGCTCGATCTGGCGGGTTTCGACATCGCGGACGAGCAAGCCTATCGCACAAGGCTAGCAGAGGGTCGCACGCGTGATCGCGCCGCCGGACGCACCTTGGAGGGACCGCACCGGGTGGATCTTTTGGTGCGTCACGGACCAAAGGATGTTGAGGCCAAACTTGCGTCAACCGGAGAACAGAAAGCGCTGCTGATCGGGCTGATCCTTGCCCAAGCGCGCTTGGTGAAACGCGAAACCGGACGCGCGGCCATTTTGCTGCTTGATGAAATTGCAGCACACCTGGATGAAAGTCGCCGCGCTGCGCTCTTTGCCCTCTGCGCGGAGCTTGGCGGGCAGACCTTTATGACGGGAACTGACAAAGCCCTTTTCGAAAGCCTTCCCGAAGGCGCTGACCAGTTTGAGGTGAGCGACGGGACCGCGACACCATGGTCGTTTACGTAAAAGGCGATGCACGTAAGAATTGCATCGATGTAACAAATCTGTTTTGCCTAACACATGTTCCAAGTCCTGCGCCTCTTTGATATTCGGCTGGCCGTGTTCCTGCTCTTCACGTTGGGGTTGCTGACCTCAACGCTGGTTCAAAGCTCGGCGCATGGTGCGTTTGGCGTTGCGTTGGAAGATGAAATCTCAACCACACAGAATGAGGATGGCCAATGGATGCGCAGCGTGCGCTTTGTCGATGGCTCGCTGATGTGGTTGTGCATCAATGCCTCAGGCGATGGATCGGGCCACGGCCGCGACTGCCCAGGCTGCGCCGGCTTCGTGCTTTCCATCGCACCGGCGATGCCACAGCCGACCTGGCTGGCTGAAAAACGCTCAACGGCGTTTCGACCCGTCGCGCGCGCCAGTCGGCCCAATGACCTGACTTTCCTGACCAGCCTTGGTCAGCGCGCGCCACCTCACCTGACAGCCTGAATCTCCACCATTCTCGTTTTTGTCCGCGTGCCGACATGCCTGTCCGTGCGCTGCGGACCCATTGTCAGGTGACTCATGACCGATATCACTGTTTCGGGCGCATCCGCGTCTGCCCCACCACGCGCCAGCGGTCTCTATCGCGCCGTTTGGAAATGGCACTTCTTTGCCGCTCTGTTTGTCCTGCCCTTCATGGCGATGCTCTCGCTGACCGGCGGTATTTATCTTTTCGATCGTCAGATCGAAGAAGTGATTTACCAGGATCGCCTTAATGTTACCCCAGCGGGGGAGGCAGCAAGTTTTGAAGCGCAAAGCGCGCTCGTTGAAGCCCAGCTTGATGGCGGGCGCATTCGATCCTTTCTTTTGCCCGCTGATGAAACCCGCGCCACCGTCTTTGAGGTGCAGGATGCTGACCGCGTGCGCTCCTATGTTTGGGTAAGCCCGTACGGGCCCGCTATTCTGGCGATGGAGGAGCGCGATTCCACGCTTATGCGGATGGTGCGCAAGTTTCACGGCGAACTGCTGCTTGGCTCGGCTGGCACCAAAGTGGTGGAGCTTGCCGCCCATTGGACCGTGGTGCTGTTGATCACAGGCGTCTATCTCTGGTGGCCGCGTGGCAACCGCTCACTGGCACGTGCGCTGTGGCCCGATTTCTCGCAAAAAGGCAGGGCCTTCTGGCGTGATATCCACCGCACAGTTGGCATCTTTGCGGCCATCCTGATCACGCCCATCCTTATCTCCGGCCTGCCCTGGACCGATGTGTGGGGCGGCGGTCTTTCGCAGGTTCAAAGCCTCACCAATCAAGAGTCGCCTTCGCGCGCCTTTGGCGGACCGCCCATCCGTTCCTCTGCCAGCGAAGGCGCACCGATTGGCTTTGAAGTGGCGCTTGCCGTTGCAGCAACACAGGGTGTGGAAGGACCGATAGAAGTGCGCCCACCGCGTGGGACCGATGGTGTGTACTTCATTCGCTCGCGCCAAGACGTGCCAATGGAGCGGGTGGAAGTGCATATCGACCAATACTCCGGTGATGTGCTCAGCCGCGTTGGCATTGAGGACTATCCCACACTGGCAGCTCTGATATCCGGTGGGATCGCGTTCCACGAGGGTCGGCTCTACGGCACGCTGAACTTGGTGCAAAATCTCATCGCAGCGACGCTTGGGTTCATGCTGGCCGTATCAGGCTTTGTGGCCTGGTGGATGCGGCGACCCAAGGGTTCACTTGGCGTGCCGCAGGTGCCTGAACGCTTTTCGGTGGGCTGGGGCCTTGGTGTTCTCATTGCGGTGCTCGCCATCCTCTTTCCGCTGATGGGCGCTTCGTTGATCCTTGTCTTGCTTCTCGACTGGCTGATTTTCCGGCATCTGGGTTGGTTTCAGCCCGCCGATAGACAGACGGACCCTTCCACTTAGAAACCAAAACACGCTGCGCCGGGGCCTTTCACCCGGCGCAGTTTTTTGAAGCGGCAATCGCGTCCGATTTTGATTGTCAGGCCGCGCACTTTCGGTAGGATTGGCGGCATGACCCTCACCGCACTTGCCATCTTCGCCGGGATCTACATCGCTGCTGTTGCGTCCCCCGGACCTGCCGTTCTGGCGCTCACCGCGCGTGTTTTGGCACGTGGCAAGCAAGGCGTTGCGGGGTTCATCGCCGGTTGCGCGTTGGGCGACCTTATCTGGTTCACGCTCGCCGCAGCGGGCCTCGCCGTCATCGCGCAGACCATGCAGGAGGTTTTCCTGGTGATCAAATATGCTGGTGTCGCCTATCTGCTCTACCTTGCCTACAAGCTTTGGACCGCGCCTGCTAACCCAAGCGCCAAGGCACCCAAACTGTCGGCTGATACCAACGGGTCGATGCTGCTGGCGGGGCTTGCACTCACTCTATCCAACCCCAAAACCATGGTGTTCTTCCTCGCCATCCTGCCAACTGTGGTCGATCTGGCAACGCTGAGCACTTTGGGCTTTATCGAGATTGGCCTGGTGATTGCCACCTGCCTGCCAACGGTGTTGATGGTTTATGCATTGGTGTTTGATCGGGCACGTGGCGCGCTGCTTGGTAAGTTTGGCATGAGCCGGATCAACAAGGCCTGCGCTGTTGGCCTGGCAGGAGCTGCTGGGTTGGTTGCCACTCGATGAGTCAAGCCTCACAGGGCGCAACTTTGCAAAGCTCAACTCTGGAAGGCCAATGCCTTTGCGGTTCGGTTCGCTATCAGGTGCAAGGACCATCAGAAAGCTACACCGTTTGCCATTGCAGCCAGTGCCGCCGCCAATCAGGGCATCAATGGGCCTCTGGTCAGTGCAACGATGAAGACCTCACCATCACTGGTGACACACTCATCTGGTATCGATCATCAGACATCGCCAAACGTGGCTTTTGCTCTGCCTGCGGGTCTTTCCTGTTCTGGGCTATGGATGGCGAAGGCAAAACCTCTTTCTCTCTGGGGTCGCTCGATAGCCCAACCGGTTTGCAACTGGAGAAACATATCTTTGTTGCAGAGAAGGGCGACTATTACCAAATCAAGGATGATCTGCCGCAAGACGCAAGTGAGTGACGTATGACCAACACGACTGATCTTTTCCCAGCCCTCCCCTACGCAGACTGGGTTGAGACCCGCGACACGCTGCACTTGTTTCTGCAAATTATCGGCAAAGTGCGCATGAAAGCGCACCCTAAGCTGAACCATTGGTGGCACGTCACGCTCTACCCCGACACGCGTGGACTGACCACGGGCCGTATACCCTATAAGGGGCGGTCCTTTCAGGTCGACTATGACATGGTGGATCATGTGGTGCACGTCACCACCAATGACGGTGGGCAAAAAGCCTTTGCTGTCATGGGCGCCGATGGATCGACCAAAACGGTCGCGCAGTTTTACGACGCACTGTTTGAGGCGCTTCAAACACTTGGCATCGACGTGACGATTGTTGCTAGGCCGTATGAAAACAAATCCACCACGCCGTTCCCGGACGATCATGCGCAGCGCGCCTATGACGGCACGGCTGTAACACGCTATTGGCGTGCGCTCTGCGCCATTGCATCCGTGTTTGAAACCTTCCGCTCGCACTTTGTTGGCAAGCAAACGCCAGTGCAGCTTTACTGGCATTCGTTTGATCTGGTCACGACGCGGTTTTCTGGCAAAGCCGCGCCGCTGGAAGGCGGCACAGCATCAGACAAAGAAGCCTATTCGCACGAAGTGATTTCGTTTGGTTTCTGGCCGGGCGATGACGCGTTTCCGCACGCTGCCTTCTATGCCTACGCCTATCCGGAGCCTGCCGGGTTGAACACCGTGGCGCTTGCGCCATCATCAGCGCAATGGGTGGATCGTAACGGCGCTCTGGCAGTCCTTACTTACGACGCAATGCGCACCGAAACCGATCCTCAAGGTGCGATCCTTGATTTCCTGCAAAGCGTTTATGACGGTGCAGCGGCTAAAGCTGGATGGGATGGACTTAGCTTTGAACACACTTTCCTCAAACCAGTGGCCATGTGACGGAGATCTGATGAACCGATTGATTGAAAAAACCTGCATTGTAACTGGCGCTGCTAAGGGCATTGGCGCTGCCATCGCCCGTTCCTATGCCGCTGAAAATGCAAATGTGGTGGTGACGGACGTCAACGATGCTGCTGGCGAAGAATTCGCTAAGGAAATCGGCGGCACATACGTGCATTTGGACGTTGCGGATGAAGAAGACTGGCGCAATTTGGCCGAGCTTTATCCGGCGATTGACGTGCTGGTGAACAATGCCGGCATCACCGGCCATGAACGTGGCGATGAACATCATGACCCTGAGCGCACCCATCTGGTGGATTGGCGCCGGGTGCATGCGGTGAATCTTGATGGTACCTTTTTGGGTTGTCGCTATGCCATCAAAGCCATGCGCGCCAACGGCGGCAAAGGCTCCATTATCAATATGTCGTCGCGTTCCGGTATCGTTGGCGTGCCAGGGGCGGCTGCATACGCGTCCTCCAAGGCCGCGATCCGCAACCACACCAAGACGGTGGCGTTGCACTGCGCCCAAGAAGGCCTTCAAATTCGCTGCAACTCTGTTCACCCCGCCGCTGTCTGGACCGATATTTGGGACACGATGATCGGCCACGGTGATGGGGCCGAAGAAAAGAAAAAGAAGGTTGCGCAAGGCACGCCTTTGCATCGGTTTGGCCGCCCTGAAGAGGTGGCTGCGCTGTGTGTTCTGCTGGCCTCCGACGAGGCCACCTTCATGACCGGAACCGAGCTGACCATCGATGGCGGCATTCTGGCTGGATCATCAGCCTCACCGGGGCAGTAGCTGTGCTAGGGTGATCAAATGAGTGTCACTGAGTTTGCGCAGAGGCTGTTTTCCAAGCTCGTGGAGCAACAACGCGACAAGCCCGATGTGGATGTTGGAAAAATGCTTAACGCTGAAGCTCTTCGCGTGACCGGGAAGAGCTTTGCATTCGCCACCGGTGATACGATTGTGATGAAGCTGCCCAAACAACGCATCGATGAATTGGTAAGCGATGATGTTGGTGAGCGGATGACGATGGGGGAGGGCGAGAAGCGGCGTACAATGCGCGAATGGATCGCCGTTCCCTGTCACCGGCCGGATGCTTGCGAAGCGCTCGCAGATGAGGCCCGTCGCTTCGTGCAAAGCCTCTAGGGTCCTGAAACCGAGGTCTCGGCCATTTTTTGGGCATGTTTTGAGGCACAAACGCCGCGTCCTGCCTGGTCCACTCGGATCAAGCCTCACCCTGAGACCTATAGCCATGCATCCCAACCGCACTTTTCGCAAGCCGGGCACCGCCCGCAACATCGCCTTTGTCCGTGAGCGGGCCTTCGGTGTCTTGGCTGTCAATGCCGATGATGGACCACTGATGAGTCATATCCCTCTGGTGCTCAGCGAGGATGGTTCTCAAGCCGAACTGCATCTGGTGCGCTCCAACCCTATTGTGCGCGCGTTGGAAACGCCTCTGCCTGCTGTGGTGGCGGTCTCAGGTGGTGATGCCTATGTATCGCCGGATTGGTACGCTGTCGATGATCAGGTGCCGACATGGAACTATGTCGCTGTCCACGTCCGCGGCACACTGAGGCGTTTGCCGCAAGAGGATCTGCACGGCGTGTTGACGCGGCTTTCCGCGCATCAGGAAACCAAGTTGCTGCCGAAGACGCCATGGACATCCGACAAGATGAACCAGGACATCTACACCAAGATGCAGCGGCAAATCGTGCCCATGATGCTTGATGTGGCGCATATCAATGGCACGTGGAAACTGTCACAGAATAAACCCGACGATGTGCGTCTTCGCGCTGCCGATGGGGTTGCGGAGGCTGGCCTCGGCCTTGAAACAACACGCCTGAGCGCGATGATGCGACACCCGGATGATGCCTAACACCCAGTCTCGACCTGTTGCGGTAGTAGTTGGATCTGGCCCTGCCGGATTGATGGCTGCCGATGTTTTGTCTGACGCTGACGTAAAGGTCATTATTTGCGAAGCGAAACCCTCAGTCGGACGTAAGTTTTTGATGGCTGGTAAGTCTGGCCTCAACCTCACCAAAGATGAGCCGGATGCCGCGTTTCTGCGTGGCTTCTATGAGGCCGCGCCGCAAATGCAACCGATGCTGGCCGGTATGGGTCCTGGTGCGGTGAAGCGGTTCGCCAAAGACCTGGGCCAAGAGGTGTTCACCGGTTCCTCTGGCCGCGTTTTTCCAAAAGCGATGAAAGCCTCACCTCTGCTGCGAGCTTGGCTGGCAAGGTTAGCCGAAAAGGGCGTGGAGGTGCGCACGCGATGGCGGTGGATGGGCTTGGAGCCAAGCGGTCGTTCCGATAGGAACGGAGACGGCGAGCGCCATTATGACCTGCGCTTTGAAACACCCGAAGGCCCACAAACCATACAAGCCGACGCCACGATCTTGGCTCTTGGCGGTGCCAGCTGGTCACGGCTCGGTTCCGATGGAGCCTGGACCAACCTGCTGGCGGACAAAGGTGTCGCCATTGCGCCCTTCAAGCCAGCCAATATGGGCCTCTCGGTGGAATGGTCTGCACCGATGGCCGCGCATTTCGGCGCACCGGTGAAAGGTGTTGCCTTTGTTGCGGGCGAAGAACGGGTGGTTGGCGAATGTGTGGTTTCCAAACACGGGCTCGAAGGCAGCGGGATTTATGCGGTTTCGCGCGCTGTGCGTGAGGGCGCGCGGCTGCACCTTGATCTGCTGCCAGGCACAAAGCTGGAGCAAGCGGTTTTGCGGCTCTCCAAGGCACGTGGCGGCGACAGCATGGCCAACCAGTTGCGCAAAGCACTGAAACTCAGCCCTGTGAAACGCGCGCTCTTGATGGAGTTCGGTCGGCCCTTGCCCGGTGAACCTGAAGAATTGGCACGCCTCATCAAGCACTTACCCATTACCCACCAAGGGCCTCGACCCTTGGATGAGGCCATCTCCGTGGCGGGAGGCGTGGCCTGGGATGCCGTTGATGAACGCCTCATGTTGCGTGACCTGCCGGGCGTGTTCTGCGCGGGGGAAATGCTTGATTGGGAGGCTCCGACAGGGGGTTATCTGATCACCGGGTGCCTTGCGACCGGCAAGTGGGTGGGAACCCACGCTAAAGATTGGATTTCCGCCTAGTCGTCCCCATATCAAACTGTGAACGAAAACGGCTTGGCCGTTCGCTTTTCCCACCCCTTTGGTGATATAAAAACCAGAGTGATTCTCTGGGTTTAGCGCCCTTTTTCCGATACGCCTTATCGACCACGACCGAAGGATTTCACCTTGACCGATACGCCCGCTGGTGAACCGACCCCAACCGATGATCCTGACGCTGCCAACGGCGCGGATTATGGCGCTGATTCCATCAAGGTTCTCAAGGGCTTGGATGCGGTGCGCAAGCGCCCCGGCATGTATATTGGCGACACCGATGATGGCTCGGGCCTGCATCACATGGTCTACGAGGTTGTCGACAACGCCATTGATGAGGCGCTCGCTGGCCATGCCAGCGAGATCACCGTGACGCTCAACGCTGACGGCTCAGTGACCGTGTTTGATGATGGGCGTGGTATTCCGACCGATATTCACACCGAAGAGGGCATTTCAGCCGCCGAAGTTATCATGACCCAACTGCATGCGGGCGGTAAGTTCGATCAAAACTCTTACAAGGTCTCCGGTGGTCTGCACGGCGTGGGCGTTTCGGTGGTCAACGCGCTCTCCACGCGCTTGGAACTTCGCATCTGGCGAGCAGGCAAAGAGCATACCGTTGCCTTTGCCCATGGCGTGTCCGAAGCGCCGCTGCAAGTTGTTGGCCCGTCCGATGGCAAGACCGGCACCGAAGTGACGTTTACGGCATCACCAGAAACTTTCACCAACATTGAATACTCGTTCGACACGTTGGAGCACCGTCTGCGGGAACTGGCGTTCCTCAACTCCGGCGTCAAAATCACGCTGTCGGACAAACGCGGTGTCGACGACAAGGTGGTGACGCTGGAATATGAGGGCGGACTGAAAGAGTTCGTCGCCTTCCTAGATCGCAAGAAAAAACCAGTGCTCGAAGCGCCGATTTTCGTGACGGCGGAGAAAGACGGCATCACGGTGGAAGTCGCCATGTGGTGGAACGACAGCTACCACGAGAACGTGCTCTGCTTCACCAACAACATCCCGCAGCGCGATGGCGGCACGCATTTGGCCGGCTTCCGCGCCGCGCTGACGCGTCAGGTGACCGGCTATGCGGACTCCTCAGGCCTCACCAAGAAAGAGAAGGTGAACCCCACCGGCGATGATTGCCGTGAAGGGCTTACCGCCGTGCTTTCTGTGAAAGTGCCGGATCCAAAATTCTCCTCGCAGACCAAAGACAAGTTGGTTTCATCGGAAGTTCGCCCGGTGGTGGAGAACGTGCTCAATTCCTCGCTTTCCATCTGGTTTGAAGAAAACCCCGCGCACGCCAAAAGTATCGTCTCGAAGGTCATTGAGGCCGCTGCCGCACGTGAAGCGGCACGCAAGGCACGTGATCTGACGCGACGCAAAGGCGCGCTGGATGTTGCTTCCCTGCCCGGCAAACTTGCCGATTGCCAAGAACGCGATCCAGCAAAATCTGAGCTTTTCCTGGTTGAGGGTGATTCTGCTGGTGGATCGGCCAAGCAAGGTCGCGTGCGCGAAACACAGGCTGTGCTGCCCCTGCGTGGTAAGATTTTGAACGTTGAGCGGGCCCGCTTCGATAAGATGCTCTCATCGAATGAGATCGGCACGCTGATCACCGCGCTGGGCACAGGCATTGGGGCTGAAGAGTTCAATCCCGATAAGCTGCGCTACCACAAGATCATCATCATGACCGATGCTGATGTGGATGGCTCGCACATCCGCACACTGCTGCTCACCTTCTTCTTCCGCCAGATGCGTGAGCTGATCGAGCGCGGCCACCTCTACATCGCCCAGCCGCCGCTTTACAAAATGAAACGCGGCAACTCCGAACAGTATTTGAAAGACGAAGCGGCCTTGCAGGATTATCTGCTGGACGGTGGGCTGGACGGTGCAAGCCTTACGCTTGCGTCAGGGGAAGTTTTGTCCGGCCAAGACCTCCTGGCCACCGTCAGTGAGGCACGCCGCATCAACTCGGTGCTGGACGGACTGCACCACCGCTACAATCGCGATGTGGTGGAGCAAGCCGCCATTGCTGGCGCGCTGAATGCCGCCCTGCTTTCCAATGTCGAACAGGCGGAAGAGGCCGCTGCCTATGTGGCGCGGCGCATCGATATTCTGGCCGATGAGTTCGAAAAAGGCTGGGAAGGCAAACGCCTGGAAACAGGTGACCTGCGCTTTACCCGCACCCTGCGCGGTGTGACCGATGTGGTCACCATCGATACCGCGTTGCTTGAATCGGCAGACGCCCTGCGCCTGGATGGTTTTGCCACACATCTGCAAGAGATTTACGGTAAAGCTGCTGTGTTGAAGCGCAAGGATACCGAACTGCAAATCCGCGGGCCGCGCGCGCTGGTATCTGCGCTGATGGATATGGGCCGCAAGGGCGTGTCACTGCAGCGCTACAAAGGGCTGGGCGAGATGAACCCCGACCAGCTTTGGGAAACCACGCTTGATCCCAATGTGCGCACCCTGTTGCAGGTGAAGATCAAAGAAGCTGACGAGGCCGATGGCATCTTCTCCGACTTGATGGGCGATGATGTGGATCCTCGCCGCGCGTTCATTCAAGACAACGCGCTGACCGTCGATAATTTAGATATCTAATCGGCACCTGGAGCCCCGGCCCAAGTACCAAAGCTCCATCTCACGATGTCATAGCTGCTGGTAAGGCGACCATGATGGCTGAATGATTGCGCCAAGCGGTCCAACCTTTTCAGGCAAAGAAGGAACCCCGACCTATGACCATACCAACACGAACTTTTGGCAAAACCGGTTGGCCGGTATCGGAAATTGGCTTCGGTGCCTGGGCCATTGGCGGTTCCTGGGGCGATGTCGACGACAGCGAAGCCAAAACCGCCCTGCACGCCGCGCTCGATGCAGGCATGACCTTTCTCGACACCGCCGATGTTTATGGCGATGGGCGCTCAGAACGCTTGATCCGCGACGTGCTTGCCGAACGCTCGGGCCCACGACCCATTGTGGCCACCAAAGCCGGGCGGCGGCTCGACCCGCATGTGGCCTCAGCCTACACCAAACAAGCCATTGAGGCCTTCATTGACCGCAGCCTCACCAACCTTGGGGTGGACTGCCTGGACCTGGTGCAATTGCATTGCCCGCCCACCGAAGTCTACTATCAGCCGGAACTGTTCGCAGGCTTGGATGACCTGGTTCAAGCGGGCAAGCTGAAGCACTATGGGGTTTCGGTTGAGAAGGTCGAAGAGGGACTGAAAGCGCTGGCCTATCCCGGCGTTGCTTCGGTGCAGATCATCTACAATATGTTTCGCCAGCGACCGGCAGACCTGTTCTTCGCCGAAGCGAAGAAACGCGATGTCGCGGTGATTGTGCGCGTACCGCTGGCCAGCGGTATGCTAACCGGCAAGATCTCTGCCGACACGCACTTTGCCGAGGATGATCACCGCGCTTTCAATCGTCATGGCGAAGCTTTTGATGTTGGTGAAACCTTTGCCGGTGTTCCTTTTGATGTGGCGTTGGATGCGGTGGAAAGCCTTCGTACGCTTGTTCCAGGTGGCGCAAGCATGGCGCAGTTCGCACTGAAATGGATCCTGATGCAAGAGGCGGTTTCGGTCGTCATTCCAGGGGCACGCAGGCCGGACCAAGCCACAGCCAACGCAGCGGCCAGCAATCTGGCACCGCTCAGCGAGGCGACAATGGAGAGCGTGCGGGCGCTGTACCAGGAACGCATCGCACCGCATGTTCACCAACGCTGGTAGCGATGGGCTGACGGGCTTAGCCGTCAGGGGTTGATCTTACCCCAGCCGAACAACTCCCGGTTTTGCTTCATCAAGGTTTCAAGCCTGCGAACGACGAGACGAATGTGGTGTCGGTGCCGTGTCTCATGGTGAAGCACCAGCCATTGCCGGTGGGTTAGCGCCTCTATCGGTGCGGAGGCGCGCTCCAAAGCAGGGTTGGTGTCGCCGACAAAACACGGCAGGACGGCCAAACCAGCGCCTGATTGGCACAAATCCATAACCAGACGCGGACTGTTCGCTTCCATCACAATCTCATCGGCGTGATGGCTCTCCACCCAACGCGCCGATGGTGTGCTGGCCGCACTCTGTATCCAAACACTCACGGTGCTTTGGCGCGCGCGATAGGCTGCAAAGGCAATCTCGCCAAGCGCTTTTCCAGCAAGGCCAGCTTCCACCGGGCGGGCATTGCGCATGCCGATATCCGCTTCACGCCGGGCAATATCAAGCCGCGCTTCAGCGCTGACAAAATCAACACGAAACGGATCACGCGGCCCGACCAAAGCATCGATATGTTCGGCGAAAAACCGGCTCATCCAGCTACCCGCTGACAACCGAACCGTTTGGGTTTCGTTCAAGCCAGCGCGCCAACGGTCAATGCCAAGCGCGGCTTCTTCCATGGCCTCAGCCCTGTCACGAAGCTCTTCACCAGCTGGTGTGAGCGCATAGCCTTTGGATGCCCGCATAAAAAGCCGCTGGCCAAGGCTTTGCTCCAGCCTGTCCATATGGCGACCCAGCGTTGCTGGGCTGGAGTTCAGCTCTTGCGCGGCACCTGTCAGGCCGCCTGCGCGCGCAACTTCCATAAAAGCCTTCAAATCATCCCATTGCATTAAAACACTTTTATCTTTTCAATTTTGAAAAGCAACGTTCAATCACTGTTCTACCAGGCTTGTCATACGACCACCATAAGTGAGCCAAACAGCAATGGGAGATCGGAAAAATGAATGTAACATCGAAAAAACGCCTCGGCATGGGATGTTGGGCTATTGGCGGACAGTTTTTCGATGGTGAAATGCAACTCGGCTTCACAGGTCATGATGATGCAGAATCCATCGCCACGGTGCATGCGGCCTATGATGCTGGCGTGAGGCTGTTTGACACCGCACCGGTCTATGGCGCGGGTCATTCAGAGCGGTTGCTAGGCGAAGCCCTGAAGGGCCGATCCGATGTGGCAATCAGCACCAAGATCGGTTTGCGGTTTGATGAAAAAAGCCGTCAGGTCCTGGGGGAAGACACCGACCCCGCTGATCTGACCAGTGCGCTCAATAGCAGCCGGACCAGGTTGCAGCGAGATCATCTGGATATCGTCTTCCTGCACCTCAACACCTTGCCAGTTGCGAAGGCCGTACCGCTCTTTGATGTGCTTGAAGAGGAGATCGAGAAAGGTCGTGTTGGCGCTTATGGCTGGTCATGCGACTTCCCCGATGCGGTGAATGCCGTTGCGAAACGGCCAGGTTTCCTACTGGTGCAACACGCGATGAATGTGTTTTTTGACGCGCCCAGCATGATGGATGTCGTGAACCGCCATGAGCTGACATCATTCAATCGTTCACCATTGGCAATGGGTTTGCTGACCGGCAAGTTCAATGAGGGTGAAGCAGTCCGCCCCGGTGATGTGCGGCTGAACAATCTGCACTGGATGGACTATTTCAAGGATGGGAAGGTCACGCCGGATTTCATCGCCCGTGTGGAAGCGGTGCGTGATCTTTTGACGGTGGGAGGGCGATCCCTTGCCCAGGGCGCGCTCGGTTGGCTTTGGGCCAAATCCCCTACAACCCTCCCCATTCCCGGTGCCCGCACACCAGGTCAGGCCATCCATAATGCAAAGGCGCTGGAATTTGGCGCTTTGCCGGAGCCTGTGATGGACGAGATTGAACTGGTCCTCCAGCGTCCGCCGGAAGGACCGGCAAGAGAGCGGTAAACCAGAGCGCTAAAGCACGCTCGGCCAGAACACCGGAATGAGCGTCGCCAGCAGGAGAACAGCGGCCACCGCATTGAAGACGCGTAGGCGCACCGGATCGGAGAAGAACAGCCGCAACCGGTCGCCAAGCGCTGTCCAACTGCTGGCAGTGAACGTGCCAGCAAAGACAAATGCGGCAGCCACGGCAAAGGCATTGCTCGTGCTTGAAAGCGGCAGCGCGTACACGGTGAGCGCCGTTGTCGCCATCACCCAGGCCTTGGGGTTCACCCACTGAAACGCAGCGGCCTGAACAAAGGTAAGCGGGCTGCCCGACACTTCGAGCGCCCCGCCCTCTGCGATCTTTGGCCGAGCGGTGGCAATTTTGTACGCAAGATAGATGAGATACGCGGCACAGACATATTTCAGCGCTATTTCAAGCCATGGCACCATGGCAAACAGCTGCGATAGGCCAAGCCCGACCGCGACAATCATCAGCGGAAAGCCAAGGGCAACGCCGGTAATGTGGCCAAGTGAACGACGGAAGCCATAGTTCATGCCGGATGCCATCAGCATCACGTTGTTGGGGCCAGGCGTGCCGGCGGACAGGAAAGCAAAGGCGACAAGGGTGAGGATGAGATCAATCATAGTGACGCAAGCCTATTGACTTTCTCTCGCAAGAAACTTGTCTTTGTTGTTCTGTGAATCACAAATAGGCAAGATTTCATCATGCCAGATGAGATAGATCGCACGATCTTGCGTGCTTTGGAGCTGGATGGCCGCCTTTCCAACACAGCGCTTGCCGAGAAGGTTGGTATGTCCCAGTCGGCCTGTTTGCGGCGTGTACAAGCGTTGGAAGAATCCGGCGTTATCAAAGGCTATCGCGCGGTGCTCGATCGCAGCCAGCTTGGACGAGGCTTGAAAGTGTACGTGGCCGTTGGACTTTCCCGACACTTGAAAGCCGATCAGGACGCTTTTGAGCGCGCCATGAAAACGGCGCGTGAGGTACGCGAGTGCCACAATGTTTCGGGCACCATTGAGTATCTGCTGCACGTGGAAGTGGCCGACCTTGCCGCCTACAAATATTTCCACACTGAAGTGCTTGGCACGGTGGAACAGGTGGCGGCGATCACGAGCTACTTTGTGATGGGAAGCCCGAAGGATGAGCGGGGGTAGCTCCCGCGCCCTTCGCAAATCGCCGCTGTTTTCTGCACCACTCTGTTCCTTCGGAACAACCGCTTTCCACAATCACCAGCTACTTTGTGATGGGAAGCCTGAAGGATGAGCGGGGTTAGTCTGAGCGCACTGTAATGCGCTCCGCACCAATTGCTTTGGCCAGCACGTTTGGATCGACACCAAACACGCTGTCCGGACGACCGGCAGCAGCCCAAACCTCAGAATAATCAAGCAGTGCCTCATCGATATAGATCGGCAATGGTTGTTTATGACCTATGGGCGCCACGCCCCCGATAGCAAACCCTGTCTCATCGCGCACCCTACGGGTATCGGCACGTTCAAGCTTAAGCCCATAGGCCTCACGGACATGATCGAGATCTGCATTGTGCTGGCCGCTGAGCAACATCAGCACCAAAACATCACCCTCAGTATCCCGGAAAACCAGTGACTTAACGATCTGACCAACATCGCACCCACAAGCGACGGCGGCTTCTTCAGCGGTGCGGGTCGATTGGTCCATCGTCCTCAATACGATGGAAAGGCCCATAGTGTTAGCGGCGTCGACAACGCGTGCCATCGATGATCCAGGCTTGGGCGCAATCGACACCTTATCCCTCCACCAAAATCCCAGCGTCAAAGGCCAGCTGCTTCAAGGAAGTCTGCGGGCGAGGACCCATCTGCGATATGATGTCAGCTGCCGCCAAATGGCCAAGTTCGGCGCAAGTTGCCAAAGGCATCTGGTTGGCAAGACCAAAAAGGTAGCCGCCAGCAAACACATCGCCCGCGCCTGTCAGATCGACAATGTCATCAACTTTGGGCGTTCCCACCGCTATACGCTCATCGCCAGCAACTGTGATCGAGCCGTTCTCACCCAAAGTAACAACGCCTAGCTGCGCATCCCTGGACAACGCGTCCAGCGCCGTGGGCAAGTCGGCGGTTTCATAAAGCGAGCGAAGTTCGTGCTCATTGGCAAACAGTGTGTCGACTTTGCCGGTCCGCATCAGATCGAGAAACTCATCACGATAGCGGTCAACGCAGAACGAGTCTGAGAGCGTCAGCGCAACCTTGCGACCCGCATCCTTCGCCACCTGGGCTGCCAAGCGGAAAGCCTCCTTGGCCTTGGCCGGGTCCCACAAATAGCCTTCCATATAGGTGATGGCGGAATCGCGGATGAGATCGATGTCGATGTCATCGACGGTTAGCTCCTGGCAGGCGGCCAGTGAGGTGTTCATCGTGCGCTCGCCATCTGGCGTGACCAGAATAATGGAGGTGGCGGTGCGAACATCCTGTGTGCGTGGCAGTGGATGAACGTCAAAAAACACGCCGATACCGCGCATGTCATGGGCGTAGGCGCGGCCATTATCATCATCAGACACTTTGCCGATGTAAGCGGCTTTCCCGCCATACGAAGCGATGGCGGCCGCGGTGTTGCCCGCCGACCCGCCAGACATGCGGGTTGCCTGACCGATGCGGTTGTAAAGCCGCGCAGACTCTGTGACGTCGACCAAGCGCATGGCGCCTTTGGCAAGCTTTTCGCGCACAAGGAAATCATCTTCCACATGGGCAAGGATGTCGAAAATAGCATTGCCGATGGCAACCACGTCATACCGTGGCGAAGCGAGGGGCGTGTCGGTCATGGATGGCTTTCAAGACAGGCTGATCAAGGGGTGAAATTGCTCAGCGCCCCTCTTGGACCATTGTGAAGGCCCCATCAACTGCCTATCTCAGCGAGGCTTTTGTCCAAAACGACTGGAAAACCTGTCTGCAATGTTTGCTCTTGTGCGCCAAGCTGCCCGTGATGTTCTCTCACCGCCCTTCCGCGGCGTGCTGTTCAAGTCGCTTGGCCTCACCATTCTGGCGCTGATCGCGGCCTGGTTCGGCTTGGAATGGCTGATCGATACGTTTGTGACGCTGGAACGCGGATGGCTGGATAATCTGGTTCAGGTCATCTCTGGCGTTGCCCTGCTGGTTGGCGCGGTTTTCCTGGTGGTGCCCGTCACGGCTCTGGTGGCCAGCCTTTTCCTTGATGATATCGCCGAAGTGGTGGAAGCCACACACTATCCCGAGGAAGCAGCAGGTCGCCCTTTGCCGATGCTGACAGCGCTGAAAGAAGCGGTTGGCTTCACGCTAGTGGTGATCGTGGTGAACCTTGGCGCGCTGATGCTTTTGCTGGTGCCTGGCATCAATGCGATCATCTTCCTGATCGCCAACGGTTATCTGCTCGGCCGAGAGTATTTTGAGTTGGCCGCCATGCGTTTCCGCCCCAAATCGGAGGTGAAAGCCCTACGCCGTCGCTATGGCGGGCGCGTGTTTTTGGCCGGACTGGTGATCGCTGGGCTTGTTGCCATCCCCATCGTCAACCTGCTGACCCCACTGTTTGCCACGGCATTGATGGTGCATTTGCACAAAAGCATCTCGCGAGCCGAACGCGCGCAGCCCGCTTGACGCCGGTTGGTGGACGGCTGATCTTTTGGTTTGAAAACGAAGGAATTTGTGATGGTTCGTTTTGCTTGTGGCCTGTTGTTGGCCAGCGTTCTCAGTTTGGGCAGCGCCTTCGCCCACTCCACCAAGGAAGGCACGATGCCCGAAGATGGAGCACAGCTGGACACAGCACCGAGTGAGGTGATGATCCAATTTGACGAACCGGCAACGCTGACCCGGGTTGAGCTCTCCCACAGCCATGATGGCGAAACGCAGGACATACGCCTCACGCTTCCAGGCGAGGCGATGGAAGCGGTGCATCTTGACGCGCCCGACTTCGGGGCTGGGACTTACACAGTGGATTGGCGGGCAATGAGCGCTGATGGCCATGCGGTGAATGGCAGCTTCTCCTTCACAGTGAGTGAAAACTAGGCGCTTTCCATGGAGCCTGACCTTTGGGGCTTTTTCGCTGTGCTTACCAAAGCGCTGGCCTATGGCGGCAGTTTGGTTGCGGTGGGATCAGCGCTCTTCGTGCTGGCACTGAAACCCTCTCCCTCCATTGCCGCTGAGGCTCAACGCGCCGGATTGATGGGCGCTGGCGCCGGGGCGATAGCGACGCTGGCGTTTCTCACGGTGCAGGCTGGCTACTTTATGGATGATGGGTTGGCCGGGATGGTTGATCCGTTCGCGCTGACCCTTGTCGGTGAAGGACCGCTTGGCCATGCTGCCGCCACGCGTCTGGCGGGGTTGGCGCTGGTTTTGGTGGGTTTCTTCCTTCCATCTTTGCTGGTGCCCAGCGCTTTGATCGGCGCGCTGCTGGTGGCAGCATCGTTTGCGCTTTCTGGCCATGCGACCGCAGAGCCCAGGCTGGTGCTTTCCGCCATCATCTCCACCCATGTTCTGGGTATTAGCTTTTGGGTTGGTGCGCTTTGGCCGCTCTATCGGGCAACGAAGCTCTGTGATCTGACCGATGCAGCGGAGCTTGCCCATCGATTTGGCAATCAGGCGACGATCGTGGTTCCAGCACTGATCGCCGCGGGCGTTCTTTTCACGGTCCTGCGCGTTGATCCCGTCATGGCTTTAGCAACCAGCGCTTATGGTTGGACGCTTTTGGCCAAGCTTCTCATCGTCGTAGGCTTGCTTGCGCTGGCGCTGAAAAACCGACGCTCAATCGTGCCTACCATGCAGTCAGGAAGGGTCGAAGCCAGTGCAAAACTGCGCCGCTTGATTGGTTGGGAGGCGGCTGTTTTTGCAACAATTCTGGCAACAACAGCTGTGCTGACCACACTTACGCCGATACCGAGCGCATCGCACTAAGCTCTCTTCGCCGATCTTGCTGGCTTTTTCGGCATGTCCGCTGGGTTGGGCACTTTGTCCTTGAACTTGCAAATCTCGATCACCGGGCAACGCCAGCATTCGGGCGTGCGCGCTTTGCAGAGATACCGGCCATGCAAGATGAGCCAATGGTGGGCGTGCAGGCCATACTGGTCTGGGACCGCTCGGTCGAGGATCGCTTCAACAGCCTCCACCGTCTTGCCCGGTGCAAGACCGGTACGGTTTGAAACGCGGAACACATGGGTATCAACGGCATTGGTGTGATGGCCAAACGCCATGTTCATAACGACATTGGCAGTTTTTCGTCCAACGCCCGGCAAGCTTTCTAGATACTCGCGGTCTTCGGGCACATGGCCCGCCGGTAAATCTGGATGCTCGTCGAGAAGGCGTTGTGACAAGGCCATCACATTTTTCGCTTTGCCCTTGTAAAGGCCGATTGTTTTGACTTGCTCGCGCACGACATCTTCGCCCAGCGCCAGCATCTTTTCGGGTGTGTCGGCACGGGAGAACAGGCCTCGGGTTGCTTTGTTGACGCCCGCATCGGTGGCTTGGGCCGACAGCACGACGGCCACCAGAAGTGTGTAAGCGTTCACATGCTCAAGCTCGCCTTTGGGCTCTGGCTCAATCGCATGAAAAGCGGCAAATAGCTGTTCGATCTCTTCGCGCTTTAGGCGTGAACGGCCAGCACGTTTCTTGGCCGCGGGTTTTTTGGCGGCAAGTTTGCGCGGTGAGATGGAAGGTTTGGAGGCCATGAAAACTCAAATGCAGCGTTGCTTTGTCGCGATCGGCCGGTCATCCAATCGCCGGTTTCAGTCCTATAGAGAGCTATGAGCGACAACAACCCGATCACGAACCTCAAAAGCGATCCGCCGCTGTTTGCAGCGCGTTTGACGCCGCATCGCTCGCTGCCGAGAAACGGATTTGTCTTGCTTATGCTTCTGATCGGCGGGCTGACACTCTCTACGGGCGTGATGTTTTTGGCCATCGGCGCATGGCCAATCGTGGCGTTTCTTATCCTTGATGTCGCAATTGTGTTTCTGGCGTTTCACCTCTCTTACCGCTCCGGGCGTGCTTATGAAGAGGTCACGGTCACCCCCGATGCGCTAACCATCAAGCGCGTCAGCCCGTGGGGCCGGGTGTCGGTTGACCAATTACACCCGGTCTGGACCCGGTTGAAAACCGCTTATGATGAGGAAGAAGAGCGGGTGCTTGCCATCAAACTGGAAAGCAAGGGCAAGCAGGTGCCTGTTGGTGCGTTCATGAACCCTGATGACAAGGAAAGCTTTGCCAATGCACTGGGCGAGGTTCTGGCCAGGCTAAAACGCGGCGGTACGCCTGCTTACTAGCGATCCACACATACAGTCCGGTTTCGGGTGTCGTCGCCAGCGCGTTTGGGTAAGACTGCAACCATGATGCTACAGACAGACACAACATCCCCGAACGTTCAGCCTGCAACGCCCATTGCCTATGAGGATCGATGCGATGCCTATGACGGCGTGCGTGCGGCGATTGCCTACATATCCGAGCGCTATCTTGATCAACCGGATATCGACACCATCGCCCGCGCGGTTGGTGAACATCCGGCGATCCTAACACGCAAGTTTCGCGCCTTTGCCGGGCTCACGCCCAAAGCTTTCCTACAGGCGGTGACATTGGACAAAGCCAAGATGCTTTTGGAGCATGGCGAGCCCGTTTTGGACGCCGCACTGGACACTGGATTGTCGGGGCCGGGACGCCTGCACGATCTTTTTGTGACCCATCATGCCATGCCGCCAGGCGCCTATCGCGCCAAAGGAACAGGGTTGCAAATCGATTATGGGTTCCATCCATCTCCCTTTGGCATCGCACTGGTGATGGAAACTGAACACGGTTTGGTGGGACTTGCCTTCTGCGATGCAGACCAACAGACTGAAACCTTTGAAGATATGGCGGGTCGCTGGCCCAATGCACATTATGTAGGCGCGCCAGAAAAAACGGCATTGACCGCACGGCGCATTTTCGACCCAGCGCACTGGCAGGCGGATACTCCGCTGCGTATTACGCTCATCGGGACAGACTTCGAGGTACAGGTGTGGGAGACACTTTTGTCGATCCCCCTTGGCGGCATCACGACCTATGGAAAGCTGGCTGATTCGATAGGGCGACACAAGGCGTCGCGCGCCGTTGGAGCGGCGGTGGGCAAGAATCCGATTTCGTTTGTGGTGCCATGCCATCGCGCTGTTGGCTCCACCGGTGCCCTCACCGGCTACCATTGGGGCCTAACGCGCAAACGCGCGATGCTGGGCTGGGAAGCAGCCAGTATTGGTAAGGTCAAACCGGACGCGCAGACGGAGCTTTTCGGCTGAACAGACAAACACGCGTCATCCCGGCCTTGAGCCGGGATCTGATCACTAAAAAGTGTTGTGCAGATCCCGGATCGGCGTTGCCGTCTGGGATGACTTTTCAGTCGAAGGCTAGTCCGCCAGATCGATCTTCTCAACGATGCCGCCGCCTTCATCCAGGCGGTAGATGATCGGCGTTCCGGTTCCCAGCTCGCGCTTCAAAATCTGTTCTGGTGTCAAACCTTCAAGCTGCATGATCAGCGCGCGCAGCGAGTTGCCGTGCGCTGAGACCAAGATACGCTTGCCAGACATAACGCGCGGCAGGATTTCTTTGTCGAAGTAGGGCAACACCCGCTCAGCCGTCATTTTGAGGCTTTCGCCGCCTGGTGGCGGCACATCGTAGGAACGGCGCCAAATGTGCACCTGCTCCTCGCCGAACTGCTTGCGTGCCTCATCCTTGTTCATGCCGGTGATGTCACCGTAGTCGCGCTCATTGAGTGCCTGATCGCGCGTGATGGGCAGATCGGTGCCCATCTCTTCCTGCATAAGGTCCAGCGTCTTCTGGGCGCGCAAAAGATCAGAAGTGAACGCCTCATCAAACTCCAGTTTCATCTCCTTGAGAGTCTGCCCCGCCGTGCGGGCTTCTTTGACACCCTGCTCGGTCAGATCGGGATTCTTCCAACCTGTGAAGAGGTTTTTCAGGTTCCATTCGCTTTGTCCGTGACGGACGAGGACAAGAAGGCGTTCCATAATGCGTTTCCTTTGCCGGGTAACTTATGATGATTCAGGCAGGCCAAGCACATCGCGCATGGTGTAACGGCCTGGTTTCTTTCCATACCCCCAAAGCGCCGCTTTCACGGCACCACGGGCAAAAAGGCTGCGGTCTTCAGCATGGTGCGAAAGCGTGATGCGCTCTGCGGGGCCAGCCAAAAGCACAGAGTGATCACCGACAACCGAGCCACCGCGCATGGTGGCAAAGCCGATGGCACCTTCAGGGCGCGGACCTGTGTTGCCATGCCGGGTGAACACGCCAACATCATCAAGGTTCAATCCGCGTCCGCTCGCTGCAGCATCGCCAAGCAGCAACGCTGTACCAGAGGGAGCATCAACCTTGGCTTTATGATGCATTTCAAGCACTTCGATGTCGAAATCAGCGCTCAGTGCTTGGGCGGCTTGCTCTACCAAGACGGCTAACAAATTGACCCCAAGGCTCATATTGCCTGACTTGATGATCGCTGCGTGGCGGCTGGCGGCGTCCAGTTTGGCTTCATCTTCAACACCCATACCGGTGGTGCCAATGACGTGAACGATGCGGGCTTGCGCCGCGAGTTCAGCATAGTGAAGCGTTGCAGCAGGCGCGGTAAAATCGAGCACTGCATCGCTTGCGGCAAAAACCGGCAAGGGATCATCGGTGAGCGCTATACCCAATGCGGGCTTACCGACCATGCTCCCGGCATCCTGGCCAAGAGCTTCGGCGCCTTCGCGCTCGATGGCACCGCTAAGGGTGGCGCCGTCGGTCTCAAGAATGGTGGCAATCAATGCCTGGCCCATCCGGCCTGATGCTCCGACCACCGCGATCCGCACGTCTGCCACCTGTTCGCCTCCTCTGCGTTGCCCGCATCTAGCCCAGCGCTGGGCATTGGTGCAACCACACGTGACCGGTTAGAGCCGCCTCATCAGCACTTTGTTGTCACCAGCGGCGGCGCGAAGGTTTGGTGGCAGCCCATCAGGATCAATGCCAACAAAACCGCGTTCGTCCAGAGCTTTGGGACACTTGCCTTTCAACACCGTCAGCGCCGGGGCATAACTCCAACGGGCGTAGGATAAGGCATGATCAATCAGGGCGAGTTGAGTGGATTCATCACCAAGCAGGCTGTCGAGAAACACCGTGCCATCAGCAAGATAAGCGGTTGCAGCGCCCAGAACCGTTTCACCATCGGCAAGCACCCAGCCCATATCCTGGGCCATGGCACGCATGGCCACGGTTTGATCGAGGCCTAAGGCAGCAAGCGATGAAAAATCCTCAGCAGTGATGGCGCGGATGCTAGCCTCGTGCGGCAAGCCCAGCCTCAATCTCCTCGATAGCGCGGCGAGCCGCGGCTTTGGGATCGTCCGCCGCCGTGATCGGGCGGCCCATCACCAGGATATCAGCGCCATCGGCAATGGCTTTTTGTGGCGTCACAACCCGCTTTTGGTCGCCTGCATCGCCGCCAGCAAAGCGAATGCCTGGCGTGACAAGCAGCATGTCGGGGCTGAGTGCAGCACGCAGGGAGGCGGCCTCAAGCGCTGAACAAATCAAGCCTGGCATACCCGCTTGCTGCGCTTGCATCGCCCGCGTCATCACCATTTGATCAGCGGGCACGGCATAGCCAGCTTCTTGCAGATCCTGGTCATCCATGGAGGTCAGCACCGTGACGCCCAGCAGCTTCAAGTTGGTATCAGGGCCGAGCGCCCCAACGGCGGCACGCATGGCTTTGGGATAGGCATGAATTGTCAGATAGGCTGCGCCGGTGGCCGCCACACTGCGCGCGCCTTCAGCGACCGTCTGATCGATATCGAGCAGTTTGAGGTCGGCAAAGACCGACTTTCCTGCTTGGGCGAGTTCTTCGATCAGACCAAACCCACCCGAGTAGGCCAGGCGATGGCCGATTTTGATGACCCCAGCCTCATCGGCCACCTTATCGAGCAAACGCATCGCGTCATCACGCCCTGTCACGTCGATCGCAACGGCCAGTCTATCTTTGGCTGATTGTATCTGCATCAACTGCGCAACCTTCCCGCCACGTCGATTAAACGCTCAAGCTGAGCCGTCGCAAAGCCTACTGAGCGATCATTGGCAAAGCTGCCATCCTCGTTGAAGGCCGAGGCGGCCCCGCCGACGGTCAATTGTTCAGGCATGACAATGGCGTTGAGGCCAACAAGCGTGGTGCGAAGCGAGAACAGCCCGCGAATGCCGCCAAGCGTGCCTGGCGATGCGCCGCCGAGCGAAAACACCGTCTCCTTGAAAGGGTGGGGTTTCAAGCGGCTCAACCAGTCGATGGTGTTTTTTAAGAGCGGCGTGACCCCAGAATTGTATTCAGGCGAGGCGATGAAGGCGGCATCGGCCTTATGCATCAGCGCGCCTAAATCGGTGATGGTCTGAGGAACACCGTTTGCCTTCTCCCAATCCGGATCGAACAGTGGTGCTGCGTAATCGTCAAGCGAGATATGGGTGACATCTGCGCCAAGATCGCGCGCCATGGCGGCAACAGCGTTGGCCAACTTGGTGTTGTGTGACCCGTCACGGGTTGATCCTGAAAAAACGAGAAGTTTGACGGCAGACATTGGGGGGCCTTTGGATGTTTTTAGGGGGAAGCCTTGCTGGAGAGATCTCGGCGATAGATCCATACGCGCGCCGGAGGCACATTGTTCCAGATCCAGCCACTTTTTGAGACGGAGAAAACACCGCTCTCAGCGCGAACAGGCGGCACCAAGGCGTAGGAGAACTGTATGAAAGGTGCGCCGGGGGCCAACTGATCGAGAGCGCTTGTGATCAAGGCGTGGCGTTTCTCAGGTGGACTGGTGAAAAGCGGAAGGCTGGAGACGATACCAGCAAGCGGTGGATGGTCGCCCAAGCTGGCTGCCAAATCGTAGGCATCGCCTTGCACCACATGGATGTCAGGAAACCGGGTGCGCAAAAGGCTAGCGAAGTTGCTGCAATACTCGATCGATGTGAGATTGCTTGGATCGATACCACGCTCCAAAATGGCCTTGGTGACGACGCCGGTGCCAGGGCCGAGTTCAACGACAGGCCCGGCGTTTTCAGGGTCGAGGTAGCTTGCCATTGCATGGGCAAGCTGTGGTCCGGAGGGCGATATCGCGCCGATAGAAAGCGGATTGCCCGCCCATTGGCGCAAAAACCGTCCCTCATCCATCACTTTGGAGAGGAAAGACTGACGGCGGTGCCCCGGGGGCGAACACCCATGCTTGGAATGCGAGGAAGACGTCACGAAGCAGGACCCTTTGCTGAGCCGAGAAGCAATTCGCCACTTCCTACGCGTCAGAGTGACAGGGAGATGACAGCATTGATCGCTGGCTGCAATGTCAAAGGCATTGCTTTTCGGCAACGCGGCCTCGAGAACTGGCTGAATAGCGCGCGCCGCCGCCCTTAAGGCCGTGTGGCGACCAGCTCAAAGGCGACATCCACGCCATAAAGGATCCACGACTCGTTCGCCGCGCCCACGGCACCAATGCCAAAATCAAGACGATTAAGGGTTGCGCGCCCGGACACGGTGGCAACGCCATCGGCCTCCTGGAAGGCGAAGGTTAGCGGCACATCCACCGTCACGCCACGTAGGGTGAGCGTTCCGTTGGCAACAAAGCTGCTATCGTCGGCGCGCACAAAACTATCTGCCCGGTAGGTCGCGGTGGTGTGGTTGGCCAAATCAAAGCCATCACCGCCTGCGGCTTGAGCCTGCAAGGTGGCATCGCCAAGTGTGATGCTGGCCATATCGATGGTTATCGTGGCGCTGGCATTGTCTAGATCCTCAGGATCGAAAACCACATCGCCCGTCCAGCTGCCAATCGTGCCTTCGACTGCATTGCCTGTGTAGGTGATGGTGAAGCCGAGGGTGGATGCCGCATGATCGATCACCCAGGCACCATCAGATGCTGGAGCATCGCTTTGCGCAGCGCTTGGCGCATTGGCCGCCGCTTGATAGCTGGCTGATTGGTTGATGCCCCAGGCGATACCACCGACCAGAAACATAAGCGCTGCCGCTGCTGCAACACCACCAACGCTCGCTTTGGCGATAGAGTTGGGCGCCGTTCGCGCGGAAATGATCATGCGCGCGATGAGATTGTCCTTGGCAATAAACTGATGCTTAAGAGCTGCTGCGATGTGCAGCACAATCAGCAAACTCATCGCCAGCGCCAGATAGTAATGCACGCTCTTCAGAAACGCTTCGGCGGTGTGGCGCTCGGTGAGGCCCGCATCGCCCAGCAGCGGCAAATGCGCAAAGGGCAGGCCTTCCAGGAGCAGAAAGAAGGTTGGCACGCCGGTTGGCGAGACCGATGCCATGGCCCAGCCCGAGAGCGGCACAGCGATCAAAAAGGCATAGAACCCGAGATGCGTGATGCTCGCGGCGAATCGCTCAAAGCGGCTCATGCCGTCTGGCAGTGCGGGTGCCGGATTGGCCAGGCGCCAGATGATGCGCGCCAGCGTGAGCGCCAAGATTGAAAGACCCACGGTCTTATGGATCTGAAAAACCGTGAAAACAGAACCGGTTGCGGCAGCACCAGCGGAGACCATCCACTTTCCACCAACCAGTTGAAAAAGGATCGCCGCCGCGATCGCCCAATGCAGGACAATCGCGACAGTAGTGTAGCGCCGGGCCGAAGACGTATCGAGGCTATCGACAGGGAGGGTCGTCATGATGCTCAGCCCAGTGCCTGGAAGACTTTAGGAAGGATTGGCGGTGGAAGCGTCACCAATGAACTCGGCATTGATTTCGATGGTCACCTCTGCACCAACATTGGGCGCGAAGGTCGAGAAACCAAATTCGGTGCGGTCAATCGTGCCAACGGCTTGGATGCCAAAGGCGGCGCCTTCTGCGAACGGGTGCTTGCCCATGCTGCCGATCAGCGTGGCATCGAGAGTCAGTGGCAAGGTCACGCCGAGAAAGGTCAGATCACCTTCAATCTCTGCCGTGGTATCGCCCGTTTTGGTGACGGCGGTGGAAACGAACGTCGCCTGTGGAAACGCATCAGTGTTCAGCCAGTTTTCGCCGCGCAGCTCAGCGTTGAAATCTGTTTGATCAGGAAAAGGGAAATCGGTGTCAACGCTGGCCATATCGATGGTAGCGGTGAGCGACGATTGCGTGATGTCGTCGGCATCCAGCTCAATGGTTGCATCGAAGCTGTTGATGCGCGCGGTGTATTCCGACAGTCCGAAATGGTTGACCGACCAGAACAGTGAACCGTGTGTTGGGTCGAGGGAGTAGGTACCCGAACCGATGGAAAGGTCCTCGGCAGCGGCTGAACCGATAAGGGCGGTGGACAGGGCAAGGCCTGTGATGATTTTGGTGAATGTCATGGTTTTCTCCGGGGGAACGTTGGGTGCTTGGAAAGCGTGACCGAAGAAGTAGGCAGGTTTGTGTGCGATGGGAGCCCCCTTTGTACCAAACAAATCGTTCGATAATTGTGATCAATACTTCTTGGAGTGTGCATGTCTGACGCCTTCGCCACCAATGCCGTTTCCACCAGCCAACCAGGGTGCGTGCTGTTTCCACAGGCACTCGATAAGGCCGGGCAAGAAAGTCTGGCGAAAGCATTGCGTGAGGTTTTGAATGCTGCGCCGCTGTTTCAGCCGGTTATGCCGCGCACAGGCAAGCCGTTGTCTGTGCGCATGTCCAACTGTGGGCCGCTTGGTTGGGTGGCTGACAAGGCTGGCTATCGCTATCAGCCAAACCACCCAGTCACCGGCGAGCCGTGGCCGGCTATCCCCGACAGCCTTATTGCGCTTTGGAAAAATGTGGTGCCCGACGCACCAGACCCCGAGGCGTGTCTGATTAATTGGTATGATCCCGAGGCCAAGATGGGGCTGCATCAGGACCGCGACGAAGAAACCTTCGACGCGCCCGTGCTTTCGTTATCGTTGGGCGATGATGCGCTGTTCAAACTGGGCGGCACGCAGCGTGGCGGCAAAACACAAAGCATTCGCCTTGCATCAGGCGATGTGTTGGTTCTGGGCGGGCCAAGTCGCCTCGCCTTTCACGGCGTGACGCGCATCTATCCAGGCACATCGACACTGCTCGACGCACCGGGGCGGATTAATCTGACGTTGCGGCGGGTGACGCCCTAAGGTTGGGCCCTAGGCCGACTTGTCGACGCTTTCGCCTGGTTCCGCGTCAATGGTATCGTTCGCCGCTTTCACGTCTTCTGGTTTGGCGTCTTCTTGCTTGGCAGGCTTGGGGCCACCTTTGGTGACGCCAACCATGGCCGGACGCAGAACGCGCTCGCCAATCATGAACCCAGGCGCAACCACCTGCACCACCATGCCCGACGGCTGGCTGGGGTCTGGAACCTCAAACATTGCCTGATGCTGGTTCGGATCAAAGCGTTCGCCCTCAGGGTTGATCTTCTTCACGCCGTTCTTATCGAGCACGGAGAGAAGCTCACGCTCCGTCATCTCCACGCCTTCGAGCAGGTTTTTCCAAACTTCTCCGGCAGCAGCCTTTTCATCATCCGTCACAACGGTAAGAGCACGGGTCATGTTGTCGGAAACCGATAGCAGGTCACGCGCGAACGATGAAACGGCGAACTTTTTAGCGTCCATCACTTCCCGCGCTGTGCGACGGCGCAAGTTTTCCATTTCTGCAGTCGCACGAATGCGTTGATCGCGCGCTTGCTCCAGCTCGTCCTGAAGAGCACCGACCACAGCCTCGTAGTTGGGTTCCTCATCGCCTTCAGGCGGGTTTTCCCAGGCGCTTGCAGGCTCTCCGTCGGTCGCGGCGGCGCCTTGCGCGGCTTCAGCCTCTTCCTCGGCAAGCATCTCACGTTCCATGGCGGCCGCTGCGTCTTCTGCAGCCATTTCTTCAGCACTTTTGCCAGCACCGGACATGGTCAAACCTCATACAGGATGTGGGGGGACAAATTCGTGATGCGCATATCAGGGCGTTTTGGCCAAAAATCAAGGCTATCTAACCGGAGAAACAAGCCTGCTGACTAAGCTTGCCGTGTAATCCACCACAGGCACGATGCGTTGATAGTTGAGCCGCGTCGGACCGATAACGCCCACAGCACCGACAATCAGCCCAGCGTCATCATGGTAGGGCGCTACGATCATGGAGGAACCAGACAATGAAAAAAGCTTGTTTTCCGAACCGATGAAAATGCGCACACCTTCGGCCGTTTCAGTGGCTGAGAGCAGCCGGGTCAGTTCTTTTTTCGAATCCAAATCCTCAAACAGCAGGCGAATGCGCTCAAGATCTTCAACTGCTGAAACATCTTCCAGCAAATTGGCGCGGCCACGCACGATAAGCTGGCGCGGTTTGCCCTCTTCAGCGCCTGCCCAACTGGCAATGCCAGCATCGACAACCTGACGGGTCAGGCGATCAAGTTCAGCCGCCACGGCCTGCTCGCGCTCGATCAGCGCTTTTTGGGCCTCGCCCAACGTCTTGCCGCGCAGATGAGCGTTGAGGAAATTGGCCGCTTCGGTCAGAGCTGACGCAGGCAGGCCTTCTGGCAGATCGATCAAGCGGTTTTCAACATTGCCGTCCTCGCCGACCAAAACGACCAGGCCTTTGGTTTGCTCCAGGCGAATGAATTCGATGTGCTTCAGGCGCGTGTCGTTTTTCGACGCCAGCACCAAACCAGCCCCTGATGTCAGACCTGACAGCAACGAGGAGGTTTCGGTGAGTGCGTCTTCCACCGATCCTTTTTGCCGGTCTGGGCCAAGGTTATCGTCCAGCGCGGCACGTGCTTCGGGTGGAATGGCGCCAACTTCCATGAACGCGTCGACGAAGAACCGAAGGCCAAGTTCAGTCGGCAGGCGCCCAGCAGAGACGTGAGGCGCAAAAACCAGCCCCAGTGCTTCCAGATCGCTCATCACATTGCGGATCGTGGCAGGTGAGAGCGTTGGCATGGCGTTGGATTGGGTGAGATCACGCGCCAAACTGCGTGAGCCAAGCGGCTCGCCCTGGGTCAGATAGTGGTCAACAACGCGGCGAAAAACATCGCGCGAGCGGGCGTCCAGATCATCAAGGCGTGGCGCGGGTGTCGTCATCCTTTGTATCTAAATGAGTTGGGAAGAGATTCCAGCCCCATACGTGTTCACTCTGTTGCCTGAAGCCTTCTCTTGCATGCAGCGGGGTGCCAGCGTAACCAGGGCCAAATTTCTCGTGATAAGAAAGCTTGTCCCTATGCGCCCATCCAATCGCGCCAACGACCAATTACGCCCTGTAACACTGGAACGTGGCTTTGCCCGCCATGCTGAAGGTTCCTGCTTGGTTTCCTTCGGCAACACCAAAGTTTTGTGCGCTGCCAGTGTTGAAGACCGGGTACCGGGCTGGATGCGCGGCAAGGGGTCCGGCTGGGTGACGGCGGAATACGCCATGTTGCCACGCTCCACCCATGAGCGCATGCGCCGTGAGGTCACGCAAGGCAAACAGTCTGGCCGAACGCTGGAAATTCAGCGCCTGATTGCCCGATCCCTGCGCGCTGTGGTGGATTTGAAAGCCATTGGCGAGGTGATGATCACCGTCGATTGCGATGTCATCCAGGCCGATGGTGGCACCCGCACAGCCTCAATCACCGGTGCTTGGGTCGCGCTTTACGACGCGCTGAAATGGATGGAAGGCCGGTCTATGCTCAAAAGCCCTGCCCTCAAAGACAAGGTCGCTGCGGTCTCCTGCGGCATCTACAAAGGCACGCCAGTGCTGGATTTGGATTATCTGGAAGACTCGGCTGCTGAAACCGATGCGAACTTCGTGCTGACCGGCTCCGGTGGCATGGTGGAAATTCAAGGCACGGCGGAGGGCGCGCCCTTCAGCGAAGACGAACTGGCGTCTATGATGGGCCTTGCGAAAAAAGGCATTGGCGAGCTGCTCGACCTGCAAAATCAGGCGGTGGGAGCCTAAAACATGCGGCTGAAAGGCTTTGGTGACCGGCTGCTGATCGCAAGCCACAATCGCGGCAAGATCGATGAGTTACGCACTCTGCTCGAACCTGTCGGCATGCCAGTCACGTCGGCTGCGGACCTGGAATTGGATGTTCCAGAGGAAACCGGCACCACCTTTGAAGCCAACGCACTTCTGAAGGCCCAGGCCGGTTATGAGGCCACGAAGCTGGCCAGCCTATCTGATGATTCTGGTCTTTGCGTTGAGGCCTTAAATGGTGACCCGGGCGTTTACACCGCCGACTGGGCCGGGCCTGACCGCGATTTTGCGATGGCCATGCGCTCGGTGGAGGAAAAACTTCAAGCCGCCGGGGCGACGGAACCATCCCAACGCAAGGCGAAATTTGTTGCCGTGCTTGGTCTTATTCGCACCGATGGGTCCGAAGAGACATTTCGCGGCGAAGTTGAAGGAACCATGGTTTGGCCACCGCGTGGTGAGCAAGGTTTTGGTTATGATCCGGTTTTCATACCCGACGGTCACACCATAACCTTCGGTGAGATGAGCGCGGATGCCAAGCATGGCTGGACTCATGGCGAAAGCACCGGTCTTTCCCACCGGGCACGGGCATTTGAGAAATTCTTCAACGCCATCGTGTCGGCAGGACCTGCCTGATTTTGGATCACGCTTTTGCGCCAGCAACCTCTGACACAGAGGCAGGATTCGGCATCTATGTGCACTGGCCGTTTTGTGCCTCCAAATGCCCCTATTGCGACTTCAATTCGCACGTGCGCAAAGCACCTATCGATCAGCCGCGCTTTGTGAAAGCCTTCCAAGCCGAACTCGCCAGCATGGCAGCGCGCACGCCGGGGAGAACGGTGTCCAGCATCTTTTTCGGTGGTGGCACACCAAGCCTGATGGAACCGGCAACGGTTGGCGCTATCTTGAATGCCATTGGCAGCCATTGGGACGTCGCACCAAACGCTGAAATCAGCCTGGAAGCCAACCCGACAAACGTTGAGGCAGATCGGTTTAAGGGTTTTCGCAAAGCAGGCATCAACCGGGTTTCGCTCGGCGTCCAGGCGATGAACGATACCGACCTTCAGGCCCTGGGACGCACCCATTCAGTGGCGGATGCTCTGCGCGCGGTCGATATTGCCCGCGACGCGTTCGAGCGCATCTCATTCGATCTCATCTACGCCAGGCCAGGCCAGAGCGTTACCCAGTGGCAGGATGAGCTGGGCCAAGCGCTTGATTTCGCTGCCGATCATCTCTCGCTGTATCAGCTGACCATTGAGCCGGGCACGCAGTTTGAGATTCTGTACAAAGCCGGACGCCTGCAGGTGCCAGACCCGGAAATCGCGTCTGATATGTTCCTGGCGACGCAGGCGATGACATCAGAACGCGGGCTTAGCGCCTATGAGATTTCCAATCACGCCGCACAGAATGCGGTGTGTCAGCACAACCTCGTTTATTGGCGTTATGGCGAATATGTCGGTGTTGGGCCCGGCGCTCATGGCCGCCTGATCGACCAAACAAGCCCCTACGCGCAGCGGTTTGCAACATCCACCGAGCGCTATCCAGAAAAATGGTTGGAGCGCGTTGAGGCGCAAGGTCACGGGCTTGTAGCCGATGATCCGCTGACGCTGGAGGAAATGGGCGATGAATATCTGGTGATGGGCCTGCGTTTGCGCGAAGGGATTTCTCGCGCGCGCTATGAGGCCCTGTCGGGCCGCACGTTCGCCGACAGGCAGGTGGCACTGATGGTGGAGCAAGGCTTCATCGAAACGGATGATGATGGGGCAAGCCTGCGCGCGACGCGCGAAGGCTCGTTTCTGCTGGACGCCGTGGTCGCTGACTTGGCGGCTTAAACCAAGGCTCTAGAATATCCCTTGGAACGAGCGCGGCGCGGCGGATGCCACTTCGGTGCCTGAGCCGGTCACACGGTAAACCGCCAAACCGCGTTGCGAGACGCCGTTCGAGAGGAACCGGAAGATCCCATCAATGCCAGAGAAGCCTGAGGAGGCCGCCAGCATCTGTGGATCAATGCGACCTGATCCAGCGCGAGCTAATGCTGCGGCCAAGGTCACGGCGTCATAGCCCAGCGAGGAAATACGCACCGGCTCGCCGCCATAGCGGGCGCGGTAACGGCTCACATAGTCTTGGTACTGGGCACGAGGTGGCGCCGGATAGACAGAGTCACGCAACTCAGTCGCGTTCTGCACACGGGCGTCTTCCCACTGGCCGGAGCCCAGGAAGAGCGTGTTCTGTGGCGTTAGACCGCCTGCGGCCAGACCCTGCGCGATGGACACCATCACGTCGCCCGCTTCAGGCACGAACAGGGCGTTGAACTGCTCGCGTTGGGTGGCAAGCTCGCTGGCCGCTGCCTGGATGGCGATGGTCGTTAGATCATAGCGCTGAACGGTGGCAACCTGCAGACCAGCGGTTGCAGCCGCTTGGCGCATTTCCGCTTCCATGATCTGGCCATAGGCGTTGTTGGGCAACAGCGCACCAAGCGTCGTGCGGTTCTGCTGACCTGCATAGGTGATGATCCGCCGTGCATCGGACGATGGCAGGAACGAAAGCAGATAAACGCCCTGCCCACCAACGCTGGCATCTGAGGAGAAGGCGATAACCGGCACGCCAACAGGGCGGGTGATGGCCGCCACCGAACGTACTTCGGCAGCAAAGATCGGGCCCAAGATCATCTGCGCGCCCTCAGAGAGCGCTTGGCTGGCCGCAGCCGCAGCGCCTTCAGGCGTGCCGCGCGTATCCTTGATGATCACAGTGATGTCGGAACCACCAAGTGCAGCCACCGCCAAATCGGCAGCGTTGCGGAAACTTGGCCCGGCTTGACCGGCGTTGCCGGTGGCCGAAATCGGCAAAAGCAGCGCAACGCGTGCCGCGCCGTTGCCAAGCGTCTCGCCCTGGGGCTGAATGCTGGGTGTGTTGACAGAAAGTGACGGGCCACCAAGCGTGGTAAAGCCTTGCGGGCCACAGGCTGAAAGACCCAACAAACCGCTGACGCCCAGGCCTTGCACCACCTTACGACGGCCCAAACCTTTGCTGTTGGTAGGCGCTTTGCCTGGCATTGTCTTCGTCCCCGTGATCGCTTTCATCATCGCGATCCTCCTCAGCTTACGCATCCGCACATATGGTGTTTGCCCATCCCATCTGGTCTTTAGCTGGAAACGCGGCAAAAAAACAGCCAGCGCGTGGGCATTGGCCATAAAACAACGTTAGACCGTCATGATGACGGGCGAGGGCTAAAAAGATGATTAACAAAAGCTTGCCGGATCGAGAGATCAACCATCACTTTTCGATTGACGGCCAAAGCTTTCAAGCCAGCGTCCTAGCGCCTGGTCTTTACGTTGTTGCCACGCCCATCGGCAACCTTGCCGATGTCACGCTGCGTGCCTTGCAAACACTTGCAGCTGCCGATGTTATCGCCTGTGAGGACACACGCAATTCTCGGGTGCTGTTGGATCGCTATGGCATTACCAACCGCTTGATGGCCTATCACGACCATAATGGTCCGCAGGCGCGCCCAATTGTTCTGGAGAAATTGGCTGACGGCGGCACAGTGGCGCTGATTTCTGATGCTGGCACACCACTGATCGCCGACCCCGGTTACAAGCTTGTGGTGGCGGCGCGCGAGGCGGGGCACAGCGTTGTCAGCATTCCCGGGCCAAGTGCTGTGGTGGCCGCGCTTTCCATTGCTGGGCATCCAACCGATCAATTCACCTTTGCCGGTTTCTTGCCCAGCAAATCCAAGGCCCGCGCGGATGCGATCGCCGATCTGGCGCAACTGCCAGGTACCGTGTGCCTGTACGAGGCACCCTCACGACTGGCAAACACTTTGCAAGCTTTGGCCGACGGATTGGGCGCGGAGCGGCAAGCTAGCGTATGCCGGGAAATCACCAAACGTTTCGAGACGGTGCAATCAGGCACATTGGCAGAGTTGAGCAAGCACTACAGCCAAGCCGAAGAGCCGCGCGGCGAGATCGTCATTGTTCTTGCTCCAGCGCAGCAGAAAACCACAACGCAAGAGGATGTGGATGCGGCCTTGCGCGCGGCACTGCAAACAGAACGCGTGAAAGATGCTGCCGGATTGGTTGCCGAAGCCTATGGGCTTTCACGTCGCGACCTTTACCAACGCGCTCTCGAGCTTTCCAAAGATGGCTGACCGAAAACAAGCCTACCAACTGGGTTTGGAGGCAGAGGACACAGCCGCACGCTTCTTGCGCTCATTAGGACTGGTGGAAGTTGACCGCCGCGCACGCATGCCTGGCGGCGAGATCGATCTGGTGGTGGAAGACGCCGAAACCTTGGTTTTCGTTGAAGTGAAAGCGCGCACCAATCTCACTGATGGGGTGCAAGCTGTGAGTGCTCGACAGCAATCTCGCATCCGCGCAGGCCTGCGTGCGTGGCTCTCCGCTCACGACGGTGATGGCGCGCGGTTGGCCACCAAGAGCGTGCGCTGCGATGTCATCGTGGTTGCACCTGGCCACGATCCACTCCATATCCCCAACGCCTTTCCTGCCGCCGAGGGTGGTGGCTTTTAGCTGATCGAGACACTCCATGACCTTGAACGTCGCCGTCCAGATGGACCCCATTCAATCCATCAACATTGCGGGCGACTCCACGTTCGCCATGATGTTGGAAGCGCAGGCGCGTGGGTTCTCGCTATCGGTCTACACGCCTCAATCCATGGCGCTGGAAAGCGGTGTGGTGACCGCGTCTGTGCAATCGGCAGAGGTCCGCAATGTTGTGGACGACCACGTGACACTAGGCGAAGAAGAGCGGCTGGATCTTTCTACTTTTGATGTGATTTTGCTGCGCCAGGATCCGCCCTTCGATATGCGCTACATCACCTCCACGCATATGCTGGAGACCATTGGTGACAAGACGCTGGTGATCAACGATCCGGCAGCGGTGCGCAACGCGCCCGAAAAGATATTGGTGATGCAATTTGCTGACCTTATGCCGCCAACCCTTGTCACCGAAGATGTGTCGGCGATTGAGACCTTTCGCGCTGCGCAAAAAGACATCGTGCTCAAACCGCTTTATGGCCATGGCGGCAAGGGCGTGTTTCGCCTGCGCGAACAGGATCAAAACCTTGGTTCGTTGGTCGGACTTTTCCGCGATCTTTATCCAGAGCCCTGGGTGGCACAGGCTTTTCTGCCCGAGATCGCCAAGGGCGATAAGCGCATTCTTTTGGTGGAAGGCGAGCCATTTGGCCTAATCAACCGCGTGCCAGCCGACGGCGATGTCCGCTCGAATATGGTGGTTGGGGGCCGCGCGGAAGCCTCGGCGCTGACCGAACGCGACCGGGAAATTTGCGCGGCCATTGGACCAACGCTGCGTGATCTTGGCCTGTTGTTTGTGGGCATTGATGTGATTGGCCCGTACATCACCGAGATCAATGTCACATCGCCGACCGGCATTCGGGCTTTGGAAAAGCTGGGCGGCGGCAATGCAGCAGCTGCCATGTGGGACGCGATTGAAGCAAAGCTGCACTAACATGGTATAGAAAAGAGGATGACCAACCCACCGGACCTTCCTCACCAGACACCGCCGAAACCAACGGTCGTTGCATCACGACGCCGCGGCATTTTGGGCTGGCTTGCACTTCCCTTCCGCTTGATTGGTTATGTTTCCCTCTTGATCGTTCTTGTTGGTTTCACTGCAGCTTTCGGGCTGCCGGCCCTTGACCTCTGCCAATCCAACGGACCGGGGATCGCATGTGACAGCGACACCCTCCAGCCTCTCGCCGACTTTGGCCTCACCATCCTTTATCTGAGCGTCTTTACCGGTATTCCGTTACTACTGGCTGGATTAGGTATTGTTTTCTTAGGATTGGACGTTGGGCGATGGTTACATAGACATCTCAACTGATTGTTCTTTTTTTGTTCTAGATTTTAGACTGAAAATATGCTTGCCTCTCCTTTGTGGAAGAGAGGGTGTATTATGGTTTCGCGTGTCACGACGGTAGCTTTTCAAGGCGTAGATGCGCGGCCTGTTGATGTTCAGGTGCACATCACACCAGGGCTGGTTGGCTTTTCCATCGTGGGTTTGCCCGACAAGGCGGTGGCTGAAAGCCGCGAACGGGTGCGCTCTGCTCTGGTTGCCTGCGGCATGGCGATGCCAGCCAAGCGGATCACCGTAAACCTTGCCCCTGCCGATCTGCCCAAGGAAGGCAGCCATTTCGATTTGCCCATTGCATTGGGCGTGATGGCGGCGATGGGCGCGATTTCGGGTGACAGTGTAGCCAATCACGTGGTGTTGGGTGAATTGTCACTTGATGGTCAGCTTGCGCCCGTGTCCGGCGTTCTGCCCGCTGCCATGATGGCTGTCGGGCGCGATGAGGGCATGATTTGCCCCAAAGAGTGCGGGCCAGAAGCTGCCTGGGCAGGCGACACGTTAAATGTGCTTGCGCCGGGCTCACTGCTGGAACTCACCAATCATTTTGCTGGCCGCCAAATGCTGACACCACCGCGCCCTGGTGTGGAATTGGCGCATGGGCCTAACCTACCAGACCTGGTGGATGTGCGTGGACAAGAAAGCGCCAAGCGGGCACTGGAAATCGCCGCCGCTGGTGGCCACAACCTTTTGATGGTTGGGCCGCCCGGGTCGGGCAAAAGCATGCTGGCAGCGCGTCTTCCATCGTTGTTGCCGCCGCTTTCACCGCGCGAAATGCTGGATCTTTCGGTGGTTTGTTCTCTGGCTGGTGAGCTGGAAGCAGGCGCATTGTCGGACAAACGACCGTTCCGCGCGCCGCATCATTCCGCTTCCATGGCAGCCCTGGTGGGCGGTGGGATGCGCGCCAAACCCGGCGAAATTTCCCTGGCGCACAATGGGGTGTTGTTTTTGGACGAGCTGCCTGAGTTTTCCCCGCAAGTGCTCGACAGTTTGCGTCAGCCTCTGGAAACTGGGCAGTGCCATATCGCGCGGGCCAATCACCATGTGACCTATCCGGCCGCCTTCCAACTGGTGGCAGCCATGAATCCCTGCCGATGCGGGCATGCAGGCGAGCCGGGTCATGTCTGCCGTCGCGGACCACGGTGTGCTGCCGATTATCAGGGCCGCGTGTCCGGTCCGCTGATGGATCGGATCGATCTGCGGATTGATGTTCCGGCAGTGACCGCGCGTGACCTTTCTGATCCTGCCCCGCGCGAGACAAGCGCGATGGTCGCTGCGCGCGTGGTGCAGGCCCGTGAGCGGCAGAACGACCGCTATATCGCAATGGCCAGTTCGGATGGTCCAGCAGCTTTGCTCAATGCGCGGGCGGAGCAAGGTGCTATTGAGAAGCATGTGGCCCTTGATCAAGGCGCGCTGGCGCTGCTTTCGCAAGTTGCCGACACGGCCAATCTGTCGGCACGCGGCTATTTTCGTGTGTTGCGCGTGGCCCGCACCATTGCCGACCTTACCGGATCAGATGGTGTAGAGCGCGCCCATCTAGCAGAAGCGCTTACCTATCGCGGCATGGACGCAACAACACTGATGGCAGCCTAAAGCTTTTCTGATCGTGACGGTGAGCGGTTGTTAACGGCCAAGGCGTATGGTCGGAGTTATGCAAAGCACCAAATCCTCTCAAGGCTTGTTCGTTCAAGACTTTACCGAAGACTTGCGCTCCGAAAACGCGCTCACTGCGCCTGGGCGAGCGACGACACACCAGTTCCCAACCACCAGTGCCTCCATGTCACGCGAGGAAGACGGGTCAGCGTTCAAGCTGATCGGCGCGGTAAGCCATGAGATGCGCAATCCGCTCAATGGCATCATCGGTATGTCGTACCTTCTTGGAGAAACGCAGCTCGACAGCACGCAGCGCAATTACCTTGATGGCATTTCAAGCAGTGGCGAGGTGTTGCTGACATTGGTCAACGACCTCCTTGATCTCACGGCGCTTCAAAATGGGGCGATTGAACCCAACATCGCCCCAACTGACGTGACGCATTTGGTCAATCAGTCTATCGAGCTTGCCGCACCGCGAGCGCATGCAAAAGGGCTGGCTGTTGGCAGCGTGATCGACCCGATGCTTCGCGCGTGGCAGAAGGACCGGCCACTGCTTGAGCTGGATTCCGGGCGCGTTCGTCAGGTTCTCACCAATCTTCTGTCCAATGCCATCAAATTCACAGATGTTGGCGGCGTTCAGCTATCGGTCGGCTTGCGCACTCCGGTGGAGGCAAGCGGTTTGGCGCCCTATTCGCCCACCGGCGCTCCGACAACCAAGACTGAGCTGGTTTTTGACGTACATGACACCGGCCATGGCATTGCCCCGCGCGACCACGCCTTGGTGTTTCAGCCTTTTGGTAGAACGAAAACAGCGCAAGTTTCGGCAACCGAAGGCACAGGCCTGGGTCTACCGCTCTCGTGCGGATTAGCACAGGCACTTGGAGGCTCGCTTGAGCTGATAACGTCCGTGCCCGGCCAAGGCACACATATGCGTTTGGTGATCCCGCTACCCAACGGTCTGGTCGAGAATGGCTCTGATCAGGACAGCCAGCCCCTGGATGGTCAGCGCGTTCTGATGGTGCTCGACCCATCCATTGCAAAGTCACCTGAAGCTGAGGCTCTCGCGTCCACACTTCAACAGTTGGGCGCGCAAACACGCCTGCTCGGCACGCCTGATGAGCTCAATGGCGCTCCAGAGAATGTTGATCACGTTTTGGTCGATGCTGGCTTTGACCACGCGATGCTATGGTCGCGCCTCTGTTTGCCGCAGGTTGGCCTGCGACCGGTGATTTTGCTGCGCCCCGACAACCGTCATCTTTTGGATGATCTACGCGAGGCCGGGTTTTCGGGTTATCTCACCCGACCTCTGCGTCAGTCGTCTCTGGTTGCGATGCTCTCCCATCGCTTCGATGATACTGTGGATACCCACTTCCTGGCTGACCCGGCAGATACCGAGCGCGCCAAGCAGCCAAGTCCAGGCAAACGCATTCTTATCGCTGAAGACAATCCGGTGAACGCGCGCCTTGCTGAGGCTGCCTTGGAACGCGAAGGCCACGACGTGACCGTTGTTGGTGATGGTGCGCGGGCCATTGCGTTGGCGGGCGACACCCAAACCTCTCAAACGCCGTTCGACCTGATATTGCTTGATCTGGCCATGCCTGTCCTTGATGGCTTTGCGGCAGCGCGCCAACTTCGTGATGCCGGGTTTAAAGGGCGTCTCATTGCATATTCTGGCAACACCGACCCTGCTCTCACGGATCAGGTGAAATCCGCCGGATTTGATGGGTTTGCCCATAAACCGCTGGCGCCGGACGCGCTGCAAGCGCTGGTGACCGACCCTCCAGCGACCTAAGCCGACCTTGCGGGCAGGTCGGCGACATGCGATCTGCCAACAGGCGTGATAGGCTAACCCAAGCAACGTCGCCGATGTGTCACAACATCTGTCATGCAAGCGTCGTCAAACTGTGTTCGACGCTCAGGTTAAGCTGGCGCTAACATACGTGGCGCGCCGTTGAAGCGCCAACAAGACGAGGGTTGAATGGCTAACCATGACGTGTCCGACAAACGTTGGGCTGATGCTGATCATCAGCGCGCGGGACGTTTGGCTTCCGTGCCGAACGCGGCACGGCGGGTGATGGAACAGGTTTTCCCGTTCGCACGTGGCACCGACGCTACGCCCCTGCCTGGAACACCGATCTATCTGCCCGATAGCGCCGTTCAGAACGATGATCAGTCGACAATTCTTGGCGCCATCGGATCGCTGGAAGTACGGCTTGCAACAAGCCAACGCGACATTCACCGCGCCCAGCGGCTGCGGTACAGTGTTTTCTATCAGGAAATGTCGGCCAAGCCTTCCGTGATGCACAAGATGCTGCGACGCGATTTTGACCGCTACGATGCCATTTGCGACCATCTTCTGGTGATCGACCACGATGCCCCTGCCGATCCACGCACTGGGTGTCCCGCCATTGTGGGTACCTATCGTTTGCTCAACCAGGATGTTGCGCAAGCCAATGGTGGTTTTTACACGGCCAGTGAGTACCAGATCGATAAGCTGGTAACCGCACGGCCTGAACTAAAATTTCTCGAACTTGGTCGCTCGTGTGTTTTAAAGCCCTATCGCACCAAGCGCACGGTCGAGCTACTTTGGCATGGCATTTGGAGCTATGTCGTACAGCGCAAGATCGATGTTCTTTTCGGTTGCGCCAGCCTTGATGGCACGGACCCACAGGCGCTGGCCCTGCCGCTTTCGTTCCTTCATCATTTTGCTGGTGCTGATCCAAATTGGAGCGTGCGAGCGGTGGATGAACGCCATGCGCCGATGGATCGGATTGCCAAAGATCAGATCAACCAGAAGCATGCTCTGCGATCGCTTCCTCCGCTGATCAAAGGTTATTTGCGCCTTGGCGGGATGATCGGTGATGGTGCGGTGGTGGATCATCAATTCGGCACCACGGACGTGCTGATCCTTCTGCCAGTGGAGAAAATCTCCAAGCGTTACATCAGCTATTATGGCGAAGATGCCTCGCGCCGCGCGAACTAGCGTCAAAACCTCTCATGCGTAAGAACGTTTCCTATCAACCGCTTGATCTGCCGGATCGCTCCAATCTCAGCGACGCCCAGATGCTTGCCGAGGCAAAGGCGTTTCTTGAGCGCATGAAGCAGCGCCACTCTGTGCGTGATTATGCACTCCGGCCCGTGTCGCGTGAGGTTATCGAGCAGTGCATTCGCGCCGCTGGCACAGCGCCGTCGGGTGCCAATCATCAGCCATGGCATTTCGTGGCCATTTCGGACCCGACCACCAAAAGAAAGGTGCGCAAGGCCGCCGAAGAAGAAGAGCAACGTTTTTACGATGGCGCAGCGGGCGATGAATGGCTCAAAGCTTTGGAGCCCATCGGGACAGGCGCCAGCAAACCGCATTTGGAAGAGGCCCCCTGGCTGATCATCGTTTTCGCGCAGCGCTGGGGCGAGTATGAAGATGGTACACGGTTCAAACACTACTATGTGCCTGAAAGCACGGGCATTGCGACCGGGTTTCTGCTGGCAGCGTTGCACCATGCCGGGCTGGTGTCGCTGACCCATACACCCAACCCCATGAAATTCTTAAACGCGCTTCTCGGCCGACCAGACAATGAGAAGCCCATCATGATCATCGCGGTGGGCCATCCAGCGGAGGGCGCCACGGTGCCTGCCGTGGCGAAAATCAAAAAGCCGCTGGAGGCCATTCTGTCGGTGGTTGAATAGTGGCTGATGGTCGCTCACCCTGCTGTGTTGTTCGATAGCAGCAGGCCCCTGATTGGCTTCAACTGCTCGCAGCGCCTTGCAGGCTGCAAATGTGGTTCTTATATAGCCGCCATCGGAACACCCTATCTGTGGGCTGTTTGTCGAATTTTGTTTTCCAACCCCCCTAAGGGGATCGCGGCGCGGCTTTCTATTTGCTATAAGCGCGCGCTTCGCCGGAACGCCGATACGAATCGGGTCCGGGCGATCTGCCGATAACGTAAATGAGGTATCGTCCATGGCGAAAGTCATTGGTATTGATTTGGGAACCACCAATTCCTGCGTAGCCGTTATGGACGGCTCAACCCCCAAAGTGATTGAAAACGCCGAAGGCGCGCGCACCACGCCGTCTATGGTCGCGTTTGCCGATGGCGGCGAGCGTCTGGTGGGTCAGCCCGCCAAGCGTCAGGCTGTCACCAACCCTGAAGGCACATTGTTCGCCGTGAAACGTCTGATCGGTCGCCGGTTTGATGATCCGGCTGTCAAAAAAGACAAGGACATGGTGCCGTTTGAAATCATCCAGTCGCCAGGCGGCGATGCGTGGGTGAAGGTTGAAGACACCGATTATTCCCCTTCGCAGATCTCCGCCTTCATTTTGCAAAAGATGAAAGAGACCGCTGAAGCGTTTCTTGGCGAGACGGTCGAACAGGCCGTGATTACGGTGCCCGCCTATTTCAACGACGCACAGCGTCAGGCCACCAAAGATGCTGGCAAGATCTCCGGTCTTGAGGTGCTGCGCATCATCAACGAGCCGACAGCTGCTGCACTGGCTTATGGCCTTGAGAAGAACGACGGTCAGACGATCGCTGTTTACGATCTTGGTGGCGGTACGTTCGATGTGTCCGTGCTGGAAATCGGCGACGGTGTGTTCGAAGTGAAATCCACCAATGGTGATACGTTCCTTGGCGGTGAAGACTTTGACTTGCGCTTGGTTACCTATCTGGCTGCTGAGTTCAAAAAAGAGCAGGGCATCGACCTTAAAGGCGACAAACTGGCTTTGCAGCGCCTGAAAGAGGCTGCTGAAAAAGCGAAGATTGAGCTTTCTTCTGCCACGCAAACCGAAATCAACTTGCCCTTCATCACCGCTGATGCCTCAGGTCCAAAACACCTGACCATGAAGCTGACGCGTGCCAAGTTTGAAAGCTTGGTGGATGATCTGGTGAAGCGTACCGTTGACCCAATGAAAGCTGCTCTCAAGGACGCTGGCCTGAAAGCCGGTGACATTGACGAGGTTGTTCTGGTTGGCGGCATGACCCGCATGCCGAAGGTGCAGGAGACCGTCAAGGAGTTCTTCGGCAAAGAACCCAACAAGGGCGTGAACCCTGATGAAGTGGTTGCCATCGGCGCTGCCGTTCAGGCTGGCGTGTTGCAGGGCGACGTGAAAGACGTTCTGCTGCTCGACGTGACCCCGCTGTCGCTGGGCATCGAAACGTTGGGTGGCGTGTTCACTCGTCTGATCGACCGCAACACGACGATCCCAACCAAGAAGAGCCAAGTGTTCTCAACCGCTGATGACAATCAGTCGGCTGTGACCATCCGCGTCTTCCAGGGTGAGCGTGAAATGGCTGCGGACAATAAGATCCTCGGCCAGTTTGATCTGGTGGGCATTCCACCAGCGCCACGCGGTATGCCGCAAATTGAGGTGACCTTCGACATCGACGCCAACGGCATCGTGAACGTCTCGGCGAAGGACAAGGGCACCAACAAAGAGCAGCAGATCCGCATTCAGGCTTCTGGTGGTCTGTCGGACGATGACATCGAACAGATGGTCAAAGACGCCGAGAGCCATGCCGACGAAGACAAGAAAAAGCGCGAAGTGGTGGAAGCTAAGAACCAGGGCGAAGCTTTGGTCCACTCCTCTGAGAAAGCCCTTGCCGATTATGGCGACAAGGTTGGCGATGAGGACAAGGCTGCCATTGAAGGCGCGATTGCTGAGTTGAAAACCGCTCTTGAAGGCGACGATAAAACCGCCATCGAAGAGAAAGCCCAGGCGCTTGCCACAGCTTCCATGAAGCTGGGTGAAGCCATGTATGCCGACAGCGATGCTGAAGGCGAGCCAGAGATGGACATGGATGACAGCGCTGAGCCTGCTCAAGATGACGACGTTGTTGATGCCGACTTTGAGGATGTGGACGACGAAGATCAGAAAAAGGCGTCCTAGTTCGACGCTTCAAACAATCTGATTAGAAAGCCCGGTGCCTAGCACCGGGCTTTTTCTTTGCCAGAACGTTTTGCGCGTTGGAACACGCCCTTTTTTTGTCATGAAACCGCAAAGATCGCCCGTCATAGCGTCTCAGCCATGGCTGATCTTTCTGTTCACGATTCGCACAATGCACCCACCCGCCCAGTATGGGATGAGGTTTCCGACACACGCCACGCGCCCTTTGGGCGACACAGATTAGAGCCTTGGAGAGAGGTACTGCGCTCGTTTGGCGCCAAGCTTTATCCACGGCGCTACCCACGCTTGGGCTCAATCATCAATTGGCCAATCTGGCGATTGTCTCTGCTTGGTCGACCTGGTGCCGTAGACCTTGAACCGTTTCCAGGATTTCGCCTGCGGCTCTATCCGCGCGAAAACCACGCCGACACCAAGTGCTTTTCTCGTGCTGCCCTCTGCGACCTTCCCGAAGAGCGCGCGATGGCACGTTGCGCGGTGTCGAGCCCAGACAATCAGTTCATCGTTGTCGATCTCGGCGCCAACACGGGCACTTACTCGGTGCTTTCCGCCAACCTCGCACGCAGTATCGGCAAACGCGCAAACCTCACCTGCATTGAGGCCAATCCAAAAACCCAAGCCCGGCTGGCTGAGAATCTACGGTTCAGCGGTTTGGAGGGATGCTCGCAGGTGGTGGCAAGCGCTGTGAGCAACACACCAGGCACGGTGATGCTGGATACCGACCAGTGGAATCTTGGTTCCGTTAAGGTGACGAACGCGCCAGCAAGCTCAAAAGTTAAAAAGCTCATCAGTGTTCCGGCGCGCGCGCTTTCGGCGATTGTCGATGAGGCGGACCTACCCAGGATCGACTTTCTAAAAATCGATATTGAAGGCCACGAGGTTCAGGCCCTTGAGCCGTTCTTGCGCGAGGCCCCGGCCCATCTGCTGCCGCGTATGATTTTAGCCGAAACCAAGCACGACAAAGATGCTGAGCTTGCCTCGCTGATTATCGCTGCAGGTTACCACGTTACCCATCACGGGCGGTCTGACACTGTGTTTGAGCGATAGATCGCCTGCTTCCAGACCACAGCAGCAGGCATTGCGTAAACAGGCACAAACCAGGTGTTGCCTTATGGTCGGTCTTCTCAAGGCCGCGGGCAATGCTATGCATGTTTCATGCTTTATGATCTGGCGAAATTTCTGCACGTGACCGGCGTTGCCATGTTGATGGGGAACATCACCGTGACGGCCATTTGGAAATTCTTTGCCGATCGCGATGGACGGCCAGAGGTGCTCGGATTTGCGCAAAAGCTGGTGACCTACACCGATTGGTCCATGACATTCTGGGGCGTGGTCCTGATCATGGTGAGCGGCTACTACATGGCCATTTCGGCCGACTTTGACCTCAGCGATGGCTGGCTTTTTTGGAGCCAAGTCCTGTTCGTCCTGGCGGGGGTGATCTGGCTTTTGCTTATTGTGCCGATCCAGATGAAGCAGGCGCGTTTGGCGAAAACTTTCGCGGCGGGCGATGTGGGCGAGGAATATCGGGCTCTTTCAAAGCGCTGGCTGGCGTGGGGGCTGGTGAGCACCGTTCCGTTGGTAATCGTGACATGGCTGATGTTGGCCAAGCCAAGCTGATGATCAGCCCAGCTTTTTCTTCAGCTTCTTGCCATCGGTCGTGATGTAATCGCGGATCAGCGGCACGGCATTACGCTCTTTGGAAAGCAAAAGCTGGAACACCATGTTGGAGCCATCAACAAAGCCAAGCTCAGCGGCGGAGAGATAAAACTCCCACATGCGGCAAAAACGCTCGTCATAAAGCTCCTTGGCCGCCTCGCGGTTCTCCTGGAACCGCACCCGCCAATCGCGCAGCGTGTAGGCATAGTGCAGACGCAAAATCTCAGTATCGCAGACCCAGAGCCCGCAACGCTCCAGTGATGCGAACGTTTCCGATAGCGCTGGCACATAGCCGCCTGGAAAAATGTACTTGCGGAAGAAGGGGCCCGTTGTTCCCGGCTGGGTCATGCGGCCAATGGAGTGGATCATGGCGAATCCATCATCGGTCAACCGGTCGCGCACCACGTTGAAATAGTCATCGAAATTGAAGACGCCGACATGCTCCATCATGCCAACCGAAACGATCCGGTCGTAGGTGCCTTGATGCTCACGATAGTCCTCGATGACGAACTCAACCTTGTCATCCAGTTTGGCTTCTTCAACGCGCTCACGCGCAATCTTCACCTGCTCGGGCGAAACGTTGAGGGATGTCACCTGCGCGCCAGCGCGCGCCAGCATGATGGCGAGCGATCCCCAGCCGCCGCCGATCTCCAACACCCGCATGCCCGGCTCAAGTTTCAGCTTGGCGACAATGTGGATGAGCTTGTTGATCTGCGCCTGTTCCAGGCTCTCATGCTCGTCGGTGTAGAGGGCACAAGAATAGTTCATGCCCTCGTCGAGAAAGAGCCGGTACATCTGCGTTGAAAGATCGTAGTGACTGCGCGCCTGCTGCTTGGCGTTGGAGACAGAATTGGCTTGTTGGCGGCGGCGCATCGCTTTCCAGCCACGGCGCAAAAGCCCTTGGACACGGTGCTGAGCGAGTGGCGCCCGGTTCACTGAAAACAGTTTGAGAAACTGGTGAATGTCTGAACCGTCTTCAAAGCTCAGCTGTTCATCCATGTAAGCTTCAGCGGCAGCCAGCTCAGGGTTGAAGAAAATGGCGCGCTCAGCCTTCGCGCCATGAAAGCGCAAGGCAACCTCAGGCCCGGGCTCCGTGCCGCCATAGGTGATCTGTTCGCCATTGGCGTGGGTTACTTGCAGCGTACCCTTGCGCACAAATTTCCGTAAAAGGCTCGAAAGAATAGGCATACACTGTCTCACTCGTTTGCAAACGTACCGCTTGGCGCCAGCGGTTCTCTAGCGAAGATGACAAAAGAACGCCACATCAAGGCACAACAGACCCTGGCAAAGCGCTGGCAAGCTTCCTACATGCTGCCATGCGTTGGCATCGCCACCTGGTGCAGCAGCCATTGGCTTTCACCGGCTGGCTATGATGGATTGGATAGGCGCCTTGGTTGACAGGGCGCAGTCAAGCTGCCAACGCACACCACCGCAGCGCTTGCCCTCTGTAAGAAGGGGTGAGTGTAGCCCCACAATCGCCCCCTGCAACGCAGTTCGCATCCCAAAGAAGTCCGTGATTTATGGCCAAGCCCGACTTTTATGAGCTTCTCGGTGTTTCACGTGATGCTGACGAAAAAACGCTGAAAAGCGCCTTCCGCAAGAAGGCGATGCAGTATCATCCAGATCGCAATCCAGATGATGCCGAGGCTGAGCAGAATTTTAAGGCCGTCAATGAGGCCTATGAAGTGCTGCGAGACGAACAGAAGCGTGCCGCCTATGATCGCTTTGGCCACCAAGCCTTTGAACAAGGTGGTATGGGTGGCGGCGGCTTTGGCGGAGCCGGTGCGGGCGGCGCTGGAATGGGCGACATCTTTGAGGAGATTTTTGGCGAGTTTATGGGCGGTGGACGCCGTCGTTCCTCTGGCGGCGCAGCGCGTGGCTCAGACATGCGCTACAATTTGGAAATCTCGCTAGAAGAAGCCTTTGAGGGCAAAACTGTCGATCTGGTTCTGCCGACATCTGTGGCCTGCGACACCTGCTCAGGCTCCGGTGCCAAGCCGGGCACCAGCCCATCGACCTGCTCCACCTGCGGCGGCATAGGCAAGGTGCGCATGAGCCAAGGCTTTTTCGCCATGGAGCGCACCTGCCCTACGTGCGGCGGGCGTGGTGAGGTGATCAAAGATCCGTGCGAGGTCTGTTCAGGCACTGGCCGCGTGACCCAGGAACGCACTCTGTCGGTGAACATTCCCGCCGGTATCGACGATGGCAACCGCATCCGCGTTGCTGGCGAAGGCGAAGCGGGCATGCGCGGCGCGCCCTCAGGTGATCTCTACATCTTTGTTTCAATCAAGCCGCACGACCTTTTCCAACGCGACGGGGCTGATCTTTTCTGCCGTGCGCCGATTTCGGTGGTCACCGCCGCCCTGGGTGGGTCGTTTGAAGTGCCAACGCTGGATGGCGGTCGCACGCGGGTGAAAGTGCCTGATGGCACGCAAAACGGCAAACAGTTCCGCCTGAAAGCCAAAGGCATGCCAATCCTGCGGCAGCGCGATTTTGGCGACATGTATGTGCAAGTGTCGGTGGAAACACCGCAGAAGCTGACCAAACGCCAGCGCGAACTTCTCGAAGAGTTCGAAGCTGAGGGCGGCGAGCATAATCACCCTGAAATGAGCGGCTTCTTCACGAAGGTCAAAGATTTCTTCGGGGGTTAGACCTTTCGCATTACGCTTCGATCCTAACCCCGCCACCTTTTGACCACGAAGCTGCTTCACTGGCCCGCATCTTTTTCTTCAAGGGCTTTGCTTGTGCGCCGTCTCTCCGCTTTGCTTCTGCTGATGTCCTGGGCTGCACCTGTCTACGCGCAGGATAACAGCGACATCGTGCTGCCCCCCAATACACCGGCTCGGCCCAATGTTGATGTAAGCAGCACCCCTGCCGAAACAACCGAGCCAACTGATGCAAGCACGGTGGTTCTGCCACCCAATCCAACCGCTCGACCCGAACGAGAAACAACACCGGTCACAACGACTGAGGTTGGTGATCAAGCTTGCATTGCCAGTCTGCGCGCCGCTGGCGCGATGTTCGAGGTGCGTGGACGGCATGAAGGCGCTGGGCAGTGTGGCATCGATGATGCGGTGGAACTGTCGTCAATCAACGGCGTGGTTTTACAGCCTGGTGCATTGCTCACTTGTCCGACGGCGCTGGCCTTTACCAACTTTTGGTCAGGAACCATGGCGCGCGAAGCCAGAACGGCGTTTGGGTCTAACCCCGAACGCATTTTTGTCGCTGCTTCCTATGCCTGCCGCAGCCGTAACAATGTGGCAGGCGCACGGATCAGCGAGCATGGTTTTGGGCGCGCCATCGATATCCGGGCCTTGACGCTGGAAGATGGTCAGACCTGGTCGGTTCAACCGCATGCGCAGGATTCTGAGCAGCCTGCAGCCCAGTTCCAACGCGCCATAAGGCAAGCCGCCTGCGGCCCGTTCAACACCATCCTTGGCCCAGGGTCGGATGGGCATCACCAAGACCACATCCATTTTGATAATGCGCGCAGGTCCAGCACCTACTGCCGTTAACGCGCTTTTGACCATCCCTCTTGCCGGGGCTTTAAGTCCGATCTGTCACGGTCGCGGTGAATGTTTGCCAGCTGCGCCGATAGGACCACCCCATGCGTCATGATGTTGACCCCCTTTGCGACCCTTCCGATGATGTCGCCTCGTCGCACATCGTCGATGTCACGCAGACGCCCGTGAACCAGTCTTTGAGTGCATCAAATACCGGCGAGGTGCGGTCGGAGTGCTTGTCGACGCGCGAGGAAATCCTTGGCGTGCAAGAGGCATGGCATCGTCTTGAGGCGATCAGTCAAACCAACACGGTTTTCCAGGCTTTCGATCTGTGCATGCCCTGGCTGGATACCTACGTGTTCGGCGAAGACCCCACCCATGATGCAAAGGTGATCGCGCTCTATCAAGGCGATGAGCTTGTTGGACTGCTGCCCCTGGCTGTGCCTCATAGCGGCGTGGTTGTGTTGGCCGAATGGATTGGCGAACCGCTGGTTCAGTATGGCGACCTGCTGCTTGATCAATCCTGCGATCTTGTCGCGCTGGGCAAGGTTCTCAAGGATGCCGTTTCCAACCTAGGTGTGGATGGGTTGCTCCTGCGCGCAGTACGCGCTGACGCTGCCATTCACAGTGTTCTGCCGTTGGACGGAGCCACACAGGCTGGGGTCGCCCGCCAAGCAGCGACCGCTGATCTGACGGACTTCCAGACCGCTGACGACTATTTTGCCACCTTCTCATCAAAGTCCCGCAAACGTATGCGGCGCCGGCGTAAAGAACTGGCCAAAACCGGAGACCTTGGCTTCAAGGTCGTGCCTGCCGGACCAGATGTCTTGGAGATCTATGATCTCGCACTGGAATGGAAAAAAGCCTGGCTTGCCGAGAATGGACTGACCAGCCGTACCTTCATGGATGAGCGAGCCCTGAAGACCTTGCGCGAAGCAGTCGCGTGGCCAAGCAAAAATAATCCGTTCACCGCCTTTGTTCAAACGTTAAACGATAAGCCCGTGGCAATCGCCATCGGCTTGGTCGGCCCACAGGGCAAAGCGGTGTTCCTGACGGCCTTTTCGGCAGACCATGGCGCCTTAAGCCCCGGCATGGTGCAGATCGAATCGACCATCCGCTTTGGTGTTGAGGCTGGTTGGCCTGCCTATGACCTGATGGCGCCGCTTGATACGTACAAGACAAGTTGGACCAACACCGTCTGTGATGTCACAGACCATGTGATGGCCTTCACGCCAAAGGCGCGGCTCTATCGTGGGATTTACCTCAGCACACTGCGCCCAGCGATGAAGGCCGCGTGGAATGCCATTCCTGCGTCATTGCGCACGGTTGCCCTTCATAGACGCGGCTGATTGTTCCGGGCACGCTCTGTGCCCCTGGCACAAACGCTTAGCGAGCCATCCCTATCTTTGGGTGCGCTCTGTTCCTTCGGAACAACCGCTTTCACCCACTATACACTCACATTGTAAGCAGACAGCACCGCCATATTGACGATCTCGGTGTCACGGGCACCGAGGCGGGCGATCTGGATGGGCTTGTCGAGGCCAACCAACAATGGACCGATCACCGTTGAACCGCCAAGCTCTTCCAGCATCTTGGTTGCGATGGACGCAGAGTGAAACGCTGGCATGACCAGCACGTTGGCAGGCGCGGTGAGGCGGCAGAATGGGTACTGTTCCATCACATCCATGTTGAGCGCAACGTCAGCGTTCATTTCGCCATCATACTCAAAGTCAACGCGGCGCTTGTCGAGTATACGGACCGCTTCCTGAACCCGTTCTGAGCGCTCACCGGAGGGATGTCCAAAGGTTGAGTAGGCCAGCATCGCCACTCGCGGCTCATATCCCAGTCGGCGGGCCACGCCAGCGGCCTCTTCAGCAATATCTGCCAACTCTTCAGATGTCGGCATATCGTGCACGGCGGTATCGGCGATTAGCACGGTGCGACCGCGGCACAAGGCGAGCGAAGCACCGATCACGCGGTGACCGGGCTTGGCATCCACCACGCGGCGTACCGCTTGCAGAGCGACCGAATAGTTGCGCGTGGTGCCGGTGATCATGGAATCGGCCTCGCCCATCGCCACCATTGCCGCTCCAAAATAGTTGCGGTCGGTGTTCACCATCCGCTGACAATCGCGGTAGAGGAAGCCTTTGCGCTGCAGGCGCTGGTACAAAAATTCCGCATAGTCTTCTTGGCGATGCGAGGTGCGCGCATTGGCGATGGTCAGCCCTGCCAAATCAATGCCTGCATCGTTGGCAACCTGGGCGATAACATCTTCTCGGCCCACCAGAATTGCCTGGCCCAGGCCCTGGCTGGTGAAGGACACAGCGGCGCGCATCACCTGTTCTTCTTCGCCCTCGGCAAAGACCACACGTTTTTGCAGGCGCTTCACGCGCTCGTAAATGCGGTTAAGGACACCGGCCACAGGGTCACGGCGGGCGGAAAGCTGGGCGCGGTACTCTCCTTCATCAATCACCGGGCGGCGGGCAACGCCAGAGTCGACGGCTGCTTTGGCCACAGCAGCGGGAATGGCCGAGATAAGGCGCGGATCGAAAGGAACCGGGATGATATAACTCGGTCCGAACCGGGGACGGGCGCCCTGGTAAGCGGAGGCGACCTCGTCGGGCACATCTTCACGCGCCAGCTCTGCCAATGCGTTGGCGGCGGCAATCTTCATATCATCGTTGATCGTGGTCGCGCGCACATCGAGCGCGCCACGGAAGATGTAGGGGAACCCAAGCACGTTGTTCACCTGGTTGGGATAATCGGACCGACCTGTCGCAACGATCGCATCATCGCGTACTTCAGCGACCTTTTCAGGCGTAATTTCCGGATCAGGATTGGCCATCGCAAAGATGATCGGATTGTCGGCCATGGTCATCACCATGTCCTGCGTCAACGCGCCTTTGACCGACAGGCCGAAGAACACATCCGCGCCTTTCACCGCCTCTTCCAACGTGCGATCTTTCGTGGCGGTGGCATGGGCAGCCTTCCACTGGTTCATGCCAGCTTCGCGGCCCTGATAGATCACGCCCTTCGTATCGCACAGCGTGATGTTTTCTGCTGGCATGCCATAGGCTTTGATCAGCTCGATACAGGCAATCGCCGCCGAACCTGCGCCATTGCAGACAAGTTTGGTGTCTTTGATGTCGCGATTTGTGAGGTCCAGCGCATTGATGAGACCAGCCATCGCGATGATTGCTGTGCCGTGCTGATCATCATGGAAGACGGGGATATCCATCTCTTCACGAAGACGGCTTTCAATGATGAAGCAGTCAGGCGCCTTGATGTCTTCCAGATTGATGCCACCAAAGGATGGTCCGAGATATTTCACCGCATTGATGAACTCTTCAGGGTCTTCGGTATCGATTTCCAGATCGATGGAATCCACGTCGGCAAAGCGCTTGAAGAGCACAGCCTTGCCTTCCATCACGGGCTTGGAGGCAAGCGCGCCCAAATTGCCCAAGCCTAGAATGGCCGTACCGTTGGAGATCACCGCGACCATGTTGCCACGGGCCGTGTAGTCGAAGGCAGCATCCGGGTTCTCTGCAATGGATTCCACCGGCACAGCAACACCAGGTGAATAGGCCAGCGAAAGATCGCGCTGGGTGGCCATCGGCTTGGTGGGAACGACTTCCAATTTGCCCGGACGGCCTTGGGCGTGGAAATCAAGTGCATCCTGATCGGTGATTGCCGGGCGTTTGCTGCCAAAGGTGCTGCGAGATTTGTGCGGATCTTTGATTGGGTCTTTGGCCATCAGCGCGCGGTTCCTACCTAAATTTTTTGTTTTTCTTGGTGTTTGGTGGGGGCGGACCTTAGGGGCGGTTGGCAAGAAGAGGAAGTGCGGTGCAGCAAAAAACCGGAAGCTTTCGCCCAAAGGCTATGCACGGCTTTCCGCGCCACTGGTTGTGGTGTTTGCGCGCCCGTTTGCTAGAAAAGGCGCATGGACGCCGCCACAACTCCCACTACTGCTGATGCGAACACCGCCACCGTGCCCGACACGGCCGGTGCGACGCCGGTGATGGCGCAATATTTGGAGATCAAAGCAGCCAATGCGGACAGCTTGCTCTTTTTCCGAATGGGCGACTTCTACGAGCTGTTCTTTGATGACGCCGCAGTCGCGGCCCAAGTGCTCGGCATAGCGCTCACCAAACGCGGAAAGCACCAAGGCCAAGACATCCCGATGGCCGGTGTTCCGGTGCATGCAGCCGATGATTATCTGCAACGGCTGATTGCTGCTGGGAATAAGGTTGCTGTTTGCGAGCAGATCGAAGATCCAGCAGAGGCGAAGAAGCGCGGCTCAAAGGCGGTCGTCAAGCGCGACGTGGTGCGGCTTGTCACGCCTGGCACACTGACCGAAGATACGCTTTTGCCTGCTCGCGCCTCCAACTGGCTGGTGGCGCTTGCACCTGATGCTGATGGCCAGAGCGTTGGTTTGGCGTGGCTTGATCTCTCTACCGGCACATTTCGCCTCGGCGAAGCGGCAGCTGACCGCTTGGAATCCGAGCTTGCCCGTTTGGCTCCTGCTGAAACGCTTTATCCCGATACGGTCGATCCCGAAGGACCGATCCAAGAGGCCCTTGGTCGGTTGGGTGGAGCCCTTTCGCCGCAGCCAGGTGCGGTGTTTCACGGGGGACAAGCCAGCGAGAAGGTGGCGCGGGCTTTTGGCGTCGCCTCCACCGATTCATTCGGAGAACTGTCGCGGTGTGAGCTGCGCGCGGCCTCAGCGCTTATCGGCTATGTGGAGCGCACGCAAAAACAGGCGTTTGCCAGTCTTCAACCACCGCAGCGCGAGCGTTCGGGCGGCACGATGGCTATTGATGAAGCGACCCGTGCAAGCCTTGATCTGGTGCGCGCACGCTCTGGCGAAAACGCGACGACACTGCTGAGCGCAGTGGATGCCTGCGTTACCTCGGCTGGAACACGGCGCCTGGCAGACCAAATTTCTGCGCCGCTGACAGATATCGACATCATTGCTGAACGCCATGACGCTGTTGGCTGGTTTGTAGAAAACCCTGCATCGCGGCGAGATATCCGCGCCGCCCTTACCGGTGCGCCCGATATCTCGCGAGCTTTGTCACGGGTGATGCTTGGCCGGGCCGGACCGCGCGATCTTGTGGCGATGGGAGCAGCGCTTGATCAGGCTGGCATGGTCGAAAGCCTGCTTGGTGATGATCTGTCCGATCTGGTTGTCCAAGCGAGAACCTCACTGGCTGCCCGCCCCGTGGATCTGGCAAAGCGTTTGGTGGACGAACTGTCCGAAAGCCCGCCGCTGCTGGCCCGTGATGGCGGGTTTGTTGCGCAGGGTATTGACGATGATCTCGACGCTGCGCGCAGCCTTCGCGACGATGCCCGCAAGGTGATCGCTGGGCTGCAATCCACCTACAGCGCTCAGACGCAAGCCAAGTCGCTGAAAATCAAACACAATGGCGTGCTTGGCTACTTCATCGAAGTGCCCGCCCTGCAAGCCGGTTCGCTACAAGAGCAGGCAGAAACCTTTTTCCATCGCCAAACCATGGCCAATGCCATGCGCTTTTCCACCAAGGAGTTGGCCGAGCTGGAAGCGAAAATCGCCAGTGCGGGCGCGCGCGCTGTGGCGCTGGAAGTGGCGCGCTTTGAGGCGCTGTGCGAGGCGGTGAAAGATGCGCGCCACGCCATTCAAAACGTTGCCGACGCGCTCTCCGTGCTGGACGTGTCCGCCGGTCTTGCTGAAACCGCCGTGCGTGAAAACCATGTGCGCCCGCAGATGCGCGATGATCTGAGCTTTCAAATAGAAGCCGGACGTCATCCTGTGGTTGAGAAGGTGATGAAGCGCGAGGGCAAAGAGCACTTTGTTGCCAATGACTGCACCTTGAACGATGGCGCGGTTCATCTGGTCACCGGGCCGAATATGGGCGGTAAATCCACTTTTCTGCGGCAGAACGCGCTGATCGCGATCCTTGCCCAAGCGGGAGCCTATGTGCCTGCCACATCTGCCACCATCGGCATTGTTGATGCACTGTTTAGCCGTGTTGGCGCGGCGGATGATCTGGCGCGCGGTCGTTCCACCTTTATGGTGGAAATGGTGGAGACGGCGGCCATCTTGCACCAAGCAAGTTCTCGCTCGCTGGTGATCCTGGATGAGATTGGCCGTGGCACAGCGACCTATGACGGGCTTTCCATCGCCTGGGCCTGCGTGGAGCATTTGCACGCCCACAATGCATGCCGGGCGCTGTTTGCCACCCACTATCATGAGCTCACCGTGCTATCGGAGCGTTTGGAGCGCGTCGATAATCGCACCCTTAAAGTCAAGGAGTGGGAAGGCGATGTGATCTTCCTGCACGAGGTGGTGCCCGGTGCAGCAGATCGCTCTTACGGGCTACAGGTGGCGAAGCTCGCCGGTTTGCCTGCCTCCGTCGTCGCTCGCGCACGATCAGTGCTGGATCACCTGGAAACGCGGCAAGACAGCGGCGAAAAAGCCTCGGGCGACGATGGCCTGTTTGAAGGGCTTCCGCTCTTTTCAGCCGCCAAGCCGGTTGCTGCCAGCGCTGCGCCCACACCGGAACAGATCGAAGCTGCAGCCCATGCCAAGCTTTTGGCGCTTTTCGACGGGCATGACCCGGACCAAATGACCCCGCGCCAAGCGCTCGATTTCGTCTATGATCTGGCCAGTCGACTCAAAACAAAACCTTAGAGAAACGCCTGTCACGTGTCCCAACGCCGCCCCCCCAAAATGCCCAAACTGGTTCACCGCGATGACGCGCCACCCTTGCTGGACGGCGAAGCGCTCTACGTTGAGATGCGCGATACCATCGAAAGCGCAGGTTCCTACGATGATGCGCACGCCCAGCTGATCCCCATCGTGAAGGCGGCTGTCGTTCAGATCCTGCAAATGGCTGAAGCTTTGCTTTTGGCAGATCGCGGTGGACTTGCCTGCGCGCAGCGCTTGTCACGGGCTGAAGACATTCTGATCCAGACGCTCTACCGCGTGGTCACAGAATACCGGTATCCTTTGGTAAACCCATCGCAGGGCGAGCGCATCACCGTGTGCGCCGTCGGCGGCTACGGCCGTGGCACGCTTGGGCCGCAATCGGATATCGACCTTCTGTTTCTGAGGCCTGCCAAGCAGACGCCATGGGGTGAGCAGGTGGTGGAAAGCCTGCTCTATTTCCTCTGGGATTGCGGTTTCAAAGTGGGTCACGCCACGCGCACGGTTGATGAATGCGTGAAGCTTGCCAAAACGGATATGACGATCCGCACGGCCTTGCTTGAAACTCGCTTTATCCTTGGTGATCAGCCGCTTTTCGACACGTTCCAGACCGCGTTTCAGGATCAGGTGGTCAAAGGTTCAGCTGCCGAGTTCGTGTCCGCCAAACTCGGTGAGCGCGATGGGCGTCACAAAAAACAAGGGTCATCCCGCTACGTCGTCGAGCCCAATGTGAAGGAAAGCAAAGGTGGTCTGCGCGACCTCAACACGCTGTTTTGGATCGGCAAATATGTCTACCAGGTCGATACCGAGGCAGAACTCGTCACCAAGGGCGTGTTCACCCGGCGCGAATACAACACCTTTGTGAAAGGCAGCGACTTTTTGTGGGCCACGCGCTGCCATATCCATTTCCTGATGCGCAGGCCTGATGATCGCCTGTCGTTCGATCTGCAAGGCGATATCGCGCAGCGTCTGGGCTACACGGACCATCCGGGCATGCAGCCGGTGGAACGCTTTATGAAGCACTATTTTTTGGTGGCCAAAGATGTGGGTGATCTCACCCGCATTCTGTGTGCTCGCCTGGAAGAGAACGAGGCCAAGCCAACGCCGATTCTTGATCGGATGCTTGGCCCGCTGCGCCGACGCAATGTGAAGAAGTTGCCCGCCAACAGCGATTTTGTCGTCGACACATCACGGCTCAACGTTGCGCGCGAGACAGTTTTTTCTGAAGACCCGGTGAACCTTCTGCGGTTCTTCCAATTGGCCGACAAATACGGACTGGCGCTGCACCCTGATGCCACGCGCCTTGTCACCCTGTCGCTGAAACTGGTGACGCCCGCGCTGAAGACCGATCCGGATGCCAACGCGATTTTTCTCGAGATCCTTTGCTCGAAAAACCGGCCAGAAGCGACGCTGCGCAGAATGAATGAAACCGGATTTTTGGGCCGGTTTGTGCCCGATTTCGGTAAGGTCGTGGCGATGATGCAGTTCAACATGTACCACCACTACACGGTGGACGAGCATCTGCTGCGCACCGTTGGTGTTTTGGCGCAGATAGAGAGCGGCCACTTGAAAGAAGAGCACCCGCTATCGGTCGTTCTTCTGCCCACCATTCAGAACCGCCGCGCGCTTTATGTGGCGCTGTTCCTTCACGACATCGCCAAAGGCAGGCCGCAAGATCACTCTACCGAAGGCGCGAAGATTGCGCGCCGCATCTGCCCGCGTTTTGGTCTGTCGCCAAGCGAGACCGCCCTGGTGGCGTGGCTGATTGAGGACCACCTGGTGATGTCGATGACCGCGCAGTCGCGCGACCTTTCCGACCCAATCACCATCGAGACCTTTGCCGCGCGTGTGCAAACGCTGGAACGGCTGAAGCTGCTGCTGCTGCTAACGGTCTGCGACATCCGTGCTGTCGGGCCGGGTGTCTGGAACGGTTGGAAGGGCCAACTGTTGCGAACGCTCTATTATGAAGCCGAAATCATTCTAACCGGCGGCCATTCTGAGGCGGCACGAGAGCAGCGGGTCGCGGGCGCGCAGGCGATGCTGTTTGAAGCACTGCCCGATTGGAGCGAGGCCGAGCGTGAAGCGTATGCAGCGATGCATTACCCGCCCTACTGGCTGCGCACGGATCTTGATCGAAAAATTGCCCATGCGCACCTGATCAAAAGTGCTGAAGAAGCCGATAAAGCCTTCGCCTCACTGACAGCTGTGCACAGCTTTGAGGGCGTAACGGAGATCGTGCTCTACACGCCCGATCATCCACGCCTTCTTTCCACCATCGCAGCGGCCTGCGTGGCGGCCAAGGCTGATATTGTTGGGGCGCAAATCCACACGACGGCCACCGGCAAAGCGCTCGACACCATCCTCATCCGCCAAGAGTTTGAGCAAGAGGCCGATGAACGTCGGCGCGCCGATCGCATTGCCGCCACGCTGGAAAGCGCGATGACCGGTGATGTGCATCTGCCGCCGATGATGGCAGAGAAAGGCAAGGCAAAAGGCCGCGTGAAGGCCTTTAAGGTGCCGCCTGAAGTGATGATCGACAATCAGGGATCAGAGCGTTTCACCGTGATTGAAGCTGCTGGGCGCGACCGGCCTGGCCTGTTGCATGATCTGGCGCGCGCACTCTCTGATCTTTCGCTCGACACACACTCAGCCCATGTCGCAACCTTTGGCGAACGCGCGGTGGACGTTTTCTACGTAACCGACCTGGTGGGCCTGAAAGTTACCGGTCGCGCCAAACTGAATGCCATCAAAAAGAAGCTTGAAACGGTGTTGGGCGGGACGCCAGCCAAACCGCGACCCGCTGCCTTGGCGCGTCGTGGTCGCGGCAACGCGGCTGTGCCGGAACCCTCGGAGCCAGCACCCTCCACGCCCGCGCCGCGACCTGCGCAGCGTTCCAAATCCAAAGCACGCACTTAGACTATGAGCCTTTTGCGCAACTTCGCGACCGTTGGCGGTGCAACACTGACCAGCCGCGTGCTCGGGTTTGTGCGCGATATCTTGATGGCGGCAGCCCTTGGCACGGGGCCTGTGGCCGATGCTTTTGTGGTCGCGTTCCGGTTCCCCAACCTTTTCCGCCGCCTGTTCGCCGAAGGGGCTTTTAACTCCGCTTTCGTGCCGCTGTTTGCACGCACGCTGGAAGGCGAGGGCAAGGAGAACGCCAAAGCCTTCGCGCAGGAGGCTATGGCGGGCTTGCTGACGGTTCTCGCACTGGTCACAGCGGTGGCGATGATCGCCATGCCGGCCCTAATGCTGGTGCTTGCTCCGGGCTTTGTTGGCGATGCTGACAAGTTCGACCTGACGGTGTTTCTAACCCGGATCACCTTTCCTTATCTGACGCTTGTCTCCATTTTGGCGCTGATTTCAGGGGTGCTCAACGGACTTGGACGGTTCGCAGCTGCTGCCTTTGCGCCAACGCTCCTCAATGTCGTGCTGATTGGCGTGTTGTGGGCGCTGCTCGCCGCTGGATTGGCCGGTGAGGCCGAGGCTGGCATGTGGCTCGCTATCGGCGTTGTGATCGGTGGGTTTGCGCAACTGGCGATGGTGATCGGCGATTTGCACCGAGCAGGTTTCCTTTTGAAGCTGGTGCGGCCCCGTTGGTCGGGCCGTATGAAACGTCTTGTTACGTTGGGGGTGCCTGGCGTCATCGCGGGCGGTATCACGCAGATCAATATTGTGGTTGGCACCATGATCGCCTCGCTTCAGGCGGGCGCAGTGTCTCTGCTCTACTATGCGGACAGGCTCTACCAACTGCCGCTAGGCGTGGTCGGCATTGCCATTGGCGTGGTGCTGTTGCCGGAACTTTCACGGCGCTTGAAGGCCGGTGATGAGGCCGGCGTGAAAGTGGCCAGTGCGCGATCACTGGAATTTGCCATGCTGCTCACGCTGCCCGCCGCCGTGGCGCTGGCGGCGATCCCGACACCCCTGGTCTCCGTGCTTTTTGAGCGCGGGGCCTTTGGCGAAGAGGCGCGCCTTGGGACCGCCGCGGCCTTGCAGGCTTTCGCCATCGGGTTGCCGAGCTTTGTGCTGATCAAGGTCTTCTCGCCAGCCTTTTTTGCCCGTGAGGACACCAAAACGCCAATGCTGGTCGGCGGGCTGTCCGTTGTGGTGAATGTCGCTTGTTCGCTGGCGCTTTTCCCGTTCATTGGCCATGTCGGGATCGCGCTGGCCACCAGCCTTGCCGGATGGGTGAACGCGTTGGTGCTCTATTTTATCATCGCCAAGCGCAGTTATTGGCATTTTGAGCGCGCGCTGGCGATCAAAGTGGCCATCCTGTTTGGCTGCGCGGTGGCAATGGGCGCTGTGCTTATTGGGCTTGCTGGCATTCTGGACACCCAACTTGCCATCGGCACACCGCTTTTGCTGCGTGTGGCAGCACTCGGCGTATTGGTGATGGCAGGTGTCATCACGTTTTTTGGCTTGGCGCACATTACCGGAGCTGCCAAGCTTGGCGAAATGAAACGCATGATGATGCGCAAACCATCGGCTGATCGCAGCGCATCTTGATTAGGCACCAAAGACCCGCGATAAGGCGGGCCGATTTCAATCCATCGAAGGCCAAACCCATGAGTGACGCTTCAGGCGTAGAATTCGCGCCGCGCATCTTTTCTGGTGTGCAACCCTCCGGCCAGCTGACGCTGGGCAATTATCTGGGCGCGATCCGCAACTTCGTGCCGCTGCAAGAGACCCACACTTGCATGTATTGCATGGTGGATCTGCACGCGATCACGGTGTGGCAGGACCCTCAGGAGTTGGCACAAGCAACACGCCATGTGGCCGCGGCCTTCATCGCGTCCGGCCTTGATCCGATAAAATCAGCGCTCTTCAATCAAAGCCAGGTGCCTGAGCACACACAGCTTGCCTGGGTTTTCAACTGTGTGGCCCGGCTTGGTTGGTTGAACCGCATGACCCAGTTCAAAGAAAAAGCCGGCAAGGATCGCGAGAAAGCCAGTGTTGGCCTCTACGCGTATCCAACGCTGATGGCCGCAGACATCCTACTCTACAAGGCGACAGGCGTACCAGTCGGTGAAGATCAGAAGCAACATTTGGAACTGACTCGCGATATCGCGCAGAAGTTCAACAATGACTGGGGCAAGGAGGTTTTCCCCCTTACCGAGCCATTGATCCTGGGCGATGCGACGCGCGTGATGAGCTTGCGTGATGGCACCAAGAAGATGTCGAAGTCCGATCCGTCGGATCTTTCGCGGATCAATCTGTCTGATGATCGTGATGCAATTGCCAAGAAGATCAAGAAGGCCAAATCCGATCCAGAGCCATTGCCCGAAACGGTGGATGGTTTGGAAGGGCGAGCCGAAGCGGACAATCTCGTCGGCATTTATAGCGCGCTGGCAGGGATGAGCAAAGCTGAGGTCCTCTCCGAGTTTGGTGGCCAGGGTTTCGGTGTGTTCAAGCCTGCGCTTGCTGATCTGGCGGTCGAAAAGCTTGGACCCATTCGCGATGAGATGGTGAAGATTGAAAATGATCAGAGCGCGCTGGACGATATTTTGCGCGATGGCGCAAGACGTGCGCGGGAGATTGCCGTGCCCGTGCTTGATGAGGTGTATGACGTGCTTGGGCTGGTGCGATAAGTGCCTCTTGCACTTGGCGCGTGCGATTGACATCATAATTTCCGCGTACGCGCACCGGTCTTCGCCCGACCGCGTGTACGGTGTTGGTTTGTGTGTACGCGCTCCGGGCAATGCCGACCGCTTGTACTATGGCAGGAGACTCCCATGCTGAAAGCACGCCGCGCCTTTGATGAAGGCCACCAGCGCAAGTTTCTGGTCATCCTTGATGACACGCCCGAATGCGAGCGCGCGGTGGTCTACGCGGCACGGCGCGCCGAGCGCACTGGCGGCGGGCTTTCCATGCTTTACGTCGTGCCGCCATCGGAATTTCAGCACTGGTTAGGCGTCGAAGAGATTATGCGCGCCGAGGCGCAGGCCGAAGCCGATGCCACCGTGGATCGCTATGTCGGGCTTTTGCGGGCCAGTGGCCTTTCGCTGACACCAGAACGGCTCGTGCGTGAAGGAACAGCGCTGGAAGAAATCACCCAGCTGATCCATGACGATGAAGATATCGCTATCCTGGTGCTGGGTGGTGGCCTCGGCAAAGATGGCCCCGGCCCTCTGGTGAGTGCCGTTGCCTCGGGCATGGCCGGAGGACGCGGAAGTGGTTTTCCTGTTCCGGTTACCATCGTGCCTGGCGACATGGACGACGCAACTATTGAAGCGATTGCCTAACCGGCTGCGTGCCGGAGCGGGGACAAGGGGGACCGTATCAAAAACCTTGAACTCTCCGATGAACGCCGCGCCGAACTGGTGACGGGCCTTCAAGCCTATTTTGCCGATGAGTTCGATGAAACATTGAGCGCCTTTCGCGCTGAAGAACTGCTGACTTTCATGCTGAAGCAACTCGGACCGTCGCTGTACAATGCTGGCATTCAAGACGCGCGGGCCTTTATGGCTGAAAAGCTGGACGATCTGGATATCGAGTTCACCCTTGATGAGGGTCAGTGATGCGCTTTGCAGCAATTGCCGACATCCACGGAAACGCGCTGGCGCTTGAGGCGGTTCTCGCCGACTTGGATCGGCAAAACATCTCCGAGGTGGTCAATCTGGGCGATGTGCTCTCCGGACCGCTTGATCCACACAGCGTGGCTGAACGTCTTATACCGCTTGGCTGGCCGACGGTACGCGGTAATCATGACCGCTACCTTTTTGAGCAGGACCCCTCAGAGATGGGGCCAACTGATGCTGTGACCTACCAAGCCTTGTCGCCGAAGCATCTGGACTGGTTGCAAACGCTGCCTTTCAGTCTGGCGCCTTTTGATGGCGTGTTTGCCTGTCATGCAACGCCACGCACTGACGAGCGCTATTGGATGGAACGCGTCGAACCGAGCGGCATGATCCGGCAGGCGAGCTTGGCAGAACTGGATGTTGAGTTGAGTGAGGCTTGCTCTGAAGCGAGCCTCATTCTCTGCGGCCATACGCACATTCCACGCTTAGCACGGCTATCGAACGGCGCTCTTCTGGTGAACCCAGGGTCGGTGGGCTGTCCGGCCTATGATGATGTCGCGCCAGTGCCCCATGTGATGCAGACCGGAACACCCAATGCCAGCTACGCCATTTTGCAGAAAACGGACCGTGGTTGGGATGTGACTTTTCGCTCGGTGCCCTACGATCACAATGCAGCGGCTGCCCAAGCGCGCGCATTTGGTCGTGACGATTGGGCGAAAGGCCTGGAAAGCGGGTGGCTTTAGCCAGCTTCCCGGCCTGATATTAGGGTCTGGACCCTAGTGATCGGCCGACCACACAGGCACGCTTTCGGTCTCTTTCAGAGTTTGCAAAGAGATAGCCGTTTTCACCTGCTGCACCGCTGGATGAGCAAGAAGCTTGTCATTGATGAAAGATGACAAGGACTTCAGATCCTTTGTGACGATTTTCACATAGTAATCCATGTCACCTGTCATGGCATGGGCCTCCAGCACTTCTGGCAAAGCGGCGAACAGCTCCCGGATTCGTTTCGAGTTGTCCTCATTGTGGGTCGCTAATGTCACCGAAATGATGCTGGTCAGTCCGAACCCAATTTTCTCGCGATCCAATTTGGCGTGATAGCCGGTTATCAGCCCGTCTTCTTCCAACTGTGCACGCCGACGCGAGCACTGCGATGCCGACAACCCAACACTGTCGGCAAGCTCGTTGTTGGTCAGCCTTGCGTCATCCTGCAAAGCTGCAAGGATTTTTCGGTCAATATCATTCATATGCATGTCCTGTGCATGAAATAATGCTTTGTCGCGTATATCTCGCGTACTTTCTCAATCTCGTGATCACTTTGCAAGAACCGTGCACCCATCGTGTGGTACCGTTTATTAAAAAGGGAGAACCGCTTTGGGACCGTTTCCACATGACGCGCCGACTGCGCAGATCACACCTGTCAATCCGGCAGGCACAGATGGATTTGAGTTTGTTGAGTTCGCCCATCGCGAACCAGAGAAGCTTGAGGCGCTGTTCAAACAGATGGGCTACACGCCTGTTGCGCGCCACAAAACCAAATCCATCACGATCTGGCGGCAAGGCGATATCAACTATGTGGTGAACGCGCAGCCAGGCAGCCATGCCATGCGCTTTGTCGATGAACACGGACCTTGCGCGCCCTCCATGGCGTGGCGCGTTGTCGATGCACAGCACGCCTTCGATCACGCCGTTGCCAAAGGCGCGACGCCTTATTTAGAGGACGACCGTACGCTGGATGTTCCGGCCATTGTCGGTATCGGCGGGTCTATCCTCTACTTCATCGACCAGTACGGTGAAAAAGGCTCAGCCTATGATGCTGAGTTCGAATGGCTGGGCGAACGCAATCCCAAGCCCGAGGGCCTTGGCTTCTACTACCTCGATCACCTCACCCACAATGTTTATCGCGGGAACATGGACACGTGGTGGGACTTCTACCGCGAGCTGTTCGGCTTCACGCAAATCCATTTTTTCGACATTGAAGGCAAGATGACCGGCCTTGTCAGCCGCGCCATCACGTCGGCCTGCGGCAAAATCCGCATTCCGCTCAACGAATCCACCGACGACAAAAGCCAGATCGAAACGTATCTGCACAAATATAAGGGCGAAGGCATTCAGCATATCGCTGTTGGCACCGAGACCATTTATGACGGAACCGACAGACTGGCCGAGAACGGCCTACGCTTCATGCCTGGTCCGCCCGACACCTATTATGAAATGTCCCAGGCAAGGGTGAACGGCCATTCTGAGCCCATCCAGCGCATGAAGAAGCACGGCATCCTTATCGATGGCGAAGGCGTGTTTGATGATGCCAAGGGCGATCGGATGACCAAGATCCTGCTGCAGATTTTCTCAAAGACCGTCATCGGGCCGATCTTTTTTGAGTTCATTCAACGCAAGGGCGATGAGGGCTTCGGTGAAGGCAATTTCCGCGCGCTGTTTGAAAGCATTGAGGAAGAGCAGCTGAGAACGGGCGAACTGACAGTGGAGGCTTAGCGGCTCGCCCCCAGGTCTGGCCACCAAGCGTTCTATCGACCGCCCGATTTTCATTTTAGAACCTTTCCAAACTACAGCAATTGCGCCATAAGATGGTGCAAAGAACGCATTGGTCGTACGCGGTTTGAAAAAGCCGCCGGCCTAGGGCGTGACTATGCGGTGGATCGCACCCATATGATGGGCAATGCCACCCCGTTTGGAGGTTTTCATGTTCATTCAGATCGAGTCGACGCCGAATCCTGCGACGTTGAAGTTCCTGCCCGGCAAAACAGTGCTGGAAGAGGGCACGCTTGATTTTCGCTCATCCACTGGCGCTGAAAAATCACCGCTTGCTCAGCGTTTGTTTGCGATCCCTGGCGTAACGGGCGTTTTCTTCGGCCAAGACTTCGTTACGGTCACCGCTGACGTGGAAGACTGGTCGCACATCAAACCCGCGATCCTTGGCGGGATCATGGAGCATTTCGTCACCGGCATGCCCATCCTTGTTGAGGATGCTGACGAAGCTGATGACAGCGACGGTTCAGAATTCTTTGCTGAGGATGACCGCGCGATGGTCGACACCATCAAAGAACTGCTGGAAACACGCGTGCGCCCTGCTGTTGCGCAAGACGGTGGCGATATCACCTTCAAAGGCTTTCAGGACGGCGTGGTTTATCTCAACATGCGTGGCGCCTGTGCGGGCTGTCCGTCTTCAACAGCAACGCTGAAGAATGGTATCGAAAACCTTCTGCGCCATTTCGTGCCTGGCGTTGAGGAAGTGCGCGCGAGCTAGTGCGAACGCACTGGGTGATTTGCCCGCCGCCATTGTTTCCCTGCCGGAACAGGTGACGCCCTAGACTTCGCGTCATTGACGCGTGATTAGAGGTTTCCCCGACTGCCCGTGTTGGCCATTGCCCGCCTAGGTAGAAGGCATGAACACCATACCTGCCATGCCGCCTGAAATATCCAACCTTGTCCTAAGCATCGATACTGCTGGCCCTGCCTGCCAAACGGCGGTCTCAGATGGGTCGCGGATCATCAGTGAGCAATCCGTTACGATGTTGCGCGGGCATGGCGAGGCACTGATCCCGATGATCGAGCAGGTGTTGGCAGGCGCTTCGATCACCTATGACGATCTTGATCGCATCGGCGTGACTGTTGGACCCGGATCCTTCACGGGCATGCGTGTTGGTTTGGCTGCTGCCCGTGGGTTCTCAGCAACGCTGAACATTCCCGTGGTCGGGATCGGTACCTTGGAAGCTATGGCGCGGTCAGATCTCTTGGAGAATGACGTGGAATCCGTGCGCTGCGTTGCCATCGACGCCCGCAATGGGCTGATCTATGGCCAGCGCTTCAATGCGAGCGGCGTGGCCATTGAGCCCGCCAAAGTGATGGCTGATTTGGTTTTTGCTGCATCGGTTCCCAAAGGCGCGCGCCTTGTCGGTCCGGCAACCTCCGTCATTGCGGCATTGGCCCGCTCAGCTGGCAAGCGCATCACACTTGGCAACACGGCGGAGGTGCCAAGCACGGCAGCTTTGGCTGAGCTTTCTGCGACAAGCGATGTGACTGACAAGCCCAAACCGCTTTATCTCAAACCCGCCGACGCCATCGCCGCCAAACCTGCTGGTCTGCGTATTGGACTGGACACCCGCGCGGTGTAATCTCCGGCCTATGTCGCAGTCTTCTTCACCGTCTTCCACGTTTGATGATTGGTACCATTGGGCCGTTGATCCGCTACGCGCCAGCGTCAGCCGGCTGCGGATTGTTGAAGATGCAAGCGCGCAGGACGCCGAAGCCCTTGCAGACTTGCACGATGCTGCCTTTCCCATCGGCTGGAACGCCCAAGATCTTTCAAGCCTGATTGATGATCCGGCCGTCACAACACGCATGATCCGCCCGCTAAGCTGGTTTGGCCGCGGGCCGGTGGAAGGTTTTGTGATGGTGCGCCAAGCAAGCGATGAAGGCGAGGTGCTCACCTTCGCCGTTGCACAACACTGCCAAGGCCGCGGCTATGGAACCCGGCTGCTGGACGATGCATTGATGGCCTTGCGGCAAAAAGGCGTGCGGGCGGTGTTTTTGGAGGTTGCCGATGGCAATAACAGCGCCATCACGCTTTACCGACGGCGAGGGTTTGCCCAAGTTGGCGAACGACCGGCCTATGCCACCTTGGCCGATGGATCAAAAGGTCGGGCGCTTGTCATGCGCCGCGAATACGGGTAGCCAGCCGGGCACCGGTTTGATGGAGTTCTGATGCCGCAAAACGCCCGCCATCCTGACGTTCCACTGGAAGATTTGTGCGCCCAGCGGGGCATGCGCATGACCGATCAGCGCCGCGTGATTGCGCGGGTGATTGATGCTGCCGATGATCATCCCGATGTGGAAGAGCTTTATGCGCGCGCTTCGTCCATCGATGCCAACATTTCGATGTCCACCGTCTACCGCACGGTGAAGCTGTTTGAAGAATCCGGCATTGTTGCCCGGCTGGATTTTGGCGATGGCCGTGCGCGGTACGAACAAACGCCGGATGAACATCATGACCATCTCATCGACGTAACAACTGGCAAAGTGATCGAATTCTCAGACCCTGAGATCGAAGCCCTTCAGGAAAAGATCGCTGAGCGGCTGGGCTTCAAGCTTGTCGATCACCGGTTGGAACTGTTTGGACGGCCTTTGAAACGAGATCCATCATGATGGCCGATCTGCATCCCGGTGAACGACCACGCACGTGGGATATCGTGCGTGCGGCAATCAAGATGATCCCGCTCATCATTGCGCTGATCGTGCTGGCACCGTTGCAGTGGCTGGCCAATCTGTTGCGGTTGAAGGCCATTTCTTCACGTCTGCCCATTGCGTTTCATGCCATTGCCCTCTGGTGCATGGGTGTTCGCGTTCGTTTTGAGGGCGAAGCCCTTGCCAAAGGACCGGTGGTGCTGGCTGGCAACCACGTCTCCTGGCTGGACATTGTCATGATTGGCGCGCGGGGGCGGTTTCGTTTCATCTCCAAAGACGATGTGGCCGACTGGCCGGTTTTTGGCACTCTGGCGCGCCTACAGAACACGCTTTTTGTCAGCCGCACGCGCAAAACCGATACCGGCAAGATGACAGACACCATGCGTGAAGCGCTTGCCGATGGTGATCGTCTGGTGCTGTTCGCTGAAGGCACCACAAGCGATGGCGGGCAGGTTCTGCCTTTTCGACCTGCCTTGTTTGGTGCGCTGGTCGATGATGCCAAAAATGTGATGGTGCAGCCTTTCACCATTGCCTATCTGCGCCGCGATGGCTTGCCAATTTCGCGCGGACAACGGGCAACGCTGGGCTGGTACGGCGATCTTGATCTGTTGCCGAGTTTGCTCGACATCATCCATGGCGGTCCCCTGGATGTGGTGATGGTGCTCGGCAAACCGATGAATGTTGCTGAGATTGGTGGTCGCAAGCGCGCGGCCAGAGCCATGGAAGAGGATGTGCGGCAAACGCTCGCCATCAAATTGCGCGGTCGCGACAGTTAGAGCCAGACCAGCCAAGCTTGAACCTTAGGCGGTCGGACCCTAGGCGGACCGGTGTTTTTTCGCTAAAGACCGCCGATCCAATCCCTTTTCAGGTCACCGCACTCGCATGAGCTCGAACAAACCCCAAGCCGCCAAGAAGGTCTTCATCAAGACCTATGGCTGCCAGATGAACGTCTATGATTCTGATCGCATGGCCGATGCGCTGGCGCCTGCTGGCTATGCGGCAACGCAGGATCAGAACGATGCTGACCTTATACTGCTCAACACCTGCCACATCCGCGAAAAAGCGGCTGAAAAAGTCTATTCGGAACTTGGACGTCTGCGCAAAGTGAAGGGTGACCGCGCAGCTTTGGGCAAGGACACAATGATCGGCGTTGCCGGCTGTGTGGCGCAGGCCGAGGGCGAGGAGATCGCGCGACGTGCTGATGTGGTCAATCTCGTTGTTGGCCCGCAAAGCTATCAGGCGTTGCCCGATATGGTGGCGCGCGCCAGCCAGGGCGAGCGCGTCGTGATCACCGAGTTTCCTAATGAGGATAAGTTTGACGCCATTGGCATGACACCGAAAAAGGTGCTCGCCAGCCGAGGGCCAACGGCCTTTCTCACCGTGCAAGAAGGGTGCGATAAATTCTGCACCTTCTGCGTGGTGCCCTACACGCGTGGCGCTGAAGTTTCCCGCGATGTGGCGAAAATTCTGAGTGAAGCTCGCACGATGGTCGAAGCGGGCGTGCACGAAATCACTCTGCTTGGCCAGAATGTGAACGCCTATCATGGCCAAGGCCCAGATGGTGAGCCCTGGTCACTGGCGAGGCTTCTCTATGCGCTGGCAGAAATCGATGGGCTTTGGCGGCTGCGTTACACCACCAGCCACCCGCGCGACATGGATGACGATCTGATCAATGCCCACCGCGATTTGCCACAGGTGATGCCCTATCTGCATCTGCCCGTGCAATCAGGCTCAGATCGCATTTTGAAAGCAATGAACCGGCGCCACACGGCCGATGAGTATCGCCGTTTGATTGAGCGCATCCGCGCTGTGCAGCCAGATCTGGCGCTGTCGGGTGATTTCATCGTCGGTTTTCCCGGTGAGAGCGACCAAGATTTTGAAGACACAATGCAGCTGATCCGCGATGTGGAGTATGCAGCCGCGTTTTCGTTCAAATATTCGCCACGCCCCGGCACACCCGGCGCGGTGATGGACGAGCACGTACCTGAGGATGTGATGACGACGCGCCTGCACGCGCTGCAAGCCCTTATCACAAGCCAACAGCAGGCGTTTCAGCACAGCCGTGTTGGCCTCAGCTTCCCGGTTCTCTTTGAGAAGAAGGGGCGCAACACCGGTCAATTGGTTGGGCGATCCCCTTGGTTGCAGCCGGTGCATGTGCAAGCGCCGGACTCGATGTTGCGAACCCTGCAAACGGTCACAATTACGCACACTGGCACGAATAGTCTGTTCGCAGACCTTACCGAATCAGCTCAAACTTCAACCGTAGAACCACTCCTGGAGGCCGCCTCTTGAACGATATCACCGAGACCCAACCCTCCGTGGAAGGTCACGCGTCGGATTTGGCGCACATCGTGGTGGAGTTCGACGACAACAGGTTGGTGGGCGACCTTTACGGCCAGTTTGACGAAAACCTCGCGATCATTGAGCACAAACTGGGTGTGGATGCAGCCGCGCGCGGCAACAAGGTGTCGATCAAGGGCACGCCGGATGCGTGCGCGCTGGCCCGCCAAGTGCTCGACAGCCTCTATCAACGCTTGGAACAGGGCCACACACTGCACCCTGGCGACGTAGACGGTGCCGTGCGGATGGCCGAAACGGCTTCGACCCAATTGAATCTTCCCGATATCGAACCGCGCGGTGGCAAACTGGCCCTCGCCACCATTGGCACACGCAAGAAAACCATCACCGCACGCAACCCCGCTCAGGATGCCTACATTCGTGCACTCGACCGGGCGCAGTTGGTGTTCGGAACTGGTCCGGCTGGCACGGGCAAAACCTATTTGGCTGTCGCCTATGCCGCCGCCCTGATTGAGCGCGGTGATGTTGAGAGGATGATCCTCTCGCGCCCAGCGGTGGAAGCCGGCGAGCGGCTCGGCTTTCTGCCTGGCGACATGAAAGAGAAGATCGACCCCTATCTGCGCCCACTGTACGATGCGCTCTACGATATGATGCCCGCCGACAAGGTGGAAAAAGGGCTACAAAATCAGATCATCGAGATTGCACCACTTGCCTTCATGCGCGGACGCACGCTGGCCAATGCGGTGGTGATTCTGGATGAAGCGCAGAACACGACTAGCATGCAGATGAAAATGTTTCTGACGCGGCTTGGCGAGGGTTCAAAGATGATTGTCACCGGCGACCCGAGCCAAGTCGATCTGCCACCTGGTCAGGTTTCAGGTCTGGCCGAAGCCTATCGCATGCTGCGTGACATCGACGATATCGTACATTTGAAATTCCGTGCCGAAGACGTTGTGCGTCATCCTTTGGTAAGCAAAATCGTGACGGCTTACGATGATGCAGCCCGTCGTCGGGTGCGTGCGGCAGCCGAACGCCAGGCACCGCTTTTGGGCGGAGACCAGTGAACCCATCGGTTGATTTGGTTGTTGAGGCTGGCCACTGGCCCGATGAGAATGTCCTCACGGCGTGGTTCGAGGCCGCCATTGGACGTGCGGTATCCGCCACCGGCTTCAATCTTCAGCACGGCGAAATCAGTGTCGTTTTGACAGATGATGCAGCCATGCAAGCGGTCAATATGGAGCATCGTGGCCAGGACAAACCGACCAATGTGCTCTCCTTTCCAGCGCTTGAACCGGACATGCTTGCGAAGCTGGATGGCAAGCACCCGTTTTTACTCGGCGACCTTGTTTTCGCCTTGCAAACGGTGAAGAGGGAGGCAGAAGCTGGCCAAATCAGCTTTCACCACCATATGAGCCACCTGATTGTTCATGGTTTTTTGCATCTTCTGGGCTATGATCACGAACAAGATAGACAGGCAAACGCAATGGAAACGCTCGAAACGAGCATCCTAGCATTGCTTGGCATTGCTGATCCCTATCGGGACAGCGCGCAAACGAACGTATAACAAGGATCGCAGCTGCCAAAATCGGCTGCACGCTGATGAACGACGACGCTTCGAGCTTAGAGCCCTCCAGTACGGGCCGTCAGATGACGGCCTCCTCCAACCCCAAATCTCAGGCTGCAGGCGCAGCTTCACCGGACGCCGCTTGGGTGGATCGTTTGTTTGGATGGCTGAAACCATCGACAAACGGCACTGATTTGCGCACTGATTTGGAAGACGCGCTGGCTGAAGAGCAAAGCCCGGGCCATGACTTCTCGCCCGAAGAACGGGCAATGCTGCGCAATATCCTAAGGCTACGTGAAACCCGTACCGAAGATGTGATGGTGCCACGGGCCGATATTGTTGCCATTGACCAAACGACCTCGCTTGGCCTGGTGCTAGAAAAGCTGCGAAGTTCTGGTCACTCGCGGATGCCGATTTTCGATGGCTCGCTCGATCATCCCGTCGGCATGGTGCATATCAAAGATGTTGTTTCGCATCTGATTGACCGCGCGCGCCAAGAGGACACCTCGCCGCGCAAACGCGCACAAGCGCGTAAGGCTGCGGTTGAAAAGGGCAACAGTGCAGCAGCGCAAACCGCCGAAGCTGCGGGTTTTGACTTGCGCAAAATCGACCTCGACACCAGTCTTCAAGATGCCAAGATCGTTCGACCCTTGCTGTTCGTGCCCGCGTCCATGTCGGCCACTGATTTGATGGCGCAGATGCAGGCCAACCGCGTGCAGATGGCGCTTGTGATCGATGAATACGGCGGCACAGACGGGCTTATCAGCCTGGAAGACCTGATTGAGACGGTCGTTGGCGATATCGAAGATGAGCATGATGATGACGTCGCGCCGCATTTTGATGCCATCGGCGATGGTGGCTACATCGCCGATGCTCGTGTGCCGATCAAAGATGTTCAGCAAGTGTTTGGCCATCTGTTTGAGATCGACAAAGAAGACGCCGAAGAGATCGATACGCTTGGCGGTCTGGTGTTTACCGCGCTTGGTCGGATTCCCGTTCGCGGTGAATTGATTGATGCAGTTGACGGGCTTGATATTGAGGTCACCGACGCTGACCCGCGTCGTATCAAACGCTTGAAGGTTTATCCGGCGGGTTTACGACGACGCGACCCGCGCACGCCGCGCCGTGCCGCTCGACCAGGTGCTGCAAACGAGGATGAGAAACCCTCACCGGATGCGCAAGACGAACCGTTGAACCAGGCCACTGGGACTTAACGGACCAACATGACGCGCGGCTTGCACGCCTTGGCTGACAGTCTTGTTCTGTTGCATGGCTGGCGCCGCTGGGGTGTCGCTTTTGTGGCTGGTGTGGCCAGCGTTTTGGCCATGCCACCGATTTTTTTGGCGCCCGTTCTTCTGATCACCTTGCCCGTTCTGGTGCTACTGCTGGATGGCGCGGACGCTGACCCCACACCACCAAAGAAGCGAAGGCGTTTGTTTGCGTTTTTGGGGCCATCCTTTGCGGTTGGCTGGTGGTTTGGCTTTGGCTATTTTTTAGCCGGGCTCTACTGGATCGCTGAGGCGTTGCTGGTTAACGCCAGCGCTCATGCCTGGCTGATTCCGTTTGCTTTGATCCTGATCCCGGGCGGACTGGCGCTGTTCATCGCGCTGCCCTGCGCCCTGGCGGCTCGGCTTTGGAGCACCGGGTTTGTGCGCGTGGGGATGCTCGCCAGCCTGCTTGCCGCGTTCGAAGCGCTGCGCGGCGTGGTGTTGACTGGCTTTCCATGGAACGGATTTCACAGCGCACTTGGGATCCATGATGCGCTCCTACAAGGCCTGTCTTTGCTTGGCTCATTGGCCGCAAGTCTCTTGGTCCTGCTGGTGGCCATGACGCCCGCCGCCATTTGGCCGCGTGAGGTCACCAGTCGCGGATCACGAACCGCAGCGCTTAGCTGTCTTCTGGTTTTTGGGCTTTGGGCGGGGTTTGGCGTGCTTCGCCTAGCTGGGGCCGATGTGAGCACGGTTGATGGCGTGACCATGCGGATTGTGCAGCCGAATATTGCGCAAGCTGACAAATGGGACCCAGACCTGCGCGAAACCCATGTTGCGACACTGCTTGAACTAACAACCCGGCAAACCGGTGCTGACCAATTGGGTGTTCTGGGCGTAAGCCATGTGGTGTGGCCCGAATCAGCCTTTCCCTTTTTGCTGACGCAACGCCCTGACGTCTTAGCCGCAATTGGCGCGGCGCTACCGCTCGGCGCGCAGGTGCTCGCCGGGGCGGTTCGCGCTGAGCCGCGTGGTACCCAAGATCGAGCTTTCTACAATTCGATCTACGCACTCAATGATCGAGGCGAAATCACGGATGCTTACGACAAGGTACGGTTGGTGCCTTTTGGTGAGATGCTGCCGTTTGAAAATCTGGTGGACCGCCTTGGTTTGCGGCCTTTGGTATCAGCCCCAGCCGGTTTTGAGCCCGGCGCCGCGCCAGGTATTCTGCGCGGATCCAGCGGACCTGTTGCCCTTGCGTTGGTGTGTTACGAGGCCATTTTTCCAGGTTTTGTGCGATCAGGCGTGCGCACCCATGCGCCAGACTATCTGCTCAATGTCACCAACGATGCCTGGTTTGGAACAAGCGCAGGGCCGCGCCAGCATTTTTTCCAAGCCCGCCTGCGCGCCGTGGAAACGGGTTTGCCACTGGTGCGCGCGGCCAACACCGGTATCAGCGGCGTGATTGACCCTTACGGCCGCGTTATTGCTGAACTTGGAATTGACCAGCAAGGCATCGTGGATGCGCCTTTACCGCAACATCTTTCGACAACAGTTTACGGACGTTTTGGTAATGCACCGTTTTGGGCCATGCTCGTAATAGTTTTAAGTCTTTGTTTTTACTATCAAAGGCTTTAAAAACCGGTTTTGGCTTGAGTCAAAGCCACTTGCTTTATACACCTATAGGACCACTCGAAGCAGTCGACATGAATGCGAATCTGTAAAGAAAGGCCCCGCACTTTCCGTTAGGACGTGCTGGTGTAAGGTAAAAAACCACCCGATGGCAAATAAACGAGCGCCTAACCCAGTTGATGTGCACGTTGGCACGCGTTTGCGTATGCGTCGTATGATGCTTTCCATCAGCCAAGAGAAACTTGGCGAAGCTCTTGGCGTATCTTTTCAACAAATCCAGAAGTACGAGAAAGGCACAAACCGCATCGGCGCTGGACGCTTGCGCGACATTGCCACCGAACTGAAGGTTCCAATCCCTTACTTCTATGATGATTTGCCCGGGGAAGAACCTTCTATGGGCTTCGCCGAAACCGGTATGAGCTATGTCTCAGAGCTGCTGACGTCTTCAGATGGCGTCGAGCTGACACGGGCCTTTCTGCGCGTGAAAGACCCTGCCGTGCGTCGCCGCATTGTCGATCTGGTCAAATCGATCGCAGGACAAGACGGCAGCAATGGCACAGCAGCTCATAAACCTGCCTCCAACGGGTAGTCGCGCAGCCAGGTTCAAGCATCCCAAACTGGCAACATATGCGCACGCCTTGATTTCAGGCAGTTGCGATGGCATTAAACCGCCGATCCGTTTTGACGAACGCGCGTTTGTTTTATCGAACGCTGTTTGGCAAAATATCGGCGCAGTTCGTGCTGCGCCTCTCCCCTTTCTCCTACTGGGATGTTTTGTGTATGGCGCGCTCCTCCTATCTGTTCACCAGCGAATCGGTTTCTGAAGGTCATCCTGACAAAGTGTGTGACCGGATCTCTGATGAGATTGTGGACCTGTTCTTTCGCACCGCTCTTGCTGAGGGTATGGACCCCTGGCAGGTGCGCGTGGCCGCGGAGACGCTGACCACCACCAATCGTGTGGTGATCGCCGGTGAAACCCGCGGTCCAGCTTCGATTGGCCGAGAGCTGGTTGAAGAGGTTGCACGTGCCGCCATCAAAGACATTGGCTACGAGCAAGATGGGTTCCACTGGAACATGGCCAATGTAGAAGTGCTGCTGCATGGCCAGTCAGCTCACATTGCGCAAGGCGTGGATGCCGCGGGCAACAAAGATGAGGGCGCAGGCGATCAAGGCATTATGTTTGGCTATGCCTGCCGCGAGACTCCAGATCTGATGCCAGCGCCGATCTACTATGCCCATAAAATTCTGGAGCGGCTGGCAAAGGCGCGCAAATCCGGTGATGCTGCGGTGCTTGGCCCCGATTCCAAGAGCCAAGTGACCTTGGCGTATGAGAACGGCATGCCGGTGCGTGCAACGTCCATTGTGGTTTCCACCCAGCATTTGGATGCTTCTATGACGTCGGCTGATGTGCAGGCGGTTGTTGAGCCCTATGTGCGCGACGTTCTGCCCGATGGCTGGGTCACGGACGACACAGTCTGGCACGTGAACCCAACCGGGGCGTTTGTGATTGGCGGACCGGATGGCGATTGCGGCCTGACCGGCCGCAAGATCATCGTCGACACCTATGGTGGCGCAGCGTCTCATGGCGGCGGGGCATTTTCAGGCAAAGACCCCACCAAGGTGGACCGGTCAGCTGCCTACGCAGCGCGGTACTTGGCCAAAAACGTTGTGGCAGCGGACCTTGCCGAATGGGCGCAAATTCAGCTTTCTTATGCCATTGGTGTTGCGCAACCACTGTCGATCTACATCGATACCGGCGGCACGGCCAATGTGGATGAAGCCAAACTTGAGGCTGCGCTTGGCCAGGTTATGGATCTTTCTCCGCGCGGTATCCGTGCCCATCTGGACCTTAACAAACCGATTTATGCGCGCACGTCTGCTTATGGTCATTTTGGCCGCAACACAGACAATGATGGCGGCTTCTCTTGGGAGAAACTCGATCTGGTCGATGAGTTGAAGGCGGCCGTTGCAGGCTAACAACGATACCCCGAAAGATCGCGCGCGCGGCCTCCTTTACGGGCGGCGAAAGGGCAAGACGTTGCGCGATGCGCGGGCGAAAGTCTACGAGGCCGGCCTTGCGCGCCATGCGCTCGATCTTTCTGTGCCGTGTCGCGACGCCAGCAGTCTTTTCGACGTGCCGGTTAGCAGATTGGCACTGGAGATCGGGTTTGGCAGCGGTGAACACCTGCTGCATCAGCTGGCGCGCCAAACAGACACCGGATTCCTAGGCTGTGAGCCGTTCGTCAACGGTATGGCGCGGCTGCTTGATGATGCCAAAGACCATGAGAGGCGCGACCTGCTAAGGGTGCATGAGGGCGATGCCCGAGAGGTCATCGAGTGGCTTCCCGATGGAAGCTTGGACCTGGTCTATCTGCTCTACCCGGACCCTTGGCCGAAGTTGAAGCACGAAAAACGACGGTTCATCGGGCTTGATACGCTGGATCTGCTGCACCCAAAAATGACGCCAGGCGCGGAGTTCCGCGTTGCCAGCGATATTGATGTGTACAAAACCACAACGCTGAAGGCCACGCAGGCGCATGGAGGATTTGAAGTTGGGGATCGTGATACGGCCAAACCGTGGGCAGATTGGACCCAAACCCGCTATGAGACCAAAGCCATCCGTGAAGGGCGCACGCCGGCTTACTTCTCATTTTTTGCCAAAGTGTTGCCTCAATAACACAAAGCCCTTGCACGCAACGTCCTTTTGGCCTATCTTCTCCATAACACCTTCATCGTCAGACATCTGATTAGGGTGGGTCCTTCGCGGACCCACCCTTTTCGTTTGGCGCAAGCAATCTCAACTGGAACACGATGACAACAACCGATATCGACAGCAGCAGTGATGCTGGCACGGAACGCGTGGTGCGTGAAACCGGCCTTGCTGCGCGCGTTGCTGCCATTATCGAACCGGCCATTGAAGGCTTGGGATATCGCCTGGTGCGCGTAAAAATTTCCGGGCAAAACGGCTGCACGGTTCAGATTATGGCCGAGCGCCCCGATGGCACGTTCACCATTGAAGACTGTGAGGCGGTGAGCCGCGATATCTCACCTGTGCTTGATGTCGATGACCCGGTGAAAACCGCTTACCATCTTGAGGTTTCCTCGCCTGGTATCGACCGGTCGCTTGTGCGCCCCATCGATTTTATTCGTGCCATCGGTCATGAGGCGAAGATTGAACTTTCGCGACCCATAGATACTGACACAGGTGAAGGGCGCAGACGCTATCGTGGCATCATCAACGCCGCGCTTGATGAGACGATGGAAATGACCATCGACGCCACAGGTGGTGCGTTGACCGTGACTTTGCCCTATGACGCGATTGAAGATGCCCGGCTGGTGATGACCGATGTCTTGATTGAGGCGGCACAAAAAGCGCAAGACGCGGCAGCCGACACAAATGACAATGACAGCAATACAGAAAGCAACGCTGGAGACCGCGCCTAAAGCAGGCGCACCGGTGATCTAAGGAGAAGGCCCATGGCCGTCAGTGCTAACCGACTGGAACTGTTGCAAATCGCCGATGCGGTTGCGCGGGAAAAGTCGATTGATCGTGAGATCGTAATTTCGGCGATGGAAGAGGCGATGGCGAAAGCCGCTCGCGCACGTTACGGGTCGGAAACTGACATCCGTGCCACGATCAATCCGAAAACCGGTGAGTTGAAGCTTCAGCGCCTCATTCATGTGGTTGAAGAGGTGGAAAATCCTGACGCACAGATGACCGTTGCGGATGCTAAGCACACGTTGCCGGATGCCGAAGTTGGCTCGGTGATCTCTGAGATTCTGCCGCCGCTTGATTTCGGTCGCATTGCTGCGCAATCGGCCAAACAGGTGATCGTGCAAAAAGTGCGCGAAGCTGAGCGTGATCGCCAGTTCGAAGAGTTTAAAGACCGCATTGGCGAGATCGTCAACGGGACGGTTAAACGTGTTGAATATGGCAATGTGATTGTTGATTTGGGTCGCGGCGAAGCCATGCTGCGCCGTGATGAGCTAATCCCGCGCGAAATTTTCAAATATGGCGACCGCGTGCGCGCCTATGTGCTGGATGTGCGCCGTGAACAGCGTGGCCCGCAGATTTTCCTCTCGCGCACACACCCTGTGTTCATGGTCAAACTCTTCACCATGGAAGTGCCAGAAATTTACGACGGCGTTATCGAAATCAAGAGTGTCGCTCGCGACCCTGGTTCACGCGCCAAAATTGGTGTCATTTCCAACGATTCGTCCATTGATCCAGTGGGCGCCTGTGTCGGGATGCGCGGTAGTCGCGTGCAAGCTGTGGTGCAGGAGCTACAGGGTGAACGCATCGATATCATTCCCTGGTCGCCGGATGAGGCAACGTTCCTTGTGAACGCGCTTCAGCCCGCTGAAGTGGCCAAGGTTGTGCTTGATGAAGACACGCGCCGTATTGAAGTTGTGGTGCCTGAGGACCAACTGTCCCTAGCGATTGGGCGTCGCGGGCAGAATGTGCGCCTCGCCTCGCAGCTGACTGGCTGGGATATCGATATTATGACGGAGGACGAAGAGTCCGGCCGTCGTCAAAAAGAGTTCGCCGAACGCTCTGAGCTGTTCGTTGGTGCGCTCAATGTTGATGAAGTGGTGGGTCAACTTCTTGCGTCGGAAGGTTTCGCGACGATGGAAGAGATTGCCTATGTGGAACGCGATGAGATCGCGACCATCGAAGGCTTTGACGATGAGACCGCAGACGAGCTTCAGGCCCGTGCGCGTGAGTATTTGGAAGAGCTGGAAGCCAAAGCAGATGCGGAACGCCGTGAATTGGGCGTTGAGGACACGCTTCGCCAGATTGATGGGCTGACAACGCCTATGTTGGTTGCACTGGGCAAGGATGAGGTGAAAACCATCGAAGATTTTGCCGGCTGCGCAACCGATGATCTGATTGGCTGGAACGAGCGCAAGGATGGCGAAGTTGTTCGCTTCCCTGGCGCGCTGTCGGATTTCGATGTGTCGAAAACCGATGCTGAGTCCATGATCATGCAAGCGCGTGTTGCAGCAGGCTGGATTACAGCTGAAGAGTTGATGGCGCAAAACGCCGAAGACGAAGATGTGGGCGAAGAGGCCCAAGAAGAAGAAGGAGCGCTCGCGTAAGCGGGCCTCCGGTGATGAGCACAAGGGTTCAGATCAAAGTATGGCAAACGCCAAGGCGACCAAGACAGGCGAGGCTGCGCGCGAGCGCATGTGCATCGTCACGCGTCAACGCGCCGATGACACTGCTCTGATCCGCTATGTGCTGGACCCCGATGGGGTACTGGTTCCCGATGTAAAAGCCGTGCTACCAGGCCGTGGTGCTTGGGTTTCGGCGCGCCGTGATGTGCTTGCCGAGGCGGTGAAGCGCAAGGCTTTTGGCCGTGCGCTAAAAACCGACGTGGCACCCGGTGGGCTTGATGATATTATCGAGCGAACCGAGCACATTCTGCGCCAGCAGGCGCGGGGTGCTTTGGCACTTGCGCGCAAAGCGGGGCTTGTTACCAACGGCTTTTCCAAAGTGGAAAGCGCGCTGAAAAACGGCAAGGTGCTTGCGCTTCTGCATGCCACCGACGCTGGCGCTGACGGCGTGAAGAAATTGAACCGGCTCGCAGGCCATGTGGGCGTGCCGGTTTTACGTGTTTTACCACACGGCGAAATGGGTTTGGCATTAGGGCTGGAACATGTGATACATGCGGCCCTTCTAGACGGTCCGGGTGCTGTGCGGTTTCTCGCCCCCTTTCGGCGGCTTGAAGCCTATTGCTATGGCGACGATACGTCAGGCGACAGCATTGAAGGATCAACGCAGCGGGCGGAAGGCTCGGTGCTAGGAGACAAGACGGCAGTATGAGTGATCAAGACACAACCGACGAAAAAGGCGCAAGCGAAGGCGCAAGCGGAAAGCGCACCCTGTCGTTAAAGCCATCCTCTGGGACGGTACGGCAGAGCTTTTCCCATGGCCGATCCAATTCAGTCGTGGTGGAGAAACGTAAGCGTCGTATCGTTATGCCTGGCGAAAGCGCTGCACCAAGCGAACCAACCGCAGAGGCTGCAAAGCCAGCGCCTAAGGTTGTCACCCAGACCAAGCGTCGGGTGATCAAACCAAGCGCGGGATCTGGATCGACGTCCGCAAAAGCAGAGGCTGCGCGCAGCGCCACCAATGCTGAGCAGGAAGCGCGGCTGAATGCGCTGAAACAAGCGCAGCTCCGCGAAGTGGAAGAGGCCAAGGCTGCTGCTGAAGAAGCCAAACGCCGGGCCGAGGAAGAAGCGCGCCTGAAGAAGCAAGCCGAGGCAGAAGCTGCACGCCTTGCCGAGGAAGCCAAACTGGCTGCCGAAGCGGAGGCGCGCAAGCCGAAGGTCAAAGAAAAGCCCGTTGTTGCTGAAGAGCCTGTGGCAGCCGCTGCGCCCAAGCGCGGCGCAGGCGAAGATGCCGCGCCAGCACGTGGAGGCCGAGGCGGTGACACGCGTAACAAGCGGCCAGAAACACCGACGCCAGCAAAACCAACGCCACGCACTGATGAGCGTCGTCGTTCTAAACTGACCATCAACCGTGCGCTCAATGATGATGGCAACCCGCGCGGCCGCTCGATGGCTGCAATGCGTCGCCGCCAGGAGAAAGCGCGTCGCGGTCAGCAACAAAGTGGCCCGCGCGAGAAGGTTCTGCGCGAGGTCACAATTCCAGACGCGATCACCATTCAAGAGCTCGCCAACCGTATGGCCGAGCGCGCTGTGGACGTGATCAAAGTGCTGATGACACAAGGTCAGATGCTGACGGTGAACGACATCATTGATGCCGATACCGCCCAGCTGATCGCTGAAGAGCTTGGCCATACGGTCAAGCGCGTTTCTGAAGCTGATGTGGAAGAAGGTCTCTTCTCTACCGAAACGACTGATGATGATGAAGGTGCATCACCGCGCCCACCGGTTGTTACGATCATGGGCCACGTCGATCACGGCAAGACCTCACTGCTCGACGCCATCCGCAACGCCAACGTTGTGCAGGGTGAAGCAGGCGGCATTACCCAGCATATCGGCGCCTATCAGGTGGAAAAGAACGGCCAGCAGATTTCGTTCATCGATACGCCGGGCCATGAAGCGTTTACCGCCATGCGTGCACGTGGCGCTAAAGCCACCGACATTGTGATCCTTGTGGTTGCGGCAGACGACAGCGTGATGCCGACGACTGTTGAAGCCATCAATCATACGCGCGCTGGCGACGTGCCTATGATTGTGGCGATCAACAAGATGGATAAGCCTGAGGCTGACCCGAACCGCGTGCGTACCGATCTGCTGCGCTACGAGGTGCAAGTGGAAGGCATGGGCGGCGAAGTGCAGGACGTGGAAGTGTCCGCCACCACTGGCCAAGGTTTGGACAGTCTGCTTGACGCGATCTTGTTGCAGTCGGAGATCATGGAGTTGAAAGCCAACCCGGACCGGGCGGCTGAAGGCGTTGTGATTGAAGCACAGCTTGATAAGGGCCGCGGCCCTGTTGCCACCGTTCTGGTGCAGCGTGGGACACTGAAGAAAGGCGACATTCTTGTTGCTGGCGGTGCTTCGGCACGCGTACGTGCGCTGATCGATGATCACGGCAAACAAGTGGATGAGGCTGGCCCATCGGCGCCGGTTGAGGTGCTTGGCTTCCAGGATACACCGTCGGCAGGCGATCCGTTTGCTGTGGTGGACACCGAAGCGCGTGCCCGTGAAATCACCGAATATCGTCAGCGTCAGTTACGCGAGACAACCGCTGCCCGTCTTGGTACAGCGCGTGGCTCACTTGAGCAGATGATGACGCGCCTGCAGGAATCCAACCTGCGCGAGTTCCCAATTCTGGTCAAAGGCGATGTGCAGGGCTCTGTTGAAGCCATTGTGCAAGCTGTTGAAAAGATTGGTAATGATGAAGTTGCGGCCCGCGTTATTCACGCCGCTCCTGGTGGTGTGACGGAGAGTGATATTGCTCTGGCCGCAGCATCTGAAGCGCCGATCATTGCGTTTAACGTGCGTGCCAACAAGCAGGCCCGTGACTCTGCGCAGGCGGAAGGCATCGAGATCCGCTACTACAACATCATCTACGATTTGGTGGATGACATCAAAGCGGCGATGGAGGGGCTTCTTTCGCCCGAACGCCGCGAAACGATGCTTGGCAATGCCGAGATTTTGGAGGTGTTCAACATCACCAAGGTCGGCAAGGTGGCCGGTTGTACCATCACCGACGGCAAGGTGGAGCGCGGCTCCGGCGTGCGTTTGATCCGCGACAGCGTGGTCATCCACGAGGGCAAGCTGAAAACACTCAAGCGCTTCAAGGACGAGGTGGCTGAAGTCACCACCGGCCAAGAGTGCGGTATGGCGTTTGAGAACTACGAAGACATCCGCAAAGGCGATGTGATCGAGTGCTTCCGCGTGGAAGAGGTGGCGCGCAAGCTTTAGGTTTCGACTTAGAGCGCGCGGCACTCACAGGCACGTTTTCACGAAGGTTTTTAGATGAACCCTCCCTCTCAACGGCAATTGCGGGTTGGTGAGCTGGTCCGGCACGCGCTGTCGGACGTGCTCACACGCGGCGATGTGCATGGACTTGATCTTGGCGGCATGCTGGTTTCAGTGTCCGAAGTGCGCATGTCGCCCGACCTTAAGATCGCGACCTGCTTTGTGACGCCCATCGGTCCAGGTGATGCTAAGGAACTGACCAAGAAGCTGGCCGGTGGCGCACGCGATATGCGCATGCAGATTGGTCGTCAGCTCAATTTGCGTTTCACGCCAACTTTGCGCTTCAAGCCCGATACCTCGTTCGACAGTTATGGCAAGATCGATGAGATTTTGCGTTCGCCAGACGTCGCCCGCGACACGGATCCGCACCGCGGACGGGATGAGGAAGAGACTTAAGTGGGTCGGCGGAAAAAAGGCCGGAAGGTTTCTGGCTGGATCATCCTTGATAAACCCGTCGGTGTGACCTCAACCCACGCAGTTTCGCGCGTGCGGCGAATGTTTGATGCACAGAAGGCCGGTCACGCTGGCACACTCGATCCGTTGGCCTCTGGTATACTTCCGCTTGCGTTGGGGGAAGCGACCAAAACGGTGCCCTATGTGATGGATGGCGAGAAGCGGTATCTTTTTACCGTTCGCTGGGGCATTGAAACCTCTACCGATGATACCGAGGGCGAACCCGTCGCAACCAGCGATGCGCGCCCCGATGAAGAGGCTATCCTCGCGGTTTTGCCGCGTTTCGTCGGCACGATTAATCAGGTTCCACCTGCTTTTTCAGCTAAAAAGATCGATGGCGAACGTGCCTACGATCTGGCTCGTGATGGTGAAGTGGTGGAACTGGAAGCCAGCCAGATTACCATTCACGATCTGGCCTATCTCGGATCACCGGATGAAGATCGCGCGCTGTTTGAGGCCCATTGCGGCAAGGGCACGTATGTGCGCGCGATTGCCCGTGATTTGGGCCGTGCGCTGGGCACGCGTGGCCATGTGACGAGCCTGCGCCGCACGCAGGTCGGCCCGTTTGACGAACACGGCACCGTGACGCTGGATCAGCTGGAGGCCATGGAGAGCCCAGAGGATTGTGACGCATTGCTCACACCCATGGCCGATGCGCTGGGCGAGCTGCACGAAATTCAGGTGGTTTCGGGTGATGCGGCCAAACTGCGCCGTGGCATGAGCCTGCTCGTGCGCGGGCATCACACACCCAATTCTGCAGCCCCAGCCAATGGCGAAGAGGCCTACGCGATGGATGGCGATGAACTGATCGCTATCGGCGTGATGGATTATGGCAAGTTCTTGCCCAAACGCGTGATCGTTCCGGCTGAAGACTAGATTTTAGGTCTTTGCAAGGTGCGGAAAGCGCTCAGCGAGTTTCGCCCGCAACTCAGCCTGCGGATCCACCCGTGGATTTTTGGTCGCATGGTGCGATGCAGGCGTTCGCTGGCCGATAACTTTGACACCCAGATGGTTTGATGTACGCCGCACGACCGCGCAGCGATACTCCACCGTGTCTTCAGGCAGTTTCAGTGAAAACTCGTTTGGGATCACCGCGGTGTTTTGGGCATCCAACAGAAAGCCCTCGCCGGAGCGATTGCGCACCGTGACATCAAATGTGGACATGCGGTTGTCCAAAATGATCGTTGCACCAAACAATGTGCGCCTGCGCCGATCTTCTCGGCGGTCATCGTCTTGGACGGTGCTGGGCATCGGCATCATGGCGGATCGGCAGCGCTGATTGTTAAGGTTGTTGATCTTACCAAGGCAAACCTTAGCGAGTGTTAACGGCGCGCTGATCGTGGGGTACTGAAACGCCTAGTGGGAACCTAGTATCGCCACCACCTCGGTCGGAACGTTGTAGCTGCGGATTGCTGCCTCCTGGTCCCGCAGTCCGCACAACTCACGCTGGATAAGGTAAGCATAGAGCGCATCAGCGGCGGCTTGCACTCGAGCTGGGCGAGACGGGTCGGCAGCATCGCAGGCGCCCAGCGCCGCGAGCGTTTTTTCCACCAACTTGCCCGCGCGGCCAAGGGAGGCAGCTTTTTCCTCCATGATTTCAACGTTGAGAGCCGTGTCTACGCTGGTCTGCTCAAACTGGCGTGTGTAAGCACGGGGCATGCGAAGCGACATCGCTTTTGCTCCTAGGTTGGTTTCCGGTTGATCTTTCAGGCCGGTTTCGACGCCTTTATGTGTTTGTTCGCTCGCCTTGGCTTTTTTGCCAAGTTCAGGAGTTTTCGAAATCTAGGACACTCCATATGCGATGGTGCTGGGCAATCTGCAACGTGGCGTAGAGCGTTGCTCAAGGTCGTCAGCTCCTTGATCTGCGCATCCAGATCATCAGCCTTCGCATGCAGCGCATCACGAGGCAGCTTTGGCACACCATCGCGAGCAAACATCGCACCTATTTCACCAAGCGAGAAACCAGCCGATCTACCAAGGGAGATTAAGGCCAGCTGGAGGGTGATCTCCGGCCCGAACTGACGGCGCAAACCATGACGGGCAACGGATTCAACAAGTCCAATTTCCTCGTAATAGCGCAGGGTTGATGGTGGCAGGCCGGAGCGTTCGCAGACTTCAGCAATATCGACAAGTTTCATGCTTGACCTCAAGTTGACTTGAGTTCGTAGCGTGCCTCTCACGCATCCAAATGACAAGAGGCACGACCCATGAACTCCACCACCGCTGCTTCGGGCACAGGACAACGCGGCGTTGTCGCAACGCTCGCTTTTTCTATGCTTCTGGCCTCACTTGGCATCAGCATTGTCGCCATATCCCTGCCAGACCTTGTGATAGCCTTCGACAGCACCCTCGCCGGCGCGCAATGGGTAATCCTGAGCTATCTGCTGGCCATCACTGTTACGACTGTGCCCATCGGACGCCTGAGCGATGAAATCGGACTGAAGCCTGTGCTTTTGATGGGCCTTAGCCTGTTCACGCTGGCGTCTATCGGGTGTGCCCTCGCGCCTAATCTCTGGGCTCTGGTCGGCTTGCGCGCCGTTCAGGGCATGGCGGCAGCGGCCCTGATGACATTGCCGATCTCAGCAGTTCGGCACCTGGTTCCGCCGGAGAAAACAGGCTCGGTAATGGGGTTGCTAGGAACAGTCTCTGCTGTGGGCACCGCGCTGGGCCCTTCGCTTGGCGGTGTGTTGATCGATGGCTTTGGATGGAATTCGGTCTTTTTTGCACTGGCTGTTGGCGGAGGTTTAACGACCATGCTGTACGCCGCGACGACGCGCGCGGGCAATCATCAAAACGCAGCGAGTCCGCGTCGACGGCAGGATGTTGCCGGTCTGCTGCTTTTGGTCGCTGTCCTTGGTGGTTATTCCTTCGCGATGACGGTCGATGCCTTCTCGGCACCACAATTTCTGCTGCTCGTGGCTTCGCTTGCTGGGCTGCTGATCTTCATCAGGCTTGAGAAACATGCCGCCAACCCGATTGTTGATCTCCGCCTATTCTCCCAGCCCGCTCTGACCACCGGCGCCCTCGCCAATACCCTGGTTTCGACCATCATGATGGCAACGCTGATCGTCGGGCCATTTTTCCTGATGTTCGGCCTGGGCCTTTCCAACGCTACGAGCGGTCTCATCATGGCAATCGGACCTGTCACCGCGGCGTTCAGCGGGGTTCCTGCGGGCCGCCTGACGGATCGCTTTGGCCCTAGCGCGATGATGGTTGCCGGCCTGATGCAGATGGTGGCTGGCGCCTTGGCGCTGGCCTGGCTTCCGGTGATGTTTGCCGTGCCAGGTTTCATTGTTGCGTTCATGCTGCTGACGCCGGGCTATCAGCTCTTCCTGGCTGCGGTGAACACCCATGTTCTCAATGGCGCAGATGCCAAACAAAGAGGTGTCGTCTCCGGCATCATGACGCTTTCGCGTAACCTCGGTTTTCTGACAGGCGCTTCGCTCATGGGCGCGCTGTTTGCCGGGGCGGTCGGCATCAGCGACCCGTCGCTCGCCTCGCCCGATGCGATTGCAACAGGATTGACCGCAACCTATCTTGTTGCGGCGCTGCTGGCGGCGCTGGCACTGGTTTTGACGCTTTATGGGAACAAGGCACCGCTTGGAGGCGCGTCGGCGCGCGGTACGCCAGTATCAAAATGATCACAGGTGCCGCTACCCCTTCCCATTCAATCCAAAACCCTCTATAGCCCTGGCAATACTGGCAAATTCGCTGGTGTTACTGACCTGCGCTGGACGACATCCCGGGCAGGCCAAACATTGAACGTGGCTCCGTTCCTTTGGAACGACCGCGTTTCCTCTAAACTTAGGAGTCACCCGATGTCGATTACGACTGAGCGCAAAGCTGCGCTGATGGAAGAGTATGGCAACAAGCCTGGCGATACAGGCTCACCTGAGGTTCAGGTCGCTATTCTCACCGAGCGGATCAACAATCTGACCGGTCATTTCAAAGACCACAAAAAGGACAATCACTCCCGCCGTGGTCTCCTCAAAATGGTCAGCCTACGCCGCAAGCTGCTTGATTATATCAAGAAGGGTGATGACGCCCGCTACCGCTCACTGATTGAGCGTCTGGGTATTCGTCGCTAAATACGCTTTTCAAGGGCACGCCGGTTCAACCAGCGTGCCCTTGGCATTTGCCGGTGTACGAACGGCGAAGGCCACCTTTCACGCCATACCTTTTGTCTCGCGTTGGTCACTGGCAGGATTGCCGACCCCTGAATGGTTCAGGGTTCCGTCGTCTTGCTGATGGTTCTTGAGCCAATAGATTGGCACAGACGGTAATCACACGGAGCTTGATACGCTTTGCGGTCAAGTTCATCTATCGCCACTGGCGACCGTGCGGCCTTCGCTTTTTGTGTTCTGGCAACCGGCCTGATCCATGGGGGATCATGCCATTTGACCGGGACGTCCTTCCAAAGGGATCGACGTCCGACACAAGGAACGAGAATGTTCAATCATCATAAAATCAGCCTCGACTGGGGCGGCCGTGAATTGACGCTGGAATCGGGTAAGGTTGCCCGCCAGGCAGACGGCGCTGTTATCGCCACCTACGGCGAAACCACTGTGATCGCGACCGTTGTGTCGGCGCATGCACCCAAGCCGGGCCTGGATTTCTTCCCGCTAACGGTGAACTACCAGGAAAAATATTACGCTGCTGGCCGCATCCCAGGCGGTTTCTTCAAGCGCGAAGGTCGTCCAACTGAAAAAGAGACGCTCGTCTCCCGCCTGATCGATCGTCCGATCCGCCCGCTGTTTGTCGATGGCTACAAGCACGAGACCCAGGTGATCTGTACTTGCATGTCCTACGACATGGAAAACGATCCAGATATGCTGGCCATGGTGGCTGCCTCTGCTGCGCTGACACTATCCGGCGTCCCGTTCATGGGCCCAATCGGTGGTGCACGTGTTGCTCGCCTGAATGGTGAGTTCGTGCTGAACCCCACCAATGATCAGATGGAAGACACTGAGCTTGATCTGGTTGTCGCCGGTACCAATGATGCTGTGCTGATGGTGGAATCTGAAGCCAAAGAGCTGGACGAAGCCACGATGCTCGAAGCTGTGATGTTCGGCCACAAAGGCTTCCAGCCTGTGATCGACGCCATCATCCAGCTGGCTGAAAAATGCGCCAAAGAGCCACGCGACTTCCAGCCTGAAGATCTCTCAGAACTCTATGACGCGGTTAGCGGCATGGTTGCTGACGATCTGGCGGCTGCCTACGCCATCACCACCAAGATGGAACGTCAGGATGCCATCGGCGAAGCGCGCAAGAAGGTTATGGCAACGTTCTTCCCAGAAGGTGCCGATGCACCGGCTTGGACCGAGACGCAGGTCAAAACCGTGTTCAAGAAGGTTGAAGCAGCGACGGTTCGTGGCTCTATCCTGAAGACCAAGAGCCGCATTGATGGCCGTGACCTGGTCACTGTTCGTCAGATCGAGTCTGAAGTTGGTATTCTGCCACGCACGCATGGTTCAGCGCTGTTCACTCGCGGTGAAACGCAGGCGATTGTGGTTGCCACGCTCGGCACCGGCGATGATGAGCAGATGATTGATGGTCTTGATGGCCTGAACTTCGGCAACTTCATGCTGCACTACAACTTCCCACCATTCTCGGTTGGTGAAGCGGGCCGCGTGGGGTCTCCTGGTCGTCGTGAGATCGGTCACGGCAAGCTTGCATGGCGTGCGATCCACCCCATGCTGCCAGCCAAAACCGAATTCCCGTACACCCTGCGCGTTGTCTCGGAAATCACCGAGTCCAATGGTTCCTCCTCGATGGCCACCGTTTGCGGCACATCGCTGGCGCTGATGGATGCGGGTGTTCCGCTGAAAGCTCCAGTGGCCGGTATTGCTATGGGCCTGATCAAGGAAGGCGATGAGTTCGCTGTTCTTTCCGATATCCTGGGTGATGAAGATCATCTCGGCGATATGGATTTCAAAGTGGCAGGTACGGCCAACGGCATCACCTCGCTGCAGATGGACATCAAAATCGATGGCATCACCGAAGAGATCATGCAAATCGCTCTGGATCAGGCCAAAGGCGGCCGTTTGCACATTCTCGGTGAAATGGGCCGTGCGCTTGGTGAGGCGCGTTCGGAACTTGGTGAGTTTGCACCACGCATCGAGCAGCTTTCCATCCCAACCGACAAGATTCGTGATGTGATCGGTGCCGGCGGTAAGGTGATCCGTGAGATCGTCGAGAAAACCGGCGCGAAGATCAACATCGAAGATGATGGCACCGTGAAAGTGGCGTCCTCGGACGGTAAATCGATTGAAGCAGCCATCAAGTGGATCAAGTCGATCACCGATGATCCTGAAGAAGGCGAAATCTACCAGGGTACGGTTGTGAAGACCGTGGACTTTGGTGCGTTCGTGAACTTCTTCGGGCCGAAAGACGGCCTGGTGCACATTTCACAATTGGCGCAGGATCGCGTGAAACAGACCACCGATGTTGTCAAAGAAGGCGACAAAGTGTGGGTGAAGCTTCTCGGCTTCGATGACCGCGGCAAGGTTCGCCTTGGCATGAAGATGGTTGACCAGGAAACTGGCGAAGAAATCACTGAAGGCGACGACGACTAAGTCGTTGGTTTTTTGAAAGACTAAGAAAAGGCGCCGAGACACTGTCTCCGGCGCCCTTTTTTGTTGGTTGAGGCGGGGTCGGAGAAACCAAAATTCTCATGGCAGCGCTTCGCTACAGCCCGACCGCTCCAGCGCGTGTTGGAAAATCTGCCCTGTGCCTTCGGCACAATCGCTAGACCTTCCGCAAATCCACACGCTCAATCATGTGATCTTCGCCTTTGGTCAACACCAAGTCCGCGCGAGCACGGGTAGGGCGAACATTGTCGCGCAGGTTCGGCAGATTGATGCCGTTCCAAATGTGCGTGGCTGTCGCGGCGGCTTCCTCATCTTTGAGTTTTGAGTAGCGGTGGAAGTAGCTTTGCGGATCGGCAAAGGCTGTTTCACGTAGACGCATGAACCGACGAATATACCAGGTGCGCAGCGTGTCTTCAGCCGCATCAATATAGACGGAAAAGTCAAAGAAATCAGAGACAAAAGGTACCGCGCGGTCCGCTTCGGACGGTGA
>JBCCAF010000034.1:0-3349 GCA_039814945.1 Pseudomonadota bacterium
ACTGCGTTCGGCGCCTCATATTCTTGAAAACTCCATCCGCTTTGTCGCGGAACAGGACAGCCTGAACGCGTCAATTCTTGGCCCCGATGCGGTGCCTGGCACGCCAGAGTTTGATCTCTTTGTCAAAGAGGTGACGCGTGAGATGACGACCAAGGCGGGTCAGAAGTGTACCGCTATCCGGCGCATCTTTGCCCCCGAGGCGCAGGTGCCAGCGGTAATTGAAGCACTGCAGGGCCGACTTGCAAAGACCACGATTGGCGATCCAAAAGATGCGGCCACACGAATGGGCGCGCTTGTGTCGGCCAGCCAGAAGGCGGATGTTCTTGAAAAGGCCGCTCTTATTGGCACCGAAGCAGAACGGGTCTTTGGCGATCCCGACAATTTTGAACTGAACGGCGCAAATCCGTCCGGTGCGTTTCTGCCGCCTATGCTCTACCATTGTGCAACGCCTGACACCGCCAAAACAGTGCATGAGGTGGAAGCCTTTGGCCCGGTCTCGACGATCATGCCTTACAAAGATCTGGATCATGCGATTGCTTTGACCAATCGCGGTCAGGGGAGCCTTGTTGCATCAGTCGTTACCAATGACGGTGATGTCGCGCGTCAAGTGGCGTTGGGCGCGGGTGCATTCCATGGGCGTCTGTACTTTAACAACCGCGCGTCAATGGGCGAAAGCACCGGGCACGGCTCTCCTCTGCCACACATGGTGCATGGTGGACCCGGCCGCGCAGGTGGTGGTGAAGAAATGGGCGGCGTGCGCGGCGCGATGCATTACATGCAGCGTACCGCGATCCAAGGCAGCCCGGACATCCTGACCGCCATTGGTGGCAGATGGGTTCCCGGCGCAGAAGAGAAGGCGCACAAGGATCACCCCTTTACCCGTTCCTTCAACGATCTCCAGATTGGCGAGACGCACAACACGGATCCGCGCGTGATCAAAAGCGATGATGTAAGGCACTTCGCCGAGTTTACCGGTGATAACTTCTATGCCCACATGGATGATGATGCCGCCGCGCGAAATCCGTTTTTCCCCGGCCGCGTGGCGCATGGCTATCTGATCCTGAGCTTTGCAGCGGGTCTATTCGTGCAACCTGATGAGGGGCCCGTTCTGGCCAATACCGGCCTTGATAACCTGCGGTTCATGAAGCCGGTCGTGCCTGGCAGCAGCATCAAAGCGCGCCTGACCGTCAAACAGAAAACCGGGCGAAGTGCAGACTACGGCGAAGTGCGTTGGCATGTGACCGTGACGGACCAAGACGACGATGTGGTCGCCGAGTATGAGCTTTTGACCATGAACGCCTACGAGGTGCGCTGACTTGTGGGCCGCGGAAACAGAGCTATTGTCGGGCGCTATGAACGAAGCGTCCGATATTTCCATCGCTGATCAGTTGTTGAGACTGGAGACCACCAAAACATGGTCTCTCATTGCGACTGTGTTTGGGGACCTTGAAGAGGATCACATCTCGGGTAAGGCGCTGCGCAATCTTCTTGAACCCTTGAATATCAAACCAGAGGCTATGCGCGTCGCGCTTCATCGGTTGAAAAAAGACGGCTGGATCGTGTCTGAGAAAAATGGCCGTGAGATGATCTACCGGCTGTCCGATCACGGCCGGCAAGAGACCCGCGCGGCGCGGGAAGATGTCTATCGGCGCGATGTGAAGTTCCCTGACGGCTGGCGGGTTGTGTTGCTGCCGAGCAATGCGGCACCGATAGATGATGTCCACATTTCGTTGGAAAGATCGGTTTATCTTGCCCCGAAAGGTGCGGCGTTGCCCCGTAGCGCTGTAGAACTTGCGCCACCGGATGTAATGCCAAACTGGTTCGCAGAGCGGCTGGTCCCGGATCAGGTGCTACAGCAAGCAGCCGCGTTGACAGACCTTGCCACACAGTTTCTCACCACGAAACCAACTCAGGCCAGTTCAGTTTCCATACGCTTGATGTTTCTTCACTATTGGCGCCGAATGGCACTTCGCACAGGGGTTTGGGCCCATATCGGGCTGTTCCCCACCGGCGTGATGTCTGAGTGTCATGCCGCGATGTGCAAAGTTTTCGACCAGACACAACGCACCCGACCGTCACCTTGAAACCTGTTCCACCCATCCGGGATGTCTCAGCCTCGCTTAATTGCGTTACAAAAATTTCTTGATTTATAAATTAAGTAACGTATCTTCTAACTTCATGGGAGGAAATCGAATCATGTCAGCTTATGTCTTAGACGCAGTACGCACCCCAATTGGGCGTTACGGCGGGACGCTATCGTCGGTCCGGACCGACGATCTTGCTGCATTGCCGATTGCAGAGCTTGTACGCCGCAACCCAAATGTCGAGTTTGCTGACGTTGATGATGTCATCCTTGGCGATGCCAATCAGGCAGGCGAAGACAATCGCAATGTGGCGCGCATGGCCGCTTTGTTGGCAGGTCTTCCTGAGAACGTGCCGGGCACGACGATCAACCGTCTTTGCGCGTCTGGCATGGATGCGGTTGGCATGGCAGCCCGTGGGATCAAAGCGGGCGATTATCGTCTGGCGATTGCCGGAGGCGTCGAAAGCATGAGCCGCGCGCCCTTCGTTATGCCGAAGGCAGAGGCTGGGTTTTCCCGCGCGAACGCGGTCTATGACACGACCATCGGCTGGCGCTTTGTAAACCCCAAAATGAAGTCAGAGTTCGGCGTCGATACCATGCCAGAAACAGCCGACAACGTCGCGGAAGATTATTATGTAAGCCGCGCCGACCAAGACGCTTTCGCGGCCCGGTCGCAGGCGCGCTATGCTGCGGCGGCCGAGGCTGATCTCTTCGCAGATGAGTTGATGAGCGTCACAATTCCACAGCGGAAGTCAGACCCGATCACCTTTACTACGGATGAGCATCCGCGCCTTGGCGTCGACGCAGAAAAACTGTCAAAGCTGCGTGGCGTGAATGGCGCAGACAAATCCGTCACGGCTGGCAATGCATCGGGCGTCAATGATGGCGCAGCAGCCCTGCTTCTTGGCGACGAAGCGGCTGCGAAGTCACACGCTCCATTGGTCCGTATTGTTGGGATGGCTGCCGCTGGCGTCGCGCCGCGCGTCATGGGCATTGGGCCTGTTCCCGCCGTGCGCAAAGTGCTCGACCGGACCGGCCTTACGCTGGACCAGATGGATGTGATCGAGTTGAACGAAGCTTTTGCCTCTCAGGGCCTGGCTGTTCTTCGCGAATTGGGTTTGCCCGATGATGCAGACCATGTGAATCCGAATGGAGGGGCCATCGCAATTGGCCACCCTCTCGGCATGTCAGGCGCACGTCTGGTGATGACAGCAGCCTATCAACTGAAGCGAACCGGCGGACGCTACGCATTATGCACCATGTGTG
>JBCCAF010000029.1:0-18182 GCA_039814945.1 Pseudomonadota bacterium
GATTTGAAGACCATAATGATGAAACGAATATAATAAATAGATATACTAAAAAACTAGGCATTTTTTATTATATATTCACATTTTTTTTGATGCCAACACGAGAGAATTTGCTCATCTGAGAATGTGGCCGAGCTAACTATAATGGAGATGGTGTGATGGGGCGACTGTATCTACAAAGCAGAAACATCAGGGTGGGGTGGGCCCATTCCCGCTTTTTCTATTCCCGCTCTAGGACATTTGTATTTGGTTTGCCGCGCCTATGTCGGTCGGCCTCATGACCTTTGGCCAAGCCCTAAAACGAAAAAGTCAGAGTTGAAGGGTATGCTTATCCTTGAAGACAGAAATGTAGGCAATACAGTCGGTTGATCTTGCAGGCCTCTGGAGCGTTTTGTGTTTGAGCTGAATCCGAATTTGCCGACGCTCCCTTTGCTCAAACGCGATTTGCGATACACTTGGCTTGGTTAAAACGCAGAACGCTCTCGTTCAGCCCATCCTGCCATTCTTTGTGGCGCTGAAGCCATGCTTCGCCGAATGGGCAGAGCGGCATGATGTTCATGCCGGGCGCACTGGCTCGCGGTCGGCAAACAGACAGCTAACCAGAGCGCGCAAAACCAAGATTTACCTGCCTGGTTTGGATAGCGCGCGGTTTTGGGTCGCTTGCCCTTCGCACTTTTTGCTTGCTGCGCCGAATTGGTGCACTATTATTTAGACGGCAACCTATCTAGTAAAGCCGCCGGATAATCGAGCATTCAAAAGTTGGCCAAGCACTATTCCCGCGTCCTTGACGCGATACCTTACGTACTTATCCTATTTGCCGGTGTCATCCTCGCACTGATCCTTGGCTTTTTTGATGCATTTGAACAGCTTTACTACCTAACCAGGGCTTACGAGGCCTGGGAGGCGGATGAAATCGTGGTTGCAGCGTTTTCCACGTTGGTTGCGCTCATCGCTGTTCTTATTGTCCGAGTTCGCCGAGAGTCTCAGCAGCGTAGGCTGGAGCAGGACCGTCTGCACTATCTGGTGCGGCGTGATGTCGTTACGTCTCTTCCCAATCAGATCCAGCTCGATGAAGAGTTGTTGCAAAGGACTGGGCTTCCGTCCAACGGCGATGAACATTTCGCGCTCGTCTTGGTCCAACTCAGTGGTGTTGAGCGTGTTTTTGACCTGTTTGGGCAAGCGGCGGGGGATCACCTGCTTAAAGAGTTTGGCCAGCGCCTGGCTCAGCTGGTTGTCAGTCAACCTGGTCATCATCTCGTTGCAAGGATGCGTGATGGCTCGTTTGCCTTGGTGATTGCAATGAACAAGCAAACACATGTGGCCGAAGCGATTGTTGAGCCCATCATCGATATGGTGACCAGGCTTGAAACCAATCAAGGTTTTCCGACAGCTCTTTCGGCTCATTTCGGTGTCGCCACCTATCCGAAAGATGGCGGATCGCCAGAAGCGCTTTTGCGCTGTGCTGGTGTCGCTCTCCATCGCGCTGGAAGAACTGCTGAGAACTCCGCCATTTACTATGATGCTGCGCTGGATGAGGAGCAGCGCAAGTTTGTTGCGCTGACTGCCGATATCAAGAACGCGTTAGAGGCGAGGCAGTTTGAGCCTTATTTTCAGCCTTTGATTTCGTTGAAAACGGGGCACTTGGTCGGTTTTGAAGCCCTGGCGCGTTGGGTGCACCCGGACCGGGGCGTCATACCCCCTGGAGCCTTCATCACGGCGGCTGAAGAAATGGGCATGATCGGTGACCTGTTTGAAAGTGTTCTGAAAAAGGTTTGTATTGCCGCGCTGGGCTGGTCACCGAAGATCAAAATATCGGTTAATGTTTCCCCCGTTCAGCTCGCGGACGACCGATTTGTCGACAAACTGCTGGAGTCTTTGCGCCTTTTTGATTTTGACCCGGACCGGTTGGTGCTCGAGATCACCGAGAACGCCATCGTGCGCGATATGAGCGCGGCGGGCGATGCCATGAAACGCCTTCGTGCTCGTGGTATTCGGTTCGCGCTGGATGATTTCGGCACGGGATATTCGTCCCTGACCTATTTGAGCCAGTTGCCGTTCGACAGCGTGAAAATCGACAAGTCCTTTGTTGCCGATTGCGATAAAATTCACAGTGGCCACGCCATCGTGGAGTCGATCATCAATCTGTGCGCCAGTTTGAACCTTAAAACAGTTGGCGAGGGTGTTGAGCGTAGGGAAGAAGCAGTGGCTTTGCAGAAGCTGGGCTGTGACATCGCGCAGGGCTACTGGTTCTTCAAACCCGTTCCGACGGCTGTTGCCAACGAGCTGGTCAATTCTTGGACCGACCAGCCCGCCCGCGGGCGAGAATCTGGCCCTGACGGACGCTTGATTTTTGAATCATAACGCGCCGAACGCTTTTCGCGCATGCAGATGGACGTTGGAGCGTTTGCGTTTGAGCTGAATCGCAATTCGCTGCCTCTCGCTCTGCTCGAACGCGATTTGCGATACACATGGCTCTGTTAAAACGCAGAACGCTTTAGTTCAGGACATCCTGCCACTCTTTGTGGCGCTGAAGCTGCGCTTTGGCGAACGGGCAGAGTGGCATGATCTTGGTGCCGGATGCACGCGCATCCATAACGGCACGCTCAACCAGTTTGACCCCCACGCCCATGCCGCGCAATTCATCGGGCACGCCGGTATGATCGATGATGATCAGTGTCTCGCTCGCCCGTGAATAGGTCAGTTCCGCATCAGGTTTGCCTTCAATGTGTGAGGTGTACGCGCCTTTCGATCCCTCTTCTTGGTGCGTAATCGTCATTTCGGGGGTCGGCTTTTCCATAAGAGCAAGGTCCTTTAAGGGTCTGAGAAATCCGCCAGAGGAATTTGCGGTGCGGTTTCGCGTGGTAGAACGCCAGTCAGCCGGGGATCGGGGCTAAGTTCAAGGCGTTGCCTGAAGGGTTTGAAGCCTTGCCGCCGATAGAACGAAAGAGCGGCAGGAGAGTCAAAGGTGCAGGTGTGAAGCCAGGCACGCGTTGTTTGCGGTGTCCAGGCTGCCGAAAGACCGTGTTCCATCAAAACAGGGCCGAGTTTTTTGCCAGTCGCCTGAGGAACGAGACCAAAATAGGAAACCTCAAGAGATTCAGCGTTTTCACGACGAAGTTCGGCTAGCCCAACGGGTTGGCCGGATGGATCGAGCAGGTAGCGAAGTGTGGTGGTTGGTGCGGTGAGGATAGAACGAATACCCTCATCGCTCTTCTGCAAGCGACCGAACCAGAGCCAGGGGTCGCCCACGGCACGGTATAGCTTTTTGAAGTCATCAAGGTTCACCGGGTCCGGCTGAACGAAAGCGTAGCCCGGCGGCAAGGCAAAAGCGTCAGTGTTTGGCGGTGTTGTCCTTTCAAGACTGGTTTCGATGGTGGCCAGCAGGCCCACCGGAACGACGGCGAACCCATTCTCTAGGGCAAGAGAGCTTGGCATTGAGGGTGTTGGCTTGGGGGTTTCTGAGGGTGTGTTTGGCATCAGGCGATCTGTCCAAAGGTTTTCAGCTTGGCGCGCGGATGCACCTCGGCCTGGCTGAGAATGGCGGTCTGGGGACGGAAGCGCTCAATGATTGCACGAATATGACGGCGCACGCCTGGTGAGACCAGCATCACGGGCACTTCACCCTGCTCAGCGGCTGCGTTAAAGGCTGTGTTCACCGAGGCGATGAACTCCTGCAATTTGGTCGGCGCCATGGCCAAGTGTTTCTCATCGCCTTCGCCCACCAACGCATCGGCAAAGGCCTGCTCCCATGTCGGTGAAAGCGGCAGCAGTGGCAGATAGCCTGCTGGCGATTGATGGGCGGCGCAGATTTGCAGAGCAAGGCGCGTGCGAACATGCTCGGTGATCGCCTGCGGCGTGCGAGCGAATGCGCTTGATTCAGCTACGCCTTCCAAAATGGTGGGCAGATCGCGGATTGAGATGCGCTCCGATAGCAGGCTTTGCAACACACGCTGGATGCCGGAGACCGAAATCTGTCCAGGCACGATGTCATCGACCAATTTTTGCTGCGCGGCAGGCAGTTCGTTGATGAGGTTCTGCGTGTCGGCGTAGGACAGCAGATCAGCGGTCGATGATTTGATGATTTCGGTGAGATGGGTGGAGATCACCGTTGCCGGATCAACGACCGTATACCCTTTGATCTCCGCCTGATCGCGCAGTTTGCCTTCAATCCATGTGGCGGGCAGGCCAAACGTTGGCTCTGTGGTTTCACGTCCTGGCAGATCAACCGCGCCGCCGGTTGGGTTCATGGTCATGAACTGACCGGAGAACACCTCGCCAGTGCCAGCTTCAACTTCTTTCACCTTCACCACATAGGTGTTGGCGCCGATCTGCATGTTATCCAGCAGCCGCACCGAGGGCATAACAAAGCCAAGTTCGCTGGCCAGCGATCGGCGCAGAGCCTTGATCTGCTCGGTCAGGCGATCCGCGCCTTCCCCATCGTCGATCAAGTTGAGCAAGCCATAGCCAAGCTCGATGCGCAGATCATCAATGCGAAGCGCTTTGGAGATTGGCTCTTCGGCAGGCGGGGCTTCAGCAGTTGCCTTGGCCAGAACCTCTTGAGCTTTAACTTCGGTTTCTGCTTCCTTGGCTTGTTTGGCCGATCGCCAGGCAAGATAGCCTGCGCCTCCTGCCAAGCCGAGGAATGGGATCAATGGGATGCCAGGCAGCATGGCGAGCACCACCATGACGAAGGACGACATGCCCAACGCTTTGGGATAGCCGGAGAGCTGCGTCATCAGCGCTTTGTCGGCAGCCCCTGATACACCAGCTTTGGAGACAAGAAGGCCCGCAGCGGTAGAAACGATAAGCGCTGGAATTTGGCTGACCAGGCCATCACCAACCGTCAGCAACGTGTAGGCACGGCCTGCATCCCCGAACGACATGTCCATTTGCGCCACGCCGATGACGATGCCGCCGATGATGTTGATGAAGGTGATCATCAACCCGGCGATGGCATCGCCGCGCACGAATTTTGAGGCACCATCCATGGCCCCGAAGAACGAGCTTTCGTCTTCCAGTTCCTTGCGACGCGTCTTGGCGGTTTCTTCGTCGATCAGGCCGGCGGACAAATCGGCATCGATGGCCATCTGCTTGCCGGGCATGGCATCCAAGGTGAAACGTGCCGCGACTTCCGCGATGCGACCCGAACCCTTGGTGATGACCACGAAGTTCACGATCACCAGGATGCCAAAGACGATAAGGCCGATAACGAAATTGCCGCCCATCACGAACGAGCCGAAGGCTTCGATCACCTCGCCAGCGGCATCGCCGCCGGTGTGACCATCGGCCAGAATGAGGCGCGTCGAGGCAAGGTTGAGCGCCAACCGCATCATGGTGGCGATCAAGAGCACTGTCGGGAAGGCAGAGAATTCCAGCGGCTTATGGATGAACAGCGCTGTCATCAACACAAGCACGGAAAAGATGATGGAGACCGCCAGGAACAAATCCAACATGAAAGGCGGCATTGGCATGATCAGGACGACGAGGATCGTCATCACGCCAAAGGCGAGCGCCAGATCGCCGCGGATCAGTGCGCCCTTCAACTGCTCGAAGGAAGGCAGCGGGAATGGCAGGCCTGATTTCGTCGGTGGTGATGCCGATGTATCGGCCATGCGCAGCGCCCCTTTTGCACTTTCGCGATTGGAAAGTGCGACTAGGCAGTTTTTGCCGCTTTTAGGGTAAACAGGTGGTTAACAAACTGATCGCTGCGAGCGTTCAACTGAGGATTAGTTTCACAGCGATGGTCCACATGACCACACCGATAACGCAATCGAGGATTTGCCAGCTGAGCGGATTGGCGAACAGGCCCACCAAAAGCCGCGCGCCATAGCCTAGGGCGAAGAAGAACAAAAAACTTGCAAGCGCAGCGCCAATGCCGAACGCCGCTTTGCCATCATACTGGGCACTGACGCTACCCAGCAGCACGACCGTATCCAAATAGACGTGCGGGTTGAGCCAGGTGAGCGCCAGGCAGGTGAGCATGACGGTTTTCAGCGAGCTGGCGCTTTCATCGCTTGGCTTTAGGCTTTCGCCACCCTGCCAGGCGGACCAGAAGCTGCGTGCTCCATACCAGAAGAGAAAAGCCGCCCCGCCAAAGGTAAGTGCCGGTTCCACCCAGGGGGCCGCATTCGTCATCGCAGTGAAACCGAGCACGCCAGCAGCGATTAGCACGGTATCGGATAGTCCGCACACGATAACGATGGGCAGAACATGCTCGCGTCGTAACCCCTGGCGCAGAACAAAGGCGTTCTGGGCTCCGATGGCGATGATGAGTGAGGCGCTGAGGCTGAAGCCAGCAAAGAAAGAAACAATCATGGCGCTTGTCTAGGTGGCGTATCAACATTAAACAAATTAAGAAAATTCATTTCGAATTAGTGTGTCTAATGATTGATCCGCTCCATCTGAAAGCGTTGGTCGCTGTTGATCAAACGGGAACGTTTGAGAAGGCAGCCAATGTTCTGGGTATCACGCAATCAGCGGTGTCCCAGCGCATCAAAGCGTTGGAGGATCGTCTCGGCGCACCTGTGTTGGTACGTGGCCAGCCCTGTGTGCCCACCGATATTGGTAGCCGCCTCATTCGCCACGCGCAGGATGTCGCGCTGATGGAAAGCGCGACGCTGCGCGATATCGGTCAGTCTGCCGAGCGACCGACCGTTCGGATCGCGCTCAACGCCGACAGTCTGGCGACATGGGTTTTACCGGCCTTTGCGAATATCGGCGATATGCTGTTCGACATCGTGATTGACGATCAGGATCATTCCGCTGATTGGTTGCGCACAGGCGGGGTTGCTGCGGCCATTTGCAGTCGTGCCGAACCTGTCCATGGATGTGATGTGCACGCGATTGGCGGACTGGATTATCTGGCGACCGCCAGCCCCGCCTTTGCAGCGCGCTATTTCCCCGATGGGCTGACGGAAGCCGGTCTGGGCGCTGCACCGTCTCTCACGTTCAACGCCAAAGACCAGCTTCAAGCTGACTTCGTTCAGCGGGAAATTGGCAAGCGCATTGCGCTACCTGTTCATCACATCGCAAGCACTGAGGCGTTTGTTTCGGCCTGCTGTTTGGGGCTCGGTTGGGGACTGAACCCTGTGAGCTTGGTGCGCGGCCATGTGGAGGCGGGCAGGCTGGTGACGCTTTCACCGGAGCCGCTTTCAACACCGTTGTTCTGGCAGGTGAGTCGCCTCGTGTCGGAGCCTCTTGCTCCGCTTACGCAGGCTATCAAAGCGCAGGCGCGTGCTAATCTTTCGCGGTATTGAAAGTTCTCGAACGTCTGTTCTCAAACTTCCAGATCGTAGACGATGATGCCGTCTGCGCCACCGACGCACAGATCGCAAAGCTTGCCGCCCAGGGCTTGGTGCGTGGGATGCTCAGCATAGTGCGTAAGCGCTTGAGCGGAGCCAAAGCGGATCACAAACCCAATCGTGTGATCGGGCGACTTGCTTTCAAAATCCCGGTTGGGGCCGTGGTCAAAAGCGATGACAGCCTCCAAGCCTTGGCTGAAGGCTTCCAGCTCAGTCATGATGCCAGACAATTCTTCGACCGCGCCATCCAAAGGATGGCAAAAGACACAATGCAAGATCATTGTTTTCTGGCCTATCCTGCTTGCATGACCCTTGCCTGGCCTGGCTGCGGAACCGGCACGCCATGGGAGGTGTAATCGTTCAATTTGTTGCGCAGGGTGCGGATGGAAATGCCCAGAATGTTCGCCGCATGGGTGCGGTTGCCCAAGCAATGATCGAGCGTGTCGAGGATCAGCTCTTGCTCAACCTCAGCGACCGTTCGACCCACCAGCGCGCGGGTTACCGCTTCGGCTGTCATGGCCGCTTTTTGCACCGCGCTTGATGATGGTGCTGCTTGGGCGGCAAAATCGGCGCCATCGGGCGTGATCAGTGCCTCGGGGCCGATTTCTGGACCGGATGCCAACAGCACGGCGCGGTGGATGGTGTTCTCCAGTTCACGCACATTGCCTTGCCAGTGGGCGGACATAAGCCGCGTGCGGGCAGGCTCGGAGATCGGGCGCAGCGGAAAGCCGTTGGCCTTGGCGTATTTTTTGGCAAAGTGATCCGACAGGGCAAGAATGTCTGCCGGACGGTCACGAAGAGCGGGCAAGGCAAGGTTCACCACGTTAAGGCGGAAGAGCAGATCCTCGCGGAAGGTTCCTTCCTTCACAGCATTAGCCAAGTTGCGGTTGGACGTCGCGATGATGCGCAGATCCACCGGCACTGGCTTGGAACCGCCGACGCGATCGATGACGCGCTCCTGCAACGCGCGCAAAAGCTTGGCTTGAAGGCGCACATCCATTTCAGAAATCTCATCAAGCAGCAGCGTGCCGCCGGAGGCTTCCTCAAACTTGCCGATGCGGCGGGCGAGCGCGCCGGTGAAGGCACCTTTTTCGTGACCGAAAAGCTCAGATTCCAGGAGGTTTTCTGGGATGGCTGCGCAATTCACCGAAACGAACGGCATGGCCGCGCGGTTTGACTTGGTGTGGACGTAGCGTGCCATCACCTCTTTACCGGTGCCAGACTCGCCTGTGATCATGATCGAGGCGTCGGAGCCTGCGATCTGTTCGGCAAGGCGCACCACCTTCATCATCGCCGGATCGGTGGACACCATGTCCAGCTCTTCGGTGGTGACGGCGGCCAGCACAGCGGCGATGAGGGCAGGGTCGGGTGGTAGCGGAATGTATTCGCGCGCGCCGTCCTTGATGGCTTTGACGGCAGCATCGGCATCGTTCTTCACGCCGCAAGCAATCACAGGCGCAGAAATGTGCTCGCGCTCCATGGCCTGGATCAGGGTTTTGATGTTCTCGGCAACATCGACCATCACCAGATCAATGGCCTGACCACCACGCAGCGCATCGAGTGCTGCGGCCTGATCGTCGGCATGAATAACTTTGGCGCCGCGTTCCATCGCCATGCGCGTCGCGCTGGCCATTTGTCCGCCGAGATTGCCGAAGATGAGAAGTCGCATGGTTTAGTTCCGCCGCTTTATCTTATTTGTCGCTTTTGATGATTTCAGTCATGGTCACGCCGAGCTTGTCCTCCACGAGAACGACCTCGCCGCGTGCGACCAATCGGTCGTTGACGAAAATGTCGATGGCCTCACCGACACGCCGATCCAACTCGACCACGGTGCCGGGGCCAAGGTTGAGCAGCTCAGACACCTGCATCCCGGACCGACCAAGAATGGCCGATACGCGAACCGGCACGTCAAAAACCGCTTCCAGGTCGCTGGCGTCTTTGGAACTGTTGGGATCAGCGTCCTCACCGGTTTCGGTGCCGGGCCCTTCCAATTGGTCGAGCTCGACGCCCTGTTTGGTGGCCAGTTCATCGTCGGTGTCACTCATCGAGTGCGCCCTCCATAGAGGCCTTCATGGCCTGGGATTGATCTGTGGGTTGAGGAGCTGATGATCGACCGCGAGCTGCGAGGTACCCAGCAACCAGATCATCAATGCCTTTTTCGATTTCGTCTTGGCTGCGGGCAAGGCCGCCATCAGCCCATTCAATGCGCGTGTCGCCGGGTGCGAAGTCTTCCTCGCCCATGAAAATTAGCCGTCCATCAAATCCTTGCGTGGCGGCAATGGTTTCCAACCGCTCGCGCACCTCGTCGACATGGTCAGCATTCATGCGCACCACCAGATGGGACGCATCGAACATCGGGGCCAAGCAGGACCTGAAGAGATTCTCGACCTCGCCAATCGGCTCGGCGTTGAGCAGGCGACGCGCCAGCTTCTTGGAAGCCGAAACAGCGATGCGCACAGCCCCTTCTTCGCGCAAGCCTATTTCTGTATCGAGGCGTGACAGCATGGTCTGAACCACACTGGTAAGGCGCTGGGTTTCTTCGGCGAGCGCATTGGAGCCTTGTTCAATGGCTTCCTGGCGTCCAGCTTCATGGGCTTCAGCGCGCACCTTGCGCTCCAGCGCTGCCATTTGGGCTTCGTGCTCGTAGAGGCTGATCGTTGGCTCAACTTCCACCTCGTCCTTGACGCGGTTTTCCGCATCGAAATCAAGGTCAAACAGATAGCGCGAGCTTGCCGCTGAGGCCGATGAGGTGTTCATCAGTAGATCACCTCGTCATCGCCGGAGTTTTTGGAGATCACCATCTCACCTTTGGCAGCCAGATCTTTGGCCAGGTTCACCATCGCCATCTGAGCTTCATCGACATCACGCAAGCGCACGGGGCCAAGGATTTCCATTTCTTCGCGAATGGTGGTGGCCTGACGGGCTGACATGTTGCCCAAGAAGAACTCGCGCAGCGTTTCGTTGGCGCCTTTGAGGGCAATTGGCAGCTTGTCGGTATCTGCGCCGCGCAGAAGGATCTGAATTGACGATGCATCGACTTTGCCAAGATCCTCGAAGGTGAACATGAGCGCTTTGATCTTCTCGGCAGACTCCCGGTTGTCTTCTTCCAAGGTTGCTAGGAATTTCGCTTCGGTCTGACGGTCGAAATTGTTGAAGATCTCGGCCATCGTTTCATGGCTGTCACGGCGGCGCGTGGTGGAGAGGTTCGACATGAACTCCACGCGCAGCGTTTCTTCGACTTTGTCGAGAATTTCCTTTTGCACGCTCTGCATTTTCAGCATGCGCTGAATGACTTCGAGCGATAGTTCTTCGGGCAGAAGCGAGAGCACCTTAGCAGCGTGGTCGGAACGAATTTTCGACAAAACGACGGCGGTCGTTTGCGGGTACTCGTTCTTCAAATAGCTGGCGAGAACGTTCTCCTGCACATTGGAGAGCTTTTCCCACATGTTACGACCGGCGGGGCCACGAATTTCTTCCATGATCGCCGCGACTTTGTCGGTCTCCATGAACGAGCCAAGCAGCCGTTCGGTGGCTTCATATCCGCCTGATAGAGCTTTGTTGGTGGTGACATTGTCGATGAATTCAATCATCACCCCTTCGATCACATCGGTGGAAAGGCGGCCCACAACCGCCATTGACTGGGAGACGTCACGCAGTTCCAATTCATCAAGCCCGCGCCACAGTGGCTCTCCATGCTTGTCGCCCAGTGCGAGCAAGAGAACGGCTGCTTTTTCAGCACCGGAAAGATCATCAAGTTTGACCGCAGACTGGTCGCCACCAGCTGTTTGCTGTGCGAGCGTTAACCCAGCGCCACCGGCAGCGGGAGGGGTAGGATTTTGAGCGGCTGCTGCTGTGGCCATGGGTTACGCCTTTGCCGTCTCAGAGAGCCATGAGCGCAGCACGCCGACGGAGTCTTCGGGGCGCTCTTTGATCAACTCACCGACCTGTTCGAGCGATTTTTTCTGCAAAGCGCCCAGAGCGACGGCGTTTTCAAATGCTTTCACCGTGGTGTTTTCCAAGGCGATGGCAGGCACATTGGGCATAGGCGATTGCAGAACTTCGCCATTGGGACCGATCACGGCGCCTTCGGCGTCTGGGCCGCCAGCTGGAAGGGATTCCAGGTTGGTGCTGTCATCCTCAAACACGCGGCCGAGCAGTGGGCGGACAACGAAGAACAGAACAATGAGGGTGAGCACGGCGATGATTGCCAACTCGGCGGCGCGATAAATGTCATCGCGCGTGAAAGAGAACAGGCCTTCTTCCGGCGGCAATGTTAGGTCTGGCCGGGCAGCGAACTGAAGATTTACCACTTCGACCACATCGCCGCGGGTCTGATCGAAGCCAACAGCGGAGCGCACCAGCATGGCGATCTGGTCGAGCTGTTCCTGCGTGCGTGGCGCATAAACTGGCGCGCCGTTTTCATCTTGGGAGTAGATGCCGTCGACCAACACGGCCACAGACAGGCGTTCCAGGCGCCCGGCTTCTAGAATTTCTGTGCGATTGGTCGATGAAATCTCAAAGTTGGTGACCTCTTCGAGCGTTTCGCGCGCTTCTTGGATGCCGCCAGCTGTTGTTCCTGGATCGCTACCGGGCAACTCGTTGCCAACGGTCACTTCACCGGCTGTTGTGTCATTGGTCGAGCCGGTTTCTTCGCGCACCTGGCTGGAACGGATGACTTGGCCGTCAGGATCGAAGATTTCAGAAGTTTCAGAGATGCGGTTGTGATTGAGTTCGATGGCGACGTTCACTCGCGCGCGGCCTGGCCCGACGACTTCGGACAAAATGTCCTCGACCTGGCTGCGGATGCGGTTCTGCATCGACAAAGACCGCTCGTCGAGCGAGGCAGCCATCATCGATTCATCGTCTTCTCCGGCGCCAGAGGCGAGCAGTTGCCCGGCCTCATCAACAATGGACACGTGACTCGCTGACAGACCGTCAACTGCCGAGGCGGTCAGATGTTGGATGGCGCGGATTTGGCCAGGCTCAAGATCGCCGCGCACGCGCAGCACAATGGAGGCTGTGGCGTCACGCTGGTTGCGCTGAAAAAGTTCTCGCTCAGGAAGCACCAGATGAACCCGCGCCGCCGCAACGCGGTTGATGGACTGGATGGTGCGCGAGATCTCACCTTCCAGTGCGCGCAGTTGGTTGACGTTCTGCACAAAGCTGGTTGCGCCCAGCGTAGAAGAGTTATCGAAAATCTCGTAGCCGACCGTACCGCCCGAGGGCAGACCCTGCTCGGCCATCTCCATGCGCAGGCGCAGCACGCGCTCTTGCGGGACTAGGATTGTTGTGCCGTCATTGCGCAGCTCATAGTTGACGCCGGTGCTATCAAGCTGACGGATGACTTCTGAGGAGTCCTCGAACGTCATCTCGGTGAACAGCGGCACCATCACAGGCGCGGTGACACGCATGGTGATGAACGCAAAAAAGCCGATGAGCAAAGCGGCGACGATGCCCATCGCCCCTAAACGTGCAGGACCCAAATTTTGAAAGAATGCAACCATGAATGCCCATTAGCCCAGCTGGATCGCTTACTCTGCCCACCGATCAGTGCGCCGAAAAGCCGATAGGCAAGAATTGCCCGGTAGATGGTAAACAGGACGTTAACTCTTGGGCGTTGGTGCTGTTTCAGAGTGAAAAAAAGAGCACAAACGCAAAAAGCCGGCCCCTGGGAATGACCCTGGACCGGCTGTTTGGTCTTCATAATTCGGTTGAGGACAACGCGGCGCGGATGGGCCCCGTTCCCGATGAACCGGTTGGGCTTTACGCCCGGTACTGCTGGATGCGCGTTGTTCGAAGTCCCGCAAGGCCATGTTGATCAATCGACATTTGCCAAGACAGGAATTCTTCCACCGTTAGACGGTAGCGCTCGCACGCTTCCTCCAACGACAGCAAACCACCGCGTACGGCGGCAACAACCTCTGCCTTACGGCGGATGACCCACCGACGGGTTGAGGTTGGCGGTAAATCCGCAATGGTCAGGGGGCTACCGTCTGGCCCAATGACATATTTAACGCGCGGACGCTTGAACTCGGTCATCGTACTCTCACTAAAACACTCGATAACGCTTAAGTGAGATTAGAGGACGGTCCTTAAAAACACCCTAAGGGGCTGCTCATGCTTTGTTAGGACTTTGGGGCGGCGGTGTGACAGGGTTAACAGAGTATGAGTGCTGCCAATTGCGCCGATTAAAATATTGAAAATAATGAGAAAATCATCTTCGCTTAGCCAAGCGCGCATTGTTAGGTGCGCTTGGCTAAGCGCTGTGCCGAACCTTTACGGATCAGAAAAGCTAGGAAGCTGGAGCCTGGATTTCCATGACGGAGCTTAGATTGGCGCGCACATCGCCGATCTGCAGCACAGGCTCGGTGCCGGTGAAGTCAACGCCGGTGACTTTCCCGCTCACTGCTGCGTAAACATTCACCGATTGACCGTCGGAGGTATTGCCGACCACGCGAATGGAATACACCCCATCAGGGGCGTCGGTGCCATCATTCGTTTTGCCATCCCAGGTGAAACTGCTTTCACCACGCGCGACCTCGTGTTTGGTGGTGTACATCTCATTGCCGTTGACATCGTAGATGGTGACCGTGGAATCCGGCGCGGCAACCCCAGCGACCAGTTCCCACGAGGCTTGGCCATCCGCCAGCGTCGTTGTTACGCCTGCAACCGTCACTGTTGAGCCCAAATAGTTGACCGCCGCATTGACAGACTGTGCCTCGGTCGAGGTGATGAGGTTCTCCAAATAGGAGTTGGTTTGGATTTGCTGTTCAACGCCTGAGAACTGAACCAGTTGTTGCGTGAACTGGTTGGTGTCCATTGGCTCCAGCGGATCTTGATTGCGTAGCTGCGTGGTCAAAAGCTGCAAAAACGTATCGAAATCATCGGCCAGCATCTGCTGATCGCGCTGGGCCTCGGCTTGCTGTGCTGAGGCGGTAGATGCGGCGGCAAGTTGATCAATTGTCGACATGGGTGCGGGTTCCTCTGACGCGGCGACTAAATGCGGACATCCAAATGGCCGGTGACGTAAAGCTGTTGGCGTATGGCTTCGGGCGAGGCGATATCCTCAGCTGAAAGCTGCTCTTCAACGCCGAGTGTGTCGTTCTCGCCTGTGCCTGATTCCGTGGATTGATCATCGGTGTTGGCGCTTTGTTGATCTTGGGCGAAGCCGTCAGCGGCATCCTGGGCAAGTTCAAATGTGACGGATCCTGGCTCCGTCTTGAGGCCAGCCTGTTGCAAGGCACGTTCAAGGTTGCGGGCATCGGTGGCCAACATGTCTAGGGTTTCAGCACGCTCGACAATCATGTGCGTGCGCGTCTGGCCGCTAGCATCCATCTCCAACCGCACATTCAACCGACCCAGTTCCGGTGGATCGAGGCGGATGTCAAACTGGGTTTTGCCGTTCATCGCCTGGCGGTTGATTTCAACGGCCAGCGCGGTCACTGGCACGGCTTGCCCTGTCGCGGCCTGTGGCACAGCGGTCACTGCCGCCTGTGCGCCGGTCGCCACAGTTTGGCCTGTCGTTATGGTTGGCGCGTTTGTGCCGCCTGGCTCAAGCGATGCGCTGGCCTTGGCCATAGCTTGGGTCACAAGCGCATCAAGGCTCTCAGCATCCATGGAGCTGCTCGCCATTGTGCTATTGGCCATGGTGTCGCCGCCCATGGAACCATTGGCCATTGCATCAGCAAAACTCATCTGTGCGCCTTGCATTTGTGCGCTCTGGCCTGTCGCGCTGAGGTTGGCACCCTTCACAACGCCATCATCGCTCGCACCCTGTGCGCCAGCGAGGGCTTGTTGGCTGGTTTGGCCAGCCAGCTTGTTCAGAAGACCAGCGCTCTGTGCGACGGGGCCTTCGACGGGCCCAGAAGCCTGAGCGAACCAACGGCCCAGCACACCAGGATCTGCATGACCTGTGGCTTGTGGTGGTACGAGTGGCATCGTCTCGCCGGAGAGGGTGGTCACGGTGATTTCATCGCGCACAACATCGGTGTCGGCGATCAGTGCTGGATCGACCAGGGCGGTAACGGCATCGTTGGTATCATCAGTGTTGGTCGATGCATCGCCGTCAACAGGTGCGCTTGCCTGATCACCGTCTTGCGTGCTGTCGTTCGATACGGCCTGTTCATCGGCAGCCGTGGTCTCGGTCTCACCGGTGTCCGTCGCTTCAGAGGCTTCTGACGTATCTGGACGCTCTTTGGCTTCAGCAGGTTCGCGCGTTGATGAGCGTTTGCTGTCAGCGCGTTCATTGTCTAAACGATCAGAGAAACGGGGCGCATCATCCTGCGCATCGCTGCGGGTTTTGGTGGCAGGGCGCTCGGCAGTCGCAGGTGGTGCGATGGGCGCTAGAAGGTCTGGCAAGGTGGACACGGGGCCTGCTCTCATTTGCATCATTGACGTGCGCGAGGTGTTTCAAGTGCCGTGCCAGATTGAAAAACTTCTATATTTCAATGGTATGAAGTTGCTGGTCGTCGAAACCTCTTGTTCAATGCGGCAAGGTTTGCCGGGTCGGCGGCGCATCTTGCCGGGCAGGGCGCATTGGATTAGGACTGCACTCCTCATCTCAGGCTCTTGACCCCTGCTGCATGAAGGCAAAACGATGGATCTTTTTCTGCCCGGCAACCCGGAGCCGGCAGCCACACGCATTGTTGTGGCAATGTCCGGGGGCGTTGACTCATCTGTAACAGCTGGCCTTGTGAAAGAGGCTGGCTACGATGCGGTGGGGATCACTCTTCAGCTTTATGATCATGGCGAGGCGATGCACCGCAAAGGTGCGTGCTGTGCTGGCCAGGACATTCATGACGCGCGCAATGTCGCCGATACGCTCGGCATGCCGCACTATGTTTTGGACTATGAAAGCCGTTTCAAAGAGCAGGTGATCGACACGTTCGCTGACAGCTATCTGGCTGGTGAGACGCCGATCCCGTGTGTTTCTTGCAATCAAAGTGTAAAATTTGTCGATCTGCTGAAAACCGCGCGTGAGCTGGGCGCAGCGGCGCTTGTGACAGGGCACTATTCTCACACGCGCCTGGATGAGGCGTCTGGCCATATGGCGATGTATCGCCCGGCGGACTTGGATCGTGATCAGAGCTATTTTCTGTTTGCGACCACGCAGGAGCAACTGGACTTTGTGCGGTTCCCGCTTGGGCACCTCACCAAGTCTGAGACGCGCGCCAACGCCGAACGTATGGGCCTGGTGATCGCCGCCAAACCTGACAGCCAGGACATCTGTTTTGTGCCTAATGGTTCCTACGCTGACATCATCGCTAAGCTGCGGCCAGAAGCTGCCGAGCCGGGTGACATCGTCGATGTGAAGGGCGCTGTTTTGGGTCGGCACGATGGCATCATCCACTACACGGTCGGCCAGCGGCGTGGATTGGGGATTGCAGCGAGCGAGCCACTTTACGTTGTGAAGATCGATGCGCCGGCCAAACAGGTGATTGTCGGCCCACGTGAAGCGTTGGGCGTCGCCCGGGTCGCGCTGCGCGACTTCAATTGGATCGGTGATCCTGGTGCTGATCTTTCCCAAGGGGTGCAGGTGGCCGCGCGCGTGCGTTCAACCCGTCCCCCGAAACCCGCCAGCGTTTACACCCATGATGGCCAGACCTTCGTTGATTTGATCGAAGGTGAAACAGGTGTTGCGCCGGGCCAGGCCTGCGTTCTCTACGAGCATGATGGCCCCGGGGCACGGGTGCTGGGTGGCGGGTTTATTGCACGCGCTATCAATGCCTTTGAAAAGGATGCAGCATAAGGGCATGTATTGTGTCGCCTTTGCCCCCCAAACTTGGTTGACAGGTGGGCGGAGCGCCCCCTATACGGCCTTCCTGCACAGGGTGATGGCCACCTTGAGCCCTTTTTGGGGCGGAGTAGCTCAGCTGGTTAGAGCAGCGGAATCATAATCCGCGTGTCGGGGGTTCAAGTCCCTCCTCCGCTACCATTTTTCTCTATATTTTACAGGTAGTTAGGTCTCGTACGATGCAGGTGCGCTCACGCGCGGATCGCCCGGGGTTGCATTCTGGGTTGCAACAGGCGTGGGCTTGAATGCGATGGGGTGACACAAAACAGATCGGTGCAGTCAGACTACTCGTCGCGCTGTGATTAAGCCGGCTGCGTTTAAGCCGCGATCCCATGACCTGTTTGTCCAATATTTCCCGGACATCTCATTTGCGTCATCCGATAACTCAAGTAGCGCTGATCCAAAAAACTCCTGCTCATCAGTGGGCAGGCGGGGCTGCTTGTTCTTTTGCAAGTACGTCCAAGCTATTCGCTTACGATAGGTTTCATTTGAAGGCAGGAGCTCAACAGACAAGGTTCGCGAGTTTTCGAGAACCGAGTCTGTTGTTGGTTCAAATTCAATCTGAACGCCGCTCCATTCCTGTTTGATATTCACGTCGAAAGTCGATGTCAGCAGGCTAGGAATTGTGGTCCCGTCGGCCAATACATCAAACCGCGTATGATTAGCGTCGGCGGCGGCTTGCCGTTGAAAATCGATGATCGGCCAGTTCGACCGTATTTCTATTTCCCATTTTCCAGCAAGATCAGGGAAGACAGCTTTCGACAAAGCCATCCCGAGGAGTGGCATCCTCCACAGTCGCGACCAAACGGGTCTCCACAGAATGAGGGCTACGACGCCCCAGACCAAAAGCACAGTCACTCGGGACGAGATGATGTGACGTAGTAGATCGGCGATTGACGGAGCAACGAGACTCAGCTGCGATACCAAGGTCTCCGAGATGGGGCCTCCCGCTGTTTCCCGTCAGCGCCCATGGGATCAATTGAGCTGATTGCATAAGGGAGAGTTTCTGGCTCATCTTCACCAAGTAGGAGTGAAGAATGAGACATACACCCGAACGCCACACAGATGCTGCCGATCGCACGGTAAAGGAC
>JBCCAF010000039.1:0-2831 GCA_039814945.1 Pseudomonadota bacterium
ATTTTCGTGAGGGGCGCAACCCGCTAGACCAGCGCGCGCATTGGCAATAGGTTGACGCGATGTCTCATCCTGATCTCGAAGGCGCGATCGCGCACACCCAAATATTGCTCACCCATCTGTACAATCTGCGAAAAGAAATCCCGCAAACCGAAGGCTTGCGGGAAAAGGCAATCGAGATACAGCGGGACTTGGCCCTCATCAAGCAAGGCCGGTAGAGGGTTTGCCCAATATCTGTCCGTGGACGGATTATCCGGCGGCGATGATCCGGTTCAACCCTTTCAGCTCTTTTTGTAACTCCTTGATACGCGCTGAATTGCCACGTGCTTTGGCCATATCGCCATCGCCCTTGGCCATAATTTGCGCCTTGCGCTGTGTGGCCGTTGCGACGTTCGCCGCTGGTGCATCGCTGTTTCGCGGTTTCGCCAGACTGTCTTCGCCGATGATCTCCGCCAAACCATGGGTAAACTGAACCAGGTGCACATCACCCATGCCCTCATTGAGCTTTGACGCGATGTTCTTTGTTGCATCAGCATCCAAGCCAATTTTGGCGGCAAGCGTTTGAAACGCGCGCACCCCAAGATCGCGATTTTCTTCCCAGCTACCGCCCCATTTTGACTTGAGCGCAGTTTCCAAGGCCTTTTCGCTTTCGGCCACCTTGCCTTGCTGTTCAGACATCCAATTGGTCACATGCTGGGCGTAGAAATCCACCGATGCCTGAGCGACAGCGGGCGGCAGTCCAGCCTCAAAAGAGGCTTTGGTAAACCCATCGAGCAACGCCTGATCGATCGGCAACCCTTCTGGTAAATCGGACGGCAACGACAGTTCATATTTTTCAATGCTGTCGGGCACACCCATCTTGGCCCCGTTGTCCTTGAAAAAGTCCATGATGGACCCATCCTCGCCCGGCAGTTCCACCAGGCTTTTGGGATCCTTGCCGAGTTTCGCGGCCGCCGTCATTTCCCCCTTGAGCGCTTTTTCAAGCGCCTCATCAGCTGTCCCGCTGTGATAGCCATTCTTGACGGCAAATTCCTTAAGGGTGGGGTCCGACCATTCGCGGGTGTCGTACCAAGGCTTATCACTACCTGCACCGCCTGCACCACCATCGCCACCGGCACCACCACCAGCACCACCGCCACCGTCACCAGTGCCACCATCACCACTGCCAGCGCCACCAGCGCCGCCATCGCCATTACCAGCACCCCCAGCACCGCCTTCGCCGGCACCTCCATCAGCTGGAGCCCGAAAAATCATCGGCACCATCGCTGTCGTCAAAAGTAGGTATTTCATATCCTGTATCTCCTGTTTTACGGATGTGGTTCAGTTCGTCTTGAGTGATTTCGGCGCGCGCCAGCAGCTGCTGCACCAGCGCGCCGCGCGCGGCCCGGGCGATCAGCTCTTCGTGGGTGTACACCGTGCCCGTTTCAGGGTCCGTCAGAGGATCCTCGCCCATATGCCCCAAATGCATTAGGTCTTCGATCAAGGCGGGGTACTCTGCCAGGGCATGCCATCCCTCAGCAACTGCCGCCGCATGGCGGTCACTAAAGAGCTGATACAAGGCGCTGAAGGCGGCGAGGCGTAGGGGGCGCATTAGCCTTGCCCCTTCAAAAACGCCTCATGTTCCGACACATACCTGTGCATCGTCTTCATGAGCGCCGCTGTTGAGATGCAATGATGCTTGGCCTTGTCATAGTCCCCGCACTCAAATGCTGTGGCGGCCTTTTGGCTGAGATAGCCAATGGTCCAAAACCAATTCCAACCGTTTTTCTGCGCATCGTGTTGCTGCGACCAACGCTGTCGCTGGTGTTCGGCTTCAATGGAAACACCGCTCAGGAAGGCGTCATTTTGCGGTGAGTAAATGATAGAATTTAGCCGCTCGAGCTCGTCTGCCGCTCGCCTCAAGTCGGATGCGTAGGCACAGGTTGCAGCCACCTTGTCATCCGCCAACGCACGCAATTGCGTTGGTATGTAGCCGCTTTCCTTGTCTGGTGAATTATCCACGCCAGTTACCTCCTCTTAGTTCATACGCTCAAAGCCATCAGGCGTATCTGCGTGCAGATATGGCTTAGGACCTCGCAAGAAGATCCAGAGGTTTCCCCGCCGGAACCATGACGGTCCAAACGCAAACAAGAGCTTTGCATGTTCAAGTTCTTTAGCCGTTGCCGGTCGCTTCCATTTAACGCTTCTCAAACGCACGATTTTCCCCTCGCTATTGATCCAAACCAGTGCCTGGATTATCGGTGGTCAAATTCATCAACGACCCGGTCCATCAACGCGGCAAGGCGCTTTCCGGTGATCGCTGGATCTGCGGATGGACCATCCCCAACCATGATTTCGCACTGCATGCTGTCCAGCGCGACAGCGCCAGCAAAAAACGCTTCGCGCGCAACTCGGTAAACATTCGGATGCACCATTGCGAGCTTAGGCCCCATGGTTCTATGAAACGCTTCCTCAAGCGTTTTGCAGCCCTTGAATTGGTCGCGCACAAATCGCTTTGCTTTGCTCATGTCAGCTCCTGTTGTTGATCCAATCCGGCCAGGCTGCCCGCGATGTCGGCACCCTGCTGTGCAGCCGCCAGCGCATTGGCCTGTTGCCGCTCCTGCGCCCGGGCCTCGCGGCGGGCCGCAATGTCATCCACGCTGCGCATCATGCGCTCTGGCGCGCCGCGCGCCTCGACCAGCGCCTTTTGGGCGTAGTCCGTATCCACGGCATCCCAGACTGTTTCGGGATCCGGGTGCACTTTGGCCAATTCAGACGTGTCAACGAGCACACGGCTGACCGCCAACCCTTCCTGCGCCTTTTGGGCCAGGGCCGCGACGGACGTGTATTCGATG